>NZ_JBEZLP010000003.1:0-551225 GCF_040652195.1 Streptomyces sp. NPDC048278
CTGGCGTTGACTTTTGGCACGCTGTTGAGTTCTCAAGGAACGGTCGCTTCCTTTGTACTCACCCTCTCGGGCTTTCCTCCGGGCTTCCCTTCGGTGTTTCCGACTCTATCAGATCCTTTCGGCGTCCGATTCCCGGTCGGCGGGATTGTCTTCAGGCTTTCCGGCTTTCGCCCGTCGGCCTTTCGACATTCACTACGTTAGCCGATTCCCGCCGGGACTCATAATCGAGTTCCGCGGGCTCGAATTCGGGCATGCGGGCACGCCGAAATCGACCCCGTCAGGGGAAGTCGTAGGTAGTGGGTGGCCACTTCCGGCTGCTGGCGATTGCCGTACCCGGTTCAGCGGCTCGGGCTACATTACGCACCTTCCAGGGACGCGTCAACTTGAGCGGCGCCTCGGCACATGGGCCCGATAGGGGCTCACGGTGGGGTCGTTGGCGATCCAGTAGCGCCAGGGATGGATGTCGCCGTCGCCGCCCTCGCCGGCGACTCCGGTGCGCGGACCGTTGCGTACCTGGTCGGAGGGGACGGGGGTGCCGGTCAGTATCCGCAGCGGGGTCTCGCCTTCGGCGCACGCGTCCGTGCCGTCCAGGGCCCGGTCGACGCCCAGGGCGGTGGCCAGGCGGGCCGGTCCTTTGGCCAGTTCTCTGTCGTATCGGGCCGAAAGTCGACGTTTACGGGCGAGCTCGGCGCCCTCGA
The DNA here is from genome assembly GCF_040652195.1 of Streptomyces sp. NPDC048278. NCBI lineage: Bacteria > Bacillati > Actinomycetota > Actinomycetes > Kitasatosporales > Streptomycetaceae > Streptomyces > Streptomyces sp. NPDC048278. Next base: position 699 of record NZ_JBEZLP010000003.1, read on the forward strand.
TGATCTCCCCGGCGCGGAGCAGGACCGCGCACGCGGTGCCCTCGGGGCCGCAGACGAGGTTCATGCAGAACCACATGCCGTAGGTGAAGTAGACGTACACATGTCCGGGCGGACCGAACATGACTTCGTTGCGGGGGGTGGGGCCGCGATAGGCGTGCGAGCCGGGGTCGTTCGGGCCGTCGTACGCCTCGACCTCTGTGAGGCGCACCGCGATCGGACCGTCCGGGGTGGTGCGGAGGAGGACGCGGCCGAGGAGGTCGGGGGCGACCTCCAGGACAGGGCGGTCGAAGAAGCTTCTGGGGAGTGGCGTACGGTCCGGGGGCGCGATCATGGCGTCCGAGCGTAGTCCAGACCGGGGACGCCAAGGACTGGTCAAGGAATCGTCTGCTTGCCAGGGTGTGGACCGGAACCGGTGGTGACCGGATCGCGTTTGTAGGGATCAAGGGTCCGTACGTAGTAGACCGTGCGTAGTAGAGGAGAGTCATGGGGTTCAAGAAGCTGCTCGCGAGCCTGGGGGCCGGCGGGGCGTCCGTCGAGACGGTGCTCACCGAGGTGAACGTCGTACCTGGCGGTGTCGTCCAGGGCGAGGTGCGGATCCAGGGCGGCTCGGTGAACCAGGAGATCCAGGGGCTGTCCGTGGGGCTCCAGGCGCGGGTCGAGGTGGAGCACGGCGACGAGGAGTACAAGCAGAACATCGCCTTCGGCAAGACGCGGCTCGGCGGTGCCTTCGAGCTGCAGGCCGGGGCCGTGCACGCGGTGCCGTTCGGGCTGGAGATCCCGTGGGAGACGCCCGTCACGATGATCGACGGGCAGGCGCTGCGCGGGATGCACATCGGGGTGACCACCGAGCTGGAGATCGCGCGTGCCGTCGACTCCGGGGACCTGGACCCGATCAACGTGCATCCGCTGCCGGCGCAGAAGGCGATCCTGGACGCCTTCATCCAGCTGGGCTTCCGGTTCAGGAACGCGGACCTGGAGAAGGGGCACATCCGGGGGACGCGGCAGACGCTGCCGTTCTACCAGGAGGTCGAGTTCCACCCGCCGTCCCAGTACCGGGGGCTGAACCAGGTCGAGCTGAGCTTCGTGGCGGACGCGCACGCCATGGACGTCATCCTCGAAATGGACAAGAAGCCGGGGCTGTTCAGCGAGGGCAGTGACACGTTCCGGTCGTTCCAGGTGGGTCTGCACGACTTCCACGGGACCGACTGGGCGGCTTATCTCAACCAGTGGCTGTCCGAGGTCGGCAGCAAGCGCAACTGGTTCTAGGCTCGACACTGCTGATTCCGGTAATCGATCAGGAGGTACCGAGGTGTCCGAGCTCAAGCGGCGGCCTCTCCCCCATGACTTCCACCCTCCCGTCCCGTCGTTCACGGTGACGAGCGAGGACATCGAGGAAGGGGCGACGCTCAAGGACGCTCAGGTCTATGCGAAGGGCAACACCTCGCCGCAGCTGCGGTGGGCGGGTTTCCCCGACGGGACCAGGAGTTTCGCCGTGACGTGCTACGACCCTGACGCCCCGACGGGCAGCGGGTTCTGGCACTGGGTCCTGTTCGACATCCCGGCCTCGGTGACCGAGCTGCCGGCGGGCGCGGGCAGCGGCAAGTTCGAGGGTCTGCCCGAGGGCGCGGTGCAGGTGCGCAACGACTACGGGTCGAAGGACTTCGGCGGTGCCGCGCCGCCGCCCGGGGACGGGCCGCACCGGTACGTCTTCACGGTGTACGCGGTGGACCAGGAGAAGCTCGGTCCGGACGCCGATGTGTCGCCTGCCGTCGTCGGGTTCAACCTGCGGTTCCACGCGATCGCGCGGGCGCAGCTCATCGGGGAGTACGAGAACTCCGAGCAGGGCTGACGCAGCGCGCGAAATCAGCTGAGCGTTCATTGAACGTTTGCCCGTCTCTGGTCATGGAAGTGATCAGGGGCGGGCAGTTTTTATTGCGTTGTCCATCTCGGCGCGCCCGTCCAGAGTTGATCCAAGCCCGCCGGGGGTGGGCACGGTGCACAAAGGAGGTGGGCTGGATGCGGGACACGCTGGTGCTGAACGCGAGCTTCGAGCCGCTGTCTACGGTGACGTTGAACCGCGCCGTCGTTCTGGTGCTCCAGGACAAGGCCGTCGTCGAGCAGGCCCACCCCGAGCTGCGCATGCGCGGTGCCGAGGTGGACATACCTGCGCCTCGGGTCATACGGCTGTGCAGGTATGTGCGGGTGCCCTTTCGGAGACAGGCGCCGTGGTCGCGGCGGGGGGTGCTGGTCAGGGACCGGCACCGGTGCGCGTACTGCGGGAAGCGGGCGACGACCGTGGACCATGTGGTGCCGCGGGCGCAGGGTGGTCAGGATTCGTGGCTGAACACGGTGGCGTCCTGCGCGGAGGACAATCACCGGAAGGCGGACCGGACGCCGGAGCAGGCGGAGATGCCGTTGCTCCGGAAGCCGTTCGAGCCTTCGCCGCAGGATGCGATGCTGTTGGCCATGGGGGCCGAGGATCTGGCGGCGTTGCCCGAGTGGCTGGCGGGGGATGTGGCCGCCTAGTCGTGTGCCCGGCCGGTGCCGTCTTGCGGCTGCGGCTGTGTTGTGGCTGATCGCGCAGTTCCCCGCGCCCCCAAGAAAGGGTGGGCGCGGGGAACGTTTGTTTTGAGGTGCCGTCAGTCGATGTTGGGCTTCTCGCGGCGTTCCTGGGACGGGATGTTGCCGCCGCCGTTAGAACCGCCGCCCAGAGAGCCGAAGTTGCCCATGGCGCCGGAGAGGCCCTTGAGGGCGTCGCCGATCTCGCTGGGGACGATCCAGAGCTTGTTGGCGTCGCCCTCGGCGATCTTCGGGAGCATCTGGAGGTACTGGTAGGAGAGGAGCTTCTGGTCCGGGTCGCCGGCGTGGATGGCCTCGAAGACCGTACGGACCGCCTGGGCCTCGCCCTCGGCGCGCAGGGCCGCCGCCTTGGCCTCACCTTCGGCGCGCAGGATCTGGGACTGCTTCTCGCCCTCGGCGGTGAGGATCGCCGCCTGGCGGGTGCCCTCCGCGGTGAGGATCGCGGCGCGCTTGTCACGGTCGGCGCGCATCTGCTTCTCCATCGAGTCCTGGATGGAGGTGGGTGGTTCGATCGCCTTGAGCTCGACGCGGTTGACGCGGATGCCCCACTTGCCGGTGGCCTCGTCGAGGACGCCGCGCAGGGCCGCGTTGATCTCCTCGCGGGAGGTCAGGGTCCGCTCCAGGTCCATGCCGCCGATGATGTTGCGGAGCGTGGTGACCGTGAGCTGCTCGATGGCCTGGATGTAGCTGGCGACCTCGTAGGTGGCCGCGCGCGCGTCCGTCACCTGGTAGTAGATGACGGTGTCGATGTTCACGACCAGGTTGTCCTGGGTGATCACCGGCTGCGGCGGGAACGGGACGACCTGTTCACGCAGGTCGATGCGGTTGCGGATGGTGTCTATGAACGGGACCACGATGTTCAGGCCCGCGTTCAGGGTCCGCGTGTAGCGGCCGAAGCGCTCGACGATGGCGGCGCTCGCCTGTGGGATGACTTGGATCGTCTTGATCAGGGCGATGAAGACCAACACCACCAGAATGACCAGGACGATGATGACCGGTTCCATCGTCGCTCCCCGTACCCTTCTCCGCCTCGGCGCTTCGGCAGATCTTATGGTTGTTGAAGATCTTGCTGGATGAGTCTGACAGACGCACGCGCAACTCGGGGACTCTTCTGTTCAGTTGAGTCTTACGAGGTCAGATGACGATCGCGGTGGCCCCCTCGATCTCCACGACGTCGACTTCCTGACCCACTTCGTAGGCACGGTCCGGGTCGAGGGCGCGCGCCGACCAGATCTCGCCGGCGAGCTTGATCCGGCCGTCCGCGCCGCCGTCGACGCGTTCGAGTACGACGGCCTGTCTGCCCTTCAACGCGTCGACGCCGGTGGCGAGTTGCGGGCGCTGGGCGGCGTGCCGGTTCGCGATGGGCCGTACGACGGCGATCAGCGCGACCGAGACGAGGACGAAGACGAGCACCTGGAGCACGGCGTCCGCGCCGAGACCCGCGGTGACGGCGGCGGCCACGGCACCGACCGCGAACATGCCGAACTCCGGCATCGCGGTCACCACGAGCGGGATCCCGAGAGCCGCCGCGCCGACGAGCCACCACACCCATGCGTCGATGCTGTTCACATTGTCATGGTAGGGCCGGGGGTGCCCACCCCGACAGGGTGCTTTTCCGGGTCAACGCCGGTCAGGACAGAGGCAGTCCGTGGGCGGTCCAGCGGTCGCCGAGCTGCTCGACGACGAGCGGGAGGCCGAAGCAGAGGGAGAGGTTGCGGGAGGTGAGTTCGAGCTCCAGCGGGCCGGCGGTGAGGACCTTGCCCTGGCGGATCATCAGGACGTGGGTGAAGCCGGGGGCGATCTCCTCGACATGGTGGGTGACCATGATCATGGAGGGGGCGATCGGGTCGCGGGCGAGCCGGCCGAGGCGGCGGACCAGGTCCTCCCGGCCGCCGAGGTCGAGTCCCGCGGCGGGCTCGTCGAGGAGGAGCAGCTCGGGGTCGGTCATCAGGGCGCGGGCGATCAGGGTGCGCTTGCGCTCGCCCTCGGAGAGGGTGCCGAACTTCCGGTCCACGTAGTCGGTCATGCCGAGGCGGTCCAGGAAGGCGCGGGCACGCTGCTCGTCGACCTCGTCGTACTCCTCCTGCCAGTGGGCGGTCATGCCGTAGGCGGCGGTGAGCACGGTCTCCAGGACGGTCTGGCGCTTGGGGAGCTTCTCGGCCATGGCGACGCCGGCCATGCCGATGCGCGGGCGCAGGTCGAAGACGTCGACCTTGCCGAGGGTGTCGCCGAGGATGGTGGCGGTGCCCTTGCTGGGGAAGAGGTAGCTGGACGCGACGTTCAGGAGGGTGGTCTTGCCGGCGCCGTTGGGGCCGAGGATGACCCAGCGCTCGCCCTCCTTCACCGACCAGGAGACCTGGTCCACCAGAGCCCGGCCCTCCCGGACCACGGATACGTCCTGAAGCTCCAGAACATCGCTCATGAGCGCGTTGTCTCCCCTTGCAGTGTCGCCGTTCTCGGCTGTCGCGTACGCCTGTGGCCCGGGTGGCGGCGCCGGTGGGCGCAGCCCTTATGAAATCTACGCCACGAGTGCGCCGCTCCATTCCATCGGTCCTGTCCTTAGGGTGGGGGCATGCTCTCGGAACCGCGTTCAGGACGCCTCGCCGCTTGGGGAAACGCCCTTTTGGCCGGACTTGTCTCTCCGGATGACGCCGTGCTCGCCATCGTCGGCGAGGACGCGGTGCACCGGGTGGAGGGGCTGCCCGGTGAGTCCGCTCCGGTCGGGCTCACGCTGGCGCTGGGGCGGCTGCGGGCGCTGGGGGCGACCGGGCTGCGGGTCGCGCTGCCGGCGTCCGGGCATCCGCTGGGGCTGAGCGGGCCGCCGGAGTTCAACGCGCGGGCGCTGGAGGCCGAGGAGGCGGTGATCTGCCACGGAGCCGCGTTCGGGCTGGTGCCGGAGGTCTACGAGGCCGGGCCCGCCGGCGATGTGCATGTCGAGGTGGTCTGGCACGTGCTGCCGGTGCGGGAGGCCCCGCCGGCCGACGTGCCGTCGCTCGGTGAGGCGGAGCGCGAGCTGGCCGAGGCGTTGCGGGACGCGACGGAGGTGCTGTCGAAGCTGGACGTCGCGGGGTCGGGGCCGGTGGCGGAGGCGGCGATCGACGCGTACCGGGCGCGCGCGGAGCGGGGCCGGGAGGTGCTGGCCCCGGGGTATCCGCCGCGGGCGGTGCGGGTGCTGGAGCTGGCGCAGCGGGTGGGGTTGCTGATCTCGCTGGCCTACGACAACGGGCACGGCGGGGCGGTGAGCGCGTCGGAGATGGCGGCGCGGTCGCTGGCACTGCGGCCGGTGGAGCGGACGGCGCGGCGGGCGCAGGTCGCGGCGTACAACTCCGTTGTGGAGGAGCGCGAGCGAGGGCGCTGAGCGCTCTGCTGTGCCGCAAGGTGGCGTGAGGTGGCGTGAGATGCGTCTGTCGTCGGTCGCCTGCGGCGGCGTCGTGGCTGGGCGCGCCCGCGCGGCGGCAGCCGCACATCGAATTCAGCCCCGCGCCCCTTCGGGGCGCTGCCCGACAGCAGCCGACCGGCCTTCCGGGGTGGCCGGAAGGCCGGAGGTCGGTGCCGTCGGGCGGCAGGGTCTCAGTGGTTGAGGCCGAGGTTGCCGAAGGCGGGGTTCAGTACGCCGATGACGTTGATGCTGTTGCCGACGACGTTGACCGGAACGTCCACCGGGACCTGGATGACGTTGCCCGAGACGACGCCCGGGGAGCCGTGGGCCTCGCCCGCGGCAGCGGCGCCGCCGGTGTGGGCGGAGGCAATTCCCGCGCCGGCCGCCACGATCCCGCCGGCCACCATCGTCAGGGCCGCTGCCTTCTTCAGGTTCTTCACTTCTTGAGCCTCCTTGGCGATCGCCGCGGCGGTCGCCGCAGCACGCACTGGAGAACGGCGGTGGCCGGCCGAGGATGCGCCGTCCGGGTGACATTCCCACGACGGTATGAATCTCAGCCCGGAAGGCGACCCTCCATATTGTCGTCCGTTTGTCGTCCGTGAAGCGTTGCGGAAGGCGTTTCAGCCGGTCACGCCATGGCGAACGGCCCACAGGGCGGCCTGGGTGCGATCGGCGAGGTCGAGTTTCATCAGGATGTTCGAGACGTGCGTCTTGACCGTCTTCTCGGACAGCACCAGGGCGCGGGCTATCTCGCGGTTGGAGCGGCCGTCGGCGATCAGCCCGAGCACCTCCCGCTCCCGTTCGGTGAGCGAGCCGCCCCTGCCCTGGCCGGAGTTGGCCTCCTCCTGGGAGAGCAGGGCGCCGGCCACCTCGGGCTGGAGCAGCACGTGCCCGGCGTGCACCGAGCGGATGGCGGCGGCGAGCGCGTCGGGATCGACGTCCTTGTAGACGTATCCGGCGGCGCCCGCGCGCAGGGCCGGGACCACCGTGCGCTGCTCGGTGAAGCTGGTGACGATCAGCACGCGCGCGGGGTTGTCGAGTTCGCGGAGCCTGCGCAGTGCCGCCACGCCGTCCAGGCCGGGCATCTTGACGTCCATCAGGACGACGTCGGGGGTGAGCTCCTGGGCGCGCTCGACCCCTTCGGCGCCGTCGGCGGCCTCGCCGACCACCTCGATGTCGTCCTGGACCTCCAGGAAGGTGCGCAGGCCCCGGCGGACGACCTGGTGGTCGTCGACCAGCAGCACCCGGATCGCGTCAGCCACCGGGGACCTCCATCTCGATCGTGGTGCCCTTGCCGGGCGCCGATTCCACGGTCAGCGTGCCGCCGACGCCGTTCGTCCGGTCCCGCATGGAGACCAGGCCGAGGTGGCGTCCGGCGCGCCGGGTGAGGTGCGGGTCGAAGCCGCTTCCGTCGTCCGTGACCCGCAGGACGGCTCCGCCGCCGCGCCGGTTCACCGTCACGTCCACGTGCCCGGCCCCGGAGTGCCGCAGGGCGTTGTGCAGGGCCTCCTGGGCCACCCGGAGCAGTGCCTCCTCCTGGGCGGCGGGCAGGGCGCGGAAGCCGCCGGCGGCGAAGGTCACGCGCGCGGTGTGGGCGCGGTCGAGGACCTGGATCTGGGTGCGCAGGGTGGCGAGCAGACCGTCCTCGTCGAGGGCGGCCGGGCGCAGCTCCACGACGGCGGCACGCAGTTCGTCGATGGCCTCGGCGGCAAGCACGGCGACCTGGTGCAGCTCGCCCTTGGCGCGGGAGGGGTCGCGGTCGACCAGGGCGGCGGCGGCCTGGGCGGTCAGGCGGAGCGAGAAGAGCTTCTGGCTGACCGCGTCGTGCAGTTCGTGGGCGAGCCGGGAGCGCTCCTCGGCGATGGTCAGCTCGCGGCTGCGCTCGTAGAGGCGGGCGTTGGTGAGGGCGATGGCCGCGTGCTGGGCGAGGATGGAGAGGAGTTCCTCGTCCTCGGCGGTGAAGCCGCAGCCTCCCTGGGGCTTCGCGCAGTTCTTGTTGGCGAGGAACAGCGCGCCGATGACCTCGTCGCCGTCCCGGATCGGCAGGCCCAGGAAGTCGGACATGTCGGGGTGGGCGGAGGGCCAGCCCTCGAAGCGGGGGTCCGTGCGGACGTCGGCCAGCCGCTCGACCTTGGCCTCGCGCAGCATCGCCGCGAGGATGCCGTGCTGGCGCGGGAGCGGGCCGATGGCCTTCCACTGGGCGTCGGTGACGCCGTCGACGACGAACTGGGCGAAGCCGCCGTGGTCGTCGGGGACCCCGAGCGCGGCGTACTGGGCGTCGAGCAGCTCACGGGCGGAGGCGACGATCGTCTTGAGGACGTCGCGCACCTCCAGATGCCTGCTCATGGCCAGCAGCGCGGAACTCACCGCGCCGAGGCCGGACCGGGGACCTTGACTCATGTCCTCACGGTACCGGCGGGGTCCGACAGTGCGGATCGGGCCGAGGGCGGCAGGGCCTGGACCGTCGGCCGTAGGCCCGGGGACCTAGGGCGCGAGGCCCGGACCGGCGGCTTAGTCCGAAGGGCCCCGCCGGGTTGCGGCCCCCGTCCGAGGCGGCCGGGGCGGTCCGGTTCCTACGTTGGGATCACCGCCGACGCGGGCGGACGGAGCCGAGGGGACGGTTGTCATGCCGGTAGCGATCATCACGGGGGCCTCGAAGGGGCTGGGGCGGGCGCTGGCCGAGGCGCTGGCCGCGCGCGGCTGGGATCTGGTGCTGGACGCCAGGGGGGCCGGGGCGCTGAAGGAGACGGCGGAGGCCGTCGCGGAGCACGGGACGCGGGTGGCTGCGCTGCCCGGCGATGTCACGGACGCCGGGCACCGGGCCGGTCTGGTGGCCGCCGCGCGGGAGCTGGGCGGGGTGGACCTGCTGGTGAGCAATGCCAGCGCGCTGGGCGCCGAGCCGCTGGTGCGCCTGGGCGAGCTGCCGCTTGCGGGGCTGCGCCGGGCGCTGGAGGTGAACGTGGTGGCCGCGCTGGGCCTGGTCCAGGAGGCGCTGCCGCTGCTGCGGGAGTCGGCGGCGGGTGCGGTGGTCGCGGTCAGCTCGGACGCGGGCGCCGAGGCGTACGAGACCTGGGGCGGCTACGGCGCCTCGAAGGCGGCCCTGGACCAGCTGGCGGCGGTGCTCGCCGTGGAGGAGCCGGGGCTGCGGGTGTGGGCGGTTGATCCCGGGGACATGGCGACCGACCTGTATGCGGCGGCCGTACCGGACGACGACGATCCGCGGCCGGCGCCGGTGAGTGTCGTACCGGCCTTCCTGCGGCTCCTGGACGAGCGGCCCGTGAGCGGGCGGTACGACGCTCCTGCCCTGGTGGAGGGGCGATGACGACGGTGGTGCGGGTGCCCGAGGAGCTGTCCGCGCGGGTGCCGGCCGAGCAGCGCGGGCCGGGTCTGGAACGGGACGCCGTACGGCTGCTGGTGTCGCGCGGGACGGCGGTGTCGCATCACGCCTTCGCCGAGCTGCCGTGCCTGCTGCGGGCCGGGGACCTGCTGGTGGTGAACACCTCGCCGACGCTGGCGGCGGCCGTGGACGGGCGGGTCGGGCACGCGCGGGTGGTGGTGCACTTCTCCACGCGCGGGGACGCGGTGCGCGGGGACGGACGGTGGGCGGTCGAGCTGCGCGAGCCGGACGGGAAGGGGACCACTCGCGCGCGTGCGGGTACGCGCGCCGGTACCGGGGTGCGGCTGCCCGGGGGCGGGCGGCTGGTCCTGGAGGAGCCGTTGACCGAGCGGGGCGAGCGGCTGTGGTGGGCGCGGACCTCGACGGACGTCCACGGGATGCTGCGGGAGTACGGGCGGCCCATCCGTTACTCCTATACGGAGCGGGACCAGCCGTTGTCGGTGTACCAGACGGTGTTCGCGCTGCCGTCGGCGGACGGGGCGGGAAGCGCGGAGATGCCGAGTGCGGCCCGGCCCTTCACCGCGCGGCTGGTGGCGGAGCTGGTGAGCCGCGGGGTGCAGTTCGCGCCGATCACGCTGCACACCGGGGTGTCGTCGGCGGAGGCGTACGAGCCGCCGTACGCGGAGCGGTTCGCCGTGCCGGAGACGTCGGCACGGCTGATCAACAACGCGCGAGCGGGAGGGGGGCGGGTGGTGGCCGTCGGGACGACCGCGGTGCGGGCCGTGGAGTCGGCCGCCGGGTCCGACGGGGTGGTGCGGGCGGCCGAGGGCTGGACGGAGCTGGTGGTGACGCCGAGGCTCGGGGTCCGGGTGGTGGACGGGCTGCTGACCGGGCTGCACGAGCCGGAGGCCTCGCATCTGCTGATGCTGGAGGCGGTCGCCGGGCGGGCCGCGCTCGACCTCGGCTACGAGGAGGCGCTGCGCGGTCTCTACCTGTGGCACGAGTTCGGCGACCTGCACCTCATCCTCCCGCAGTAGGCCCCTCACGCAGCGGGTTGCTTCAGCAACTCCCGGTGAGATTGATGTGCGGCCGATGTGAGGCGGCACATAGGGCGCACATCACGTACGAACGGAAATAGGAGATAAAGGGGCCCGGCGCGAACGGGGCAGACGTTCCAGTCTGTCCCGATTTGCCCCTCCGGGCTCCACTACCGGGGATCGTACGTCACACCTTTGCCAGGGCATTTTGCTGCCGCTAAGAATGGCTGCCGTCGCTCAGCACCGCGGGTTCCCCCGGCGGTGTTCGTGCCGGAGGAGCCGGTCTCCTCCCGCGGACAACGAGCGACCTCCGCGCTATTCGAAGAGGTCCGAAGCCATGCCCAAGCACAGCCACAGTCCCACTCTGACCAAGCACCGCAAGATCGCGCTCGCCGGTGTCGCCACGCTCGGCGCCGCCGCCCTCGCCTTCTCGGCCGTGCCCAGCAGCGCCGAGACGATCGCGGCCGGTGCCCCCGAGACCGCCGCCAAGGCCGTCTACGGCACCGCGCAGGTCAAGGACGTCACGGGCAAGGTCACGGACCAGCTGGCCCTGCAGAACGTCAAGGTCGAGGCCATCGCCAAGAAGAAGGCGCTCTCCGCCCACCAGCTGCACGTGGCCCACGTGAAGAAGGTCCACGCGGCCCACGTCGCCCACGTGAAGCAGGCCCACGCCAAGAAGCTGCACGCGGCCCACGTGAAGCACGTCGCCGCCGTCAAGAAGGCCGCCGCCAAGCGCGCCGCCCAGCAGGCCGCCAGCCGGTCCGCCGCGCGCCCGCAGCTCCAGCCGGTCGCCTCGAAGACCTACGCCAACAACCTCGACGGCTGGATCCGCCAGTCCCTCGACATCATGAACGCCAAGGGCATCCCGGGCTCCTACAACGGCCTGTACCGCAACATCATGCGGGAGTCCTCCGGCAACCCCAACGCCATCAACAACTGGGACATCAACGCCATCAACGGCATCCCCTCCAAGGGTCTGCTCCAGGTCATCCCGCCGACCTTCGCCACCTACCACGTGGCCGGCACCTCGTGGAACATCTACGACCCGGTCGCCAACATCACGGCCGCCTGCAACTACGCCGCCCACCGGTACGGCTCGATGGACAACGTCAACAGCGCGTACTGAGGCCTGCGCGGACCTCTTCACGCACATGCCGAAGGGCGGCACCCCACTGCGGGGTGCCGCCCTTCGGGCGTCCTGAGGGCGCCGGCGTGCTACTTGCGCATGACCTCGGGCTCGTGGCGGCGCAGGAACCGGGCCACGAGGAAACCGCAGATGAGGCCGAGGACGATCAGCGCGGCCATGTCCATGGTCCAGGCGCCGGCCGTGTGGTCCCACAGCGGATCCGTCTTGGTCGGGTTGTCGACGTTGGGCGCGATGTTGTTGAAGTCCAGCGTGGCGCCGGCCGCGCCCACCGCCCAGCGGGAGGGCATCAGGAACGAGACCTGGTTCACTCCCACCGCGCCGTTCAGGGTGAACAGGCAGCCGGTGAACACGACCTGGATGATCGCGAACATCACCAGCAGCGGCATGGTCTTCTCGGACGTCTTCACCAGCGAGGAGATGACCAGGCCGAACATCATCGAGGTGAAGCCGAGCCCCATGATCGGGATGCACAGCTCGAAGAGGGTGGAGTGGCCGAGGACCACGCCCTGGTCGGGGATCTCGCGGCTGGAGAAGCCGATCAGGCCGACCATCAGACCCTGCAACACGGTGATCAGGCCGAGCACGACCACCTTGGACATCAGGTACGCCGACCGGGACAGGCCGACCGCGCGCTCCCGCTCGTAGATGACCCGTTCCTTGATCAGCTCGCGCACGGAGTTGGCGGCACCCGCGAAACAGGCGCCGACGGCGAGGATCAGCAGGACCGTGGTCGCCGTCCCGTTCGGGACCGGCACGCCCGTCTTCGAGCTCACCGGGTTCACCAGCAGGCCCTTGTCGCTGTCGATCAGCAGGCTGACCGCGCCGAGCACGGCCGGCAGGATCACCGTCAGCGCCAGGAAGCCCTTGTCCGAGGCGATGACCGACACGTACCGCCGGACCAGGGTCAGCAGCTGCGACCCCCAGCTCTGCGGCTTCTTCGGCTTCATCACCTGCATCGGCGGCATCTGTACGGACTGCGGCGCAATCGCGTCGATGTCCGCGGCGTACATCTGGTAGTGCTGCGAGCCCTTCCAGCGGCCCGCCCAGTCGTAGTCGCGGTAGTTCTCGAAGGCGGAGAAGACGTCGGCCCAGGTGTCGTAGCCGAAGAAGTTCAGCGCCTCCTCCGGCGGGCCGAAGTAGGCGACCGAGCCGCCCGGGGCCATCACCAGGAGCTTGTCGCACAGCGCCAGCTCGGCCACCGAGTGGGTGACGACGAGGACCGTGCGGCCGTCGTCGGCGAGGCCGCGCAGCAGCTGCATGACATCGCGGTCCATGCCCGGGTCGAGGCCCGAGGTGGGCTCGTCGAGGAAGATCAGCGACGGCTTGGTGAGCAGCTCCAGGGCCACCGACACGCGCTTGCGCTGGCCGCCGGAGAGGGAGGTGACCTTCTTCTCCTTGTGGACGTCGAGCTTCAGCTCGCGCAGCACCTCGTCTATCCGGGCCTCGCGCTCCTCCCCCGTGGTGTCGGCGGGGAAGCGGAGCTTGGCCGCGTACTTGAGGGCCTTCTTGACGGTCAGCTCCTTGTGCAGGATGTCGTCCTGCGGGACCAGACCGATGCGCTGGCGCAGCTCGGCGAACTGCTTGTACAGGTTGCGGTTGTCGTACAGCACCTCGCCCTCGTTGGCGGGGCGGTAGCCGGTGAGCGCCTTGAGCAGCGTCGACTTGCCGGATCCCGACGGGCCGATGACCGCGATCACGGACTTCTCCGGGACGCCGAAGGAGACGTCCTTGAGGATCTGCTTGCCGCCGTCGACCGTGACGGTCAGGTGGCGTGCGGAGAAGGAGACCTCACCGGTGTCGACGAACTCCTCCAGCCGGTCGCCGACGATCCGGAAGGTGGAGTGGCCGACGCCCACGATGTCGTCCGCGTCGAGCAGCGCGCTGCCGCTCTTCGCGATCGGCATGCCGTTGACGTACGTGCCGTTGTGCGAGCCGAGGTCGCGGATCTCCATGCGGCCGTCGGGCGTGGAGTGGAACTCGGCGTGGTGGCGCGAGACCTGCAGGTCGGAGACGACCAGCTCGTTGTCCAGGGCACGGCCGATGCGCATCACGCGGCCGACGGAGAACTGGTGGAAGGTGGTCGGGCTGCGGTCGCCGTAGACCGGCGGCGCCCCCGCGCCACCGCCGGAGGCCATGGCCGGGGCACCCTGCTGCTGCGGGATCACCGGCGGGGCCTGCTGCCAGCCCTGTTGCGGAGCCTGCTGCGCGGCCGACGGCTGCGGAGCAGGCGGCTGAGACCAGCCCGCGCCGCCCGCGCCCTGCGCCGCGAACGGCTGCTGCTGGGGCTGCGGTTGGGCGACGGCGGCACCGGAGAGACCCAGGCGCGGTCCGTCGTTCGCGTTGCCGAGATGGACGGCCGAGCCCGGGCCGATCTCGGAGCGCTGGACCCTGCTGCTCTGCACGAAGGTGCCGTTGGTACTGCCGTGGTCCTCGATGACCCAACTGCGGCCGTCGAAGCTGATCGTGGCGTGCCGCCAGGAGACCCTGGCGTCGTCGAACACGATGTCCCCCTGCGGATCGCGTCCGAGGGTGTATGACCTGGACGGATCGAGCGTCCAGGTGCGTCCGTCTGATTCAAGTACGAGTTCCGGCACTCCAAGCCCCATGAGTAGTCCCCCGAGTTACCCCCATCACAGGGAGTCTAGGGATGTCGAACATCGTCGGGAACTATTTCAGGCTCGGCCCTCTGACCGAAAGCCGGGCCTTGTGGAGGCCTCGTACGAGCGCTTCGACTCTTTCCGTTGACGGGGTTGAAACCAGCCCGGAGAGTGGTAATCCACGCGAGGGGGACAAGCGCGACGGAGTGGTCCGGGGCGCCTGCGGATCGGGGGGTCTGCCATGAGTGCTGATGCGTCCGGTACGGGAGTCGAGCACGCGAGGCACGGCGCACGGCTGCCGTGGGCCGACATCCTGCTGTCCTCGATAGCCGCCGTGAGCTGGGCGTTGATCGGTATGGCGGGCACGGCGGCGCTGGGCCTGCATCTGCTGCGGGCCGACGCGGCGGGCTCGCTGGGCCCGATGACCGCGGCCGTTGTGGCACTCGGGGCGGGTGGTTCGGTCACCCCGGACGGAGATCTGTCCGCTTTCGGGCTGAAGGGGGCGGAGGCCACCACGGCCATCGAGATCACGCCACTGGGGGTGAGCCTGGTCGGTGCGCTCCTTTTGTCATGGTTCTTCTTACGATCCCTGCGCACGGCCGGAGTTGTGATCTCCCCGGCCGAACTGCTGGCCCGCGCGGGCTCGGTGGTGTCGGTGTTCGTGGCGATGCTGGGCGGCCTGGCGTGGGCGGGGCACTCCGTCGTGACGATCGACGGCGGTGCGCTCGGCCTGGACAAGCTGCCGGGCGGCGGGAGCGGCGGCGGGGGGCTGAAGATCCCCGGCATCGGCGACGTCGGCGGACTGCTGCCGGACCGCCTCGGCGACCTCGTGCACGCGAACGCCGCGGTCGGCTTCAGCGTGGACACGGCGGCGACCCTGCTCGGCGGCCTCGGCTGGTCGGTGGGCATCCTGCTGATCGCCCTGCTGGCCTCGCGCCGGACCCCGCTGCCACCCGGCTGGGCCGCGGTGCACCGGGGGGTACGGCCTGCGGCCTCGGCGCTGGTGACGATACTGCTGGTGGCCGTGGCGGCCGGCTGGGCGGCGGCGGCCTACGCGGCGATCGGCGACCCGCATCCGGCCCGGATCATGGGCGCGGCCCTGCTGGGCGCCCCGAACGGCGTCTGGCTCGGCGTTCCGATCGGGCTCTTCGTCCCCTTCGACGGCCGGGCCACGGGCGTCCTGACCATGTTCCTGCCGCACCCTCTCGACGAGCTCCTGAACTCGAAGTCCGACCAGTCGGTGACGCTCGGCCACCTGGCCGCCCTGGACGGGCGGGTGTGGCTGCTGGGGGTCGCGGCGGCCCTGCTCATGCTGCTGGCCGGGGTGTTCACGGCGGTCCGGACACCGGTGGTCCGGACGCCGGTGGGTCGGACGCCGGTGGGTCGGACGCCGGTGGGCCGGCGGGGCGGCTCGGCCGGTGCGCTCGGTTTCGCCGGGCGGTGTGCCGTGCGACTGGGGATCGCCACCGCGCTCACGCTGCCGCTGCTGGCCTGGCTGGCGGACGTGTCGGTGGACGCCTCGCTGTCGGTGCTGGGCTTCGACGCGTTCGGGGCGGGGATCCAGCTGCACGGGCAGCTGGGGACGGCGTTGCTGCTCGGGGCGGTGTGGGGCGCGGCGGCGGGGGCCGCGGGGGCACTGCTCGCCTGGATGACCGGGGCGGCGGGGTCACGGGCGGCCCTGCTGGCACTGGGTGACAGCGAGGCGGGCGGCGGGCCCGTCCGTGAGGGGGCCGGCCGGGCTCCGGAGCGGGTCGTCAGCGGGACGGCGGGGCCCTACGCGCCGGGCACGCCGTACCGTCCGCCCAATCCGAACACGAACCCGTATCTCCGGGTGCCGGAGGAGCTGCGGGAGACCGGTGGCGGCCGAGGGGCTCGGTCCGGTGCGGCGCAGGGGGCGGGGACGGCACCGCCGGGCGGTTCCGCCGTCCCGGGCCGTCGTCCGCCGGGCGCACCGCCCCCGGCGGACGACGGCCGCCGCGCGCCGAGGGAGAGCGGGTCGCGCGGCGACCCCTCCGACGTACCGCCGTCCGGCTCGGGCGACGTGTACGGCGCGCCCACCATGGCGCGCCCCTTCGATCCGCCGCCTCGCTCCCCGCGTCCCCGGCCGGGCGCACGGCGACCCGACGGCCCCCAGAGCGGCCCGGGCGCCGGGCCCCCGCCACCCCCTCCCCCGCCACCTCCGCCGCCGCCCAGGAGGCCCCGCGGGTAGAGAGGGTGAGTGGGTCGCCGGGCGAGCCGGTAGGCAGCGACCACCACGCGCGCCCGGGCGCCCGCCCCGCACGTTTCCCGGCGCCCTCCACACGCGCATCCCGGCACCCGCCACACGCATGTCGCGGCGCCGAACCGTGCGTGAAGTCGCGGCGGGATGCACTCCGGCCCCGGCCGTGGACATCGCACGCACGTTCGCCCGTAGGGCGGAGGCAAGGCGTCCGACACCGGCCCGACACCTATTGTTCCGTGTCCGTCAGGCGGACCACCTGCGCCGCAGGCACTGGGTGCCGGTTACCTTGGTTACACCATGAGCGATCCGCAGACCTCCGAGGTCCCCACTCTCCTCGTCAAGATTTTCGGCAAGGACAGGCCGGGCATCACGGCCGGCCTCTTCGACACTCTTGCCGCCTACATGGTCGACGTGGTCGACATCGAGCAGGTCGTCACGCGAGGCCGCCTGGTGCTGTGCGCGCTCGTGACCCAGCCCCCGGCGGGTCTTGAGGGCGACCTCAGGGCGACCGTGCACAGCTGGGCCGAGTCGATGAAGATGCAGGCGGAGATCATCTCCGGCCACGGCGACAACCGCCCGCGTGGCCTCGGCCGTTCCCTGGTCACCGTCCTCGGCCACCCGCTGACCGCCGAGTCGACGGCCGCCATCGCCGCCCGGATCGCCAAGACCGGCGGCAACATCGACCGTATCTTCCGGCTCGCCAAGTACCCGGTGACAGCTGTCGAGTTCGCGGTGTCGGGCGTGGAGACCGAACCGCTGCGCACCGCCCTGGCCTCCGACGCGGCCGAGCTCGGCGTGGACATCGCGGTCGTCTCGGCGGGCCTGCACCGGCGGGCCCAGCGGCTGGTCGTCATGGACGTGGACTCGACGCTCATCCAGGACGAGGTGATCGAGCTCTTCGCGGCGCACGCCGGCTGCGAGGACGAGGTCGCCCAGGTGACGGCGGCGGCGATGCGCGGCGAACTGGACTTCGAGCAGTCGCTGCACGCGCGCGTGGCGCTGCTGGAGGGGCTGGACGAGTCGGTCGTGCAGAAGGTGCGCGCCGAGGTCCGGCTGACGCCGGGCGCGCGGACCCTGATCCGGACACTGAAGCGGCTCGGCTACCAAGTCGGCGTCGTCTCGGGCGGTTTCACCCAGGTCACCGACGATCTGAAGGAGCGACTGGGGCTGGACTTCGCCCAGGCCAACACGCTGGAGATCGTCGACGGGAAGCTGACCGGCCGGGTGACCGGCGAGATCGTGGACCGGGCGGGCAAGGCGCGGCTGCTGCGCCGGTTCGCCGCCGAGGCGGGCGTGCCGCTGGTGCAGACGGTGGCCATCGGCGACGGCGCCAATGACCTGGACATGCTGAACGCGGCCGGTCTCGGGGTCGCCTTCAACGCCAAGCCGGTGGTCCGCGAGGCCGCGCACACGGCGGTGAACTTCCCGTTCCTGGACACGGTCCTGTATCTGCTGGGCGTCACCCGCGAAGAGGTCGAGGCGGCGGACACCCACGACGAGAGCTGAACCGTCCGGCCGATCCGGACCCGAGGGCCCGGCACCGCGGAGATCGGTGCCGGGCCCTCGTCGTGCCGTGTCAGCGCTGGTGCGGTGGTCTACTCGGAAGGTGCCCAGTAGTCCGCGAGCGTGGCCACGCCGGGCTCCAGGGTCTTCCAGGAGCCCTCGTGCGTCAGGACGGCGAAGGCGGCGGCCGGAAAGCCCCGGCGGTCCATCCACTCGCGGGCGTCGGCCTCGGCGGCGCCGGCCAGGATCTCGGTCACTCCGTGCACGCCGGGGTTGTGGCCGATGAGGATCACGGTCCGTACGTCGTCGGGCACCTCGTTGAGCACGGCGATCAGCTCGCCGGGCGAGGCCTCGTACACCCGCTCCTCATAGACGGTTTTCGGCCGGTGCGCGAGCTCATGGACGGCGAGCTTCCAGGTCTCCCGGGTACGCACGGAGGTGGAGCACACGGCCAGGTCGAAGGTGATGCCGCTGTCCGCGAGCTTGCGTCCGGCGACGGCGGCGTCCATTCGGCCCCGCTCAGCGAGTGGTCGCTCGTGGTCGGTCACCTGTGGCCAGTCGGCTTTCGCATGGCGGAAGAGGACAATCCTGCGGGGTTCTGCGACGCTCATGGCACCCAGCTTCGCATGAAACAGGCCAACGGGCGCAGGGAGTTGACATGCGGCTTCGCCCGGTCCGCGGGTGCCGAACCCCTGAATGCGCTAACGGGTGACGATCTGCTGGACGCGCTCGAAAAGGTGGGTGACGGCGGGGTCCCCGCCGGCCGCGTGGGCGTCCGCCGGGTTCAGTATCAGGAGCAGCAGGGCGACGAAGGCGAGCGCGGGAAGGGCGAGCGCCCACCAGGGGAGCCGGATGTCGACGCTGTCCGGGGTCGCCGGGTGGGACCGGGTGTGCGTGGGGGCCGGCATGGTCGCCTCCGTGGTCTCCGTGGTCTGTCGGCCGCCCTCGCGGCCACACCTCGAAACTACGGAATCCGCGGTCGCCGTCCCATCCGGTGATCCACCCACTCGACCCTGACACTCACCCCCTAGGGGATGGGGGGGCTAGCACCACCATCGGCCGCGGGGGTGGCGGTCTGCTGTGGTCAGGGTGACGCGAGGGTCGCGATGACGGCGATGACGATGAAGATGGCGAAGAACGAGCCGAAGACGATCAGCATCTTCTTCTGACCGTTCTGGGGGTTCGGGTCGAGCACTGGCATGGGGCCAGTCTGGCACCCCGGGGCGCGGCCGGACCGCGCGGGGTGGCCGCGACACGAGCAGACGCGAGCAAACGCGAGCGGAGACGAGCAGACACCGAGCACGCAGGGGGCCGGCGCGCGGTCAGGCGGCCGTCGTGGCCGCCTCGTCCTCCACGATCCTGTTCCGGCCCGCCAGGACGCCGACGGCCATCTGCGGGATCATCAGGCCGACCATGAGGGCGATCGGCAGGCCCCAGCCCCCGCTGTGCTGGTAGAGCACGCCCACCAGCAGCGGGCCGGGGATGGAGATCAGGTATCCGGTGCTCTGGGCGAAGGCGGAGAGCTGGGCGACGCCCGCGCCGGTCCTGGCCCGCATCCCGACCATGGTGAGGGCCAGCGGGAAGGCACAGTTCGCGATGCCCAGCAGGACGGCCCAGGCCCAGGCGCCGCCCGCGGGCGCGAGGTACAGGCCGGCGTATCCGGCGAGGCCGCAGACGCCGAGCACGATCACGATCGGGCCCTGGTGCGGCAGCCGCGTCGCCACACGCGGGATGACGAAGGCCAGGGGTACGCCCATCACCATGGTGACGGCCAGCAGCAGTCCGGCCGTGCTCGCGGAGACGCCCGCGTCGCGGAAGATCTGTGCCATCCAGCCCATCGTGATGTAGGCGGCGGTGGCCTGGAGCCCGAAGAACACGGCGAGCGCCCAGGCGGTACGGCTGCGGGTGATCCGCAGGGTGGGCGGCTGCCGCTCCGCACGCGCGCGTGCGTCGGTCTCTGCCCCGGGAGCCGGTGCCGTTCCCCGGTCCCGTACCAGCGGAACCCAGGGCAGCACCGCGACCGCGGCGAGCCCGCCCCAGACGGCCAGCCCGGTCTGCCAGCTGCCGCCCAGCGTGTCGGTCAGGGGGACGGTCACCGCGGCGGCCAGCGCGGTGCCGGCGGCGAGCGCCATCGAGTACAGGCCGGTCATGGAGCCGACCCGGTCGGGGAACCAGCGCTTGACGATGACCGGCATCAGTACGTTGCTGACCGCGATGCCCATGAGCGCGAGCGCGCTGCCGGCCAGGAATCCGGCGGTGCTCCCGGCGTACGGCCGTATCAGCAGGCCGGCCGTGACGGCCGCCATGCCCGCGCAGACCACGGCCGCCGGGCCGAAGCGACGGGCGAGGCGGGGGGCCATGACGCCGAAGACGGCGAAGCAGAGCGGGGGCACGGAGGTGAGCAGTCCGGCCACGCTGCCGCTCATGCCGAGGCCGTCGCGGACCTCCTCCAGGAGCGCGCCGAGGCTGGTGATGGCCGGCCGGAGGTTGACGGCGGACAGCACGATGCCGACCACGACCAGCCGTGTCGCCCACGCGCGCGTGGGCGACACGCGTGCCGTCCCAGCCGTCCCAGCCGTGCCAGCCGTGCCAGCTGTCTCAGCCGTGCCAGCTGTCTCAGCTGTCTTGGTGGTCTCGACTGTCTCGGTGGTCTCGGTCGCCTCAGAGGCCGTGGTGCCGGTTTCCTTGCCTGCCATGAGGCCCATCATAGAATCATAGGATGAATGATTGTCCATCCCCGGGCGGGCCCGGCCGCTCCCGCCGGGCTCCCGCGTGCGAAGGTGTGTCATGCCTCTGAGCCATCCGCGCCGCTCGGCACTGTCCGAGCAGGTCATCTCCGCGTTGCGGAACCAGATCACCTCGGGCGAGTGGCCGGTCGGCTCGCGCATCCCCACCGAACCGGAGCTGGTCGAGCAGCTCGGGGTGGCCCGCAACACCGTCCGGGAGGCCGTCCGGGCGCTGGCCCACAACGGCCTGCTGGACATCCGCCAGGGCTCGGGGACGTACGTCGCGGCCACCAGCGAGCTGGCCGGCGTGATGCACCGCCGGTTCGCCGACGCCGACCCAAGGCACATCGCCGAGCTGCGCTCCACCCTGGAGTCGTCGGCCGCCCGGCTGGCCGCGGCGCGGCGCACGGAGAAGGATCTCGGACAGCTGGACGCCCTCCTGGCGCGCCGCGAGCAGGCCTGGCGGTCGGGCGACGCGGAGGCCTTCGTGGCGGCGGACGCGACCCTGCACCTGGCCGTGGTGGCCGCCTCGCACAACGACGTCCTGACGGCGATGTACGCCGACCTGGGCGAGGTGCTGCGGGACTGGCTGCGCGCGGACGTCGGCGCCGAGCTGACGCCGCAGTCGTACATGGACCACGCCCGGCTGGTCGAGGCGATCCGCGCGGGCGACGCGGACGCGGCCTCGAAGGAGGCGGCGAGCTACCCGTTCCTGTGCCGTCCGGACCGGTTCAGTCCACCTTCTGGTGACTGATCCACACCGATCCGACCTCCTTCCAGCAGCGGCCGGAGAGCCGTACGGTCATCGCCGGGCCGGTGTCGACCGGGGAGCCGTCGGTGTCGATGTCCCACCACTGGGCGCACTCGATGTGCAGCCGGACCCGGTCCGTGTCGACGTAGGGGTTGTGGCAGTAGGCGACCACGTGGGAGCCGCGGACGGTGGTCCGGCAGGACGCGCCGAACAGCTGCGGGGCCGGCCCCTGTCCGCCCGGCACGCGAGCGTGGGACTCCGCGTCGCAGGGCAGCGACACCACGAGGACGAGGGCCAGGGTCACCGGGGCCAGGCTGCGGGAAAGGCGCACAAGGGGGACCTCCTCGGCCGGGCTGGGGAGGGACGTCGCGCGGAGAACGCGCAACCAGGGGGCGCCGCCGCCTCTCCAGCGTGCGCCGCCCGGCCGGTGATCACCCGGCCGGTGGGACCGAACGGGTGAGGCCCGCACCCCTCGCGGGACGCGGGCCTCGATGAATCGGTGAGTCCGTGCGGGTCAGGCGCCGATGGCGTGCAGGCCGCCGTCCACGTGGATGATCTCGCCGGTGGTCTTCGGGAACCAGTCGCTCAGCAGCGCGACGATGCCCTTGCCGGCCGGCTCCGGGTCCTTGAGGTCCCACTCCAGCGGGGAGCGGTGGTCCCAGACGGCGGCCAGGTCGCTGAAGCCCGGGATGGACTTGGCGGCCATGGAGCCGATCGGGCCGGCCGAGATGAGGTTGCAGCGGATGTTCTGCTTGCCCAGGTCACGGGCGATGTAGCGGCTGGTGGCCTCCAGGGCGGCCTTGGCCGGGCCCATCCAGTCGTACTGCGGCCAGGCGTACTGGGCGTCGAAGGTGAGGCCGACGACCGAGCCGCCGTTCTGCATCAGCGGCAGGCAGGCCATGGTCAGCGACTTCAGGGAGTACGCCGAGACGTGCATGGCGGTGGCGACGGACTCGAACGGCGTGTTGAGGAAGTTGCCGCCGAGGGCGTCCTGGGGGGCGAAGCCGATGGAGTGGACGACGCCGTCGAGGCCGCCGAGCTCCTCGCCGACGAGGTCGGCGAGGCGCCCGAGGTGCTCGTCGTTGGTGACGTCGAGCTCGATGACCTTGGTGGGCTTCGGCAGCTTCTTGGCGATGCGCTCGGTCAGCGTGGGCCGCGGGAACGCGGTGAGGATGATCTCGGCACCCTGCTCCTGGGCCAGCTTGGCCGCGTGGAAGGCGATGGAGGACTCCATCAGCACACCCGTGATCAGGATGCGCTTGCCCTCGAGGATTCCACTCATGGTGATCAGTGACCCATTCCCAGTCCGCCGTCAACGGGGATGACGGCTCCAGTGATGTACGAGGCGTCGTCCGAGGCGAGGAACCGCACCGTCGCGGCGACCTCCTCGGGCTCCGCGTACCGGCCGAGCGGCACCTGCGACACGATGGTGGCGCGCTGCTCGTCGGTGAGCACCTTGGTCATGTCGGTGTCGACGAAGCCGGGCGCGACGACGTTGAAGGTGATGTTGCGCGAGCCCAGCTCACGGGCGAGGGAGCGCGCGAAGCCGACCAGGGCGGCCTTGGAGGCGGCGTAGTTGGCCTGGCCGGGGCCGCCGTAGAGGCCGACGACCGAGGAGATGAGGACGACGCGGCCCTTCTTGGCGCGCAGCATGCCGCGGTTGGCGCGCTTGACGACCCGGAAGGTGCCGGTGAGGTTGGTGTCGACGACCGAGGTGAAGTCCTCCTCGGACATCCGCATCAGGAGCGTGTCCTTGGTAATGCCGGCGTTCGCGATCAGGACCTCGACCGGGCCGTGCGCGTCCTCGATCTCCTTGTAGGCCTGCTCCACCTGCTCGGAGTCGGTGATGTCGCACTTGACGGCCAGGACGCCCAGTTCCTTGAGCAGGGCCGGCGGCTCACCGGAGCGGTACGTGACGGCGACCTTGTCGCCGTTGTCGGCGAAAGCGCGGGCGATGGCGAGGCCGATGCCCCGGTTGCCTCCAGTGACGAGAACCGAGCGGCTCAACGGATCACCCTTTCGATCGGTCTGAACAACCCGCCCGAACAGCTGACACGACAGGCGGCTTCCTCGAAAACCTATCGGTCCCGCCATCGCCGCGGGCAAGCGGGCACCGACAGTGGCTCGGGAGTGTCACTGTCGGATCCCTACAGAAAGCCGCGACGCCGGGCCGAAACCTGTGGTCCGCGCACCCGCGGGCGCGACATGATCGGACGGACAGGCCACGACAGCAGGGAGACCTCCGTGCCTCATTCCATCGACGAAGCCTTCACGGCGCTTCCGCTACGGGCCCTGGCCGACGCCGCGCTGGCACGCGCGCGTGCGCTGGGGGCCGAGCACGCGGACTTCCGGTTCGAGCGGGTGCGCAGCGCGTCCTGGCGGCTGCGGGACGCCAAGCCCGCCGGATCCTCGGACACCACCGACCTCGGGTACGCGGTCCGGGTCGTGCACGGCGGTACGTGGGGCTTCGCGTCCGGGGTGGACCTGACCCTGGACGCGGCGGCCAAGGTCGCCTCCCAGGCGGTGGCGATGGCCAAGCTTTCTGCGCAGGTCATCAAGGCCGCCGGGTCCGACGAGCGGGTGGAGCTGGCCGGCGAGCCGGTGCACGCGGAGAAGACGTGGGTCTCGGCGTACGAGATCGACCCGTTCTCCGTGCCGGACGAGGAGAAGGCGGCGCTGCTCGCGGAGTGGAGCACGCGGCTGCTGGCGGCGAACGGCGTCAACCACGTCGACGCCTCGCTGCTCACCGTCCACGAGAACAAGTTCTACGCGGACACGGCCGGGACCGTGACGACCCAGCAGCGGGTGCGGCTGCATCCGCAGCTGACGGCCGTGTCGGTCGACGAGTCCAGCGGTGAGTTCGACTCGATGCGGACCATCGCGCCGCCGGTCGGCCGCGGCTGGGAGTACCTCACCGGCACCGGCTGGGACTGGGACGCCGAGCTGGAGCAGATCCCGGAGCTGCTGGCCGAGAAGATGCGCGCGCCGAGCGTCGAGGCGGGCCTGTACGACCTGGTGGTCGATCCCTCCAACCTGTGGCTGACCATCCACGAGTCCATCGGTCACGCCACCGAGCTGGACCGCGCGCTCGGCTACGAGGCCGCCTACGCCGGCACCTCCTTCGCCACCTTCGACCAGCTCGGCAAGCTGAAGTACGGCTCCGAGCTGATGAACGTCACCGGCGACCGCACCGCCGAGCACGGCCTGGCGACCATCGGGTACGACGACGAGGGCGTCGAGGGCCAGTCCTGGGACCTGGTCAAGGACGGCACGCTCGTCGGCTACCAGCTGGACCGGCGCATCGCGAAGCTGACCGGCTTCGACCGCTCCAACGGGTGCGCGTACGCCGACTCCCCCGGGCACGTCCCCGTGCAGCGCATGGCCAACGTGTCCCTGCGGCCGGACCCGGCCGGGCTGGCGACGGAGGACCTGATCGGCGGGGTCGACCGCGGGATCTACGTGGTCGGCGACCGTTCCTGGTCGATCGACATGCAGCGCTACAACTTCCAGTTCACCGGACAGCGGTTCTTCAGGATCGAGAACGGCCGGATCACCGGGCAGCTGCGCGACGTCGCCTACCAGGCGACGACCACCGACTTCTGGGGCTCCATGGCGGCCGTCGGCGGCCCCCAGACGTACGTCCTCGGTGGCGCCTTCAACTGCGGCAAGGCCCAGCCGGGACAGGTCGCCGCGGTGTCGCACGGCTGCCCCTCGGCCCTCTTCAAGGGCGTCAACATCCTCAACACCACGCAGGAGGCCGGTCGATGAGCGCCCGTACCAACAAGCCGCACGAGATCGTCGAGCGCGCTCTGGAACTGTCCCGGGCCGACGGCTGCGTGGTCATCGCCGACGAGTACTCCACCGCCAACCTGCGCTGGGCCGGCAACGCGCTCACCACCAACGGCGTCACGCGCGGCCGTTCGCTCACCGTCGTCGCCACCGTGGACGGCAAGGAGGGCACCGCCTCGGGTGTCGTCTCCCGGTCGGCCGTGACCGCCGACGACCTGGAGCCGCTGGTGCGGGCCGCCGAGGCCGCCGCGCGCGGCGCCGGTCCCGCCGAGGACGCGCAGCCGCTGGTCACCGGCGTACCGGAGGCGCCGGACTTCACGGACGTGCCCGCCGAGACCTCCTCCGCCGTGTTCGCCGACTTCGCCCCGGCGCTCGGCGAGGCCTTCGCACGCGCGCGTGCCGGTGGCCGCGAGCTGTACGGCTTCGCCAACCACGAGCTGGTGTCGACGTACGTGGGCACCTCGACCGGACTGCGCCTCAGGCACGACCAGCCCACCGGCACGCTGGAGCTGAACGCCAAGTCGCCGGACCGCACCCGCTCCGCCTGGGCCGGGCGCTCCACGCGGGACTTCAAGGACGTCGACCCCGGCGCGCTGGACGCCGAGCTCGCGGTGCGGCTCGGCTGGGCCGAGCGGCGGGTGGACCTCCCGGCCGGCCGGTACGAGACGCTGCTGCCGCCGACCGCCGTGGCCGACCTGCTGATCTACCAGCTGTGGTCGGCGTCCGGGCGGGACGCGGCCGAGGGCCGGACGGTGTTCTCCAAGCCGGGCGGCGGCACCCGGGTCGGCGAGAAGCTGACCGACCTGCCGCTGACCCTGCGCAGCGACCCGAACGAGCCGGGCCTGGAGTCCGCGCCCTTCGTCGTCGCGCACTCCTCCGGCGGCGACCAGTCGGTCTTCGACAACGGGCTGCCGGTCGGCGCCACCGAGTGGGTGTCCGGGGGCGAGCTGAAGCACCTCACGACCACCCGGCACACGGCCGGTCTGACCGGCCTCCCGGTCGCCCCGGCGGGCGGCAACCTGATCCTCGACGGCGGCGAGGACCGCTCGCTCGACGACATGGTGGCCGCCACCGAGCGCGGGCTGCTGCTGACCTGCCTCTGGTACATCCGCGAGGTCGACCCGGCGACCCTGCTGCTCACGGGCCTGACCCGGGACGGCGTCTACCTGGTGGAGAACGGCCAGGTCACCGGGCAGGTGAACAACTTCAGGTTCAACGAGTCGCCGGTGGACCTGCTGGGGCGGGCGACCGAGGCCGGGCGCACGGAAAAGACGCTGCCGAGGGAGTGGAGCGACTGGTTCACTAGGGCTGCGATGCCCGCGCTGCGGGTGCCCGACTTCAATATGAGCTCTGTCAGCCAGGGCGTATAACCTCGTAGCCGTGGCCGCACGGCCGCCGCGAGATCATCAAGGAGACACGAGAACCGTGACGGACATCGTCGACGAGCTGAAGTGGCGGGGGCTCATCGCCCTCTCCACGGACGAGGACGCATTGCGCAAGGCGTTCGCAGACGGTCCCGTCACGTTCTATTGCGGCTTCGACCCGACCGCGCCCAGCCTGCACCTCGGCAACCTCGTGCAGATCCTGACGATGCGCCGGATCCAGCAGGCGGGGAACCGCCCGCTGGGCCTGGTCGGGGGCGCCACCGGCCTGATCGGTGACCCGAAGCCGAACTCCGAGCGCACGCTCAACGCCCCCGAGGTCGTCGCCCAGTGGGTCGAGCGGCTGCGCGCCCAGATCGCTCCGCTGCTGGACTTCGAGGGTCCGAACGCGGCGGTCATGGTCAACAACCTGGACTGGACGCAGGGCCTGTCGGCCATCGAGTTCCTGCGGGACATCGGCAAGCACTTCCGTGTGAACAAGATGATCGCGAAGGAGGCCGTGGCCCGGCGCCTGGAGTCCCAGGAGGGCATCAGCTACACGGAGTTCAGCTACCAGATCCTCCAGGGCATGGACTTCCTCCAGCTGTACCGGCGCCACGGCTGCACGCTGCAGACCGGCGGCAGCGACCAGTGGGGCAACCTCACCTCGGGCACCGACCTGATCCACAAGGTCGAGCCCGACGCGGTGGTGCACGCGCTGGGCACGCCGCTGATCACCAAGGCCGACGGCACCAAGTTCGGCAAGACGGAGTCCGGCACGGTCTGGCTCGACCCGGAGATGACCACGCCGTACGCCTTCTACCAGTTCTGGCTGAACGCGGACGACCGGGACGTCTCCAAGTTCCTGCGGATCTTCAGCTTCAGGTCGCACGACGAGATCGAGGACCTGGAGCGGCAGACCGCGGAGCGTCCGCAGGCGCGGGCCGCGCAGCGGGCGCTGGCCGAGGAGCTGACGACGCTGGTCCACGGGGCCGACCAGACGGCCGCCGTGGTGGCCGCGTCCCGTGCCCTCTTCGGGCAGGGCGAGCTGGCGGAGCTGGACGACCGGACGCTGGCCGCGGCGCTGTCCGAGGTGCCGCACGTCCGGGTCGCCGAGCTGGGTCCGGTGGTCGACCTGTTCGCCGAGGTCGGGCTGGTGGCCAGCAAGTCCGCGGCGCGGCGGACCGTGAAGGAGGGCGGGGCCTACGTGAACAACGTGAAGGTGACCGCCGAGGACGCCGTGCCGGATCCTGCGGAGCTGCTGCACGGGCGGTGGCTGGTGCTGCGGCGGGGGAAGAAGAATCTGGCGGCCGTGGAGGTCGTCGGGTCGTGAGCGCCGTGGGGGGTGCGGGGCGCGTTGCCGGCCGCGGGTTCGATGTGGCTGGTCGCGCGGTTCCCCGCGCCCCTGACAGGGCGCTTCCGTTCAGGGCGCTGTGAAGTGCGGGGCGCCGTGAAGTACGGGACGCGTCAGATGCGTTGTTTGCGTTTTCCCAGGGTCGCCGTGTAGGCCATGTCGCCCAGGAAGACGATGATGATGGCTGCCACCAGCTGGAAGATGTGGCGGGTCCAGTCGATGCCCTTCGTCTCCGCCACGCCGACCGCGCGGGCGATCGCGTTGCCCGCGATGGCGCCCAGGATGCCGAAGATGGTCGTCAGCCACAGGGGGCTGTGCTGCTTGCCCGGGATGACCGCCTTCGCGATCAGGCCCAGCACGAAGCCCACGATGATCGCCCACAACCAGCCCATGACTGCCTCCTCGTACGGCTCGACGTGAGCATTACGCCAAGTGTCGGCCCGTGCGCCGTACGGCGCATGTCGGTACGCCCGTACGCGCTACGGCGCAGTGCGTTCACGCAGGCGGGAGGGCGACCCGGTCTCGAAGGCGGCGCAGGCGCGGCGTACCGTGGAAAGTGTCCTGGCCCGGTTCCCCGAGCGGGTGCGGACCGGGTACGGGCCGGGGAGTGTCCGATGCGGGCGGATGGTGGAATGTGATGCGGAAGCAGCGCGGCGACGGCAACGTCCAGGTGTTCCGGATCACCGGGGCCCGCACCGGCCTGGCGGAGGACGTACGCGGCCGGCAGCGGCGGTACGTCATCTCGATGGGCGTCCGCACCATGTCGGTGATCCTCGCGGTGACGTTGTGGAACGTCGAACGGTACGTCGCCGTCGTGGCCCTGGTGCTCGGGGCGCTGCTCCCCTACGTCGCCGTCGTCATCGCCAACGCCGGGCGGGAGCGCCCGCAGTCGCTTCCGTCGGCCTTCGGGGTCGCGCCGACCAGGCTGATGATCGCACCGCCGCGGGCCGAGGAGGCACAGGCGGAATCCGTCCCGGAGGACGTGGCGGCGGACCCGGCGGCGGGGGCCGTGCACGGCGAGCGGCCGGAGTCGGTCTGAGCCCGGCGACACCGCGTGGACGGGTGGCGACTCGGCCCCGGGCGGCTCCGCCCGAAGCTCAAGAAATGCTCAGATCTATCGTGCTGTTCCAGTGCCGGGCCAAGGGTGACCCGTGACATACTGCGTACGCGCTCCGCATCCCCCGTCGGAGCGACGGACCGACGCCGGGCAGCTCCCCCCGTGGCTGCTCGGCGTCGCCTTGTTTACGGGGTCTTTTTTTGCGAGACGACGCGGTGCGAGACGAAGCAGTGAGTGACGTTGTTTGTTCGGCGAAGGGCTGTCGCGCCGCGGCGGTGTGGGTGCTTGCGTGGAACAACCCGAAGATCCACACGCCGGAGCGGCGCAAGACCTGGCTCGCCTGTGAGGAGCACCGGGAGCATCTCTCGCAGTTCCTCGGGGTGCGGGGGTTCCTGAAGGACGTCGTGCTGTTGCGGGACTGGGAGTCGCCCGAGTCGTCCGGACCCGAGTCGCCCGGACGGGACGGACAGGACGGGCAGGACAGGTAGGACGGGCTAGCCGCCGATCGCGGACATCGGCCGGTCCGGCTGCACGAACTGCGGGTCGTCCAGCCCCGCCCCCGCCTTCTTGCCCCACATCGCCAGCCGCCACCTGCGGGCGATCTCCTCGTCCGGGGCACCGGAGCGGAGCGCGCCGCGCAGGTCCGTCTCCTCCCGGGCGAAGAGGCAGGTCCGTATCTGGCCGTCGGCGGTGAGGCGGGTGCGGTCGCAGGCCGCGCAGAACGGGCGGGTGACCGAGGCGATGACGCCGACGCGGTGCGGGCCGCCGTCGACCAGCCAGCGCTCCGCCGGGGCCGAGCCGCGGTCGTCCGCGCCCTCGGGGGCGAGGTCGAAGCGCGTGCGGAGGGAGGCGAGGATGTCCCCGGCCGTCACCATGCTGTCGCGCTTCCAGCCGTGCTGGGCGTCGAGGGGCATCTGCTCGATGAAGCGCAGTTCGTAGTCGTGGGCCACCGCCCAGGCGAGGAGGTCGGGGGCCTCGTCCTCGTTCAGCCCGGGCATCAGGACCGTGTTGACCTTGACCGGGGTGAGGCCGGCGTCGTGGGCGGCCCGGAGGCCGTCGAGGACGTCGTGGTGGCGGTCTCGGCGGGTCAGCGTCTTGAAGACGTCCGGGCGGAGGGTGTCCAGGGAGACGTTGACCCGGTCCAGGCCGGCCGCCTTGAGGGCCGTCGCGGTACGGCGCAGGCCGATGCCGTTGGTCGTCAGGGACATCCGGGGGCGGGGGGCGAGCGCCGCCACCCGCTCGACGATTCCGGTCAGGCCGGGGCGCAGCAGCGGCTCGCCGCCGGTGAAGCGGACCTCCTCGACACCCAGCAGGCGGACGGCGATGTCGATCAGCCGGACGATCTCGTCGTCCGTGAGCAGGTCGGGCTTGGCCAGCCACTGCAGGCCCTCTTCGGGCATGCAGTAGGTACAGCGCAGGTTGCACCGGTCGGTCAGCGAGACTCTCAGGTCGGTGGCCACCCGGCCATAGGTGTCGATGAGCACGCGGGCCCCCTCCCTCGTTGCGGATCGGATCTCTGCCGTCTCTTGCGAGCCTACGTGACGGCACTGACATCGGGAGAGGCCTGATGCCACGAGGTACGACGCGGCCGCGTCGTAGGATCCTATGATCCCGTCGACGCGGCCAGTCGTACGAAGCTCAGTGCGCTCCGGTGCCGGTCAGGGACCGCACCTCCAGCTCCGCGTACTTGGCGGTGTCCGGGGCCTCCTTGGAGAGCAGGGTGCCCACGACGCCGAGGAGGAATCCGACCGGGATCGAGATGATGCCCGGGTTCTCCAGCGGGAACCAGTGGAAGTCGACGCCGGGGAACATCGACGTCTCCTTGCCGGACACCACCGGGGAGAACAGCACCAGGCCGACGGCGGTGACCAGGCCGCCGTAGATCGACCAGAGAGCTCCGGCGGTGGTGAACCGCTTCCAGAAGAGGCTGTAGAGGATGGTCGGCAGGTTGGCCGAGGCGGCGACCGCGAAGGCCAGGGCGACCAGCCCGGCGACGTTCAGGTCGCGGGCGAGGGCACCGAGCAGGATGGAGACGGCGCCGATGCCGACCGTGGCGTACCGGGCCGCGTTGATCTCCTGCTTCTCGGTGGCCTGGCCCTTCTTGATGACGTTGGCGTAGATGTCGTGCGCGAAGGACGACGAGGACGCCAGGGTGAGGCCCGCGACCACCGCGAGGATGGTCGCGAAGGCCACCGCCGAGATCGTGGCCAGCAGGATCGCGCCCCAGTTGGAGTCGACGCCGCCCAGGTGCAGGGCGAGGAGGGGGGCCGCGGTGTTGCCTGACTTGTTGGACGCGATGATCTCGTCGGGTTTGATCAGCGCGGCGGCGCCGAAGCCGAGGGCGAGGGTCATCAGGTAGAAGGCGCCGATCAGGCCGATGGCCCAGAGGACCGACTGCCGGGCCGCCTTGGCGGTGGGCACGGTGTAGAAGCGGATCAGGATGTGCGGCAGGCCGGCGGTGCCGAGGACCAGGGCGATGCCGAGGGAGAGGAAGTCCAGCTTGCTGGTGCCGGTGGCGCCGTACTTCAGGCCGGGCTCCAGGAAGGCACTGCCCTTGCCGCTGTTGTCGGCGGCCTTGCCGAGCAGGTCGGAGACGTTGAAGTGGAACTTGGCCAGGACCATGAAGGTCAGCAGCAGGGCGCCCGCGATGAGCAGCACGGCCTTGACCATCTGGACCCAGGTGGTGCCCTTCATGCCGCCGATGGTGACGTAGACGATCATCAAAACGCCGACCAGGGCGACGATGGCGATCTTGCCGCCGTCGCTGGTGATGCCGAGGAGGAGGGAGACGAGGACGCCCGCTCCCGCCATCTGGGCCAGCAGGTAGAAGATCGAGACGACGATCGTGGAGGTACCGGCGGCGGTGCGGACCGGGCGCTGGCGCATGCGGTAGGCCAGCACGTCGCCCATGGTGTAGCGGCCGGAGTTGCGCAGCGGCTCGGCGACCAGGAGCAGGGCGACGAGCCAGGCGACCAGGAAGCCGATGGAGTACAGGAAGCCGTCGTAGCCGAACAGGGCGATGGCGCCGGCGATGCCGAGGAAGGACGCGGCGGACATGTAGTCGCCGGAGACGGCGAGACCGTTCTGGAAACCGGTGAACTGACGGCCGCCCGCGTAGAAGTCGGCGGCGTCCTTGGTCTGGCGGCCCGCCCAGACGGTGATGACGAGGGTCGCGGCGACGAACACCGCGAACAGGGTGATGATCAGGGTCCGGTGCTGACTGGCCTCGCCGGCCGCCAGTGTGATCGCGGGACTCATGCGCCGCCCTCCATCCGGGACTTGATGGCCTCGGCCTTGGGGTCGAGCTTGGCCGCGGCGTGCCGGGCGTACCACCAGGCGATGAGGAACGTGGTGAGGAACTGGGCGAGGCCGAGGACCAGCGCCACGTTGACGTTGCCGACGACCTTGGTGCCCATGAAGTCGTCCGCGTAGCTGGAGAGCAGGACGTACAGCAGGTACCAGGCGATGAAGGCGAAGGTCAGCGGGAAGGCGAAGGAGCGGTAGGAGTGCCGCAGTTCGGCGAACTCCGGACTCTGCTGCGTCTCGGCGAACTCCTCGCCGGAGGGGTGCCGGGTCTGTGTGTTCGAGGGCGGTGGTGTCTCGGTGGCCATGGAGTCTCCTCGCGATACGGACATGCGGATTCTGACCTCACAGACAGGTGGATCGCACACCAGGAGTGTTATGGCGACTCCGGAGCGTGATCCCGACGGGGGGCCTCGATCCTGCTGCGGCTCCCTCCTCAAGGTCACGGCGCCACGCGTGGGCAGGTTCAACTCGCCCGAGTTCTTTCGGAAGTCGTCGGCGCAAGTCACCTCCGGTCATTGCTGGCCGGTGAGTGCGGGAGATAGCTTCGGCCCTGCACCACCCGTCATGTACCTGCCCAAGCGGCACTCACGGCTCGGGCGGGCCCGCTTTCGGTTGATGTTCCGGATGATGTGGAGACCCCATGGCTCATCTGCGTTCCAGACCCGGGCTGGCGTTCGCCGTCCCGGTCGTCCTGTCGCTGACCGCCTCGCTCGGCCTGGTGCCGGCGGCGGCCTCCGCGGCCCCTCTGACCACCCGGGCCGCGCAGTCGGCGGACGGGCCGAACCTGGCCTATGTCGTCAACACCAGGACGGACCATCGCACGATCGATTCGGTGCAGCGGGCGGTCACCCGCAACGGCGGCACGATCGTCGCGACGTACGACAGGATCGGCGTGATCGTCGCGCACTCGGCGAACCCGGACTTCGGCACGGCCCTGCGGGCGGTGCGCGGGGTGGAGTCGGCGGGCGCCACCCGGACGGCCGCGCTGAGCGCGGCGGGGACCACGGACGAGGGTGCCGTACAGGTCCTGTCGAAGGCCGAGGCCGCGAAGGTCGAGCAGCGGTCGGCGGCCGGCCAGGAACCCCTTGAGGCGGACCAGTGGGATCTGCGGACGATCGGTGCCGACAAGGCCGCCGCGATCAACCCGGGGAGCCGCTCGGTGACGGTCGGCGTCATCGACACCGGCGTCGACGACACGCACCCGGACATCGCGCCGAACTTCTCCGCCGCGCAGTCCGCCAACTGCGTGAGCGGCAAGGCGGACACGACGTACGGCGCCTGGCGGCCGGTGGACGCCGACCATTACCACGGCACCCATGTCGCCGGTGAGATAGCCGCCGCCCGCAACGGGATCGGCGTGGCCGGTGTGGCGCCGGGCGTGAAGGTCGCGAGCATCACCGTGGCGCAGCCCGACTCGACGCAGCTGTTCTACCCGGAGAGCGTGGTCTGCGCCTTCGTCTTCGCCGCCGACCACGGCATCGACATCACCAACAACAGCTACTACGTGGATCCATGGCTGTACAACTGCATGGACGACCCCGATCAACGTGCCATCGTTGACGCGGTCAACAGGGCGCAGCTGTACGCCCAGCGCAAGGGCACGCTCAACGTGGCCTCGGCGGGGAACTCGAACGACGACCTGGACGCGCACGCCCTCGTCGACGACTCCAGCCCCGACGACTCGACGGCGACCACCCGGACGGTCGACCCGCACGAGTGCTTCGACGTACCGACCCAGCTGCCCGGCGTGGTCACCGTGAGCGCGGTGGGCGTGAACGACACGAAGTCGTACTACTCCAGCTACGGCCGGGGCGTCGTCGACGTGGCGGGCCCCGGCGGCGACAAGTACCAGATCCCGGACACGCCGTCGAAGAACGGCCGCGTCCTGTCCACGCTGCCGAACGACCAGTACGGCTTCCTCCAGGGCACCTCGATGGCGTCCCCGCACGTGGCCGCGGTGGCCGCGCTGCTGAAGTCGACGCATCCGCACGCCACTCCGGCCCGGCTGCTGGCCCTCCTGAAGGCCGAGGCGGACAACCCGGGCTGCCCGGCCGGTCCGTACGACGGGGACGGCGACGGTGTCGTCGACGCCACCTGCGTGGGCGGCAAGCACGTCAACGGCTTCTACGGCTCCGGTGTCGTCGACGCGCTCCGAGCCGTCAAGTAGCCACCGCAGAGCAGGACTTCCCGCACGGCATGCCCGTTCCGCGAACGAACTGGAGACCTCAGATGACCGCGCCCAAGCCGCGCCACCGCCGCGTCCTCGCCCTCCCGCTCGGCATGGCCATGGCCACGGCCCTCGCGTTCCTGCCCAACGTCCCGGCGTCCGCCGCCGACACCGGAACGTCCGCGTCCGCCTCGGCAGCCGACGCCGGTGACGCGACGTCCCTCAGCTACGTCGTCAACGTCCGTCCCGGGCACCACACTTCCGAGCGCGTCCAGAAGGCGATCGAGCGGGCCGGCGGCTCGGTGGTGATCGCGTACGACGAGATCGGCGTGATCGTCGTGCATTCGTCGAACGCCGACTTCGCGAAGACCATCCGCAAGGTGCCCGGCGTGGACTCGGCCGGGAACACCCGCAACGCGCCGTTGCCCGCCCAGTCGACCACGGACGTCGGCACGCCGGAGGTGCTCAGTTCCGAGCAGGTCGCGGCGGCGGACGCGCAGGCGGCCGACGGGCAGGACCCGCTGGAGCCGCTCCAGTGGGACCTGCCGGCGATCAAGGCGGACAAGGCGCACGAGAAGACCCTGGGCAGTTCGAAGGTCACCGTCGCCGTCATCGACACGGGCGTCGACGACACCCACCCGGACATCGCCCCCAACTTCTCCGCCGCGCAGTCCACCAACTGCGTCACGGGCAAGCCGGACACGACCTACGGCGCCTGGCGGCCCACCGCGGCGGAGAGCCCGCACGGCACCCACGTGGCGGGCGAGATCGCGGGCGCCAAGAACGGGATCGGCATCACCGGTGTGGCGCCGGGCGTGAAGGTGGCCGGCATCAAGGTGGCCACCACCGCCGGCTACTTCTACACGGAGGCCGTGGTCTGCGGCTTCGTGTGGGCGGCCGAGCACCACATCGACGTGACCAACAACAGCTACTACACCGACCCGTGGTACTTCAACTGCACCGACGACCCGGACCAGAAGGCGCTCGTCGACGCCATCACCCGGGCCTCGCAGTTCGCGGAGCGCAAGGGCACGGTCAACGTAGCGGCGGCCGGCAACGAGAGCTACGACCTGGCCTCCCACTCGATCACCGACCCGGTCTCGCCGAACGACGGCACGCCCGTCGACCGGGTGATCGACCCGCACACGTGCTTCGACATCCCGACCCAGCTGCCCGGTGTCGTCACGGTCGCGGCGACCGGCGCGAAGGGCCTCAAGTCGTCGTTCTCCAACTACGGCCTCGGGGTCATCGACATCGCCGCGCCCGGCGGCGACTCGACGGCCTACCAGGCGCCGGAGCCCCCCGCCACCAGCGGCCTGATCCTGGGCCCGCTGCCGGGCGGCAAGTGGGGCTACATGGCCGGCACGTCGATGGCGACCCCGCACGTCGTCGGCGTCGCCGCATTGATCAAGT
The DNA here is from genome assembly GCF_040652195.1 of Streptomyces sp. NPDC048278. Classification (NCBI taxonomy): domain Bacteria; kingdom Bacillati; phylum Actinomycetota; class Actinomycetes; order Kitasatosporales; family Streptomycetaceae; genus Streptomyces; species Streptomyces sp. NPDC048278. Next base: position 36,424 of record NZ_JBEZLP010000003.1, read on the forward strand.
CAACCCATCCGCACGCCTCCGCCGCCCTGGTGAAGGCCCTGCTGTACGCCGAGGCGACCGCCACGCCGTGCACCGACCCGTACGACATCAACGGCGACGGCAAGATCGACGCGGTGTGCGAGGGCTCCAGGAACCGCAACGGCTTCTACGGGTGGGGCACGGCCGACGCGCTGGCGGCGGTGACCAGGTAGCCCTGACTCCGGGCCTAGCCCTGCCCCTGCCCCTGGCCCCGATCCCGACCTGAGTACACATATTGATCCAGTCAATAATGCATAGTTAAATCATGACTGGAATCAACTATGCGTGGTCCGCGCTGGGCGGCGATCCGTCACTGCTCTCGCGTGTCACGACCGTGACACGCGAGAGCACGCTCCCGGCACGCCTTCCGGTGCGGCAGCTCGCCCGCGCCTGCGTCGGCGTCTGCGCGCTCGCCGCCGCCGAGCTGGCGGCACGGCGGACCGGCACCGCCGAGGTGCCCCGGGTCCGGGTGGACGACGGGGCCGTGGCGACGGCGTTCACCAGCGAGCGGCACCTGCTGGTCGACGGGCGGGCGCCGGTGCAGTTCGCCCCGCTCTCCCGGTTCTGGCCGGCGGCCGACGGGTGGGTGCGCACGCACGCCAACTACCCGCATCACAGGGCCCGGTTGCTGGGCGCGCTGGAGCTGCCCGCGGACGCCTCCCCGGAGCAGGTCGCGGCCCGGATCGCCGCCCGGCCCGCCCTGGCGACGGAGGACGCGGTCCAGGCCGCCGGCGGACTCGCCGTGGCGCTGCGCTCACCCGAGGAGTGGGCCGCGCACGAACAGGCGGTCGCGGTGGCGGCGCGCCCCCTGGTCGAGCGGGGCCGCCCGGACGCGGCGCACGCGCGCGTGCTCCCGCCGCTCGACGCCGGCACCGCTCCCCTGCTGCCCGCCGCCAGGCTGCGCGTCCTGGACCTGACCCGGGTCCTCGCCGGCCCGGTCGCCACCCGCACGCTCGGGCTGCTCGGCGCGGACGTCCTGCGCCTGGACGCGCCCTGGCTGCCCGAACTCCCCGACCAGCACGCCGACACGGGCTTCGGGAAGCGCTCGGCGACGCTCGACCTGAGGACGGACCGGGCGGCCTTCGAGGAGTTGCTGGCCTCGGCGGACGTCGTGGTCACCGGCTACCGGCCGGGCGCCCTGGACCGGTTCGGGCTCTCCCCCGAGGCACTGGCCGAGCGGCGGCCCGGGCTGGTCGTGGCCCAGGTGTCGGCGTGGGGCGCGTACGGGCCGTGGGGCGGGCGGCGCGGCTTCGACAGCCTGGTGCAGGTCGCCACCGGCATCGCGGGGACCGAGGGTTCCGCCGGCCGACCGGGCGCGCTGCCCGCCCAGGCGCTGGACCACGGCACCGGCTACCTGCTGGCGGCCGGCGTACTGCGGGCGCTGACCGAGCAGTCGTACGACGGCGGGAGCAGGTTCGTCCGGGTGGCGCTGGCGCGGACCGCGCGCTGGCTCACGGCGGAGCTGGAGCCGGGTTCCGGGACCGGTGAGCCGTACGACGGGCCGGGCGCCTGGCTCGCGGAGACGGACGGCGCGCCCGGGCGGCTCCGGTACGCGCGGCCACCGGTGTCCTTCGCGGGCGGGCCGGCCGACTGGACCCGGCCTCCGGCGCCCTGGGGATCGGATCCGGCCCGCTGGGCATGACCGTGCGCGCCCGGTGGCCGGAAATGTACGAATGGGTGGAATGCCGTTCCGTCAGCTGTTTTCCTTTACTTGCCCGCTTCTGTACCGGCCGGGGGAGATCGGGGGGCCGTTGACACGACCGACCGCCGAGGTGGCCGCGAGCGGCCCCGCGAGACGCCCGGGGACCTGGCGGGCCGTCGCCGTGCTGGTGCTGGCCGCGGTGGCCGCGCTGGTGCCGCTGCTCGGGCCGTCCGCCGCGCTCCGGGGCACCGGGGAGGCCGCGGCGCCGGGGGTGGACGGTGTCGCCCTGCTGCGCGGGGTGCTGTTCGCCGCGCTGTGCGTGCCGGCGGGTGAGCTGTTCGTGGACCGGCTGGCGCGCCGGCTGCCGGACGCGCCGTCCGAACGCCCCGCCGGCTGGGCGGTGTTCGCGGCGATCGCCGGTTTCGTCGCCGCGCTGGGGCTCGCGTCGGTCGTCTCGACGGGCAACCTGGTGCCGCGCTCGCTCGCCGACGTCGACGTGGGCGGCCTGTACCGGTCGCGGGACGGCAGGTTGGCGCTGATCGAGGTCAACGCCTTTGTACTGGCCGGTCTGTGCGCCCGCTCGCGCCGCCCGGCAACCCAGGCGTGGCCGCTGGCGGCGGTGGCCGTCGCCGAGGCGCTGCGCGCCCATCCCGCGCCCGAGCACGGCCCGTTGCTCGGCTCCGCGCTGACCCTGGTGCATCTGACCTGCGCGACGCTGTGGGCGGGCGGTCTGCTGCACGCGTTGCGGATGCTGCGCCGGTGGCGCGGCCGGGCGGCCGGGGCGGCGCTGCTCGGGCTCTACGCACGCGTGGCGGCCGTGCTGCTCGCGGCCATCACCGCGACGGGCGTGTGGAGTTCGCTGCGGCGGATGCCCCTGGGCACGGTCCTGGACCAGCTGACGACGACGGCGTACGGGCGCACCCTGCTGGCCAAGGTGGTCCTCGTCGCCGCCGTCGTCGTGCTCGCGCTGTGGGCCCGGTTCCGGCTGCGCCGGGCGGCCGACCCGCTGACCGCGTACGTCCCCGCGCGGGCCGAGGTGGCCGTGCTGGGGCTGGTGGTCGCGGTGTCGGGGGTGCTGACGGCGCTGCCGCTGCCGATCAGGTGGACCTGACCCGGTCAGCCGTTGGTGACGAGCACCTTCAGGGCGGTGCGGTCGTCCATCGCCTTGTAGCCGTCGGGCACGCCCTCGATGCCGACGGTGAGGTCGAAGACCGGCGACGGGTCGATCGTGCCGTCGAGGACATCGGGCAGCAGGTCGGGGATATAGGCGCGGACCGGGGCGACACCGCCGCGCAGGGCGATGTTCCGGTCGAACATGACGCCGAGGTCCAGGCCGGTGCCGCTGCCGTGCGGGACGCCGACGAAGCCGATCGCGCCGCCGTCGCGGGTGATCTCGACGGCCGTCCGCATGGACTGCTCGGTGCCCACGGCCTCGACGACGGCGTGCGCGCCCTGGCCCCGGGTGAGTTCGCGTACGGCGGCCACGGCCGCGTCCCCGCGTTCGGCGACGACGTCGGTGGCGCCGAAGCGGCGCGCGATGTCGGTGCGCACCTTGTGCCGGCCCAGCGCGATGATCCGCTCGGCGCCGAGCCGCTTGGCGGCCAGCACGGCGCACAGGCCGACCGCGCCGTCCCCGACGACGGCGACCGTCGCACCGGGCCGGGCGCCCGCGCCGAGGGCCGCGTGGTGGCCGGTGCCGAGCACGTCGGAGAGGGTCAGCAGGGCGGACAGCAGATGGTCGTCGGAGGCCGCGTCCTTGGGCAGCGTGACCAGGGTGCCGTCGGCGAACGGGACCCGCACGGCCTCGCCCTGGCCGCCGTCGTACCCCACGGAGCCCCAGAAACCGCCGTGCTCGCAGGACGTGGTCAGGCCCTCGCGGCAGTAGTCGCAGACGCCGTCGGACCACATGAAGGGGGCGACCACGAGGTCGCCGCGCCGCACGGTGCCCACCTCGGAGCCGGTCTCCTCGACCACGCCGAGGAACTCGTGGCCGATGCGCTGCCCCGGCTGCCGGGCCGACTCACCGCGGTAGGCCCACAGGTCGCTGCCGCAGATGCAGGCGCGCAGCACTCGTACGACGGCGTCGGTGGGCAGCTGCACCACGGGCTCGGGCACGTCCTCCACGCGCATGTCGAACGGGGCGTGGATGGTGGTGGCGCGCATGGCGAGGGTCCTTCTCGTGCGGTGGCGGTGGGTGCGCTCAGGGGGTGGTCGAGCGCACTTCACGGTACGCCGTGGCCGGTGCGGCCCGCGCGTCGAGGGTGCCGCGGACCAGCAGGAACTGTGCCGCCGCATAGGTGAGCATGATCCAGAAGTCGGGGCGCGGCGGCTGCGGCCAGTCGGCGACGCCGGTCGCGATCAGCGTGTCGGAGACCATGAAGAGCGCGCCGCCGAGCCCGGCGAGCGGGCCGAGCCTGGTGGCGGCGGTGTATGCCATGGCGGTGAGCAGGGTGCTGTAGCCGGCCACGGGGACGCGCAGGCCGGCGGGCAGGTCGGGCCAGAGCAGGGCGACCAGGGTGACGAGGGCGGCGGCGTAGCCGAGGGCGAGCAGACGCGCACGCGCGTGCGGCGGGCCCTGGCGGCGGAAGAGGACGAGGTAGCAGACGTGTCCGGCGGCGAAGGAGGCCATGCCCGCCATGAAGGCGGGGCCGGCGTCGGAGAGGAGCAGGACGTCGCCGCCCCAGCCGCACAGCAGGGCGGCGACGAGGAGCCGGGGGGCACCCGCGCGGGCGGCCGACACGGCGAGCAGGGGCATCAGGAGCACCTTGGCGACGACGTGCCCGGGGTGGAAGCCGACCGTCAGGAAGGCGAGGTCGAGGACGACGGCGAGGGCGAAGGCGGCGAGCGGCGCCCGGGACGCTCTCACGCGGCCACGGACTCCTCGGCCCGCTCCACGGCGGGCGCCGGCGCCCAGCCCGGTCCCCGGAACACCCGCCCGGCCCGCTCCCGCCAACTGCGCGCGGCCCTGATGTCCTTGGCGATGGCGGCGTACTCGTGGGTGGCCACCTTGACCGGGTTGAACGTGTTGATGTTCTTGGTCAACCCGTACACGGGCCGTTCGGTCTCCGCCACCCAGGAACCGAACAGCCGGTCCCAGACGATCAGGATCCCGCCGAAGTTGCGGTCCAGGTAGCCGCCCTGGGAGGCGTGGTGCACGCGGTGGTGGGAAGGCGTGTTGAAGACGAACTCGAACCACCGGGGCATCTTGTCGATGCGTTCGGTGTGGATCCAGAACTGGTAGACGAGGTTCGCCGAGGAACAGAAGGCGAGCGCGGCCGGGTGCACCCCCGCGGCGACCAGCGGGACGTAGAACGGCCAGACGGTCAGCGAGGTCCAGGGCTGGCGCAGCGCCGTGGAGAGGTTGAACTTCTTGCTGGAGTGGTGGACGACGTGGCAGGCCCACAGGATGCGGATGACGTGATGGCCGCGGTGCGACCAGTAGTAGAAGAAGTCCTGCCCGAGCAGCATCAGCGGGACCGTCCACCAGAGCACGGGGATGCGCAGCGGGGTCAGTGCGTACACCGCCGTGTAGATCATGACGATCGGGATCTTCCACACGAAGTCGAAGACGAGCGACCCGAGCCCCATGCCGATGCTGGTGGCCGCGTCCTTGGTCTCGTACCCGGCGGCATCGTCGTCGGGATGGATGCGGTAGCTGATCACCTCGATCACGGTGAGCAGCACGAAGGCGGGTATCGACCACAGCACGACATCGGGCAGGTTCGGCATGTGGGCACCGTAGAACCGCCGGTCGGCTGCGGCTAGACGTTGTTACCCACAAGTATTGCCGGGGGTATGCGCTTGCTTGTTGGCGATCTCCGCCAAGGGGCTAGACCCCGACCGCCCCCAGCAGGCTCCCCGCCCCGTACGTGACGGCCATGGCCAGCGCGCCGCCCAGGACGTTGCGCAGCACCGCCGGGCCCACCGAGGCCGCTCCCAGGCGGGCGCTGGCCCAGCCGGTCAGGACCAGTGCGGCCAGCACCGAGACCACCGTCACCGGGAGCCGCCGGCCGGCGGGCGGCAGGACGATCGCGAGCAGCGGGAGCAGCGCCCCCACCGTGAACGCCAGGAAGCTGGCGAGGGCCGCGTTCCAGGGGTTGGTCAGCTCGTCGGGGTCGATGCCCAGCTCCACGCTCGCGTGGGCCTTCAGGGCGTCGCGTTCCGTCAGCTGGACCGCCGCCTCACGGGCCACCTCCCGGGACAGGCCGCGGCGCTCCAGCAGCTCGGTCAGTTCCTCCAGTTCCGCCTCGGGCTGCTCCTTCAGCTCGCGTTTCTCCTGCGCCAGTGCGGCGAGTTCGGAGTCGCGCTGGGTGGACACCGAGACGTACTCCCCCGCCGCCATCGACATGGATCCGGCGAGCAGCCCCGCCAGGCCCGCGGTCAGCAGGGCGTTGCGGTCGGCCGTGGCGCCCGCGACGCCGACGACGATGCCCGCCGTCGACACGATGCCGTCGTTCGCGCCCAGTACGGCCGCCCGCAGCCAGTTCAGCCGGGAGCCGAGCGCTCCCCCGTGGGCCTCGTTGTCGTGCGTAGGTTCCGTCACAGCAGGGAGGATCGCACCCCGGGGCCCGTGGGTGCCGTACCGACGTCACCAGACCCGTACCGAGGCGCCCCGCGCGAACACCGGGCTCGTCGCGTCGGCCGGCGGGTCAGGCAGCGGTTCGGCGATCTCCGCCACCGTCGGTCCCACCTTCGCCGCGATCGGGTCCAGGAGGTCCAGGTCGAAGCCGTAGACGCGGGCCGCGTTGCCGCCGAGCATCGCCGCGAGCTCGTCCCGGGGGACGCCGGCGAAGGCGAAGCGCAGGCCCTCCCTGGTGTACGGGTACGTGCCCTCGTCGTGCGGGTAGTCGCTGCCCCACATGATCTTGTCCAGGCCGATGCGGTCGCGCAGCGGCACCTCGTGCGGGCGCATGAAGCTGGCGCCGACGAAGCAGTTGTCCCGCCAGACCGTGGACGGCGCTTCACCCATCGAGTCCGCGAGACCGACGCCGAACTTCGCCTCCGCGGTCGTCGCCCGCGCCGCCGCCAGCAGGCGGCCGTGGTAGTAGTCCAGCATGGCCAGGACCCCGGGGATCCAGCCCGAGCCCTGTTCGGTCAGGACCAGTTTCAGGTCCGGGTGACGGCGGAAGGCGCCGCCGAAGACGAGGTGCCAGAGTGCACGGTGCGAGAACCAGGTCGTCTCGACCATGAAGACCGCACGGGCGGCCGGTTCGTCGCCGAGCGGCGGGGACGCCGAGCCGGCGTGGTGGTTGACGGGGACGCCGAGTTCCGCGCAGACGGCCCAGATCGGGTCGTACACGCGCGCGTGCAGTTCGGGCAGGCCCGAGCCGGGCGGGGTGCCCGGGAGCATCAGGCCGCCCTTCAGGCCCGCCCCGGCCGCCCGGCGGATCTCCTGCACGGCCTCCTCCACGTCGTTGAGGAGGATCTGGAAGACGCCCGCCCGGCGGCCCGGCGCCGCGGCGCAGAAGTCGGCCAGCCAGCGGTTGTGGGCGCGCAGGCCCGCCCAGCGGCGCTCGTACTCCGCCGCGGTCGGCGCGGGGGCCATGAGCGACCCGGACGGGAAGAACGGCGGGATGGTGTTAGGGAAGATCACCTCCGCGACGATCCCGTCCTCCTCCAGCTCGGCGAGCCGCCGCGCGGAGTTCCAGTTCCGGTCCGCCGAGTCGGCGAGCAGGTCCTCGTACGGGTTGACGTAGGTCGCCGCCCACAGGTCGAAGTCGTCGTGGTAGCGCTTCTCCAGGTAGGGGCGGTAGTCGAGGAGGTCCGCACCCGCGTGGCAGTCGGCCGAGATCACCGTGTAGCGGTCGTCGTTCACGACGTCACCCCCAGCGCCGGGAAGTCGTTGTCGGTCAGCCAGTGGCGGCCCACCTCGCGCGAGCGGGCCCAGGAGGCCTCCACTGCCGCCTGGTCGGCCTGCTGGCCGAGCTCGGCCGGGGTGGGGCCGATGCGCCGGGCGAGCGGGGCCAGGCGGTCCGTGTCGAAGCCGAAGGCCTCGGCCGCCGCGAGGCCCAGCATCCGGCGGGTCTCGGTCACCGGGATGTCGTGGAAGGTGCGGCGCAGCCACGCGCGCGTGTCCGGCCAGGTGCCCTCGGGGTGCGGGAAGTCGCTGCCCCAGAGGATGTTGTCGACGCCGATCTCGTAGCGCTGGGCGAGTTCCCGGCGCTTGGTGTTGGTGGCGCAGACGAACACCTGCCGGTCCAGGTACTCGTGCGGCGGGCGGGTCAGCTCCTCGAAGGGGGAGAGCTTCTTGCCGCCGTGCGCGCCGAGGTAGAGGCGGTCCATGAACCACAGCAGGTTCGGCAGCCACCAGCAGCCCGACTCGGCGACGCCGAAGCGCAGTCCGGGATGGCGTTCGAAGACGCCGGACCAGAGCAGGAACCACAGCGGGCGGGCCGGCCACCACGTCACCTCGCTGACGTAGATGCCGAGATGGTCGCCGTACTCGTCGCGCGGGGCCGCGCCGGAGTGGGTGAGGACCGGCATCCCGCACTCGGCCGCCGCGGCCCAGACCGGGTCGTAACGACGGTCGTGGTAGGGCGCCCTGTCGACCCACATGGCGGGGATCATCAGGGCGCCGAGGCCGGACTCCCTGGCCCGGTACACCTCCGCGACGACCCGGTCGGCCGGGGCCGTGACGGGCAGCAGGGCCACCCCGCAGTGCCGTTCCGGATGCTCGGACACGAACTCGGCCAGCCAGCGGTTGTGGGCCTGCGCGCCCGCCATGCCCAGCTCCGGGTCGTGGTCCCCGGACAGGCCGAGGCCGACCCCGAAGGGCGCCGCGGTCCGGCTGTCGACCGCGTCGGCGTCCGGGAAGACCACCTCGGCGGCCACCCCGTCCCCGTCCAGCTCCTTCACCCGCTGCGCGGCGTCCCAGCCCCCGCGCAGCCCCTCCTCGTTGTCCTGGAACCACCTGGCCGCGAACGCCTCGTTGCGGATGCCGAGCCGGGTCATCTCCTCCCGGCGGCGCTCGCGCCCCGCGAGGAACTCGTCGAAGTCCCGGTGGAACCGGGCGTCCAGATAGGGCCGGTACTCCTCGGTGGGCAGCCCGGCGTGGCAGTCGGAGGAGATGATCAGGTATGGGTCGTCGTACGCGGTCACCACTGCCCCCTGTCGGTACGGGATGAGGTGTCAGTCGAGGATGAAGTTCTCGAGGTACGAGGGGTTCGTCCGGTCCAGCATCGAGCGCGCCCGCGCCCGGATCTGGGCGTCGCTGTGCCCGCTCTCCGGGAGCAGCCAGAAGCGGTCCGCGCGGATGCCCGCCACGACGAGGTCGGCGACCTCCTCGACGGGCGTGAAGGCGACCTCCCGGCCCGCCGCGCGCATCGCCGCCTCCCACTGGTCGAGGCTGCGGTACGGCGTCCTGCGGGGCCGTTCCTTGGCCCAGCGGTCGGGGCGGTTGCGGTGCGACTCCCACAGGCCCGTGCGCAGCATGTGCGGCCCCGGGAAGAGCACCGAGGCGCCCACGCGCGCGTGCTCGGCCCTGAGATGGGCGTACAGGGACTCGGTCATCGTGACGACGGCCGCCTTCGTGACCGCGTACACGGAAGCCGTGGGCAGCGGGGCGATACCGCCGTCACCGGAGGATGTATTGACCACATGACCGGGTTGACCCGACTTGATCATCCTGGGCAGGAAAGCCTGTACACCGTGGAAGACACCCCACACATTGACTTCGAACGCCCACTTCCAGTCGTTCGGTTCGTGCTCCCACATCCGGCCCTCGGCGCCCGACCCGACCCCGGCGTTGTTGCACAGGACGTGCACCGAGCCGTAGGTGTCGTAGGCCGACTCGGCCAGTTCCAGGACCTGTTCGCGGACGCCGACGTCGACCACGCGCGCGTGCACGTCGGCGCCCTCCGCGCGCAGCCCGTCGGCGGCCTTCTCCAGGGCGGCCGGCTCCACGTCGGCGAGGACCACCTTCAGCCCCTCGGCGGCGAACCGCCGGGCCATCGCGAGCCCGATACCGCTCGCCGCGCCGGTGACGACGGCGACCTGTCCTTCGCGCAGCTCCATCAGGCCCCGCTCCCCTCACTGCCCTCCGGGGGCGCGTCGTGGACCTGGCGCGGATCGTCGTAGCGCTGGTGGACGTAGGGCAACAGCGCCTGGGCGTCGACCCGTTCGGCGACCCGGCCGCGCTGGTCGCTGGTCTTCTCGCCGAGGGTGAGGTCCAGCAGGCGCAGCACCGGCAGGTCGGCGACCGGGTCGTACGCGGACTCGCGGAGGATCACCTCCCCGGTGACGCGCTCCAGCCGGCGGACCTTCTCCTCGCGTACGCAGTGCACCAGCAGCGGGTCGCCGTCGAAGCCCGAACCGTCCACCGCCGGGAGGAACTTGAAGTAGAAGTCGGTCTTCGGGGCGGGCGCGGGCAGCGGCAGCGGGCCGTCGACCGTGCCGCGCACCTCGACGAAGGTGACGCCGTGCCGGGCAAGGGCCGCGCGCACGAGGCCGTCCTCCCGCTCGACGGTCACCTCGCCGAGCTTCTTGGGCTCGCCGAAGACCTCACGGCCGCCGGTGAGGGCGCGCTCGTGGGTCATCGGCATGACCAGCGGGTACCAGCCCTCGACCGTGCCGTGCGCGGCGGCGACCGCGAACGAGCCCGCGCCGAGCGGGTATCCGGGCAGTTGGACCTTGCTGATGTTGACGCGGGCGAGGGGTCTGCCGGTCGGCTTCAGCGGCGGCGGCAGGACCGCCGCGACCGCGTCCGGGTCGGTCTCCCAGACGGCCACCACCCCGGTGGACCAGACGTCCGGGAGTCTCGTGGTGCGCGCGGCCTCGATCTCCGCCTCGGTCCGAGCGCCGTACCGTACGCGTGCCATCCGCCGTACCGCCCTTCCGTCGGCCGTCCGTGCTCCGGGCGGGGTGCACGCTGGCACCGGGCGGCGAAAAGGTCCATAGCCCCGCAAGGGGCAATCAGCGCGGACGGGGAATCAGGACATTCGAACGGGCCGCTGTGGCAGGTGCCCTGACGGACCGGGCTGTCGGTGCGGGCCCGTATCCTCAATGACCATGCTCGAAGACCGTACGACCGCAGTGTCCCCCGGCACCCCGTGGCCGGCCGCGTATCCGAAGGGGTACGCCGTCGTCGACGTGGAGACCACCGGACTGGCCCGGGACGACCGGATAATCAGCGCGGCCGTCTACCGGCTGGACGAGCGCGGCGAGGTCGAGGACCACTGGTACACGCTGGTCAACCCCGAGCGTGATCCGGGTCCCGTGTGGATCCACGGGCTGACGAGCGAGGTGCTCGACGGCGCGCCGCTCTTCACCGACATCGCCGAGGAGTTCTCGGCCCGGCTGGACGGCCGGGTGCTGGTCGCGCACAACGCGGTCTTCGACTGGCAGATGATCGCGCGGGAGTACGCGCGCGCGAGGACCGAGGCCCCGGTGCGGCAGCGGCTGTGCACGATCGCGCTCGCCAAGGAGCTGGACCTGCCGCTGCCCAACCACAAACTGGAGACGCTGGCCGCGCACTTCGGGGTCGTCCAGCGGCGGGCGCACCACGCGCTGGACGACGCGCGCGTGCTCGCGGAGGCGTTCCGGCCCAGCCTGCGGGCCGCCGCGGCGGGCAACGTACGGCTGCCGCTGCTGGAGTGCCGGCCCCTGACGGAGTGGTCGGACACGCCCCGGATCGGGCCCCAGGCGAGCGGCGGGTACGGCGGCTACCGGCCCGGCACCTGGCGGCAGTCCCGCAAGCGGCCCGCATGCCCCTACCCGAACCCGGGACGGTACGAGGACGGCAGCCCGCTGAAGCAGGGCATGCGGGTGGCGTTCTCCGGGGACACCTCGATCGAGCGGGAGCTGCTGGAGGACCGGGCCGCCGAGGCCGGTCTGCACGTCTCCACGAGCATCTCGCGGCTCACCAGCCTGCTCGTCACCAACGACCCCGACTCGGGCACCTCGAAGGTCGTCAAGGCCCGTCAGTTCGGGACACCGGTGGTCGACGAGGCGGCCTTCGGGCAGCTGCTGCGGGACGTGGCGCCGGCCACCGCGAAGTGACCGCCCGCGCGGGCCGTACACCCGTCCGTACGGGCCGTACGGACGGGTGATTGCCGTACGACTCGCCCGGCGCCCCCTCGCCCGCGCGCGGCCGACCGCCCACCCTGTGGCGCATGGCGAAATGTGAAGTCTGCGGCAATGACTACGGAATGACCTTCGAGGTGCACGCGCAGGGCGCGGTCCATGTCTTCGACTGCTTCTCCTGCGCGATCCACCGCATGGCCCCGGTCTGCGAGCACTGCAAGGTCTCGATCATCGGCCAGGGTGTCGAGGCCGACAACCAGTGGTTCTGCGGCGCCCACTGCGCCCGCGAGGCCGGGAAGGCGGGCATTGTCGACCGCGTCTGACCCGGTACCCGCCCGAACGCGCCCCACGACCGAGTTGTACGGTCGTGGGGTGTACCGCTTCCTGTTGACTCGGCAGTGGGTGATCCTCACCCTCATCTCGCTGCTTCTGATCCCGACGATGATCCGGCTCGGGATCTGGCAGAAGCACCGGTACGAGGAGCGCAGCGCCCGCAACCAGCTGGTCGCCGACGCCCTCGGTGCCAAGCCGGTGCCGGTCGAGGAGGTGACCGAGCCGGGGCATGCCGTGACCCGCAAGGAGCGGTACCACACGGTCACCGCGACCGGCACCTTCGACACCGCCGACGAGGTCGTCGTCCGCCGCCGTACCAACTCCGACGACGAGGTCGGCTACCACGTCCTCACCCCGTTCGTGCTGAGCGACGGCAAGGTGCTGCTGGTCAACCGGGGCTGGATCCCGTCGGACGGCCCGAGCCAGACCGCCTTCCCCAAGATCCCGGCGCCGCCGGCCGGCAAGGTCACCGTCCAGGGCCGGCTGATGCCCGACGAGACCACGGCGGCGAGCGGCATCAAGGACCTCAAAGGCCTGCCCGACCGGCAGATCATGCTGATCAACAGCGAGGAGCAGGCACGCCGGCTCGGCAAGCAGGTACTCGGCGGCTACATCCAGCAGACGGCGCCCGAGCCCAAGGGCGACACGCCGGAGCAGATCTCCGACCCGGGCAAGGAAGACGCCCCGCTGAACTACGCGTACATGATCCAGTGGTGGCTGTTCGCCGCGGGCGTCCCCTACGGCTTCTTCGTCCTGGCCCGCCGTGAGGCACGCACGCGTGCGGAGGCAGCGGAGCAGGAGCCGGCCGCGGAGACGGAACCGGCCGCCGTCTGACGGCCGGGTTCCGCGGAACGGTCCTGTCACTCCCCCGGCCCACCCCCTGATTGGCCCTCCGGCCCGCAGGGAAACCGGCTCCCGTGGACCGACGCATCGAGGACTACGCGCTCATCGGCGACGAGCAGACCGCGGCCCTGGTCGGCCGGGACGGCTCCATCGACTGGCTGTGCCTGCCCCGCTTCGACTCGGCCGCCTGCTTCGCCAGGCTGCTGGGCAACGAGGACCACGGCCACTGGCGGATCGCCCCCGGCGGCGCCACGACCTGCACCCGGCGCGGTTACCGGCCCGACACCCTGGTCCTGGACACCGAGTGGGAGACCGCCGAGGGCACGGTCCGCGTCACCGACCTGATGCCCCAGCGCGAGCACGCGCCGGACGTCGTACGCATCATCGAGGGCGTCAGCGGCCGGGTCACCGTGCACAGCACGCTCCGGCTCCGCTTCGACTACGGCTCCGTCGTCCCGTGGATGCGGCGCTCCGGCGGCCACCGGGTCGCGGTCGCCGGCCCCGACTCGGTGTGGCTGCGCAGCGAGCCGTCGGTCCGGACCTGGGGCGAGGACTTCGGCACCCACTCGGAGTTCACCGTCGCGGAGGGCGAGCGGGTCGCGTTCGTGCTCACCTGGCACCCCTCGCACCAGCAGCGGCCACCGCTCGTGGACCCGTACGAGGCGCTGCGGTCCAGCGTGACCGACTGGCGGCGCTGGACCGCCCGCTGCACCTACGACGGCCCCCACCGGGACACGGTCGTGCGCTCCCTGATCACCCTCAAGGCGCTCAGCTACGAGCCGACCGGGGGCATCGTCGCCGCGGCCACCAGCTCGCTGCCCGAGGAACTGGGCGGGATGCGCAACTGGGACTACCGGTTCTGCTGGCTGCGCGACTCCACCCTGACCCTCGGCGCCCTGCTCGCCGCCGGCTACCACAAGGAGGCCGAACGCTGGCGCGACTGGCTGGTCCGCGCGGTCGCCGGCGACCCGGCGGACCTGCAGATCATGTACGGCCTCGCGGGCGAGCGCCGGCTGCCCGAGTTCGAACTGGACTGGCTGCCCGGCTTCGCCGGCTCCGCACCGGTACGCGTCGGCAACGGCGCCGTCGACCAGCTCCAGCTGGACGTGTACGGCGAGGTGATGGACTCGCTGTCGCTGGCCCGCACCGCCGGCCTGCCCACCAAGCCGCACATGTGGGCCATCCAGTGCGCGCTGATGAAGTTCCTGGAGAAGGCCTGGCGGCAGCCGGACGAGGGCCTGTGGGAGGTGCGCGGCGGCCGGCGCCACTTCGTGCACTCCAAGGTGCTGGTGTGGGTGGCCGCGGACCGCGCGGTGCGGACCCTGGAGGACCACCCCGAGCTCAAGGGCGAACTGATGGGATGGCGCGCGCTGCGCGACGAGGTCCACCGGGAGGTGTGCGAGAAGGGGTACGACCCGAAGCGCAACACCTTCACCCAGTACTACGGCTCGCGCGAACTCGACGCCTCCCTGCTGCTGATCCCGCGCGTCGGCTTCCTGCCGCCGGACGACCCCCGGGTGGTCGGCACGGTGGACGCCATCCGCGACGACCTGGGCCAGGACGGGTTCCTGCGCCGCTACGACACCGACGCGATCGGCGTCGACGGGATGCCGGGCGGCGAGGGCGCCTTCCTGGCCTGCTCGTTCTGGCTCGCGGACGCGCTGCACATGACGGGCCGCACCGACGAGGCCAAGGAGCTGTTCGAACGGCTGGTGGGGCTGGTCAACGACGTGGGTCTGCTGTCCGAGGAGTACGACCCGGAGACCGGGCGCCAGCTGGGCAACTTCCCGCAGGCGTTCAGTCACATCGGGCTGGTGAACACCGCCCTCACGCTCTTCGGCGGCGAGCAGGCAGGATAGACACCATGGATCTTGGACTGAAGGACCGGGTGTACGTCGTCACCGGAGCGACCCGCGGGCTGGGCCACGCGACCGCGCGCGAGCTGGTCGCGGACGGGGCGAAGGTCGTGGTGACCGGACGGGACGAGAAGCGGACCGCCGACGTGGCGGCCGAACTGGGACCGAACGGGGTGGGCGTGGCCGTCGACAACGCGGATCCGGCGGCACCGGAACGGCTGATCGCGACCGCGCGTGAGCGGTTCGGAGGGTTCGACGGGATCCTCGTGAGCGTCGGCGGACCCGCGGCAGGGTTCGTCGCCGACAACACGGACGAACAGTGGCAGGCCGCGTTCGAGTCGGTGTTCCTGGGGGCCGTACGGCTCGCCCGCGCGGCGGCGGCCGAGCTGGGGGACGGCGGGGTCATCGGGTTCGTGCTGTCCGCGTCGGTGTACGAGCCGATTCCCGGGCTGACGATCTCCAACGGGCTGCGGCCGGGGCTGGCCGGGTTCGCCAAGTCGCTCGCCGACGAACTGGGGCCGCGCGGGATCCGGGTGGTGGGGCTGCTGCCGTCCCGGATCGACACGGACCGGGTGCGGGAGCTGGACGCCATGTCCGCCGACCCGGCGGCGACGCGGGCCGAGCACGAGTCGCGGATTCCGTTGCGGCGGTACGGGGCTCCGGAGGAGTTCGGGCGGGTGGGGGCGTTCCTGATGTCTCCGGCGGCTTCTTATCTGACCGGGATCATGGTGCCTGTGGACGGGGGGATGAGGCACGGGTTCTGAGGGTCGGTGCTGTGGGCGCGGGTGGGTGGGGGCTGGTCGCGCAGTTCCCCGCGCCCCTGGAGGGGCGCCTCCGTGGACGGCGTTTTCAAGTGACCCTCTCCGCACGGTGCTTCACCGACGTCAGTCGGACCTCTGCGGGGAGCTTTTCCAGGGCCGCCGAGTCCCGGGCGTGGGTCAGGGCCTGGGCCGTCAGGTCGTTCAGGGCGTCCTCCGGGGCCACGTCCGGCTCCAGTTGGAGCCATACCCGTACCTGCGGGGCCGTGCGGGTGCCCCGCAGGACCGCCTGGGCGTGGGAGACGCCCGCCTGGTGGGCCGCGTCCGTGGCGAGGACGGTCTCCAGGGCCCGGCCGCGCAGCAGCGCGCTCTCGCCGTCCCCGGTGTCCACCAGGATCTCGGCCAGGCGGCGTCGGCGCAGTTGGGCGGTCAGCCACCAGAGGGCGAGCAGGAACAGGACGGCGAGTGCGGCCAGGACCGTCGGCCACCACCAGCCCGCGGTGCGCCAGTGGGTGCGTTCGGCCTGGGTGAGCAGGACGTCGTGGCGGCCGTCGTGAATCCACCAGGACGGGGGCGGGGCGCCGAGGCCGACGGCCAGGACCGAGCCGCCGAGCGCGAGGAGCAGGAGGCCCGCGAGGGCGATCAGGACGCGGTTGACGGTGCCGAGCACGGCGTCACCCCTTCCGGCCGGGGCGGATCACGTGCAGGGTCAGCGCGGGCGGGCGGGCCAGCCCCATGGCACGGATCGCGTCGGTCAGGGCCGCCTCCAGGTCGCCGCGCACCTCGTCGAGTTCGCGGAAGTGGGAGACGGCGAGGACGTGGGCGCGGGACCGGTGCAGCCGTACCCGCACCCGGCGCACGCCGGAGATCTCCATGGCCCGGTCGCGCAGCAGCAGCGCCGCCGCGTCACGGCGCAGCCCGGCCCGGACGTCGGGGTGGGTGCGGCGCATGGGCAGCAGCCGCCGCAGGCCGGGTGTGACGGCCAGGGCCAGCAGCCACAGGCCGAGGGCCGCGGCGATGCCCGCGCCCACCAGGACCCAGGTGCCGTCGAGGGGCTGCGTCGCGAGCCCGTGGGCCAGTTCGCGGCGCCAGTGCATGGCGGGGTGGTGGGCTCGTACGGCGGCGATGTCGTACAGGAAGGCGCCCGCGGTCACCAGGACGAGCAGCGCGACCACGGTGGCGGGGGCGCGGCGCGGGGACCAGAAGCGGGGCTCGTGGCCTGCCGTGGCTGCGGCGGCCGGTGCCGGTGGCTTCTCGACGACCGGTGTCTGCTCCGTGCTCATCACGCCCTCCCCTGGGTCCGGGCCGGGTGCAGCCGTTCGACGTGGACGGCGACCTCCCGGACGTCCATGTCCACCAACGCGCCTACCCGCTCGACCACATGCCGACGCACGGCCGCGCACCGGGCGCCGATGTCGGACGGGTAGTCGAGTTCGAGGTGGACCCGGACGCGGGCCGTGTCATGGTGCGTGACCACGGTGGCGTGCGGGGGTACGGCGTCCTTGGGGAGGGTGCCGAGCGCCTCGCGGGCCGCCTGTGCGGCGATCTTCGCCACCACCCTGTCGGCGATCCGGACGGCACCGCGTTCGCCGGGCGCCACGTCCGTCGGGGCGCCGCGTGTCCCACCGCTCGCGGAGGTCATCGCCGGCGGTCGCGCCGGTCGTCGCGGGTGCGGAAGAAGTCGCCGAGTTCGAGGTCCCCCTCCGCGAACCGGCCGACGACGAACCCGATGGCCCCGAGGGCCGCCACCAGCAGGAAGGCGCCGAACCCGCCGAAGTACCCGGCGAAGCCCAGCGCCATGCCGGCGATCATGCCGACCACGGCCATGTTCATGGTGCGCTCCCCTCAGCGGTCCTGTCGGTGGTCCCGTCAGCGGTCACGTCGGTGGTCCCGTCGGTGGTCACTGGAGCCGGGACTCCGGCTCCTCTTCCTCTTCCTCCGGAAGCTTCACATCACTCACCGCGATGTTGACCTCGACCACTTCGAGACCGGTCATGCGCTCCACGGCGGCGATCACGTTCTCCCGGACCGCGCGGGCCACGTCGGCGATCGACACGCCGTAGTCCACGACGATCTCCAGGTCCAGCGCGGTCTGCACCTCGCCGACCTCGGCCTTCACGCCCCGGCTCACGGACTTGGAGCCGCCGGGCACCCGGTCCCGCACGACGCCGAAGGTACGGGCGAGGCCGCTGCCCATCGCGTGCACGCCGACCACGTCCCGGGCCGCCAGTCCGGCGATCTTCTCCACGACCCCGTCGGCGATCGTCGTCCGCCCGCGGGTCGCCGGGTCTCCGCCGCCGCGCCTGACGGTCTTCCGGGTCTGTACCGTCGGGTCCTTCTCGGGCTCCGCCGCCATCTCGGTCATCGCCGTGCGTCCCTTCCCGTCGTCGTCCTGCGACCACGTTACGTGCGGATGTCCTGTCGTGCGCCGAAGATGCGGCAGGCTGGAGCAATGACGGCGGACCGACGGACAGACACGGTACGGCACCTTCTGGGCTTCGGCAGGATCCTCCCGCTGGGCGGGCCGCAGGACGGGGCGTGGCTCGCGGAGGCGGCGGCGGACGCGGTGCTGCGGCGGGCGGCGGCCGGGGTGGCGGGGGTGCGGCTGGGTGCGGTGCGGATCGCCCCGGCGGATCCGGCCGGGGTGACGGAGGCCGTCGTACCGGCGCCGCCCGGGGCGGTACCGCCGGGGCCGCTGCGGCTGTCGGCGGACTTCGCGGCGACGGCGGCCGAGCCCCTGCCGGCGACGGCGTCCCGGCTGCGCCGGACACTGGCGGCGAGCGCGGAGCGGCTCGGGCTGACGGTGACCGAGGTCGACCTGCGGGTGACGGACCTGCTGGAGGAGGAGACGGTGGAGCCGGACGCCGTACGCGCGCCCCGGCCGCCGTCCGTCCGGGAGGGGACGGATCCCGAGGGCGCCCGGGTGACGGCGGCGGCGCTGGCGGTGCCGGGGGTGGCCCGGGTGACGGGGGCACTCAGCCGGGAGATCCACTTCGACACCGCGCTGCCACGTCGGCACGTCCGGGTGGAGGTGGCCCTGACCGACGACCTGCGGGCCGTGGAGGTGGCCCGCCAGGTCCGTACGACGGTCGGCGAGGCGCTGGAGGACCGGCCGACGGTGGCTGTACTGGTGACGGACGTCGGCTGAAGCGCCCCGTCGGGGGCGGCCGGCCGCGGAGGCTCTGCCGGCGACGGGCATCAGCCGCAGCGCCCCGTAAGGGGCGCGGGGAACTGCGCGAGCGCCCCCCACCGGCCCGCGGGGAACTGCGCGACCAGCCCCCACCGGCCCACGGTGAACTACTCGCCGACCCCCGCAAGGTCCCGCAGCCGCCGGGCCTGCGCCTGCCGCTCCGCGGCCCGCTGCTCGTCGTAGGTACGGCCGACGGCACCCCGCAGCAACGCCTTCGTCTCCACCACCGCATCCCGCGGCGCAGCCAGCAGCGCCCCCGCCAGATCCCGTACCGCCCCGTCGAGTTCGCCCACCGGCACGGCGACGCTCGCCAGTCCGGAGGCCACCGCCTCGTCGGCCTGGACGTAGCGTCCGGTCGCGCAGATCTCCAGCGCGCGGGCATAGCCCACCAGGGAGACGAGCGGGTGGGTACCGGTCAGGTCGGGCACAAGCCCGAGGCTCGTCTCGCGCATCGCGAACTGCACGTCGTCCGCGACGACGCGCAGGTCACAGGCGAGGGCCAGCTGGAAGCCGGCCCCGATGGCGTGCCCCTGCACGGCGGCGATGGACACGATGTCGCTCTGCCGCCACCAGGTGAACGCCTCCTGGAATTCGGCGATGGACGCGTCGAGGGCGGCGTCGTCGCGGTGTGCGAGCTCGATGAAGGTCGGCTCGCCCGGGATCCCCTCCGGCGTGAACATCTGCCGGTCGAGGCCCGCGGAGAAGGACTGTCCCTCACCGCGCAGCACGACGACCCGGACGGACCCCGGCAGCGACCGCCCGGCCTCTGCCAACGCCCGCCACAGTGCGGGGCTCTGGGCGTTGCGCTTGGCCGGGTTGGTCAGCGTCACCGTGGCGAGCGCGTCGTCGACGGTGAGCCGTACGCCGTCCTTGTCGAGAACAGGAGCGAGGTCCTGGTCGGGCGAAGCCATGGGGCGCCTCCGATGTGTGCGGTCATCACGCAATGCCGTACGGCATGCCAAGTGACTGCACAGTAACCACCCGGCCGATCAACCGACCGACCGGGTGGCCACCATCGAAGCCGATGGGCCGCCCGGGGTCAGGACGCGGCTTTCTTGCCCCGCGTCGCCCCGCCACGCCCACGCAGCGTGACACCCGACTCGCTGAGCATCCGGTGGACGAAGCCATACGAGCGGCCGGTTTCCTCGGCCAGTGCCCGAATGCTCGCACCGGAGTCGTACTTCTTCTTCAGGTCTGCCGCGAGCTTGTCGCGCGCGGCGCCGGTAACCCGGCTGCCCTTCTTCAGAGTCTCGGCCACCCGTGCCTCCTCATGGGAAGTGCGCTCTGGTCCCCTCATGATCACCCCTCCGGGGCGTGATGGCCACCCATTCGGCAAGGTCCGTGAGACATCGTTGTGACGACAGGAGCGCATCCCCACATACGGAATCTGTGATTCCGGCGAGAGTTGTCCGTGGGGCCGAACGGGTTCTTCTGTGAAATGCCAGGTCAGACATGCAAAACGGCCGATCCCTTGTCGACAAAGGGATCGGCCGTGAAATCGATGTAGGACACACCTCGATACGAGGAGATCTCACACAGATGATGGATCACCGATAGGCCGAATGATCCATAGCCAGTGGATCAGGCATTCGATCAAGCGAGGGCGACGAGATCCGCGTAGTCCGCGCCCCACAGGTCCTCGACGCCGTCGGGGAGCAGGATGATCCGCTCCGGCTGGAGCGCCTCGACGGCGCCCTCGTCGTGGGTGACGAGGACGACCGCGCCCTTGTAGGTGCGCAGGGCGCCGAGGATCTCCTCACGGCTGGCGGGGTCGAGGTTGTTGGTCGGCTCGTCCAGGAGCAGGACGTTCGCGGCGGAGACGACCAGGGTGGCGAGGGCGAGGCGGGTCTTCTCGCCGCCGGAGAGGACACCGGCCGGCTTGTCGACGTCGTCGCCGGAGAACAGGAACGAGCCCAGCACCTTGCGGACCTCGACGAGGTCCATGTCGGGCGCGGACGAGCGCATGTTCTCCAGGACCGTGCGGTCCGGGTCCAGGGTCTCGTGCTCCTGCGCGTAGTAGCCGAGCTTGAGGCCGTGCCCCTCGACGACCTCGCCGGTGTCGGGCTGCTCGACGCCGCCGAGGAGGCGCAGCAGGGTGGTCTTGCCGGCGCCGTTGAGGCCGAGGATGACGACCCGGGAACCCTTGTCGATGGCCAGGTCGACGTCGGTGAAGATCTCCAGCGAGCCGTACGACTTCGACAGACCCTCGGCGGTCAGCGGGGTCTTGCCGCAGGGCGCCGGCTCCGGGAAGCGCAGCTTGGCGACCTTGTCGGAGACGCGGACGGCGTCCAGGCCGGCCAGCAGCTTGTCGGCGCGCTTGGCCATGTTCTGCGCGGCGACCGTCTTGGTGGCCTTGGCGCGCATCTTGTCGGCCTGCGAGTGCAGCGCGGCGGCCTTCTTCTCGGCATTGGCGCGCTCGCGCTTGCGGCGCTTCTCGTCGGCCTCGCGCTGCTGCTGGTAGAGCTTCCAGCCCATGTTGTAGACGTCGATCTGGGAACGGTTGGCGTCCAGGTAGAAGACCTTGTTGACGACCGTCTCGACCAGGTCGACGTCGTGGGAGATCACGATGAAGCCGCCGCGGTAGGTCTTCAGGTAGTCGCGCAGCCAGACGATCGAGTCCGCGTCGAGGTGGTTGGTCGGCTCGTCGAGCAGCAGGGTGTCGGCGTCCGAGAACAGGATGCGGGCCAGCTCGATACGGCGGCGCTGACCACCGGAGAGCGTGTGCAGGGGCTGGCCGAGCACCCGGTCGGGCAGGTTGAGCGCGGCGGCGATGGTGGCGGCCTCGGCCTCGGCGGAGTACCCGCCCTTGGTGAGGAACTCGGTCTCCTGGCGCTCGTACTGCCTGAGCGCCTTCTCCCGGGTGGCGCCCTGGCCGTTGGCGATGCGCTGCTCGTTCTCCCGCATCTTGCGGATCAGGACGTCGAGGCCGCGCGCGGACAGGATGCGGTCGCGGGCGAGCACGTCCAGGTCGCCGGTGCGGGGGTCCTGCGGGAGGTAGCCGACCTCGCCGGAGCGGGTGACGGTGCCCGCGGCGGGGATGCCGTCGCCGGCCAGCACCTTGGTGAGGGTGGTCTTGCCGGCGCCGTTGCGGCCGACCAGGCCGATGCGGTCGCCCTTGGCCACGCGGAAGGTGGCGTTCTCGATGAGGATGCGGGCACCGGCGCGCAGCTCGATACCGGAGGCGGAGATCACGGACAGACTCCAGGGCGTACGGATAGTGACGGGTGGGCGGCTGAGGACGTTCCCGCCGTCTAATGCGCGAGGAGAATGGCCATGGGCCAAGTCTAACGGGGCGGCGCAAGCGCTTTTTCGGTGCGCGGGCGTTCGGGGCGGCCCGCGCGGGGCCGTTCGTTGCCCAGCGGGGTGCGGTGCGGGGCGATTCCGCCCAGGTCGTCGACGGCGACGAGCTGCGCCGTCCAGGCGCCGTCCGCGCACGGCTGGGCGACCAGCAGGGCGTGGCCGTGACGTACGGCACGTTCGGGGCGGAACGCGCAGCCCGCGCGGGCGGGCAGCACCCAGCGCAGGTCGCCGTCGGCGGTGCGGTACGCGGCGATGCGGGACGGGGTGACGACGGCGAGGATGCCGCGGCCCAGGGGGCGCAGGACGCCGGCGCCGCCCCGGGCACGCAGCCAGCCGGTCGCCGCGGGCAGGGCGCGGTGCCAGCGCACCGAGCGGCCGTCGGTGTCGGTGACGAGCCCGTCGTCCCAGACGGTGATCGCCTGCCCGCGCGTGGGCAGCACGCTGAGCGGACGCCGGCCCACGCGCGCGTACCGCCAGCGCAGGGTCCGTCCGTCGTACGCCTCGACGACGCCGCCACGCGCGCGTGCGGTGGGTGCGGGCGGTCCGGAGGTGAGGTGGTCGCCGTAGGGGGCGGGGCGGATCTGGTGGGCCGCGGCGAGGAGCCCGGCCGCGAGGAGCAGGGCGAGGGCGAGGACACGCTTGACGGGTCTGCGGACGGGAGGTGTCTCCGGGAGGGCATCCGGCGGCCGGTGCGGGAGGGGGACCGAAGACCGCTCCCGGCGGGCCGGCGCGGGCTGTGTGGGCTGCTCCAGGAGTGTCCCGGCGTCGGACGGCCCGGTTCTCCTGTGGTGCAGGACGGCCACCTCTTCCCCCTTCGGCGCCCGGCCGGGCGCCCTGTGCCACGCGTCAGGCGCAGAGCGTAGCCACGCCCCGGACGGGCGGGCGGGCGTGACGCGGGGGCGGGGCGGGACGTCGCCCGTTCGGGCGTCGGACCGGTCATCGGCGCGAAGTGGCGGCGCGGATGGCGCAAGGTGGTGGTGGGGGACGGTGCGAGCGGAAGGCGGTGCCCCATGCAGTTCGACGACGACGCGAACCTGGACACCTCCGAGGTGCAGGATGTGCGGGGCAGCCGGATCCCGGGCGGGAGGAAGACCGTCGGCGGCGGTCTGGTCGGCCTGATCGCGCTGCTCCTCGCCCTGTTCCTCGGGGTCGGCCCGGACCAGCTGGGGCTCTCCTCCGGGGACAGCTCGCCCGCACCCGCCTCCTCCTCGCTGGCGCAGGTGCAGCAGAGCTGCCGTACCGGGAAGGACGCGAACACCAAGGAGGACTGCCGGATCGTGGCGGTGGTCAACAGCGTGCAGGACTACTGGACGCAGGAGTTCCGGCGCCGCCACGGCACCTACACGGCCGCCCCCACGGTCTTCTTCAGCGGGCGGGTCGGCACCGCGTGCGGGACGGCGACCTCGGCGGTCGGGCCGTTCTACTGCCCCGGCGACCGGCGGGTCTATCTGGACCTCGGCTTCTTCGACGAGCTGCGGTCCAAGTTCGGCGCGAGCGGCGGGCCGTTCGCGCAGGCGTACGTCGTGGCGCACGAGTACGGGCACCATGTGCAGGACCTGATGGGCACGTTGAGCAGGTCGCAGTCCAACATGACCGGGGTGAACAGCAATGCGGTGCGGGTGGAGCTGCAGGCCGACTGCTACGCCGGGGTGTGGGCGCACCACGCCACGACCACGAAGGACGAGTCGACCGGCCGGCCGCTGATCACCGACCTGACGGCCGCGGACATCCAGGACGGGCTGGACGCGGCGGCGGCCGTGGGGGACGACCGGATCCAGGAGCGGTACCAGGGGCGGGTGACGCCGGAGACGTGGACGCACGGATCGGCCGAGCAGCGGCAGCAGTGGTTCTACCAGGGCTACCGGACCGGTGACATGGCGCGCTGCGACACCTTCCGGTGATCCGCTGACCTGCAACGACGGTACGGACCGGGGCCGTTGTCAGTGCCGGGTGCGAGACTGGGGACCAGGCCGGAACGACGGCTTTCGGGGGACCGACGCACGAGGGAGTGATCGGGATGGCGGGCACGAGTGGCGGGCGGCCGAGTATCTATCCGTCGCTGCTGTACACGGACGCGAAGGCGGCGATCAAGCAGCTGACGGAGGCCTTCGGCTTCACCGAGCTGTCGGTGTACGAGGGCGAGGACGGCATGGTGCTCCACGCCGAGCTGGTGCAGGGCAACGGCGCGGTCATGCTGGGCTCCAGGGGCCGCGGCGGACGGTTCGACGCGGCGATGGAGGGCGGCGGCCCGACCGGGGTGTACATCGTCGTGGACGACGTCGACGCACACCACCAGCGCGCCGTCGACCACGGCGCCGAGATCCTGATGCCCCCGACCGACCAGGACTACGGTTCGCGTGACTACATGGCCCGCGACGTCGAGGGCAACATCTGGAGCTTCGGCACGTACGCCCCGGAGATAGCCGGCTGACCTGCGAGGCCCGCCCGGTCCGCCCCGACCGTCGGCCGGCCGCCGGGCACGCTAGCCGCCGGTGTGCACCTGGAAGGCGGCCCGGCGGACGGCCTTGGCGAGGGCCGGGTCGGGGTGGGCGGCGGCGAGGGCGACCAGGACCTGCACGGTGCGCGGGTGGCCGACGGCGCGCACCTCGTCGAGCAGCGCGGGGACGGTGGGCTGCAGCGCCGACTCCAGGTGGCGGACGAGCAGCGGGGCCTCGCCGTGGTCGGCGACCGCGGCGGCCGTGTCCACCCAGAGCCAGGTGGCCTCTTCCCGGGTGAGCACCTCGTGGGCGTCCTCGGGGTCGACCCCGTCGTGCTCGGCCAGCCACAACAGGGCGTAGGGCCGCAGGGTCGGCTCGTCGACGACCGCGCGGACGTCCGGTTCTGCGGGGGCGCCGACGACGCGCAGCGCCTCGAAGGCGAGGCCGCGCAGCAGGGCGTCCTCGCCACGGGCGGCGTCGACGAGTTCGGTGACGGCACCGCCGACGGGCCGGGCGGCGAGCCAGGCACGGTACTCGGCGCGGGCCGCGTTGGGCCGCAGCTGGGCGCAGCCGCGCAGCATCTCCTCGGCGGCGACCTCGATGTTGCCGGCGGGGCTCTGCGCGGCGACGCAGATCTGCTCCAGCTTGACCCAGACCGCCCAGCTGCCCAGCGGGGTGAGGGTGGCCTGGCCGTCGCCGTAGGTCAGCGCGCCGACCGAGGCGAGGGCGTGCAGGGCCCAGTCGAGGAGCGGGGCGAGCTCGGCCTCGTCGGCGGGGGCCGGGTCCTCGGCCGGGGCGTGGTCCGCCGGGTCGGCGTCGGCGGAGCGCACGGCGGCGAGCGGTCTGGCGGTCCCGGTGCCGTTCTCCGTGTCGTAGGGGACCTCGCAGCGCTCGGTGCGCAGTTCCGTGACCCGCTGTCCCAGCAGGTCCAGGAGCTGCTCGACCGGGACGGGGCCGGCGGACAGCTGGAGGAAGGAGAGCACCTGGGGCATGGCCGAGACGACCTCGGCGACGGCCGCGGGCTCGAACTCGGCGGGCTCCGGGTGGGCCAGCGACCAGGCGTCGAAGAGGGCGACCCAGCCCCGCAGCACGGCGCTGTCGTCGCGGTCCCAGGCGCGCAGGCGCCAGCCGGGGCGCGCGCTGTCGCCGTGCACCTCGACCAGACCGGCGAGGCGGGCGGTGTCCCAGTCGGCGCGGACCTGAGCGGCGGTCAGGCCCAGGTCGTCGGACGCGCGTTCGGCGGACGCGTCGGAGAGGGTGGCCTTGCCGTCGGCGGTGCCGTCGCTGCCCGGCCCGAGGGCGGCGTCGGCCCAGTGGGCGACGCGGGCCGCGCCGGCCAGGCCGGAGCGAGCCATTCTGGCCAGCTCGGCGGGGGCCGGGGTGCCCTCGGGCGGGCGGGGTGCGGGGCGGCGCGCGGGCCGCTGGTTCATCGCTCGGGGGGCGGCGGCCAGGGGTCGCGTTCGGACGAGTCGAAGCCTTGAGTCGCGCGGGATACGGGACGTCACGGGTGCAGTCTTCCGGTTGACGGTCCGAAAACCCAAACGGAATGTCACGGCGGGCGACGGGGCTGGCCAACGCACGGGGTGCGAGGGGAGGCGAGGAGACATGTTCAGGCCAGTGGTACGGCGTTAAACGGAACCTCCGGAACCGGCTGCGACCGGGGGTTCCGGCTCGGGCCGGAGAGCCGCCGGGGACGGGAGGGGAAGGACCGGCGGGTGCGGGAAGAATCACACCGGCCACCTCGGAGGTGCCCGAGGTGAGGTGCCGACGGGAGACGGGAGGTGCCGATGCGAGGTGCCGGTCGGAGCTGTCGTCGGAGCTGCCGTCGGGGGTCGCGGCGGGCTCGTGCGGGGGCGCACGCGCCGGAGCGCGTCACATCAGGGGCGTGAGGAACCGGCGCAGCCGCTCCTCGTACTCCTCCGGGTCGGGGTTCCACATCGCGCCGTGCGGGGCGTCCGGGACGGTGTGCAGGGCGACCAGGTCGGGGCGGCGCTCGGCGAGGCGGCGGGAGTACGCCCAGGGGGCCACGGTGTCGTCGGGGCCGTGCACGATCAGGGTGGGCACGGTGAGCCGGTCCGGGTCGACGAGGTCCGCGGTGTGGTCGGCGTGCAGGCCGGCACGGCCCTGGGCGGCGCGTACCGCGAGCGGCAGCAGGGGCTCGGGGGTGTGCCGGGCCTGGGCGAGGGCGCGCAGGGTGGCCTCCCAGCTGAGTACCGGGGAGTCCAGGACGAGGCCGGAGATCCGTTCGCGCAGTGCGGAGTGGGCGGCGGCGCGCAGCGCCATGGTGGCGCCGGTGGACCAGCCGTGCAGGACGACGCGGCGGGCGCCGTAGCGGACGGCGTAGCGGATCGCCGCGTCCAGGTCGCGCCACTCGCTCTCGCCGAGGTGGTTCAGGCCGTCCGGTGGGCGCGGGGCGCCGAGGTCGCCGCGGTAGGCGAGGGCGAGGACCGGCAGGCGGCGGGCGTGCAGGAAGGCCATGACGTTCATGGGGTGCTCGCGGGTGGTGCCGAGCCCGTGCACCGCGATCACCCAGGTGTCGCGGTGGCCGGGCACGAACCAGGCGGGCAGCGGGCCGAGTTCGCCGGGCAGGTCGATGTCGGCGTACTCCAGGCCGAGGGCGGTGCCCGGGTTGCCGACGTGGACGTTGGCGGTGAGCCAGGCCCGGTCGCCGGTCTCGAAGGTGCCGTGGGTCACCCGTTCCAGTCGCCGTACGACGGTGTCGGCGGTGTCCGCGGCGGCTTCCAGGACGGCGCCGACGACCGCGTGCGAGCCGTCCCCGGCCAGGCCGTAGGTGCCGGGGCGCAGCGAGGCGAGGTCGCGGGTGAGGGTGATGCGGCCGGCCGCGGTGCCGTGCACGGTGAGCCGGGGCTCGGTGGGCAGGGGGCGGCCGGGCGGTGCCTTCAGCGCGGCGTCACTGGCGAACCGCCCCGCGGCCACACCGGCCGCACCGGCGGCGAGTACGGCACCGACGGCAGCGGCCGTGACTTTGACTGGGCGCACCTGTCCAGTGTCGGGGCGGAGCGGGTCGACGGCCAGTGGAGGCGGGGCGGCGGAAGTGGGGCGGTGAGGGCGGGGCGGTGAGGGCGGGGCGGCGGATCCGCCTCCGTTCACTTCACTTCACTTCTCCTTCTGCCATCTGCCCGTATCCGCGGAGCCGCTCGCCCACCTCCGCCACCTGTTCCGGGGAGAGCAGGCTCGGGGCCAGGCCGGGTACCGAGGACGCCGTCAGCCACAGGCGGCACATCCACTCCAGCTGGGCGGTGCGGTCGTAGGCCTGGGTCAGGGTGGTGCCGTAGGTGATCGTGCCGTGGTTCTGGAGGAGGCAGCCGGAGCGGTCGGTCAGGGCGCGGAGCATGTTCTCGGCCAACTCCTCGGTGCCGTACGTCGCATACGGGGCAACCCGGACCGCGCCGCCGAGCGCGGCGGACATGTAGTGGATCGCCGGCAGCTCCGGGACGAGCGTGGAGACGGCCGTCGCGTGCACGGCGTGGGTGTGGACGACGGCCCGGGCGCCGGTACTGCCGTAGATCGCCAGGTGCATCGGCAGTTCGCTGGTCGGGACCAGGGTGCCGAGGACCTGGCGGCCGGCGAGGTCCACGCCCGTCACGTCGTCCGGGGTGAGTCGGTCGTAGGGCACGCCGGACGGTGTGACCAGCACGGTGTCGCCGACGCGGACCGAGACGTTGCCGGAGGTGCCGACGACCAGTCCGTCGGAGACCGTGCGACGGGCGGTGGCGACGAGTTCGAGCCAGGCGTCCGCCTCCGCCGCGCGTACATCCCGCCTTCGCGGCTCCGACACACCTTGTGCGCCGGCCCGTCCATCCCGTCCGTCACGCTCGTCCCGCCGCTGCTCAGCCATGGCCCGATCCTGCCAGGCGGGGCTCCAACGGGCCTGTACGGCGGGGCACTTTAGGCCGGACGTCCCGAATCCAGTAGGGCGCAAACCGCCACAAAGGGTTTTATTTCTCGGCTTGGCCGAAGATCGCCGAGGATACGCCGATCTTCCAATAATCTCTGGACGATTTTTCGTACACATCGCCATTCCGGGGGGAAACATGGCCTGTGACCGCATTCCGCCGTCCCACCACCGCCACCGCCACGGCCGGCGCCGCCACCGCGCCCGCGTCCTCGCGGCGTTCGTGGCGGCGCTCGCCCTCGCGGGCACCGCGGCCTCGTTCGCCGGGACACCGGCGTCCGCGGCGAGCCTGCCGAAGGGGCACGACGTCTCCTCGCACCAGAAGAACGTCGACTGGCCGAGCGCCAAGGCGAAGGGCGCAAGGTTCGTCTACATCAAGGCCACGGAGTCCACCACCTACCGCAACCCGTACTTCGACCAGCAGTACAACGGCTCACGCCAGGCGGGGATCAGGCGGGGCGCGTACCACTTCGCCCTGCCGGACAAGTCGTCGGGCGCCCGGCAGGCGGCGTACTTCGTGAGCCACGGCGGCGCCTGGACGGCGGACGGCTGGACACTGCCGCCCGCGCTCGACGTCGAGTACAACCCGTACGACAAGAAGCAGAGGTGCTACGGGCTGAGCAACTCCCGGATGGTCAAGTGGATCAGGTCCTTCAGTGACGAGCTGAAGCGGGAGACGGGCCGGCGGCCGGTGATCTACACGACCACGAACTGGTGGAACCTCTGCACCGGCGGCAGCAGCGCGTTCGCCGCGGACCACGCGCTGTGGATCGCCCGGCACGGCTCGGCGGACGCCGGGGCGCTGCCGGCCGGCTGGTCGTCGTGGACCTTCTGGCAGTACGACAACAGCGGCAGCCTGCCGGGTGACCAGAATCTCTTCAACGGGTCGGCGGGCCGGCTGAAGGCGTTCGCCCTGGGCCTGTAACCGGGCGGCGACCGGGCCGCCGGACCGGAACCGGGACGGCGGCCTCACCCCACCCCGCGCACAACCACCCCGCAAGTCGATCTCATACACCACCAAGACCGCCCCAGTTCATCTTCCGTTCATCCAGGTTGCCTACGGTCCAACAGCCAATGACCTCGAAAGATTGCCTGGGTAAATGGAAAACTTCTCGCTGATCCTCGCGATTGTGGTGATCACCGCACTCGCGTTTGATTTCACGAACGGTTTCCACGACACCGCCAACGCGATGGCCACCACCATCTCGACCGGTGCGCTCAAGCCCAAGATCGCGGTGGCCATGTCCGCCGCGCTCAACCTGGTGGGCGCCTTCCTCTCGGTGGAGGTCGCCAACACGATCTCCAAGGGTCTCGTCGACGAGAACGGCATTCGTCCCGAGGTCATCTTCGCCGCCCTCGTCGGCGCCATCCTCTGGAACCTGGTGACCTGGCTGGTGGGCCTGCCGTCCAGTTCCTCGCACGCCCTCATGGGCGGTCTGATCGGCGCCACCGTCGCCTCCGCCGGCCTCGGTGCGGTCCACGGCGACGTGCTCGTCACCAAGGTCCTGCTGCCTGCGGTCGCCGCCCCCGTCGTCGCGGGCCTCGCGGCGGCGCTCTCCACCCGCCTCTCCTACACGCTCTCGAAGAACGCCGAGGACGAGGCCACCCGCAAGGGCTACCGCGCCGGCCAGATCGCCTCCGCCGGCCTGGTCTCGCTCGCGCACGGCACCAACGACGCGCAGAAGACGATGGGCATCATCACCCTCGCGCTGATCGCGGGCGGCGCCATCGCCCCCGGCTCGAACCCTCCCACCTGGGTCATCCTCTCGGCCGGCCTCGCCATCGCGCTCGGCACCTACATCGGCGGCTGGCGGATCATCCGCACCATGGGCACCGGCCTGACCGACCTCCAGCCGCAGCAGGGCTTCGCCGCCCAGACCAGCGCGGCCACCGCCATCCTGGCCTCCTCCCACCTCGGCTTCTCGCTCTCCACCACGCACGTCGTCTCCGGTTCCGTGATGGGCGCGGGCCTCGGCCGCAAGGGCGGTACGGTCCGCTGGTCCACCGCGACCCGCATGATGGTCGCCTGGGTGCTCACGCTCCCGGCCGCCGCGCTGGTCGGCGCGCTCGCCGAGTCCGTGACGGACCTCGGCGACTGGGGCACGGCGGTCGTCGCCGTCTTCCTCGTGGCCTCCAGCGCCACGATCTGGAAGCTCTCCCGCCGCGAGGTCGTGGACAGCAGCAACGTCGTCGCCGAGGAGCCGGCCGGCGTGGTGACCACGGCGATCGCCGCCGTGACCCCGCCGCCCGCGGGCCCGGCCACGGTCACGGGCCAGGTCACGGACGACCTCACCGCCACGATCCCGTCCCCCTCCCCCGCCCCGGCCGCTCCCGCGACCGACCCGGCCGCCACCGTCTGACCCCGAGGAAGAAGCGACATGAACATCGACTGGGCAGCCATCGGCTCCGTCTTCGGCGTCAGCCTCGTGGCCACCGTGGGGCTGGTGGCGCTCTTCACCCTCGGCATCAAGGGCCTCTCCGCCCGCGAACGCGCCACCGCCCAGGGCGACTCCGCGACCCTGGCCGTGACCGCCGCCTACCTCTGCTTCGCCGGCTGCGCGGCAGCCGTGGCGTACGGCATCCACCTGATCGTGGCGAAGGCCTGAGGCTTCGGGCGAACCACCCCTCCACACCGTCCCGCGGGGCGGGGAAGCGCACATTCACGCTTCCCCGCCCCGCGTTTTGCATGTCCTGATCAGACATGCGCGACCCGACACCAGTCGGATCGCGATGTCTGCTCGAAACAGCGAATCGACACATGGCATATGGAGCACAGCCAACTGATAGAGTCGGATCGGGCATGGCGTTCCGCCGGCCGCCCGAACCTCGGCCCAGACGCACAGAGATGAGATGAGAGCAGGATGCCCAGGCCACTGGATCCGAGCCTGAACCGACGCAGACTGCGCATCGAACTACGCAGTGCACGCGAGAAAGCCGAGTTGACGCAGCGCGAGGCGGCCGAAGCCCTGGAGTGGTCCCTCTCCAAAATCATCCGCATCGAGGCCGGCACGGTCAGTCTCTCGGTGACCGACCTGCGCGCCCTCCTCGAACGCTATGGAGTGACGGACCCTCAGCTCGTCTCCGAGCTCCAGGAGGCGGCCCGGGGCTCCAAGGGACAGAGTTGGTGGACTCCCTTCAGCGACGTACTGAACCAGTCGTTCACCCAGTACCTCGGATACGAGAGCGCCGCCGACTCCGTACGCACGTACCACCCCATCGTCTTCCCCGGCTTCCTGCAGACAGAGGACTACGCGGAAGCGCTGCTCGCCCCCCAGGCCCCCCCGGAGCGCATTCGCCGTGTGGTGGAACTGCGCACGGCCCGCCAGGACCGGCTCTTCGAGGGGGACGAGTCCCCGGAGATGATGTTCGTGGTCGACGAGGCGGCCCTGCGCCGCCGGATCGGCGAACCCGCCGTAATGCGCCATCAACTGCAGCACATCAAGACGCTGATGGAGCACCCCCGGGTAACCCTCCAGGTACTGCCCTTCGGCGCGGGCGCCCACTACGCGACGCTCGGCAGTTTCGTCCTGCTCGGTTTCAAGGACGACGACGACCTGCTGTGGGTGGAGCACTCGGCGGGACAGCTCGCCATCAGGGACGACCATGAACTCGTCGCCCGATACCAGGAATGCTTCGCCTTGCTCACCGACATGGCGCTCTCGGACGACGACGCCGTCGCTCTGATCGATGACGCCGCACGGGACTTCGGCACCAGTTAGGCCATGGGCCCGACAGGAGGGGCGATGGGGCGGCTCACCGAACGACTCACTGCAGCACTGCGGCCCCGGGGACGTGAGCCGTCCGGTGTGACGGAGGGGACCGTTGCGTCCCCTGAGGAGCTGCAGAGTTCCGGTTCCCTGTCGGACAACGAACTGATCGACCGCGTCACGGACAACGCCCGGAAGACCAAGAACTACGAGGACATCCGAAATGGGGAGAAAGACCGGCGGATCGCGGAGGACAAGGCGTTCTCCAGGACCGCGATCCAGCGGTTCGTCACCGCAAGCCTGTGCACGGTCGCGGTCGTACTCTCCCTGGGCTTTCTCTGCTACGCGGCGCGTGGCATCCAACTGTCCATACCCAGGCCGATAGGTATCGCACTGGGACTCGCCGCCACGAGCGCGATCAGTGCGGTCGGTGTCGCTCTCGGTCGCTTTCTGCGGCGCTCCGGCCGGGGCGGGCGAGAGTGATTCTCACCAGACGACGGACCGGATCCGGGCCGTACCCCCATCCCACACCGCCGGCCAGGGCAACGGCCG
This sequence comes from Streptomyces sp. NPDC048278, assembly GCF_040652195.1. Classification (NCBI taxonomy): domain Bacteria; kingdom Bacillati; phylum Actinomycetota; class Actinomycetes; order Kitasatosporales; family Streptomycetaceae; genus Streptomyces; species Streptomyces sp. NPDC048278. Next base: position 68,997 of record NZ_JBEZLP010000003.1, read on the forward strand.
TCGCCACGGCTCCCCAGACGATCAGCCTGTCCCTGGTGCCGTCCGCCAGAAACGAAGTCGCGGCCCCCACCACGCTCGCCGCCAGACCGCACACCACGCAGTACGCCGCAAGGACGAGCCAGTCCGGTCGGTGCACCCCGCGGCCCCCACTGTCGCTCCCCATCCGGTCCCCCTCCCAGGTCGGTCACATCGGCTCGGCGTCACTCAAGCCGCGCGATCTGAGTCCCACGAGGAACAGGTGCCACGGCTCGCACGCGAGACAGATGAAGGCCGAGCCGGTCAGGTCCTTCGAGTCGCGGACCAGCACCTCCCCCGCGACGACTGCGACCGCCACGCAGGTTTCGCCAGTCATCGAATAGCTGCTGATACGCCAGGCACTCGCGGACGGGCCCCCGTCGATCACACCGACCTCCTCGACTCGCGAATTGGCGCCTCGAAGGTGTCCGTTGATGCCCGTAAACCGTAGCGTCACCGCACGCAGCCGCGCAGGCCCCCCGAGGAATGGGTCGCAATCGCCCTCCGCCACTCGCCCTACCGCTCGCCGGATCCTCGGTTTCAGTCTAGGGAGACAGGGGCCGGTCGGCCAGTGAGCGAACCGGCCAGTGTGTGGGCCTCAGCACACTCCTCCGTTGCAGGTCAAAGGCAAGTTGACGGGTCTTCCGGGGCGTGGTGGACTTCCGGAGCCATGTACGGCGGCAAGGGAGGAAGCCGGTGTGAATCCGGCGCGGTCCCGCCACTGTCACCGGGGTAGCAGTCCCCGGAAGCCAGGAACTCCCACCGCCGGTCTCGTCGAACCAGGGCGCGGACACCCTGAGTGAGGACATAACGCCATGCGCGGCTGCCGATCGAGGTCGAGTACCCGGCCCGTTCCCGACCCCGTCGCCGACCCCTCGGCCGGCTGAGCCGATGGGTGCCGATCGCGTCTTCGCGTACGGTGCCGCCGCCGGCCTACTCGGTGATCTGCTGCTCGGCGATCCGCGCCGAGGGCATCCGGTCGCCGTGTTCGGACGGGCGGCAGGCGCCGTGGAGCGGGTGCTGTGGCGGGACCACCGCGGGTGGGGCGCGCTGCACACCGCGGTGTGCGCCGGCGGCGCCGTGGCGCTGGGCGCCGTGGCCCAGCGGGTCGTACGGCCGTCCACCGCCGCGTCCGTCGCTCTCACCGCCGCCGCCACCTGGGCCGTGGTCGGCGGTACTTCGCTCGCGCGCGAGGCCCGCGGCGTCGGGCGGGCCCTGGAGGCCGGCGACGTCGAGGCGGCCCGGGCGCGGCTGCCGCATCTGTGCGGACGGGATCCGCAGGCCCTGGACGCCGACGGGATCGCGCGGGCGGTCGTGGAGTCCGTCGCCGAGAACACGAGCGACGCGGTCGTGGGCGCGCTGGTGTGGGGAGCCGTGGCCGGCGTCCCCGGTCTGGTCGGGTTCCGCGCCGTCAACACCCTGGACGCGATGGTGGGTCACAGGTCGGCCCGGTACCGGCGGTACGGGTGGGCCTCCGCGCGCCTGGACGACGTGGCCGGATGGCCGGGGGCACGGCTCACCGCCGTACTGGCCGCGGCGGCCGGGGACGACCCGCGGGGAGCCGTACGGGCCTGGCGGACCGACGCGGCGAAGCATCCGAGTCCCAATGCCGGGCCCGTGGAGGCTTCCTTCGCGGGGGCGTTGGGGGTCCGGCTCGGGGGGACGTTGTCGTACGGGGGCCGGGTCGAGCACCGGCCGGTGCTGAACGGGGAGGGACGGGCCGTGGAAGTCGCGGACATCGGGCGGGCGGTGCGGTTGTCGCGGCGCGTGGGGTGGCTGGCGCTGGGGGTGAGCGCGGCGGGGGCCCTGCTGCGCGGATCGCGCTCGGGGCGGGCGTCATGAACAACGGAGGCCTCCTCGTCGCCGGTACCACCTCCGACGCCGGGAAGAGTGTCGTCACCGCCGGTATCTGCCGGTGGCTGGTGCGGCAGGGTGTGAAGGTCGCGCCGTTCAAGGCGCAGAACATGTCGCTCAACTCCTTTGTCACGCGCGAAGGAGCCGAGATCGGGCGGGCGCAGGCCATGCAGGCGCAGGCCTGCCGGGTGGAGCCGACCGCGCTGATGAACCCCGTGCTGCTCAAGCCCGGCGGCGAGCAGAGCAGTCAGGTCGTGCTGCTCGGCAGGCCCGTCGGCGAACTGAGCGCGCGCGGCTACCACGGCGGGCGGCAGCAGAAGCTGCTCGGGACGGTGCTCGACTGTCTCGCCGAGTTGCGGGGCACGTATGACGCGGTGATCTGTGAGGGGGCCGGCAGTCCGGCGGAGATCAACCTGCGCCGGACCGACATCGTGAACATGGGGATCGCCCGGAACGCCGGGCTGCCCGTGCTCGTGGTCGGCGACATCGACCGCGGCGGCGTCTTCGCCTCCTTCTTCGGGACCGTCGCACTGCTCTCGCCGGAGGACCAGGCCCTCGTCGCCGGGTTCCTCGTCAACAAGTTCCGTGGGGACGTCTCCCTGCTGGAGCCGGGCCTCGACATGCTCCACGGGCTCACCGGGCGCCACACCTACGGTGTCCTGCCCTTCCGGCACGGCCTCGGCATCGACGAGGAGGACGGGCTCCGGGTCTCCCTGCGCGGGACCGTCCGCGAGTCGAACACCGCCCCGCCCGTCGGCGAGGACGTGCTGCGGGTCGCCGTCTGTGCGATCCCCCTGATGTCCAACTTCACGGACGTGGACGCGCTGGCCGCCGAACCGGGCGTCGTGGTGCGGTTCGTGGACCGGCCGGAGGAGCTGGCCGACGCCGACCTCGTCATCATTCCCGGCACCCGTGGGACGGTCCGCGCCCTGGAGTGGCTGCACGAGCGGGGGCTCGCGGAGGCGCTGCGGCGCCGGGCCGCCGAACAGCGGCCCGTGCTCGGGATCTGCGGCGGCTTCCAGATCCTCGGGGAGCACATCGAGGACGAGGTCGAAAGCCGGCGGGGGCGGGTGGAGGGTCTCGGGGTGCTGCCCCTAAGGGTGCGGTTCGCCCCCGAGAAGATCCTTACCCGGCCGGAGGGGGCGGCACTCGGCGAGCGGGTCGAGGGGTACGAGATTCATCACGGGGTCGCCGAAGTAACCGGAGGCGACGCGTTCATCTCTGATGACCATGGACACAGCCTGGACGGCTGCCGGGTCGGGCAGACCTGGGGCACGCACTGGCACGGCTCCCTGGAGTCGGACGGTTTCCGCCGGGCCTTCCTGCGCGAGGTGGCCACCGCCGCGGGCCGCCGGTTCGTGCCGGCCCCCGACACCTCGTTCGCCGCGCTGCGCGAGGAGCAGCTCGACCGGCTCGGCGACCTGATCGAACAGCACGCGGACACGGACGCGCTCTGGCGGCTCATCGAGTCGGGCGCGCCGCAAGGACTGCCTTTCATTCCACCGGGAGCGCCCGCATGAGCACTGTGTTGTTGTTGTCGACCGCCGACACCGATCTGCTGGCGGCCCGGGCCGCCTCCGGTGCCGACTACCGGATCGGCAATCCGACGCGCGTCGACGTCGCGGAGGAGCTGCCCGCGCTGATCGCGGGCGCGGACATCGCCGTCGTACGGCTGCTCGGCGGCAAGCGGGCCTGGGAGGACGGGCTCGCCGCGCTGAAGGCCGCCGGGATCCCGACGGTGCTGCTCGGCGGCGAGGCGGTGCCGGACGCCGAGCTGATGGCGGAGTCGTCGGTGCCGGCGGGTGTGGTCGCCGAGGCCCTCAAGTACCTCGTCGAGGGCGGCCCCGCCAACCTCACCGAGCTGGCCCGGTTCCTCTCCGACACGGTGCTGCTGACCGGCGAGGGGTTCGAGGAGCCGCGGAAGATGCCGGAGTACGGCGTCCACGGCGCGCGTACCCGGGAGAGCGGCCGGCCGACCGTCGGGGTGCTCTTCTACCGGGCCCACGAACTGAGCGGCAACACCGGCTTCGTGGACACCCTGTGCGACGCGATCGAGGCGCACGGCGCCAACGCCCTTCCGGTGTACTGCGGTTCGCTGCGCGGTGCGGACGCGGGACTGTACGAGCTCCTCGCCGGGGCCGACGCGCTGGTCGCGACCGTCCTGGCGGCCGGCGGTACGCACGCCTCGCACGCCTCGGCCGGCGGCGACGAGGAGGCCTGGGACATCGGGGCGCTCGCCGACCTCGACGTGCCGGTGCTGCAGGGCCTCTGCCTGACCTCCTCGAAGAGCGCCTGGGACGAGTCCGACGCGGCCCTCTCCCCCATGGACGCGGCGATGCAGGTCGCGATCCCGGAGTTCGACGGGCGGCTGATCACGGTCCCGTTCTCCTTCAAGGAACAGGGTCCCGACGACGTCCCGGTGTACGTCGCCGACCCCGAGCGGGCCGGACGGGTCGCCGGGATCGCCGTACGGCACGCGCGGCTCCGGCACAAGCCGAACGCGGAGAAGAAGATCGCGCTGGTCTTCACGGCGTACCCGACCAAGCACTCGCGGGTCGGCAACGCGGTCGGCCTGGACACGCCCGCGTCGGCGGTGCGGGTGCTGGACGCCCTCGCGGCGGCCGGCTACGGGGTCACCGAATACCCCTCCGAGGGTGACGAGTTGATCCACCGGCTCATCAACGCCGGTGGCCACGACGTCGAATGGCTCACCGAGGAGCAACTGGCCGCCGCGCCCGCGCGGGTACCGCTCGCGGACTACCGGGCGTGGTTCGAGAAGCTCGACCCGGAGCTCAGGGACGCGATGACCGAGGCGTGGGGCGAGCCGCCGGGCAGCCTGTACGTCGACGGGGACGACATCGTGCTGGCCTCGCTCCGGTTCGGGAACGTCGTCGTGATGATCCAGCCACCGCGCGGCTTCGGCGAGAACCCGATCGCGATCTACCACGACCCGGACATGCCGCCGTCGCATCACTACATGGCGGCCTACCGGTGGCTGGACGCTGTGGCATCGGAGGGGGGGTTCGGCGCGGACGCGATCGTGCACATGGGCAAGCACGGCACGATGGAGTGGCTGCCGGGCAAGGGCCTCGGGCTGGGCGCCGGCTGCGCGCCGGACGCGGTCCTCGGCGACCTGCCGCTGATCTACCCGTTCATCGTCAACGACCCCGGTGAGGGCACCCAGGCCAAGCGGCGCGGGCACGCCACGGTCGTCGACCACCTGGTGCCGCCGATGGCCCGCGCCGACACCTACGGCGACCTGGCCAAGCTGGAGCAGCTGCTCGACGAGTACGCGCTGGTGTCGGACCTGGACCCGACGAAGGCGCCGGCCGTCCGCGCCCAGATCTGGACGCTGGTCAAGGCGGCCGAGCTCCACCACGACCTGCATGTGGACGAGCAGCCCGAGGACGACGACTTCGACTCGTTCGTCATGCACATCGACGGCTATCTGTGCGAGATCAAGGACGTGCAGATCCGCGACGGGCTGCACATCCTGGGCGGCGGGCCGGTCGGCGAGCCTCGGGTGAACCTGGTGCTGGCCGTGCTGCGCGCCTCGCAGGTGTGGGGCGGGCAGGCGAACGCGCTGCCGGGGCTGCGCGCCGCCTTCGCCGCGCATTTCGGCCTGGTCGAGAAGGAGTTGCTGGCCGAGCCGGGGGCGCCGGTGAAGGTGCCGGTCGAGCTGTCGGATCTGGTCGAGGGCCCGTCGCGGACCGCGGCCGACGCGGTCGACCTGCTGGAGCAGCTGTGCCGCCGGGTCGCGGAGGGCATGGAGCAGCGGGACTGGGCGGTCGCCGAGAGCCGCGCCCTGGTGCGGGAGGTCCTCGGCACCGAACTCCCGGACGCGGTGGCCGTGCTGGAGTTCGCGTGCACCGAGGTCGTGCCGCGGCTGGCACGCACCACGGACGAGATCGGGCACATCCTGAAGGCCCTGGACGGCGGTTACGTCCCGGCCGGCCCGTCCGGCTCTCCCACCCGCGGCCTGGTCAACGTCCTGCCGACCGGCCGGAACTTCTACTCGGTGGACCCCAAGGCGATTCCCTCCCGGCTGAGTTGGGAGGTGGGCCAGTCGCTCGCCGACTCGCTGGTGCAGCGGTATCTGGAGGACACCGGCGAGTACCCGAAGTCCGTCGGCCTGACGGTGTGGGGCACCTCCGCGATGCGCACGCAGGGCGACGACATCGCCGAGATCCTGGCGCTGCTGGGCTGCCGTCCGGTCTGGGACGACGCGTCACGGCGCGTCACCGGCTTCGAGGTGGTCCCGCCGGCCGAGCTGGGCCGGCCGCGCATCGACGTCACGGTCCGCATCTCCGGCTTCTTCCGGGACGCGTTCCCGCACGTGGTCGGGCTGATCGACGACGCGGTGCGCACGGTCGCCGAGCTGGACGAGCCGGCGGAGTCCAACTACGTGCGGGCGCACGCCGACGAGGACACCGCCGAACACGGCGACCGGCGGCGCGCGACCGCCCGTGTCTTCGGCTCCAAGCCGGGGGCGTACGGCGCCGGGCTGCTGCCGCTGATCGACGCCCGCAACTGGCGGTCCGACGCCGACCTCGCCGAGGTGTACGCGGTGTGGGGCGGTTACGCCTACGGGCGCGGGCTCGACGGGCGGGCGGCGCGCGGGGACATGGAGACCGCGTTCAAGCGGATCGCGGTCGCCGCGAAGAACGTGGACACCCGTGAGCACGACCTCGTGGACGCCGACGACTACTTCCAGTACCACGGCGGCATGGTCGCCATGGTCCGCCACCTGACCGGCGCCAACCCCGAGGCGTACGTGGGTGATTCGGCCACGCCGGACCAGGTGAGGACGCGCACGCTCGGCGAGGAGACGCACCGGGTCTTCCGGGCGCGGGTGGTCAACCCCCGCTGGATGGCGGCGATGCGCCGGCACGGCTACAAGGGCGCCTTCGAGATGGCGGCGACCGTCGACTACCTCTTCGGCTACGACGCGACCGCGGGCGTGGTCGACGACTGGATGTACGAGAAGCTCAGCGCGGAGTACGTCTTCGACGCGGAGAACCGGGACTTCATGAAGAAGTCCAACCCGTGGGCGCTGCGCGGCGTCACCGAACGGCTCCTGGAGGCCGCCGACCGGGGCCTGTGGGCCGAGCCGGACGCGGACACCCTGGAGCGGCTGCGGGCGACCTACCTGGAGCTCGAAGGCGACCTGGAAGGCAACTCGGAGGGCGACGACCAGTGAGTACCCCGTTCCCGTTCACAGCCGTCGTCGGCCAGGACGACCTGCGGCTCGCGCTGCTGCTGAACGCCGTCTCACCGGCGGTCGGCGGCGTGCTGGTACGCGGTGAGAAGGGCACCGCCAAGTCGACCGCCGTGCGTGCGCTGTCGGCGCTGCTGCCGGCCGTGGATGTCGTCGCCGGCTGCCGTTTCTCCTGCGACCCGGACGCGCCGGACCCGGCCTGTCCGGACGGTCCGCACAACCCGCCCGGGGCCTTCGAGTCCCGCCCGGCGCGCATGGTCGAGCTGCCGGTCGGTGCGTCGGAGGACCGGCTGGTCGGCGCCCTCGACATCGAACGCGCCCTGGCGGAGGGCGTGAAGGCCTTCGAGCCGGGCCTGCTGGCCGACGCGCACCGGGGCATCCTCTACGTCGACGAGGTCAACCTCCTCCACGACCACCTGGTCGACCTGCTGCTCGACGCGGCGGCGATGGGCGCGTCGTACGTGGAGCGCGAGGGTGTGTCGGTCCGGCACGCGGCGCGCTTCCTGCTCGTCGGGACGATGAACCCCGAAGAGGGCGAGCTGCGACCGCAGTTGCTCGACCGGTTCGGCCTCACGGTCGAGGTGGCCGCCTCCCGCGAACCCGACCAGCGGGTGGAGGTCGTCCGGCGGCGGCTCGCGTACGACGACGATCCGGCGGGGTTCGCGGCGCGCTGGGCCGGCGAGGAGACCTCCGTACGGCAACGGATCGTGGCGGCGCGGGAGTTGCTGCCGTCGGTGCGGCTGGGCGACGGGGCGTTGCGGCAGATCGCGGCGACCTGCGCGGCCTTCGAGGTCGACGGGATGCGCGCCGACATCGTGATGGCCCGCACGGCGACCGCGCTGGCCGCGTGGGCCGGGCGGACCGAGGTGCTCGCCGAGGACGTACGGCAGGCCGCGCTGCTGGCGCTGCCGCACCGCAGGCGCCGCAACCCCTTCGACGCGCCGGGACTCGACGAGGACAAGCTGGACCAGACGCTGGAGGAGTTCTCCGGGGAGGACCGGAGCGAGGACGACCCGGATCCGGACGGTCCCGGCGGGGGCGGCGGGCAGCCGCAGCCCGACGAGGGACCGCAGGGCGACGGGGACGCAGGTGGTGCCGCCCGGCCCGAGGCCGGTGAGGGCGACGGCGTGCCGCAGCAGGCCGGTGGCGGGGAGCAGGCGCCCGTGCGGGCCGCCGAGCCCTTCCGTACCAAGGTGCTGAGCGTGCCCGGGATCGGCGAGGGCGCCGCCGGGCGGCGGTCGCGGGCGCGGACCGAGCACGGGCGGACCACGGGTGCGCGCCGGCCGCGGGGTGCGCTGACCAAGCTGCACCTGGCGGCGACCGTGCAGGCCGCCGCCCCGCATCAGCGGGCGCGCGGGCGGTCCGGGCCGGGGCTCGTGCTCCGGCGGGACGATCTGCGGCAGGCGACCCGGGAAGGGCGCGAGGGGAACCTCGTGCTGTTCGTGGTGGACGCGTCCGGTTCGATGGCGGCCCGGCAGCGGATGAGCGCGGTGAAGGGCGCCGTGCTGTCGCTGCTGCTCGACGCGTACCAGCGGCGGGACAAGGTGGGGCTGGTGACGTTCCGGGGTTCGGCCGCCGATGTCGCGCTGCCGCCGACCTCGTCGGTGGACGCCGCCGCGGCCCGGCTGGAGTCGCTGCCGACGGGCGGCCGTACGCCGCTCGCGGCCGGGCTGCTCAAGGCGCACGACGTGCTGCGGGTGGAGCGGTTGCGGGATCCGGCGCGGCGGGCGCTGGTGGTGCTGGTGACCGACGGACGGGCCACGGGCGGGCCGGAGCCGGTCGCGCTGGCCGGGCGGGCGGCACGGCTGTTCGCGGCCGGCGGGGTCGCCTCGGTGGTCGTGGACTGCGAGTCCGGGCCGGTGCGGCTGGGGCTCGCCGGGCAGTTGGCGGGCGAGCTGGGCGGTACCGCGGTGACGCTCGACGAGCTGCGGGCGGACTCGATCGCCGGGCTGGTGAAGGACGTTCAGGGTCGTTCGAGGAGGGCCGCGTAATGCCGCAGGGACAGCCGAGTGTCGTGCCCGACGACGGCCTGACGACCCGTCAGCGCCGTAACCGGCCGCTCGTCGTCGTGCACACGGGGATCGGGAAGGGCAAGTCCACCGCCGCGTTCGGGCTCGCACTGCGGGCCTGGAACCAGGGGTGGCCCATCGGGGTGTTCCAGTTCGTCAAGTCGGCGAAGTGGAAGGTCGGCGAGGAGAACGCGCTGCGGGTGCTGGGCGCCTCCGGCGAGGGCGGCTCCGTCGACTGGCACAAGATGGGCGAGGGCTGGTCCTGGGTCCAGCGCGACGCCCAGATGGACAACGAGGAGAAGGCGCGGGAGGGCTGGGAGCAGGTCAAGCGGGACCTGGCGGCCGAGACGTACCGGCTCTACGTCCTCGACGAGTTCGCGTACCCGATGCACTGGGGGTGGGTCGACACGGACGAGGTCGTCGACGTGCTGCGGAACCGGCCCGGGACCCAGCATGTCGTGATCACCGGGCGGAACGCGCCGGAGAAGCTGGTCGACCTCGCCGATCTCGTCACCGACATGTCCAAGGTCAAGCACCCGATGGACGCGGGGCAGAAGGGGCAGAGGGGCATCGAGTGGTGACGTCCTCGTCCGTGCCCCGGCTGGTCGTCGCCGCGCCCTCGTCGGGCAGCGGCAAGACCACCGTCGCCACCGGGCTGATGGCCGCGTTCGCCGCGCGGGGGCTCGCCGTGTCCCCGCACAAGGTCGGGCCGGACTACATCGACCCCGGGTACCACGCGCTCGCGACCGGGCGGGTGGGGCGGAACCTCGACGCGTACCTGTGCGGGCCGGAGCTGGTCGGCCCGCTGTTCGCGCACGGTGCGCGGGGGTGTGACCTGGCCGTCGTCGAGGGCGTGATGGGGCTGTACGACGGGGCCGCGGGGGAAGGGGAGCTGGCGTCCACCGCCCATGTGGCGAAGCTGTTGCGGGCGCCGGTGGTGCTGGTCGTGGACGCGTCGTCGCAGTCGCGGTCGGTGGCGGCGCTGGTGCACGGGTTCGCCTCGTGGGATCCGGAGGTGCGGGTCGGGGGCGTGATCCTGAACAAGGTGGGGTCGGACCGGCACGAGGAGCTGCTGCGGGAGGCGCTGGATTCGGCGGGGGTGCCGGTGTTCGGGGTGTTGCGGCGGGTGGCGCGGGTGGACACGCCGTCGCGGCATCTGGGGTTGGTGCCGGTCGCCGAGCGGCGGGGGGCGGCGGTGGATGCGGTGGCGGCGATGGCCGCGCAGGTCTCCGACGGGTGTGACCTGGAGGCACTGATGGGGTTGGCGCGGGGGGCCGGCGAGGTGCCGGGGGGTGCGGCGTGGGACGCGGGTGCGGCCCTGGTTTCCTCGCCCCCGCCGCCCCTACCCGTCCCGTCCCTCCAGGGGGTGGACCCCCTTCGACCGCCCGCTTCGGGGGCTGCCGCCCCCGCACCCCCGCTTCGGCCTGAACGGCCTCGTCCTCAAACGCCGGACGGGCTGGAAGGGGTGCGGCCCGGATCTCGGCCTCAAACGCCGGACCGGCTGGAAGGGGTGCGGCCCGTAGTGGCTGTTGCCGGTGGGGCCGCGTTCACGTTCTCGTATGCCGAGCACGCCGAGTTGCTTGCCGCTGCCGGGGCCGAGGTTGTCGTGTTCGATCCGCTTCGGGATGAGGAACTGCCCGACGGGACGTGCGGGTTGGTGATCGGGGGCGGGTTTCCCGAGGTGTACGGGGCGGAGTTGTCGGCCAATGAGGCGCTGCGCAAGGACGTCGCCGCTCTCGCGGAGCGGGGTGCGCCGGTGGCCGCCGAGTGTGCCGGTCTGCTCTATCTGGGCCGGGAGCTGGACGGGCTGGCCATGTGCGGGGTGCTCGACGTGACCGCGCGGATGTCGGAACGGCTGACGCTGGGGTACCGGGACGCGGTCGCCGTGAGTGACAGTGTGCTGGCCGTCGCCGGGACGCGGATGCGGGGGCACGAGTTCCACCGGACGGTGGTGGAGCCGGGGGCGGGGGCGGCTCCCGCGTGGGGGGTGCGTGCGCCCCGGCCGCGGGTCGAAGGTTTTGTACAGCGGGGTGTGCACGCGAGTTATCTGCACACGCACTGGGCGTCCGAGCCCGGTGTGGCCCGGAGGTTCGTGGAGAGGTGCCGGACGTCATGAGCAGCAGCAGGTTGATCGGAGTCGGGGTCGGGCCCGGTGACCCGGAGCTGGTGACCGTCAAGGGGGTCAACGCGCTGCGTGCGGCCGATGTCGTCGTGGTGCCCGTCATGGACACCGGTGAGCGGGGGCGGGCCGAGGCCACGGTGCTGCACTACGTCGGCGCGGAGAAGGTCGTACGGGTCGTCTTCGCGCTGAACGAGCGCAGTGACCGGGGGCGGCGGGAGGCCGCCTGGGACGCGGCGGGGGCCCGCGTCGCCGAGCTGCTGCGGGGCAACGGGGCGGTCGCCTTCGCCACCATCGGGGACCCGAACGTCTATTCGACGTTCACGTATCTCGCGCAGACCATCGCCGAGCTGGTGCCGGACGTGGTGGTGGAGACCGTGCCCGGGATCACCGCCATGCAGGATCTCGCCGCCCGCTCCGGGGCCGTGCTCACCGAGGGGACCGAGCCGTTGACGCTGGTGCCGGTGACGGCGGGGGCCGAGGTGCTCAAGGACGCGCTCGGCGGGCCGGGGACGGTCGTGGCGTACAAGTTCGGACGGCACGCCGGGGCCGTCGTGGAGGCGTTGCGGGAGGCCGGGCGGCTGGACGACGCGGTGTGGGGGGCGGCGCTGGGGCTCGCGGAGGAGTCCGTCCGGCCGGCCGCCGAGCTCGACGGCTCCCCGCTGCCGTACCTCTCCACGCTCATCGCGCCCCCGCGCCGGGACGGTGGCAGAGGCGGGAAGCTGTGAGCGGTCGGGCGTCAGCCGGAGATGCCCACCACCAGCCAGATGAAGGCCGCGCCGGCGACCGTGCACAGCAGCGTCGAGCGGGCCGGGTGCTCGTGGTGGGCCTCGGGGAGGATCTCGGCGGCGGCCAGGTAGAGCAGGACGCCGCCGAAGAGGCCGAGATAGCCGCCGAGAACGGTCTCGGGAATGGTGACGAAGATCGTGGACAGGGCGCCGACGACCGGTGCGAAGGCGTCCGCGACCAGCATGCCTATCGCCCGGCGGCGCGCGTTGCCGTACAGGCTCGTGATGGTGAACGTGTTGAAGCCGTCCGCGAAGTCGTGGGCGATCACGGCGAGCGCGACCGCCGCGCCCATGCCGCCGCCCACCTGGAAGGCCGCGCCGATCGCCACGCCGTCCATCACGCTGTGGCCGACCATCGCGCCGGCCGCCGTCAGCCCCACCTCGGGGGCCCGGTGACCGTGCTCGTCGGCGCCGTGCGCGGCCTGGCGCAGGGCCAGGGTGCGCTCCACCAGATGGGCCAGCAGGAAGCCGGCCACGAACAGCAGCAGGGCGGCCGGTACGCCGAAGACCTCCCGGCCGGCCGCGCGCAGCGCCTCCGGCAGCAGGTCGAGACCGACCACCCCGAGCATCAGACCGCCGGCCAGGCCCAGGACCAGGTGACGACGGTCGGTCACACGCTGTGCCGTCCAGCCGCCGGCCAGCGTCATCAGGAACGCGCCGAGCGCGACGAAGACCGCCATGTGCCCTTGCTATCCGATCGACCCGCCCCAGCGCACATCCAGCACCACCAGTAACACCCTTTGTCCAGAGAGGACCGAATTTCCATGGCCGATGCCGCCGCCTCTGCCGCTGCCGCTGCCACCGAGCCCGCCTCCGGTGCCGCTCCGGCCGGCAAGGTGACCTTCGTCGGTGCCGGCCCCGGCGCCGCCGACCTGCTGACGTTCCGGGCCGCACGCGCGATCGCCGAGGCCGACGTCGTGATCTGGGCCGCGAGCCTGGTCCAGGCCGAGGTCCTCCAGCACGCCCGCGAGGACGCGGAGGTCCTCGATTCCGCGACGATGTCCCTGGAGGACGTCGTCGCCGTGTACGAGCGGGCGCGGGCGGAGGGGCTGCGGGTGGCCAGGATCCACTCCGGGGACCCGGCGCTCTGGGGCGGTACGCAGGAGCAGGTCGACCGGTGTGCCGGGATCGGCATCGAGGTCGAGATCGTGCCCGGCGTCTCCTCCTTCTCGGCCGTGGCCGCGCTGGCCCAGCGCGAGCTGACCATTCCCGAGGTGGCGCAGTCCGTCGTGCTCACCCGGCTCGGCGGCGGCAAGACGCCGATGCCGCCCGGGGAGGAGGTCCGGGAGTTCGCCCGGCACGGGACCACCATGGCGGTCTTCCTCTCCGCCGCGCGCAGCGGGCAGCTGGTGCGCGAGCTGCTGGAGGGCGGCTACCCGACGTCCACCCCGGTCGTCGTCGCCTACCAGGCGACCTGGCCGGAGGAGCTGGTCGTGCGGTGCACGATCGAGACGCTGGAGGAGACGGTCAAGGAGCACAAGCTCTGGAAGCACACCCTCTTCCTGGTCGGCCCGGCCCTGGCCGCCCACGGCACCCGCTCGCACCTCTACCACCCGGGCCACTTCCACGGCTTCCGCAAGGCCGACCCGGAGGCCCGGCGGGAGCTGCGCGAGCGGGGGGCCAGTACATGATCACCGTGGTCGGTACCGGGACGGGAGCCTCCCCGGCACCGGAGACGCTGGCCGGTGCCGAGCTGGTCGTCGGCGGGCGGCGGCACCTGGACGCCGTACGGCTGCCGGAGGGGGCCGAGCAGGTCGTCCTCGGGCCGCTGGCGCCCGCCCTCGACACCATCGGGGAGTACGTCGGCGAGGACCGGCCCGTGACCGTGCTGGCCTCGGGGGATCCGGGGTTCTTCGGGATCGTGCGGGTGCTGGCCGAGCGGTTCGGGGCGGAGCGCCTGGACGTCCGCCCCGGGGTGTCCTCCGTCGCCGCCGCCTTCGCGCGCATCGGGCTCACCTGGGACGACGCCGTGGTGGTGAGCGCGCACGGGCGGGAGCCGCGTACGGCGGTCAACGTGTGCCGGGCGCATCCGAAGGTGGCGGTGCTGACCGGCCCGGGAGCGGGTCCGGCCGAGCTGGGGGCGGCCCTGCGGCAGGCCACGCGCGTGCTCGTCGTCGCCTCGGCGCTCGGCTCCGTGCGGGAGCGCGTCGAGCGGGTGACGCCGGCCGAGGCCGCCGACCGGGACTGGGGGCCGGACGTCAGCGTGGTGCTGTGCCTCGACGAGGCGCGGACGCGGGCGCCGGGCGCCGCACGGACGGTCGCGGGCGGCCGGGCGGAACCCACCGGGTGGGCCCTCGGCGAGGACGCGTTCGCGCACCGCGACTCGATGATCACCAAGTTCGAGGTACGGGCGCTGGCCCTGGCCCGGCTCGGACCCCGCCTCGGCGACCTGGTCTGGGACGTGGGCGCGGGGTCCGGGTCGGTGGCGGTGGAGTGCGCGCGGCTCGGCGCGGCCGTCGTCGCCGTGGAGAAGGCGGCGGACGGGGTGGCGCGGATCGCGGCCAACGCGCTTGCGCACGGGGTGTACGTGGACGTGGTGTGTGACATGGCACCGGATGCCCTGGCCGGACTCCCCGACCCGGACGCCGTGTTCGTCGGCGGGGGCGGGAGCGAACTGCCCGCGATCGTCGGCGCCTGTGCCGCGCGCGCCCGGCGGACCGTGGTGGTCGCGATGGCCGCCCTGGACCGGGTGCCGGCGGCGCGTGCGGCGCTCACCGGTGCCGGGTTCTCCTGCGACGGGGTGCTGCTGCAGTCGTCCCGTCTCGCGCCGCTGCCGGGCGACGTGACCCGGCTGGCGGCGACCAATCCCGTGTTCCTGCTCTGGGGAACACGGACCCCCTTGTCTGACGAAGGAGTTGCTCTGTGATCGGCCTGATTTCCGCCACCGCGGCGGGGGCGGCGGCGCGCGACCGGCTGGCCGCGGCGTGGCCGGACCGCACGCGGGTGTACGACGGTCCCGTCAAGGACGCCGTACGGTCCGCGTTCGCGGAGTGCGAGCAGCTGGTGTGTTTCCTGGCCACGGGTGCGGTGGTCCGGCTGATCGCCCCGCTGCTGGGCGGGAAGGCGACCGACCCGGGTGTGGTGTGCGTCGACGAGGGCGGACGGTTCGCCGTGTCGCTGGTCGGCGGGCACGGCGGCGGCGCCAACGAACTCGCGGTGGAAGTGGGTGAGTTGCTGGCCGCGCAGCCGGTCGTGACCACCGCGACCGACGCGGTCGGGCTGCCCGGTCTCGACACCCTCGGCTTCCCCGTCGAGGGCTCGGTGGCGGCCGTGTCGCGGGCCCTGCTGGACGGCGAACCGGTGGCGCTGCACACCGAGTTGACCTGGCCGCTGCCACCGCTGCCGCTGGCGGAGGAGGGCGCCTTCTCCGTCCGGCTGACCGACCGCGCGGTCGAACCCGCGGGGAACGAGGTGCTGTTGAGGCCGCCGTCCCTGGTCGTCGGCGTCGGCGCCTCGAAGGACGCCCCCGTCGACGAGGTGCTCGGCCTCGTCGAGGCGGCGTTGCGGGACGCGGGGCTGTCACCGCGCAGCATCGCCGAACTCGCCACGGTCGACGCCAAGGCCGGAGAACCCGGAATCGTCGCGGCGGCGGCGCGGCTCGGGGTCCCGCTGGTGACCTACCCCGCCGGGGAACTGGCCGGGGTGCAGGTCCCCCACCCCTCGGACGCTCCGCTCGCCGCCGTCGGCACCCCCTCCGTCGCCGAGGCGGCGGCCCTCGCGCGCGGCGGCGAACTCCTCGTCCCCAAGCGGAAGTCGCGCCGGGAGGACGGCCGGGCCGCCATGGCGACCTGCGCGGTCGTACGGCGTCCGGCGCGCGGCCGGCTCGCGGTCGTCGGGCTCGGCCCCGGCGCCCGGGACCTGCTCACCCCGCGCGCCAGGGCCGAACTCCGGCGCGCCGCCGTGCTCGTAGGCCTCGACCAGTACGTCGACCAGATCCGCGACCTGCTGCGGCCCGGCACCCGGATCCTGGAGTCGGGGCTCGGCGCCGAGGAGGAGCGGGCCCGGACCGCGGTCGCCGAGGCGCGCGCCGGGCAGGCCGTCGCGCTGATCGGCAGCGGGGACGCGGGCGTGTACGCCATGGCCTCCCCGGCGCTCGCCGAGGCCTCCGACGACATCGACGTGATCGGCGTACCCGGTGTCACGGCCGCGCTCGCGGCCGGGGCGATCCTGGGCGCGCCGCTCGGCCACGACCATGTCTCGATCAGCCTGTCCGACCTGCACACGCCGTGGGAGGTCATCGAGCGCCGGGTGCGCGCGGCGGCCGAGGCGGACATCGTGGTGACGTTCTACAACCCGCGTTCCCGGGGCCGCGACTGGCAGCTGCCCAAGGCGCTCGCGATCCTCGCCGGGCACCGGGAGCCGTCGACGCCCGTCGGTGTCGTACGCAACGCCTCGCGCCCCGACGAGTCGAGCCGGCTGACCACCCTGGGTGCGCTGGACCCGGCGTGGGTGGACATGATGACCGTCGTGACCGTGGGCAACACGGCGACCCGGAACATCGCCGGGCGCATGGTCACCCCGCGCGGCTACCGCTGGCAGGGGAGCACCCAGGAGGAGGGCAGGTGAACCGGGTCGTCCATCCCATCGAGGAGGAGTCCTACCGGCGGCTGCGCGCCCGCCTGGACACCTCGCACTTCCCGCCGCTGACCCGGGCGGTCGTGGAGCGGGTCGTGCACTCCGCGGCCGACCTGGAGTACGCGACCGACCTGGTGACCGACGAGGACGACCTGGTGAGGGCGCACGCGGCGCTGCACGCCGGGGCGCCGGTCGTCGTGGACGTCGAGATGGTCGCCGCCGGGATCACCCGCCGCGCGACGGTGTGCCGGCTGCGCGACGCCGAGTCCGGTCCCGGGCTGACCCGTTCGGCACACGCGATCCGGCTCGCCTACGAGCAGGTCGGGCCCGGCGCCCTGTGGGTGGTCGGCAACGCGCCGACCGCCCTGGAGGAGTTGCTGACGCTGGACGCCTCCCCCGCGCTCGTCATCGGTCTGCCCGTCGGCTTCGTCGGCGCGGTCGAGTCCAAGGCCGCGTTGCGGGAGAGCGGGCTGCCCGCCGTGAGCAACGTGTCCGAGAAGGGCGGCTCGGCGGTCGCCGCCGCCGCGCTCAACGCCCTGCTGTACCACCCCACTTCCGAGGAGACGCCGTGACCACCCCGCCCGCCCTGCTCATCGCCGGCCACGGCACCCGGGACGAAGCCGGGGCCGAGGCGTTCCGCGACTTCGTCCGGGAGCTGGGGCGCCGCCACCCCGAACTGCCCGTCGCGGGCGGCTTCATCGAGCTGTCCCCGCCGCCGCTCGGCGACGCCGTGGCCGAGCTGGTGGAGCGGGGCGTACGGCGGTTCGCCGCGGTTCCGCTGATGCTGGTCTCCGCCGGGCACGCCAAGGGCGACATCCCGGCCGCGCTGACCCGGGAGAAGGAGCGGCACCCGGGGATCTCGTACACCTACGGCCGTCCGCTCGGTCCGCACCCTTCGCTGCTGTCGGTCCTGGAGCGGCGGCTGGACGAGGCGCTGGGCGGTTCCTCACGGGCCGTCCAGGACCGCTCGGACGTGACCGTGCTGCTGGTGGGCCGGGGTTCCACCGACCCCGACGCCAACGCCGAGGTGCACAAGGCGGCCCGGCTGCTCTGGGAGGGCCGCGGGTACGCGGGGGTGGAGACGGCGTTCGTGTCGCTGGCGGCGCCGGACGTGCCGGGCGGGCTCGACCGGTGTCTGAAACTGGGGGCGCGCCGGATCGTCGTCCTGCCGTACTTTCTCTTCACCGGGATCCTGCCGGACCGGGTGCGGCAGCAGACCGAGGGCTGGGCGGCGGCGCACCCGGAGATCGAGGTGCGTTCGGCGGACGTCATCGGGCCCGAGCCCGAGCTGCTGGACCTGGTGATGGAGCGGTACCGGGAGGCGGTCGAGGGTGATCTGCGGATGAACTGCGACTCGTGCGTGTACCGGATCGCGCTGCCCGGCTTCGAGGACAAGGTCGGGCTGCCGCAGCAGCCGCACTTCCACCCGGACGACGACGGCCACCACCACGGGCACGGACACCATCACCATGGCGGGCACGCGCATGCGCACTGAGGACGGTTCCGGCGGTGCCGACGGCCCCGGAGGCGACAGAGGCTCCGGAGGCGGGCACGATCTGCGCCACCACGGCGACGCCGAGGTCCGGGACGGCGGTCCGGCCCTCGTCGACCTCGCGGTCAACGTGCGGACCGGCACTCCCCCGGTCTGGCTGCGGGACCGGATAGCCCAGTCGCTGGGCGGGCTCGCGGCCTACCCGGACGGGCGGGCGGCACGGGCCGCGGTCGCGGCGCGGCACGGGCTGCCGGTGGAGCGGGTGCTGCTGACGGCGGGTGCCGCGGAGGCGTTCGTGCTGCTGGCGCGGGCGTTGAAGGTGCGCCGGCCGGTGGTGGTGCATCCGCAGTTCACCGAGCCGGAGGCGGCGCTGCGGGACGCCGGGCACACCGTGGACCGGGTGCTGCTGCGGGAGGCGGACGGGTTCCGGCTGGATCCGGCGGCCGTCCCGGAGGACGCCGACCTGGTGGTGATCGGCAATCCGACCAACCCGACGTCGGTGCTGCATCCGGCCGGGGCTATCGCCCGGCTCGCCCGGCCGGGGCGGACGCTGGTGGTCGACGAGGCGTTCATGGACGCGGTGCCGGGCGAGCGGGAGGCGCTGGCCGGGCGGACCGACGTACCGGGTCTTGTGGTGCTGCGGAGCCTGACGAAGACGTGGGGGCTGGCCGGGCTGCGGATCGGGTACGTGCTGGCCGCGCCGGAGACCGTCGCCGAGCTGGCGCGGGCGCAGCCGTTGTGGCCGGTGTCGACGCCGGCGCTGGCGGCGGCAGAGGCGTGTGTCGCGCCGCGCGCGCTGGCGGAGGCGGCGCACGCGGCGCACCGCGTCGCCACCGACCGGGCCCATCTGGTCGCGGGGCTGGAGGAGTTCGCGCCGGAGGGGGTGCGGGTGGCGGGGCCGGCGGAGGGGCCGTTCGTGCTCGTCCGGATGGCGGGGGCGGCGGCCGTGCGGCGGCAGCTGCGGGTGCTGGGGTACGCCGTGCGGCGGGGGGACACGTTTCCCGGGCTCGACGAGGAGTGGGTGCGGATCGCGGTGCGGGACCGGGTGACGGTGAACCGGTTCCTGCAGGCGCTTGATCAGGCGTTGATGTTGATACGGGCGTGAGGGGAGGGACCGGGGAACTGCGGGCCGTCACGCGAGTGCGGGTGCGTTGTGGCTGGTC
The DNA here is from genome assembly GCF_040652195.1 of Streptomyces sp. NPDC048278. Classification (NCBI taxonomy): domain Bacteria; kingdom Bacillati; phylum Actinomycetota; class Actinomycetes; order Kitasatosporales; family Streptomycetaceae; genus Streptomyces; species Streptomyces sp. NPDC048278. The sequence goes on from NZ_JBEZLP010000003.1 coordinate 88,230, forward strand.
GCGCAGTTCCCCGCGCCCCTCAAGGGGCGCTATCGCCTGCGCCGGACCACAGTGACCGCTCCTCCGCCCGCCAGAATCAACGCCAGCGATCCTCCCACGACGTACGGCGTCGCCGAACTGCCGCCCGTTTCCGCCAGCTTGGTGGTCTCCTTCGCCGGGGCGCCCTGGACCTTCACGTCGGACGCCGGGTCGGCGGGGTCGGCGGGGTCCGTGGGGTCGGCAGAGTCGGCAGGGTCGCCAGGGGCACCCGGAGCGGCCTCGGGGTCGGGGGGCGTTTCGCACGTCGCCTTCGCCAGCGTCACCGTCCCCTCCACCTCGGCCACGTTGAGCTTCAGCGGGTTGATGGAGACCTTGAGTTCGAGGGCGCCGGCCGCGGCCGTGGTCGAGGTCGTCTCGCGCTGGGACAGGTCGAGGCGGACCTCGCCGACGCCGGGGACCCTGACGTCGGTGGGGCCGCCCGCGCTGAGCGTGACGCGCTTGCCGAGCACGGTGACGGCGCCGAGCACGTCGGCGGTGGCCTGCGGCTGCCTGCCGGTCTCGCAGGTGGCCTCGGACGTGACCGTGTCGAGTTCGACGAGGGACAGCAGGGGCAGGCCCGGCAGGTGCAGCCTGGCGTGGGCGAGGTGGACGGAGGCCTCGGCGCGGTCGGCGGTGACGGTCGCCTTCGCCGCGGCGACGTCCGCGCCGAGGACGTTGAAGGGCTTGCCGCCGTCGACTCCGTCGAGGGTGGCGGTGAGCGCCGTCCGGTTGGCGCTCTGCGGTGCCTGGACCTCGTTCAGGGAGACCGCGAGCGGGACGTTCACGGTCTTCTTGAGGAGGGAGACGTCAAGGCCGGTGCGCAGGACGAACGCGCTCGCGCGACCGTGGTCGGTGGTCGCGTGTGCGGTGCCCGCGCCGGCCAGGGCCGCGGGACCGGCGGCCAGGGCCGTGGCCGTCGCGAGGGTCGCGAGACGGCGTGCGGGCATACGGAATGTGTCGCTGTTCAAGGTGGTGGGACCCCCAGAGGAAACGTGCTCGGGACCCGCCAAGAATTACGCACTGTGGGTGAACAGGCGGCAATCCTGCGTCACTTCACTCAATAGTGGACTTTCCGTGAACGTATTCGAATCGGTCGGCACAGGAGTTCCCTTACTGCACGACCTGCCCGTTCAGCACCACTCTCCTGGGGGACGCGAGGACGCGCACGTCCGCGCGCGGGTCGCTCTCGTACACCACCAGGTCGGCCGGCGCGCCCTCCTCCAGGCCGGGCCTGCCGAGCCAGGCGCGGGCCGCCCAGCTGGTCGCCGAGAGCGCGTCGAGGGGCGGGATCCCGGCGGTCACCAGCTCGGCGACCTCGGCCGCGACCAGTCCGTGGGCCAGGCTGCCGCCGGCGTCCGTGCCGACGTACACCGGGATCCCGGCGTCGTAGGCGGCCCGGACGGTGTCGTAGCGGCGCTCGTGCAGCCGGCGCATGTGGGCCGACCAGCGGGGGAACCTGGCCTCGCCGCCCGCCGCCAGGTCGGGGAAGGTGGCGATGTTGACGAGGGTGGGGACGATCGCGACGCCGCGGGCGGCGAAGAGGGGGATCAGATCCTCCGTCAGGCCCGTGGCGTGCTCGACGCAGTCGATGCCGGCCTCGACGAGGTCCCTGAGCGAGCTCTCGGCGAAGCAGTGGGCGGTGACCCGGGCGCCGAGCCGGTGGGCCTCGGCGATGGCGGCCTCGACGGCGTCACGGGGCCAGCTGGGGGCCAGGTCGCCGAGGTCGCGGTCGATCCAGTCGCCGACCAGCTTGACCCAGCCGTCGCCGCGCCGGGCCTCCTGGGCGACGTACGCGACCAGGTCGGCCGGCTCGATCTCGTGGGCGAAGTTCCTGATGTAGCGGCGGGTGCGGGCGATGTGCCGGCCGGCCCGGATGATCTTCGGGAGGTCGTCGCGGTCGTCGACCCAGCGGGTGTCGGAGGGGGAGCCGGCGTCCCGGATGAGGAGGGTGCCGGCCTCGCGGTCGGTGAGGGCCTGCTTCTCGGCCGTCGCCGCGTCCACCGGGCCGTGCGGGCCGAGACCGACGTGGCAGTGGGCGTCGACGAGGCCGGGGAGCGCCCAGCCCTCGACGGTCCGGATGTCACGGGCGCCGGCGGGACGGCCGTAGGAGACCCGGCCGTCCACCACCCACAGCTCGTCGCGGACGTCCTCGGGGCCCGCCAGGACCCTGCCCTTCACGTGCAGCACCGCTCGATCGCTCATGGGGCTCAGCCTAGGACGACCGGGAGCCCCTTCCCGATGCGGTTCAGCAGCCGGCCGCCGTGCACCCGCGGGGCGTCGAAGCCGCGCGGGTCGTCCTCGCCGTCCGCGCGCAGCACCTCGGGGACGAGGACCGCGGCCGGGTCGACGTCCTGGGCGAGGTCGAGGTAGGCGGGCGCGACGACCGCGCCGTGCAGGGTGCCGCCGACCAGGTCGGGGCTGAACTCGCCCGACAGCACGGTCACTCCGGCCCGCAGGTCGCCGTGGATCATGACCAGCTTGTCGGTCATGCTGCCGATGAAGGCGTCCACGGTGACGCTGCCCAGCACCAGCAGCTTGACGTCGCCTTCGAGGTAGACGTTGGCGGCCCGCAGGTCGCCGAGGACGATCGAGGCCGGGCAGCCGTCGTCGACGTTGACGATGCTGCCCCCGACGGTCAGGTCGCCGTCGACGACCACCCCGGCGCCGGAGGACCCGACCGTGTCCAGGTCGAGGTCGCCCGCGATCACCACCGGGCCGGTGTGCACGTCGTAGGACTCCTCGTAGAGGTTCTCGTACGACGACTCGGGCAGCCCCCGCCGCTCGAAGAGGGCGACGGTCTCCGCCCAGCTGTGCTCCACACGGTGTGCGTTCATGCCCGAACCCTCGCACACGGCACTGACAGCCGGTCCGGTCTCCCCTGTCCGGGCGGCTACTCCGCGGTCTCCTCCTCCACCTGGGCCATGGCCGGGTCCAGGAGCCGGGAGAGGAAGTGGCGGGTGCGGGTGTGGGTGGGGTTGCCGATGACCTGGTCCGGCGTGCCGTCCTCGACCACGACTCCCCCGTCCATGAAGACCACCCGGTCGGCGACCTCGCGGGCGAAGGTCATCTCGTGGGTGACCACCATCATGGTCATGCCCTCCTGCGCCAGCATCCGCATCACCGCCAGGACGTCCCCGACCAGTTCCGGGTCGAGGGCGGACGTCGGCTCGTCGAAGAGCATCACCTCGGGGCCCATGGACAGCGAGCGGGCGATCGCCACGCGCTGCTGCTGGCCGCCGGAGAGGGAGGCGGGGTAGGCGTCCGCCTTCTCGGAGAGGCCCACGCGGGCGAGGTTCTCGGCGGCGACCCGTGCCGCCGTCGCCTTGTCCCTGCGCAGCACCCGACGCTGCGGCAGGGTGAGGTTCTCGGTGACCGTGAGGTGCGGGAAGAGGTTGAACTGCTGGAAGACCATGCCGATCCGGCGGCGCACGGCGTCGATGTCGACGTCGGGGTCCGTCAACTCGGTGCCGCCGACGAACACCTGCCCCTGGGACGGCTCTTCCAGGAGGTTGACGCACCTCAGCAGCGTCGACTTGCCGGAGCCGGACGGACCGATGACGCAGACGACCTCGCCCTGGCCGATCTCCAGGTCGATGCCGCGCAGCACCTCGTTCTCGCCGAAGGACTTGTGCAGACCCTTCACCTCGATCTCGGGTCGGCTCATGTGACGGCCTCCTGGGCCTTCGCCTCCATGCGGCGCACGACGAAGCCGAGCGGGATCGTGACCAGCAGGTAGCACAGGCCGGCGACGAGGATCGGCGTGGAGTTGGCGGTCGTACTGGCCAGGTCGCGGCCGTACTTGGACAGTTCGCGCTCCTCCAGGGTGACGCCGAGGAAGAGGACCAGGGAGGAGTCCTTGAAGAGCAGGACCAGCTCGTTGGTCAGGGGCGGCAGGATGATGCGGAAGGCCTGCGGGATGATGATCGAGATCATCGCGCGGGCGGGTGAGAAGCCCAGTGAACGGGCCGCTTCCAGCTGGCCCTTGGGGACCGCCTGGATGCCCGCGCGGATCGTCTCCGCCATGTAGGCGGCGGCGACCAGGCCGAGCGCCAGGGCCACCTTGCCGTAGGTGCCGCCGACGATCTCGGTGCCGGGGAAGGCGAGCGGGACGGCGACGCCGATGAAGATGAAGATCAGCAGGGCAGGCAGGCCGCGGAAGATCTCGATGTAGACGCCGGCCAGCCAGCGGTAGGGCCCGACCGACGACAGCCGCATGAGCGCTATCACCATGCCGAGCGCCAGGCCGACGGCGAAGCCGGACACCGTGTAGAGCACGGTGTTCTTCAGCGCCAGCGTGATGACGTCCGGGAACATCTGCCGGGCGATGTCCCACTGGGCGAACTGGTTCTGCAGCCGTCCCCAGTCGGCGCCGACCGCGAACGCGACCACGGCGGCGACGAAGACGACGTACTGCGCCCCGCGCGACAGCCGGCGCTTCTGCCGCCGGGACAGCCCCTTCCTGCGGGGCCTCAGTCCGGTGTCCGTGCCTGCGGTCATGAGGCGGCGGGGGACGCGGCCGAGGCGTCGTAGGGACCGATCCACTTCTCGTACAGCTTCTTGTACGTGCCGTCGGCCTTGGCGTCGGTGATCGCCTTGTCGACGGCGGCGAGGAGCTTGGTGTTGCCCTTCTTCACCGTGAAGCCGTACTGCTCGCCGGTGTTGATGTTGCCGGCGACCTGGAAGGCGTCCGCGTTGGCCTTGTCCTTGAGCCAGCCCTGGACCACCGGGTAGTCGATGACGACGGCCTTGACCTGGCCGGTGCGCAGGCCGTTGAGGACGGCGTCGGAGGACTCGAAGGAGACCGGGTCGAAGCCCTGCTTGCTGACGTAGTCCTCGCCGGTGGTCTGCGCCTGGGCGCCGAGCTTCACCTTCTTGGCCTTGGCGTCGGCCAGCGAGGTGATACCGCTGTTCCTGCCCACGAGGAGGGCCTGGGTGGCGTCGAAGTAGGGGGTGGAGAAGTCGACGTTCTTCTTGCGCTCGGCGGTGATGGTCATGCCGGCCGCGGCCAGGTCGCACTCGCCGGAGTTGAGGAAGGCGCCGGTCTTGAAGTTCTCGAACGGCGTGTCGAGGATCTGCTGCTTCACGCCGAGGTCCTTGGCGACCAGGTCGATCATCGACACGTCGAAGCCCTGCACCTTGCCGTCGATCTCCGACTGGAACGGCGGGTACGGCAGGTGGGTGCAGGTGGTGAGCTGACCCGCCTTGACGAGTTCGACCCCGCCTGCGGCCGTCCTGGAGGCGCTGGAGCCGTTGCCGCTCGACGTGCAGCCGGCCACGAGGGCCAGCCCGGCCGCGGCGGTGACGGCGGCCAGGGCGCGAGCCCGGCGGCGCCCGAGGAGCGTGGTCACGAGACCTCCAGAAATCTGTGGGGGAGCTTTGGGTTCCGGTTCTACGGGTTCCGATTATAAGGAGATGTTTGGGTCTCTCAAATCAAACCGATGGTCTTGGAGCCGTTCAGCCTGAGAAGTCGCCGGTCGGGGACGGTGACCCCCCTGCCGGTTACGCTCATCTGGATCTCCCCCGTCCCGACCGAAGAGAGCACCGCCGTGACCCACCCCTTCCTCGACCTGGCCCCGCTGAGCGCCGCGCACTTCGCCGCGATCGAGGACCGGGTGGCCCGGCTGCTGGATACCCGCCAGGACGTGGTGATCATGCAGGGCGAGGCACTGTTGCCCCTGGAGGGCGCGATCCGGGCGACGGCGGGGCCGGAAACGGTCGCCCTGAACGTGATCACCGGCCCGTACGGGCAGACCTTCGGGAACTGGCTGCGGGACTGCGGCGCGACCGTGATCGACCTCACCGTGCCGTTCCACGCGGCGGTGACGGCCGAGCGGATCCGGGAGGCGTTCGCCGAGCACCCGGAGATCGACTTCGTCTCCCTGGTGCACGCGGAGGCGGCCACCGGCAACACCAACCCGGTCGCGGAGATCGGCGAGGCGGTACGGGAGCAGGGCGCCCTCTTCTACCTCGACGCGGTCGCCTCGGTCGGGGCCGAGCCGGTGCTGCCGGACGCGTGGGGCGTGGACCTGTGCGTGATCGGGGCGCAGAAGGCGATGGGCGGCCCGGCCGGCGTCTCGGCGGTCTCGGTGAGCGAGCGGGCGTGGGCCCGGATGGCGGCGAACCCGCACGCCCCGCGCCGCTCCTACCTCTCCCTGCTGGACTGGAAGGAGCGCTGGGTCGACGGTGGCCGCAAGGCGCTGCTGCACGCGCCGGCCCAGCTGGAGATGCTGGCGCTGGAGGCGTGCCTGGAGCGGATCGAGGCGGACGGCCTGGAGACGGTGATGCGGCGTCACCGCACGGCCGCGCTGGCCACCCGGGCCGGGGCGGTGGCCCTGGGCGGCGGCCTGGAGCCGTACGTGTACGAGGAGTCGGACGCGGCGCCGGTCGCCACGACCCTGCGGGTGCCGGCCGGCGTGGCGGCCTCGGAGCTGGTCGCCGAGGCACTGGCGGACGACGGCACCCTGCCGCTGGCGGCGGGCGGGGGCGCGCTGGCCGGGGAGATGATCCGGGTCAACCACTACGGGGTGGACGCGACGGCCGGTGCCGTTTGGGCGAGCCTGGCGGCGCTCGGCGCGGGGCTGGCGAAGCGGGGGCCGGCGGTGGACCTTGCGGGCGCCCGGCGGGCCGTGGATTCCGCCTGGCGGTAGCCGAATTCAAAGCTATTTCGAATTCCCTTTTTTTCGATGGCTTACCCGAGTTCGTCTGCCCGCTTTTTGCAGAGCTAAACCGGGGGAATTTCATCCGGGTTTCAACCCTGTGACGCACTCCACATAACAGGGATATTTGTCCACTTTGCGGTGGGTCATATCGGTACATACAGGCACGGCAGGTCGGGCCCTGAGCTCGACCTGCCGTGCGTTTTTGCATTTGCCTCGCTAAATTCGATCCACATGACTGCCCCACAAGCAGACCTGATCGTCGACCGCCCGCTGGTGACCGACGGTGCCGCTCTCTGGCGTATCGCCAAGGATTCCGGAAGCCTCGATCTGAACTCCTCGTACAGCTATCTGCTGTGGTGCCGGGATTTCGCCGGCACCTCGGCGGTGGCGCGCGGCGCGGACGGCGAGCCCGTCGGGTTCGTGACCGGGTACACCCGGCCGGACCGGCCGGACACCCTGCTCGTCTGGCAGGTGGCCGTGGACGCCGCGCAGCGCGGGCGCGGCATCGCGGCGCGGCTGCTGGACGGACTCACGGCACGGGTGGCCGCCGAACGGCCGCTCACCGCCGTCGAGACCACCATCACGCCCGGCAACACCGCCTCCGAGCACCTGTTCACCTCGTACGCCGCCCGGCACGGCGCCGCCGTCGAGCGCACGGTGCTGTTCGAGGCCGGCGAGTTCCCCGACGGTCCGCACGACCCCGAAGTCCTGTACCGCATAGGCCCCTTGACCCCCACATCGCACTGAGGAGCCCCGCCGTGACCATCACCCAGCCCGACCTGAGCGTCTTCGAGACCCTGGAGTCCGAGGTCCGCAGCTACTGCCGCAGCTGGCCGACGGTGTTCGACCGGGCCCGGGGCAGCCGCATGTACGACGAGGACGGCCACGCGTACCTGGACTTCTTCGCCGGCGCCGGTTCACTCAACTACGGCCACAACAACCCCGTGCTGAAACGGGCGTTGCTCGACTATCTGGAACGCGACGGCGTCACCCACGGCCTGGACATGTCGACCACGGCCAAGCGGTCGTTCCTGCAGACGTTCCAGGACCTGGTGCTGCGGCCCCGCGAGCTGCCGTACAAGGTCATGTTCCCGGGGCCGACGGGGACGAACGCCGTCGAGTCGGCGCTCAAGCTCGCCCGGAAGGTGAAGGGGCGCGAGGCGATCGTGTCGTTCACCAACGCCTTCCACGGGATGTCCCTCGGGTCCCTCGCGGTCACCGGCAACGCCTTCAAGCGGGCCGGGGCCGGGGTCCCGCTGGTGCACGGGACGCCGATGCCGTTCGACAACTACTTCGAGGGGACCGTGCCGGACTTCCTCTGGTTCGAGCGGCTGTTGGAGGACCAGGGGTCGGGGCTCAACAAGCCGGCCGCGGTGATCGTGGAGACCGTGCAGGGCGAGGGCGGCATCAACGTCGCCCGGCCCGAGTGGCTGCGTGCCCTCAAGGCGCTCTGCGAGCGGCAGGACATGCTGCTGATCGTCGACGACATCCAGATGGGCTGCGGGCGGACCGGCGCCTTCTTCTCGTTCGAGGAGGCGGGCATCGTCCCCGACATCGTCACGGTGTCGAAGTCCATCAGCGGGTACGGGCTGCCCATGTCGCTGTGCCTGTTCCGGCCCGAACTGGACGTGTGGGAGCCGGGCGAGCACAACGGCACCTTCCGCGGCAACAACCCCGCCTTCGTCACCGCGACCGCCGCCCTGGAGAGCTACTGGACCGACGGCCCGGCGATGGAGAAGCAGACCCGCACCAAGGGCGAGCAGATCGAGCAGGGGCTCATCGCGATCGTCGAGGAGAACCTCGCCGACGTGCGGGAGTACCGGGGGCGGGGCCTGGTGTGGGGCCTGGAGTTCCACGACAAGGAGCGGGCCGGGCGGATCGCCGCGCGCGCCTTCGAACTCGGGCTGCTCATCGAGACGTCGGGGCCGGAGAGCGAGGTCGTCAAGCTGCTGCCCGCCCTGACCGTCACCCCGGACGAGCTGGACGAGGGGCTGAGCATCGTCGCCCGGGCCGTCCGGGAAACCGTCTGAAACACCAGCTAGGAGGCATGGCAGAACCGTGATCGTCCGTTCTTTCAAGGAGATAGAAGGCACCGACCGGCATGTGAAGTCCGCGTCCGGGACCTGGGAGAGCAAACGCATCGTCCTCGCCAAGGAGCGGGTCGGCTTCTCGCTGCACGAGACGATCCTCTACGCGGGCACGGAGACGTCGATGTGGTACGCCAACCACATCGAGGCCGTCGTCTGTGTCGAGGGCGAGGCCGAGCTGACCGACCACGAGACCGGGACGTCGTACACGATCACGCCCGGGACCATGTACCTCCTCGACGGGCACGAGCGGCACTCGCTGCGCGTCAAGGAGGACTTCCGCTGCGTCTGCGTGTTCAACCCCCCGGTCACCGGGCGGGAGGACCACGACGAGAACGGCGTCTATCCCCTGCTGACCGAGGAGGGCTGACCATGACCACGCTCACCGACCTCTACCCGAGCCGCGGCCCCGTCGAGGTCGCCGTCCCCCGCAAGGACCCGGTCGTCTGGTCGGCGCCCGGCGCGCCCGGGCCGATCGCCACGGACCGGCTGGAGGCGTTCGAGCGCGACGGCTTCCTCACCGTCGAGCAGTTGCTCGCCGACGACGAAGTCGCCGTCTACCGGCAGGAGTTGGAGCGGCTGGTCGCCGACCCGGCGATCCGGGCCGACGAACGCTCGATCGTGGAGCCGACGTCCAAGGAGATCCGGTCCGTCTTCGAAGTGCACCGGATCAGCGAGGTGTTCGCGAACCTGGTGCACGACGAGCGGGTGGTCGGCCGGGCCCGGCAGATCCTCGGCTCGGACGTGTACGTCCACCAGTCCCGGATCAACGTCAAGCCGGGGTTCGGGGCCAGCGGCTTCTACTGGCACTCGGACTTCGAGACCTGGCACGCCGAGGACGGCCTGCCGAACATGCGGGCCGTGTCCGTCTCGATCGCCCTGACCGAGAACCACGACACCAACGGCGGGCTCATGATCATGCCGGGCTCGCACCGGACGTTCCTGGGGTGCGCCGGCGCCACACCCAGGGACAACTACAAGAAGTCCCTGCAGATGCAGGACGCGGGCACCCCGTCCGACGAGGCGCTGACCGCGATGGCGGGCGAGTACGGCATCAGGCTGTTCACCGGCAGGGCCGGCTCGGCGACCTGGTTCGACTGCAACTGCATGCACGGCTCCGGCGACAACATCACGCCGTTCCCGCGCAGCAACGTCTTCATCGTGTTCAACAGCGTGGAGAACGCGGCGGTGGAACCGTTCGCGGCGCCGGTACGCCGGCCGGAGTTCATCGGGGCACGGGACTTCACGCCGGTGAGGTGACCGTTCCATGAGCCGCCGGGCCGGGATCTCCTCGTGTGGGACGGGGGGTCCCGGCCCGGCCGTGCCGTCGGTCAGCCGGCCAGGGCGTCGAGCAGGCGGTCCACGTCTGCGGGCGTGTTGAAGAGGTGGAAGGCCGCGCGCAGGTTGCCCGCGCGGTTGGAGACCTCGATGCCAGCCCGGCTCAGCTCGGGCTGGCGGCCACCGAGCCCGGGGACCGAGACGATCGCGGAGCCGGGCGCGGGCACCGGCTCGTGCCCGAGGGCCGCGAGCCCGGCGCGGAACCGGTCGGCGAGGCCCACGTCGTGGGCGTGCACGGCGGGCATGCCGAGCTCCTCGATCAGGTCGAGCGAGCGGCGCAGGCCGGCGAACGTGAACAGGGCGTGGGTGAGGTCGAACCGCCGGGCGGAGTGGGCGAGTTCGGCGACCGGGCCGTAGCAGCTGTCCCACGGTTCCTCGCCCGCGACCCAGCCCGCGAGGAGCGGGGTCAGGCCGCCGAAGTCCTCGGGGAGCACGAGGAAGGCCACACCGTGCGGGCCGAGCAGCCACTTGAAGGAGACGGTCGCGGTGAAGTCGTACGCGTCGGCGTCCATCGGCAGCCAGCCGGCGGCCTGGGAGAAGTCGACGTAGGTGCGGGTCCCGTGCGCCCGGGCGGCCTCGCGCAGGGCGGGCAGGTCGGCGAGCCGGCCGTCCGCCGACTGGACCGCGCTGACCGCGACGAGGGCGGTGTCCGGCCGGACGGACTCGGCGAGACGCTCCAGCGGCACCGCGCGGACCTTGAGGTCGCCGCGGACGTGGAACGGGTTCAGTACGGAGGTGAAGTCGTCCTCGGCGGTGAGGACTTCGGCGCCGGCCGGGAGCGAGGCGGCGATCACGCCGGAGTGCGCGGCGACCGAGGCGCCCGCCGCGACCCGGGTGGCCGGGACTCCGGCGAGCCGGGCGTACGCGGCCCGGCACGCCTCCACGTCCTCGTACAGCGAGGTCAGCGCCCGGCCCTCGGCCCGCAGCAGCGCCGCCCGGTGCAGGGCGGCCACGGTGCGGGCGGGCAGCAGGCTGTTGCTGGCGGTGTTGAGGTAGGTGGTCTGCGGGGCGAACTCGGCGCGGACGAGGCTCTCGAACGTCTCCGTGGTCTCCATGCGTCCACTCTGCGGCCCCGGGCACCCCCCGTCCATTGCGGATTTTTACCCGGAACCGCTAAGCGATGCTTATAAGACGGCCCTGACCTGCACGTTTCTCAGTGCTGCGGCACCGCGCACCCGTCCGGCCCGCAGGCCTCCGCGCCGCCCTCGTCGATCAGCTTCAGCGGGGAACGCGCGCCCCAGGCCTGGCTGAGCGCCTGTGTGAACACCTCGGCGGGCTGGGCGCCCGAGACCCCGTACTTCCGGTCGAGGACGAAGAACGGCACCCCGTTCGCGCCGAGCTCGGCGGCCTCGCGCTCGTCGGCACGGACGTCGTCGGCGTAGCGGGACGGGTCGGCGAGCACCGCGCGCACGGCCGCCGCGTCCAGCCCGGCCTCCTCGGCCAGCGCCACGATCCGGTCCTCGCCCTCGCTGAAGACGGACCGCTCCTCGGCGAAGTTCGCCCGGTACAGGATCTGGATCAGCTCGTCCTGGCGGCCCTGCTCCTTGGCGAAGTGCAGCAGCCGGTGCATGTCGAAGGTGTTGCCGTGGTCGCGGTCCCGGGTCCGGTACTCGAGACCCTCGGCGGCGGCCTGCGCGCCCAGGTTCTCCTCGCCCGCCTGGGCCTGGGCCTCGCTCATGCCGTACTTCTTGCTGAGCATGGCGAGCACCGGCTGGACGTCGTCCTTGGCGCGGCCGGGGTCCAGCTCGAAGGAGCGGTGCACGACCTCGACGTCGTCGCGGTGCGGGAAGGCGGCGAGCGCCTTCTCGAAGCGCGCCTTTCCGACATAGCACCAGGGGCAAGCGATATCGGACCAGATCTCGACGCGCATGTTCTCGGCTCTCCAGGTAGCGACGGTAAACCCTGCAACTACCTGAACCTTCAAACAGCTCGCTTCATTCCCCGTCCACCGCGTCCACCGTGTACCGGAGGTACAGGTGGTGGTCCCCCTCGGCCGGCGGGTTCTCCGGGTCCGGCATCCAGCCCTGGCGGGCGTAGAAGGCCTGGGCCCGCCGGTTGTCGACGTGCACGTCCAGCACGGCGGTCCGTCTGCCGTCGGCCCGCCACTGCTCCAGGCAGGCGGTGTGCAGGGCGGTGCCGACACCGGCCCGCCAGCGATCGGGGTCGACGTGGAACTGGAACAGCTTGACCGTTTCGCCGGTGGCGCCCTCCGGGGGCCGGAACGAGGCGACCCCGATGATCGCCCCCGCCTCCACCACGCACAGCACCTGCCCGTCCGGGCGCCCGACGGCACCACGCCACGCAGCCGTCCAGTCCACCCCGTCGTCCGGGAGCCCCTCCGGGTAGTACGTCGCCCGGGCCCGCCGGTGCAGCACGGCAATCGCCTCCGCCTCGGCAGACACCGCCGTACGGATCACCCTGATCCCCTTCACGTGGTCACTGATCACGCCAAGGAGGACGTGCCCTCGTCCGCGCCGGTTCCGCGCCGGTTCCGCGCCGATTCCGCGCCGGCCGAACCGGGCACGGCAGGCGCTCGGGGTCGGTCCGGTGCGGCGGACCAGGTGGGTGCGCACGGAGACCCCGGCGTGCCGGGCCAGGTCGGTGAGGGCTCCGGAACGGCGGGGTCGAACACGACACGGGCGGGGACGCGACCACCGCGACGCGCAGCATGGCCGGAACCTCCGGACACCTGACGTCCGGGCCACTACTGTGCGGCGCGACCGGTCAGCAGCATGGAGCCATGCCAACCGACCAGACCCGACGGGCCGCCCGGATCGCCGCGGAGCAGAGCGCATCGCCGAAAGGGCGGAACCACACCCCCGCCCTCACCCTGACCGCCGCCCTGCTGGGCTTCGCCCTCATCACCCTCGACGCGTCCGTGGTGAACGTGGCCCTGCCGGCGATCGGCTCGGCGCTCGGCGGCGGCCTGTCCGGACTGCAGTGGACGGTGGACGCCTACACGCTGGCCTTCGCCGCCCTGATGCTCTCCACCGGCGCCTTCGCGGACCGGGCCGGGGCGAGCCGGGCGTACGGGCTCGGCATCGCCGTCTTCACCCTCGCCTCGGCGGCCTGCGGCCTGGCACCGACCCTCCCGGTGCTGATCGGCGCGCGCGTGGTGCAGGGCGCCGCGGCGGCCGTCGTGCTGCCCGCCTCCCTCTCCCTGGTGCGGCAGGCGTACGCGGATCCCGGCCGGCGCACGCGGGCGGTGGCGCTGTGGGGCGCCGGCGGCTCGGTCGCGCTGGCCCTGGGCCCGGTGGCGGGCGGCGCGCTGACCGCGGCCTGGGACTGGCGCGGGATCTTCTTCATCAACCTGCCGCTCGGGGCGGTCGCGCTGCTCCTGCTGGTGCGCACACCGCGCTCGGAGCGCCGCCCGGCCCCGCTGGACCTGCCCGGCCAGCTCACCGCCGTCGTCACGCTCACCGCCCTCACCTTCGCGGTCATCGAGGGCGGTGCGACGGGACTGGCGGCCTTCGCCGTGGCGCTGGCCTGCGCCGTCCTGTTCGTCCGCGTCGAGCGCCGGCAGGCCCATCCGGTCGTCCCGCCGGAGCTGTTCCGGGACCGGGCGGTACGGGTGGCGGTGACGGCCGGGGCGGCGTGCAGCGTGGCCTTCTACGGTGTGGTGTTCGTCTTCTCGCTCTTCTTCCAGCAGGTCCAGGGCCGTTCGGCGCTCTGCACCGGGCTGCTGTTCCTGCCGATGTCCGGGCTGATCGGTCTCGCCAACGTGGTGTCCGGAAAGCTGGCCGCCCGCCACGGGCCGCGGCTGCCGATGCTGGTCGGCCAGGCACTGGCCGCGGTGGGCCTGCTGGGGCTGCTCGCCGTCGGCTCCGGCACGCCCGCCCCCGTGGTGGCCGTCCTGCTCGTCCCGATGGCGGTCGGCTGCGCGCTGACCGTGCCGCCGCTGACCGTCGTGATGATGGACGCCGTACCGGCCGAGCGGGCCGGCCTGGCGGCCGGGGTGCTCAACGCGGCCCGGCAGGTGGCCGGCGGGCTCGGGATCGCGGTGTTCGGCGCCCTGGTCGGCGGCGGCTTCGCGGCCGGGATGCGGGCGAGCCTGGCCCTGGCCGCGGCCCTGTTCGCCGTGAGCCTCGTGATCAGCTTCCGTCGCGCAGGTCGGCCGGCCAGTCGGGCCTGAACTCGATGTGGTCGTAGGTCACGACGCACCCCTCCCCCATCGGGGACTGGGTCATGAAGCCGACCAGTGCGTCTTCCGTCTCCTTCTCGGCGCCCAGGGTGAACAGCCGGACGAAGACCCACTTCTTGCCGTCGCGGGAGGCGTGGAAGGCGAACGCGCGGCCGGTCCTGCTGATCCGGAGCCAGACGGAACTCCCCTCCACCGTGAAGGCGTTGGAGTCGTCCGAGTGCCCCCGGGTGACCACCGTGCAGACGGTGGGCACGTCCGGGGAGTTCTCCAGGCAGAGCTTGGCCCAGGCCCGGTCGCCGACGTGGACGTACAGCACACCGGCGTCGAAGGCGGCACCGAACCCGACGGTGACCCGGGCGATCAGCTGGAAGTCGCCCTCGGGCGCCCCCAGCAGCCGGGGCGCGTCCGAGGCGGGGTCCAGCGCCTCCCCGGTGGGCGAGACGAACCGGTCCTGCCGGGCCCCGGCCCACCCGGTGAGCACCCCGCCCTCATGGAACCAGTGCCCGTCGGGCCCGTAGGTACGAAGGGGAAAAGGAAGTTCGGGAAGTTCCAGGTCCATGGCGGAATTCTGTCAGCAGAACTTTTCGACGTGCGCACGGGCAGCCGTGCCCCATAGGGGCGCGGGGAACTGCGCGGGCAACCACATCGAACCGGCACCCCGCAACGCACCCCGCACCCCCACGGCGCTACCGCTCCAGCACCCCGTTGAACCGCCGGGGAAGCCCCAGCGGGTTCTCGTCCCGCAGCTCCGCGGGCAGCAGAGCGGCAGGCGCCCCCTGATAGGCCACCGGCCGCAGCCACCGCTCGATGGCGGTACCGCCCACGGAGGTCGACGTGGAGGTGGTCGCCGGGTAGGGCCCGCCGTGGTGCTGGGCCGGAGCCACGGCGACCCCCGTCGGCCACCCGTTCACCAGGACCCGGCCTGCCAGCGGCGTGAGCTCCGCGAGGATCTCCGCCCCCAGCCCCTCCCCCGCGGCCTCCTCGGCGGAGACGTGCACGGTCGCCGTGAGGTTCCCCGGCAGCCGCGACAGCACCGCCGTCGCCTCGCCCCGGTCCTCGTAGAGGACCACCACGGTCACCGGCCCGAAGCACTCCTCCAGGAGCAGGTCGTACGCCCCGGCCTCGGTCAGCCTCTCCGCCGGCACCGTCAGGAACCCGGGGCTCACGGTGTGCTCGCCGCCCGCGCCCGGCGTCACCGGGCTCTCCACGTCGGGGAGTTCGGCGCGCTCGGCGACCCCGGCGACGAAGTTGTCCCGCATCCGGTGGTCGAGCAGCACGCCCGCGTCGGTGTTGCTGACCGCGTCCGTGAGGGACTTGACCAGGCCGTCCCCGGCGGCGCCGGCCGGCACAAGGACCAGGCCCGGCTTCACGCAGAACTGCCCGACGCCCAGCGTCATCGACCCGGCGAGCCCGGTGCCGATCTCCTCGGCCCGCTCGGTGGCCGCGGCCTCGGTGACGAGCACCGGGTTCAGGGAGCCCAGTTCGCCGTGGAAGGGGATCGGCACCGGACGCGCGGCAGCCGCGTCGAAGAGCGCCCGGCCGCCCCGGACGGAACCGGTGAAGCCGGCCGCGGCGACCAGCGGGTGCCTGATCAGCTCGATGCCGGCCTCGAAGCCGTGCACGAGACCGACGACGGCGTCGGGGATGCCGTGCTCGGCGGCGGCCCGGCGCAGCACCTTCGCGACCAGCTCGGACAGGGCCGGGTGGTCGGGGTGGGCCTTGACGACGACCGGGTTGCCGGCGGCCAGCGCGCTCGCGGTGTCGCCGCCGGCGACGGAGAAGGCGAACGGGAAGTTGGAGGCCGAGTAGACGGCGACGACGCCCAGCGGGACCTTGTAGCGGCGCAGGTCCGGGACGGGCGGGGTGGCGGTCGCGTCGGGGTGGTTGATGATGACGTCGAGGAAGGCGCCCTCGTCGACGATGTCCGCGAACGCCCGCAGCTGGTAGACGGTACGGGCGAGTTCCCCGGTCAGCCGGACGGGGCCGAGCGCGGTCTCCGCGTCGGCGGCCTCGACCAGCCGGTCCTTGGCCGCGTCGAGTCCGGCGGCGGCCGAGCGCAGGAAGGCCGCGCGGACCGTGCGGTCGGCGAGGGAGCCGCGGGCGGCGTGCGCGGCCGTGACGACGGTGTCGACCTCCTCGGCTGTGGCCTCCACCGCAACCTGCTCACGCTGCTTCCCGGTGCGCGGGTCGACGCTCCAGACTGGTGCTGCTGCCACCGCGGGTCCCTCCATGAGTTGCGTTCTGCCGCAGTATCCCGGTCATATCCGGGTCATTCACCAGGACTGTTCGATATACTGAACGCTGTCTCTGATGATGAATATGCTGTTGGAGACTATAACCTCGGTTTCTCGTCCAACGAAGGGGTCAAGGGCGATGTCGGCAGGCGAGACAGGCGGCGGGGCACAGGTCAAGTCCGCGGTTCGGACCGTGGAGTTGCTGGAGTACTTCGCGGGCCGGCCCGGTATGCACTCCCTCGCGGCCGTCCAGGAGGCCGTCGGGTACCCCAAGTCGAGCCTCTACATGTTGCTGCGCACGCTGGTGGAGCTGGGCTGGGTGGAGACGGACGCGACCGGTACCCGGTACGGCATCGGGGTGCGGGCGCTGCTGGTCGGCACCTCGTACATCGACGGCGACGAGGTGGTCGCGGCGGCCCGCCCGACCCTCGACCGGCTCTCCGACGACACCACGGAGACCATCCACCTCGCCCGCCTCGACGGCACGAACGTGGTCTACCTGGCCACCCGCCAGTCCCAGCACTACCTGCGCCCCTTCACCCGGGTCGGCCGCCGGCTGCCCGCGCACTCCACCTCGCTCGGCAAGGCGCTGCTCGCCACCCACACCGACGAGCAGGTCCGCAAGCTGCTGCCGGAGACCCTCCCCGCGCTGACCGAGCACACCCTCACGGACCGCGAGAAGCTCATCGAGGAGCTGCACCAGATCCGCGAGCAGGGCTTCGCGATCGACCGCGAGGAGAACACGCTGGGGCTGCGCTGCTTCGGGATCGCGATCCCCTACCGCACCCCGGCCCGCGACGCGATCAGCTGCTCGGTGCCGGTGGCCCGCCTCACCCCCGCCCACGAACAGATGATCAAGGACGCCCTGTTCGACGCCCGGGACCGGCTGACGCTGGCGACGCGACGGCTCTAGGCCTCCGGCTCCCCGCGTGAGCGGCCGATGAGAATCGACGGAGCCCGATGAGAATTCGGCCGTACGGGAACGAGGACCCCGCTTTCGCTCGTCTGTCTGAGCGGGATGAACAAGACGATCAGGCGGGCGTCCGTCTTCGCACTGCTGCTCGTGGTCACTCTGCTGGTCAGGGCGACATGGGTGCAGTTCTACGACGGCCAGGCCCTCGCGGACGACACGAACAACCGGCGCAACGTCATCGAGACGTACTCACAGCCGCTCGGGAACATCATCGTGGCCGGTGACGCGATCACCGGCTCGGCACAGACCCTGAGCAACAGCGACCTCAAGTACAAGCGCACGTACACGAACGGCAAGCTGTACGCGGCGGTGACGGGCTACGCCTCACAGGCCTACGCCCCGACCCAGCTGGAGGGCATCTACCAGGATCTGCTCAACGGCACCGACAGCCAACTCAAGACGGTCATGGACACGGTCACCGGCGAGCGCGCCGAACCGGGCAACGTGATCACGACGATCGACCCCGCCGTCCAGAAGGCGGCGTACCAGGCGCTCGGCGGCAAGAAGGGCGGCGCCGTCGCGATCGACCCGAAGACCGGAAAGATCCTCGCGGTCGTGTCGACACCGTCGTACGACCCCTCCTCGCTCACCGACGCCAACACCGCCGGTTCGGCCTGGAAGAAGCTGAACGCCGACAGCGACAAGCCGCTCACCAACCGGGCGCTGCGCCAGCCGCTGCCGCCGGGTTCGACGTTCAAGCTGGTGGTCGCGGCGGCGGCCCTGGAGGACGGCCTCTACGCGAACGTCGACACCAAGACCGACAGCCCCAACCCGTACACCCTGCCCGGCACCACGACCCCGCTGCGCAACGAGAGCACGTCCGCGCCCTGCGAGAACGCCCCGATCCGGGTGGCTCTCCAGTACTCCTGCAACAACGTCTTCGGCAAGATGGCCGTCGACCTGGGCCAGGACAAGGTGCGGGCGATGGCCGAGAAGTTCGGCTTCAACGACCAGAAGCAGGACGTGCCGGTGCGGGCCTACGCCAGCGTCTACCCGTCGGACATGGACAAGGCCCAGACCGGTCTCTCCGGCATCGGCCAGTTCGACGTCACGGCGACCCCGCTCCAGATGGCCATGGTGTCTGCCGCCATAGCCAACGGCGGCAAGCTGGTCTCCCCGCACATGGTCTCGCAGATCACCGACAGCGGCGGCGACGTGCTGAAGAACTACGACGACGACACGAGCAGCACGGAGATCGTCAGCTCCTCGACCGCGGAACAGCTGCAGTCCGCGATGGAGACGGTCGTCAAGGAGGGCACGGGTACGAACGCGCTCATCGACGGGGTGACGGTCGGCGGCAAGACGGGCACCGCCCAGCACGGCGAGAACAACAGCAAGACGCCGTACGCCTGGTTCACGTCGTACGGCAAGTCGGACAGCACCGGCAAGGAGGTCGCGGTGGCGGTGATGGTCGAGCAGTCGGACGCGGCCCGGTCGGAAGTGAGCGGCAACGGCCTGGCGGCACCGGTGGCGAAGGCGATGATGGAGGCGGCGCTGAAATAACGCCCCGAGCTGAAGCGCCCCGTCAGGGGCGCGGGGCGGTAGTCGATGTGCGGCTACCGCCCCGCGGGCGCGACCAGCCACGACGAACCCGCGGCCGGTCGCGCAGCGTCACCTACTTCACCCCCAGCACCTGCTCCACCGGATCGATCGCGAAGTACACCAGGAACAGCGCCGACACGGCCCACAGCAGCCAGTTGACCTCCTTCGCCTTCCCCAGCACCGTCTTGATCACGACGTACGCCAGGAACCCCGCACCGATGCCGTCCGTGATGGAGTAGGTGAACGGCATCGCGGCGATCGTCAGGAACGCCGGGATGGCGATCTCGTACCTGTCCCAGTCGATGTGCTTGACGTGGGTCATCATCAGGAAGCCCACGGCGATCAGCGCGGGCGCCGCCGCCTGCAGCGGGACGATGGTGAGCAGCGGGGTCAGGAAGAGCGCCAGGCCGAACATGCCGCCGGTGACCAGGTTGGCGAAGCCGGTACGGGCCCCCTCGCCCACCCCCGCCGCCGATTCGATGTACGCCGTGTTGGAGGAGGCCGAGCCGAGGCCGCCGGCCACCGCCGCCGCGCCGTCGATGAACAGCACCCGCCCGATGCCCGGCACCTGCCCCTGCTCGTCGAGGAGTCCGGCCTCCGCGCTGATGCCGACGATCGTGCCCATGGCGTCGAAGAAGTCGGACAGGATCAGGGTGAAGACCAGCAGGACGGCGGTGAGGACGCCGGCCTTGGCGAAGCCGCCGAACAGGCTGAAGTGGCCGATGAGCCCGAAGTCGGGCGTGCCCACGATCTTGTCGGGGATCTTCGGCGTGGTCAGGCCCCAGCTCTTGATGTCAGCGGCGGAGTTGATGACGATCGCCACCAGCGTCATCGTGACGATGCTGATCAGGATCGCGCCCTTCACCTTCCGCGCGACCAGCGCGATGGTCAGGAGCACGCCGACACAGAAGACGAGGACGGGCCAGCCGGTGAGCCGTCCGACGGCACCGAGCTGCACCGGCACGGTGGTGTCCGCCGCGTCCGGGATCCGGCTGACGAAGCCCGCGTCGACGAAGCCGATGAACGCGATGAACAGGCCGATGCCGACGCCGATCGCCTGCTTCAGCTGCTGCGGGATGGCGTTCATGATGGCCTCGCGCAGGCCGGTCAGGACCAGGACGCAGATCAGCAGGCCTTCGAGGACGACCAGGCCCATCGCGTCGGACCAGCTCATCAGCGGCGCCAGCTGGAAGGCCACGACGGCGTTGAGGCCGAGGCCGGCCGCGATCGCCAGGGGCAGGTTGCCGCCGACGCCCATGACGACCGTCATCACACAGGCCACCAGCGCGGTGGCGGTGACGAGTTGGCCGGTGTCGAGGGTGTGCCCGAACTTGTCCTTGGCGCTGCCGAGGATGATGGGGTTCAGGACAAGGATGTAGGCCATGGTGAAGAACGTGGCGAAGCCGCCGCGTATCTCCCGGCCGAAGGTGGATCCCCGTTCGGAGATCTTGAAGAACCGGTCGACGCCGTTCCCGGCAGGCGGCGCGGCCCCCTGCGGCGGGGCCGCCTTCTGCGTCTCGGACATGGTCGAACTCCTCGTCACCTGAGCGTGCGTGTGCGGATGCTGGCTGGATTGTTCCCGCGTCGCACCGGTTTCAGGTTTTCCCCGTGTTACGGAATCGGGCTCGGTGTGGTTCGGTGGACCACACCGCGTCCGGCTCCTCGTACGGAGCACACCGAACCCCCGTACGACGGACACGAAATGATCACTGCTACGCTCCGGATCTCGCCGGAACGTTCCTCCGGACATCCATATGTCACCGCATGTCATCTACATGACACAGAATCCCTGACAGAAGAGGTCACCCGTGGGCACAGTCGTCGACGACGCCGCCTCCGTGGAGTTCCATGCCTTCTTCGAACGCCACTACGCCGAACTCGCGCGCCTCGCCCATCTGTTGACCGGTGAGGCGGACGCCGCCGACGATCTGGCCGCCGACGCCCTGCTGGCGCTGTGGCACCGCTGGGACCGGGTGCGGGCCGCCGACCATCCGGTGGCGTACGCCCGGGGCGTCGTCGCCAACCTGGCCCGGACCCGCATCCGCAGCGCCGTGCGCGAGCGGCGCCGTATCGCCCTGTTCTGGCCGCACCGCGAGGAGACGACCGAGAACCCGGACGTCGCCGGAGTGGTCGACGTCCAGGGGGCGTTGGCCCGACTGCCGTTCCGCAAGCGGGCGTGTGTGGTGCTCCGGCACGCGTTCGACCTGTCGGAGAAGGACACCGCGCTCGCCCTGGGGATCTCGGTGGGTACGGTTAAGAGCCAGACGTCGAAGGGCATGGCGGAGCTGCAGCGGCTCCTCGGCGACTCCCAGGGTGTTCCGCAGCGGGTGCACGCGGTGATGGCGCCGCGGACCGGTGAGAGCGGAGGAAGGAACCGATGAGCCAGCAGGACGTGCACGACGAGCTGCGCGCCCGGCTGCACGGGGCGGCCGAGGCGCACGAACCCGACCGCGCCCGCATCCTGGCCCGGGTCGAGCGGGGCATGGCCGCGCAGGGCCGCCCGGACCATCGGGCCACCCTTCCCCCGGTCCTCGGCTGGATCCGGGTGGTCAGCGCCACGGCCGCGGTCGCCGCGGTCCTCGGGGTCGGCGGCTACGCGGTCGCCTCGGCCGTGAAGGACCCGCCCACCGAGAAGACGGTCGCGGTGTCCCCGACGCCCTCCGCGTCCCCGGACGCGACCAGCCGCCCGCCGTCCCACACGGCGGCCCCGCCGGCCCCGGGCGTGCCCTCGGCCCACTCCTCCCCCAAGGCGAGCCCGACGCCCTCGGCGACCGCGAAGGCCTCCGCCACCCCGGCGGCGCCCGTCGCCCGGGGCGAGCAGGACGGCCCGCTCTGGTCGGACGGCTCGGTGGACCCGCACAGCAACGACTTCTGGGCGCAGTCCGACGTGACCCTGAAGGCCTCGAGGCAACTGACCGCGCTCACAGTCGAGTTGAAGGTGGCCCAGACCGGCGGGGTGTCGAACGCGGGAGCCTGGCGCTCCCTGCCGGAGACCGACTTCACGCAGTCGGTCACCGAGCGGGACGGCTTCCTGATCTACACCTGGACGCTCAAGCCCGGCAGCAAGGTCGCCACCGGCGAGTGGGTGTTCGCCGGCCAGTACAACCACCAGCAGGGCGGCCGGGACGCGAAGCAGGACACCTACACCATCACCGGCACGGCGTCCGGCAAGCAGTACGCGGTGACGGGCAATTTCGCGACGCACACAAACAGTGAGGGTGACTCCTGACCGACGGGACACCGGCGCCCCGAAAGGGGCGCGGGGCTGTGTTTGATCTGCGGCTGCCGCCGCGTGGGCGCGACCAGCCCCCACCGCCCCGCGGTCCGCAACGCACCCGTCAGTCCATGGTGGATCCGATGGCAGCCGACCCGGTGGTCAGAAACACCGTCACCGGCAACGCCCCGCTCGTCGGCCGCGCCGCGTACGCGGACGTCGCGTCCGTCGACCTGAACGCCGGCACGCTCACCCCACCGTCCCAGCTGTTCGCCGCCGACACCGACCGGGACCCCAGCTTGTCCGCCCCGCCCCCGTTGCCCACCGCGAGGTTCCGCGCCAGCCGCGCCTTGCCGGTCTCGAAGAAGAACCCGGCCTGGGTGTTCGCGTAGGCCGTGTTGCGGTTGAGGACGATCGCCCCGGTGTTGGAGTTCTCGGTGAACCCGTTCAGCGTGTTGTCCCAGGCCGCGTCGTCGTTGACGACGTGCGCGACGGCGACGCCCCCGCCGCCCAGCTTGAACCCGTTGCCGTTGCCCTCGAACGCGGAGTCGTTCCACCGGTTCCTGCCGTTGCCGAAGGCCCAGCTGTGTTCGATCCTGACGGGGGACGAGAACTGCCACAGGTCGAGGCCGTCGTCCGAGTTGTTGTACAGACGCGCGCCGGTGACCTTGTTGCCGGTGCCCGAGCCGAACTTGATGGCGATGCCGTCGGCGTTCTGCCCGTGCCCGGCCTTGTCGTAGTTGCCGTAACTGTCGAGGTTCTGGACGAGGTTGTTCACGGTGTCGTCGCCGCGCAGCGTGAACCCGGAGTCGCCGTTGTCCGCGGTGACGAGGTTCTTGAAGATCCCGCCCGTGGACGAGGTGACGACGAAGCCCTGGGCCGGGGAGTTCTGGAAGGTGAGGTCCTGGACGGTCCAGTAGCTGCCGTAGATCCCGGTGAGCCACTGGCCGGCGGGCAGCTTGGAGCCGTCGATCCGCACCTTCTCGCCGCTGTACGCCTTGAGCGTGATGCGGTTCGAACTGCTGCCGCTGGCCGTCGACTTGAGCGTGGCGGTCGGGTAGTACGTGCCCGCGCGCACCTGGATGACGGTACCGGCGGCGGCGCCCGCGACGGCCGACTCCAGCTGTGCGGTGGTGGAGACGGTGACCGTGCTGGTGGCGGCCTGGGCACCGCCGTTCGACAGGCCGAGGTAGACGCCGCCCGCGCCCGCGGCGACGGCCACCGCGGCGGCGATCGAGAGGGTACGCGTCCTGCGATGGCGTCCGGTGCTGAAGCGCACTGGCCGTTCCTTTCCTTGACGATGGGAGCGAAACGGGCCGGAGGGGCCGCCCCGGCCCGTTTCTGTCTCCCAGTCGCCGCCGTGGCCGGAAAGGGTTGCCGCCCTTCCCGGCCACGACCACGGCCACGACCACGGCTTCGGACTACGACACGAAGTACGTCGGGTTCGGCAGCTTGTACGTGCGGTCCGCGTAGCCGCCGTCCAGGTCCGAGTACTGGTCGCCGAGGTTGGCGACGATCTCGTACCCGAGGTCCTTCTCGATGTGCTTGCGGGTGCCGGACTTGTACTGCACGGTGGTGCAGTTCCAGGTGCCCGGGGTGGCGCAGGCGCCCAGGTAGGACGGCGGGTTGGCCTTGTCCTTGAGGAACATGTGCGCGGCGTCGAGGTTGACGTCGGCGCCGATCTTCTTCAGGTTCTCGACGGCGGCGGTGCGCTGCGCCTCGCTCAGACCGGAGTTGTAGAAGACCTCGACGCCCTTGCTCTCGGCGTACCGCACGAGCTCGGCGCTGCCGAACACGCCGGGCCGGTCGGCCTTGTTGACGTAGTCGGCCCAGGTGGTGCCGTTGTACGTGTAGTTGTAGCGCTTCTCGTAGTCGAGGCTGAGCAGCAGCGTGTCGTCGATGTCGAAGACGATCGCGGGCTTCTCGCCGTGGCGGTGGGCCTTGCGCGCCGCCTTGTCGATCTGCCGCTCGACGGCCGTGTCGATGCGCGCCAGGTCCTTGGCGTACGGGCTGTC
This sequence comes from Streptomyces sp. NPDC048278, assembly GCF_040652195.1. Taxonomy (NCBI): domain Bacteria; kingdom Bacillati; phylum Actinomycetota; class Actinomycetes; order Kitasatosporales; family Streptomycetaceae; genus Streptomyces; species Streptomyces sp. NPDC048278. Next base: position 112,451 of record NZ_JBEZLP010000003.1, read on the forward strand.
CGGCGACGCCTGGTAGACACCGGCGGCGTCGGCGGTGGTGCCGTAGTAGGTGTCGATGTCCTTCACCAGGAGCCCGATGTTGTACGGCTCGTGGGTGGAGTTCGCGGTCGACTGACCGGCGGTGGCGGCACCGGCGCCGTAGAGGGCGCCCCCGGCGACGGCACAGGCGGCGGTGACCGCCGCGATCCGAAGTGACTTATGCATGACAGGAGTTCTACGCGCGTCACCCTGGCGGGCGCGAGACCCGTTGCCTGATCGATATCTCATCCACAGGCAAAAACCGGGTCAAGCGCCCTGAACGGAGGATTCCGCTTGGTTCACCTAGTTCATAGTGGCGCCGATCGTGGTGCTGCCGGTCGTGAGGAAGGTCGTCGCAGGCAGGGAGCCGTCCGACTTACGGGCGTTGTACGTGGTGGAGGCGTCCGTGGAGACGAACGACGGCGTGGAGATGCCGCTGTCCCAGTTGTTGCCGGCGGACACCACCGAGGAGCCCTTGCTGACCGAGCCGCTGCCGTTGCTCACCGCGAGGTTCTTGCCGAGCCGGGCCGCGCTGGTAGCGAAGTAGTAGCCCCAGCCGCCGTTGGCGTAGGCGGTGGTGCGGTTGATGACGATCGCGCCGGTGTTGGAGTTCTCGGTGAACCCGTTGCCGGAGTTGCCCCAGGCGGCCGAGTTGTTGACGACGTGGGCGACGGTGACGCCGTTGCCGCCCAGCTTGAAGCCGTTGCCGTTGCCCTCGAACGCGGAGTCGCCCCAGCGGTTGACGCCGTTGCCGAAGGACCAGGTGTGCTCGACGGTGACCGGCGAGGAGAAGGACCACATGTCGATCCCGTCGTCCGAGTTGTTGTACAGGCGGGCTCCGGTGACGAGGTTGCCGGTGCCGGAGCCGAACTTGATGGCGACCCCGTCGGCGTTCTGTCCGTGCGTGGCGGCGTCGTAGTTGCCGTACGAGTCGAGGTTCTTGACCGTGTTGTTCACGGTCCCGTCCCCGGTCAGGGTGAAGCCGGAGTCGCCGCCGTCGATGGTCTTGACGTTGGTCCAGTTGGTGCCGGTGCAGGACTGGCAGACCACCGCGCTGTCCGGGGAGTTCTGGAAGGTGATGTTCGAGACGTTCCAGTAGTCCGCGGTCAGCTTGAAGATCCAGGAGCCGGCGGCGAGCGACGAACCGTCGATCTTGACGGTCTCCGAGCCGTACGCGGTGAGCGTGACCGGCGCGGAGGAGGTGCCGTTCGTCGTGGACTGGAGGGTGGCCGTCGGGTAGTAGGTGCCGCCGCGGACCTGGATGACCGTGCCGGCGGTGGCGTTCTTGATGGCGCTGGTCAGGTCGGTGGAGTTGCTGACCACGACGGTCGCCGCGTGCGCCGGGGTGGCGACGACGGCCAGTCCGAGCGAGGCCGTGGTCACGGCGAGGGCGGTGAAGGTGCTGATACGACGCATGACGTGCGGGTCCTTTCGTCGATCAGGGGGATTCAGAGCGAGCGGACGGGTGTCCAGTCGCCGAGGTAGGCCGCGGGGGTGTGCGACCGGGCCTCGGCGTCGGAGAGCTGGGGCCGGTTCGACGGCACGGTGACGACCGCGCCCGGCCCGGAGTTGCGGTACTCGCGGAACCGCATGGACTGCCAGGGGTAGGCGTCCCGCATGTTCGTGTAGGGCGCGACGGGGTCGATCCCGGGGCCGATGCGACTGTCCCGCACGACCAGCGAGGGCCACGCGGTGGTCTCGTACGTCGGCACCCAGGGCCGCGCCAGCTTGTACGCCCCGTCCTCCGCGCCGGAGGAGAACCGGCAGCGGACGGCGAGGAACCCGTGCGGGTTGGCACGGGCGGTCGAGGGGGCGAAGACCATGCCCTTGGGGGTGAAGGCCACGTCCCGTTGCAGGGTGCGGAAGTGGCAGTGCTCGTACACCGCGACGGCCCGTCCGAAGACGAAGTCGACGTCGCCCTCGATGTGGCAGCGGTGGAAGAACTGCCGGTCGAAGGAGCCGAGTTCGGTGGTGTCGGCGAACAGGGTGTCCTGGTGGGCGAGGAGCCGCACGTTCTCGACGTGGGTCCGGTCCCCGGTCAGGCAGGCGGCGACGGCCTGGGTGCCGGTGATCTCCGGGTGGTCGGCGCGCAGCCAGTCGTTGGCGAGGGTGAGATCGCGGACGACGAGCCCGGGCGCCGCCGAGGTGAAGGTGGCCGAGCCGGCCGTGCCGTAGGTACCCGAACCGTCGGGTTTCTGCGTGCCGTTGGCGTTGTCGTACACGACGACGGCGGCCCGCGGGTCGCGGCTCGCGCCGCGCAGTGTCAACTCCTCTTTTTCCGCAGGCACGTTGACGACCTCGCGGTACGTCCCCGGGTGCACGACGATCGTCCAGCCGGGGCCCGGGACCGCGTCCACGGCCGCCTGCACGGAGTCGCCGGGGCGGACGTGCAGGGTGCGGCGGTCGCGGGTGAAGGCGGTGGCCGAGCCCATGGCCATCGCCGCCGCTCCGGCGGCGAGAAGTGCGCGTCGGGTCGGCACGTCAGCACTCCTTCCAGGGCGTCCAGTCACCGAGGTAGGCCTCCCTGGTCGCGGACCCGGCCTGTTCGGCGGTGAGTTGGGGCCGGTTCTCGGGGACGCTGATCGCGGCACCGGGACCGGAGTTGCGGTACTCGGCGAAGCGCTGGTTCTGCCAGGGGAAGGCGTCCGACATGTCGGTGTAGGGCGCGACCGCGTCGACGCCGGGACCGAGGTACGAGTCGCGGACGACGAGCGAGGGGCGGGCCGTGGTGTCGGAGCTGGGCACCCAGGGGCGGCCCAGCTTGTAGGCGGCGTCCGGGGCTTCGCTGCTGATGCGGCTCCGGCTCACGAGGTAGCCGTACGGGTTGGCAGCCGCGGTCGAGGGCGCGAGGACGAACCCGTACGGGGCGGTCGCCAGGTCGGTCCGGTTCAGGGTGCGGAAGTGGCAGTGCTCGTAGACGGCCGTGGCCCGCCCGAACACGAAGTCGACGTCGCCCTCGGCGTAGCAGCGCGCGAAGTACTGCCGGGCGAACACGCCCAGGGCCGTCGAGTCCGCGTACAGGGTGTCCTGGTGGCCGAGGAACCGGCAGTCGTGGAAGGCGCTGCGGTCGCCCTGCACCTTGAGGGCGACGGCCTGGGTGCCGGTGATGTCGGGGTGGTCGGCGCGCAGCCAGTCGTTGGCGAAGGTGATCCAGCGGGCGGTGAAGCCGTCGGCCTGCGCGGTGACGGTGGCGGAGCCGGTGGTGCCGTACGTGCCGCCGCCGGGCTTGGGGGTGCCGGCCGCGTGGTCGAAGGCGATGACGACGGCACCCGGGTCCTCGGCGGCGCCGATCCAGGTGGCCTCGGTGCGGGTGGTGTCGAGGGCGACCGTCTCCCGGTAGACGCCCGGGGCGAGGACCAGGGTCCGGCCGCTGCCGGTGGCGGCGGTGACGGCGGCCTGGACGGTGCTGAAGTCGCCGCGGCCGTGCGGGTCGACGTACAGGGTCTGCGGGGTGCGGCGGCGCTCCGGGGAGCCGTACCGCCCGAAGGGGCGGGCGCCGGCGTGGGCGGGGAGGGCGGCCAGGGCGAGCGCGGCGCCCGCCCCGGCGCCCGCGGCGAGGAGACCTCGTCTGGACAGGGGAAGGTGGGGCGAGGACATGCGGGTGCTCCTTGGAGAGGGAGAGGGGTGGCGGTACTCCTTGCCGTGGGGGGTGGGGCCGGGGCGGACTCCGGTGCGCGCCCCGGCCGCGACGGACGCGCGTCAGCGCAGGTGACCGGCGCCCGCGCCGCAGTCGACGATGCGCGGGACGGCCGGTGCCGGGTCGACCTTCGTGCGCAGGGTCGGGGTCCAGGTCGAACCCGCCGTGAGGGTCTCGGCCGGGATCTGCGCGTTGTGGACCGCGATCAGGTCCGTCGGTTCACCGTTGACGTAGTTGTCGTCGGCGGTGAGCGTCGACTCGTTCCACTTCTTCAGGATCGAGCCCGCCCCGACGGTGTCGGGCAGCGTGAACGCGTTGTGCTCGGCGACGAGTTGGGACTCGATCCCGATGCCGTAGCTGTAGCCGTAGCCGTCCTCGGCGACGAAGTGGTTGTTGTAGGAGTCGACCTGCCCGAACCGCACCCGGGGTGCCCGCTCCACCAGGTTGGAGAAGAGGTTGTGGTGGAAGGTGACCTTGAGGTGCCCCCGGTCGACGGCCGCCGTGGACGCGCTGTCGCTGTTGCCGACGAGGATCGTCTTGTCGTGGTCCGCGAAGACGTTCCAGGAGGCGGTGATGTGGTCGGCGCCCTTGACGATGTCCATCTCGCCGTCGTGCTGTTCGTAGATCCGCCCGAAGTAGTACGGCAGGGTGCTGTCCGGGTGGTCGCCGTCGGTGAAGGTGTTGTGGTCCATCCAGACGTGCGTGCCGCCGTAGATGTCGACGCTGTCGTACTCGGAGTTCCAGTTGCCGTCAGCGGTGTCGGTCGGGTCCCACTGCGGGAAGCAGTCGAGGGGGCTCTCGAAGCCCAGGTTGCGGACGATGACGTTGTCGACGGCCTTGATCTGCAGGCTTGCGCCCTTGAAGCCGGCGTCCTTGCCGACGCCGACGATGGTGGTGTTGGCCGGCACGAACGCCTTGATGTAGGCGTCCTGGGCGGCCTGGGACGCGCGGCGCAGCCCCTCCGGGCTGTCGGCGGGCTCGTTGTCCAGGTTGGTGGAGTGCCCCCAGGCCTCGGGTGAGTACGTGGCGAGGTAGGCGTCGAAGTCGTAGCCGGGCACGGCGAACGAGGCGCAGCTCGGCCCGTCCGCGTCGATGGTCCCCACGACTCTCACGATCTTCGGTGCGCTGCCGCCGTCGGCGAGGGCGGCCTTGAACTCGTCCCAGGTGGTGACGGTGTAGACGTGCGCGGAGTCGGCGGCGGCCCCGCCGGTGGTCCCCGTGCCGGCCGCTCCCCAGCCGTCGTTCGCGGCCAGTACCTGCCGGTCGAGCGCGACCCGGTGCGGGGCCGCGGCCTGGGCGTTTCCGGTCACGGCCAGCACCAGGGCCGTGCAGCCGACCAGCGCTCCCATGACGCGTGCATGACATATCTGAGTACGCACTGTGCGGTTCTCCTCGGCTATGCGGGTGGCCAGGTGATCCAGGAGGTCGGTATGTCCTCGTGCAGCCGGACGACGTCGTGCCGGGCCAGCACCCGGGTGCGCAGCGACTCCTGCGCCACGAGCCGGGCCACGGCGATGGCCCCCGGCGGGTTGAAGTGCGTGTTGTCCTGCTCGGTGTCGGTCCAGTTGAAGTACGTCTTGGTCGCCTCGACCCCGAGCGCCTGCCAGAGCGCGAGCGACAGCGCCTCGATGTCGAGCAGCGCGACCCCCTCCCGCGCGGCGAGCGCGCGCATCGCCGCCGGGTAGTCGCCGTGCGTCGGCACGGCGTTGCCGTCGGCGTCGAACCGCCGCCGTTCGACGGGCGTGGCGAGCACCGGCCGGGCACCGCGCGCCCGGGCGCCCTCGATGTAGAGCCGCAGGTAGTCCTGGTAGGTGCTCCAGGGCTCGGTGTACCGGGTCGGATCGTCGCTCTTCTCGTCGTTGTGCGCGAACTGGACGAGCAGCAGATCGTGCGGCCGGATGGCGGCGAGGACGGCGTCCAGCCGTCCCTCGTCGACGAAGCTCTTGGAACTCCGCCCGTTCACGGCCTGGTTGGAGACGCCGATCCCCTTCCCGAGGAAGAACGGCAACGCCATTCCCCACCCGGTCTCGGGCGCCGCGTCGGCGTATTTCTGGGCGGCGGTGGAATCACCGGCGATGTAGAGAGTGCGTTTCCCGCCGGAAGACCGGCCGACGAGAGGAACGGCGGCGAGGCCTGCCGCGGTGACCTGTCTACGGGTAAGTGACAAGACCGTTCACCTTCCTTGCTTCAGGGGCGCGGGGAACTGCGCGATCAGCCACAACCGACCCGCAGCACCCCACAGCCGCAACCACCCGAGCTGTCAGTGATGGGCTTTCCAATCCGCCTGCGCCTTGTTCAGCTGATCGGCCAACGTGTCCAGGAACTCCTTCGCCGTCATCCTCCCGAGCAGCACCTTCTGGAAGTTCGGCTCGTTGTCGGCCTTGGAGACGGTGTTCCAGTCCGGCAGGTAGTAGGGAAGCTGCACGATCTTCGTCGTCGCCCCGTTGAGCGCCTCGGCGGCCAGCTTCGTCGGCTCCGACGCCTGCACCCACGCGTCCTGCGCCGCCTCGTTGTTGGCCGGCACCTGCCCCGCCGACTCGTTCCACTTGCTGTTGGCCTCGTGCGAGGCGGCGAACTCGATGAACTTCCAGGCGGCGGCCTTGTTCTTGCTCGACTTGAAGAGACCGAGACCGTCGACGGGATTGGAGACCTGCACCCGGGTGCCGTCGTCCAGCGTCGGATTCGGAATTCCCTTGAACTTCCCGCTCAGCGCCTTCTCGTGGTCGGCGTAGGACCCGAGGTTGTGGCTCAGCATCCCGATCGTGCCGGAATCCCACTGCGCGACCATCTTGGTGAAGTCGTTGTTGACGTCGGCGGAGGGGGTGTCCTTCTTGTACAGGCCGACGTACTTCTCCAGGGCGGCGACGTTCTTCGGATCGTTGACGGTGGTCGTGTCGCCGTTCCAGAAGGAGGTGATCCCGCTCTGGCCGTAGGTGGCGTCCAGCGCCTGCGCGATCGACCCCTCCCCGCCCCGGATCGTGTACCCGAACCTGTTCTTCGCCTTGTCGGTGAGCCTGCCGGCCGCCGCGTAGAAGTTCGTCCAGGTGGTCGGCGCCGCCAGCTTCGCCGCGCCGAACAGGTCGGACCGGTACCAGAGGGTGCCGTTGTTCGCGGAGGTCGGCACGGAGTACGTCTTTCCGTCGCCGCCGGCTGCCGTGACGCTCTCCAGGAACTTCTCGTTGAGCTTGCCCTTCAGCGGGCTCTTGGCGAGCCGGCCGTCCAGCGGCTCCAGCGCGCCCTGCGCCGCGACCTCCGCGAGCATCGCGGTGGTGACCCCGCCGACGTCGGGCAGTCCGCCGCCCTGGATGGCGGTGTCGTACTTCGACTGGACGCTCGCGGCGGGCACCCCGACGTACGTGACCTTGATGTCGGGGTTCTGCTTCTCGAAGTCGGCGATGATCTCCTTCCAGACGTCGGTGCGGACACCGCCGTTGTTGTCCCAGAAGGTGATCGTGCCCTTGCCGGAGCCCTCGCCGCCCTTGTCGCCCGCGCTGCCGCTGCCGTCGTCGCCGCAGGCGGTGGCGGTCAGCGCGAGCACGGAGCCCAGGGCGACGGCGACGGCCGCGCGCCTGCTTCTGCGGATGCTGCTCTTCATCGATCGGCTCTCCTCTGTCAGGGTCAGCAGGGGGTGACGCGTAAGTGCGTGAAGGCGGCGGCTCCGGCAACGCCCGCGGCACCTGGCCGACCGGCGTCCCTCATGGGCTCACCCCCTTCGGCGGGGCCCAGGGGGCACCCAGTTCGGAGTAGAGGGAGAGGGTGTCGGCACCGGCCGCGACCAGGGCGTCGATGCCGGTCACGACCCGGCGCCCGTCCTCCGGCAGGCGGTGCCAGGCGTCGGCGGGCAGCGCGACCGGGGCGTCGGCCAGTCGAATCGCTTCAACGACCTTCATGAAGGCGCCGGTCGCGTCCGGCTCCACCAGCAGGGCGGCGCCGGTGGTGACATGGTCGACGAGGTTCTCCAGCAGGTCCGTGCTGCCGTACTCGGTCTCCTCCGGGCCGTGGTCCGCCCGCTGCACCAGCACCCGGTCCTGCTTGTACCAGTGGGTGATCCGGCCGCCGGTGCCGTGCACCAGGACGTACGGCTCGCCCGGTTCCTCGGCGCAGAGCGTGGCGGCGACCGTGACCGGGCCGCGCGGGGTGGTGACCCGGACGCAGGAGGTGTCGTCGGACTCGATGTCGTTGGCGCGCAGCAGCTCGGTCTCGATGCCGGTGACGTCCTCCGCGCGGTCGGTGCCGAGCAGGGCGAGGCCGGTGGCGACGGCGTGCGCGAGGGGGTTGGTGAGGACCCCGTCCACGACGTCGACGCCGTTCAGCCGCCGCTTGCCGGCCCAGGGCGCCCGCCGGTAGTAGGCCTCGGGGCGGGCCCAGGCACCCGCGCCGCCGACCCCCACCACCTCGCCGATGGCACCCTCCGCGATCAGTCGCCGGATCGCCGGCACGGCGTGCGAGCCCAGCGACTGGAAGCCGATCTGGCAGGCCACGCCCGCCTTGGCAACCCCGTCGGCCATCCGCCGGAACTCCGCGTACGACGGCGCAGGCGGCTTCTCCAGAAGCACGTGCACACCCCGCTCGGCGGCCGTCAGGGCCAGGTCCGTGTGGGTGGGGATGGGCGTGCAGATCACGGCGATCCCGGCGCCGGTCGCGTCGAGCAGGGCACCGAAGTCGGCGGACTGCTCGGGCTGCCCGAGCCCCTCCGGCAGCTCGTCCGGGCCGAGCGGGGTCAGCTCGCAGATGCCGGCGAGCCGTACGACGCCCTTCTCCTGGAGCCGGCGGATGTTCTCCAGGTGCCAGCGGCCGTGGCCGCGCGCGCCCGCCAGAACGAGGTCGATGGGTGAAGAGTTCACGGTGTCCTCCCTGCGTCGTCGATCTTTGGATGCAGGGTAAGCGTTTTCCCCGGTCCGCCCGCGACGTGTCTCATCCCTTCACCGCCCCCGCGCTGAAGCCGGTGATCAGCCACTTCTGGATGAAGGCGAAGACGATCACGACGGGTACGGCGGCGATGATCCCGCCCGCGGCCAGCGCGCCCAGGTCCACGCTGTCGGCGCTCATCAGGGTGTTGAGGCCGACCGGGATGGTCTGCTTGCTCTGGTCGGAGAGGAACATCAGGGCGAACAGGAAGTGGTTCCAGGCGTGCACGAAGGCGAAGGAGCCGACCGCGACCAGCCCCGGCCGCAGCAGCGGAAGCACGACGATCCGGAAGGCCGTGAGCCGGTTGCAGCCGTCGACCCAGGCGGCCTCCTCCAGGGAGTACGGCACGTTCCTGATGAAGCCGCTGATCAGGATCATCGACAGCGGGAGCTGGAAGACGGTCTCGGCGACGACGACACTGCCGAGCGAGTTGATCATCCGGAGCTCGGCGAAGATCTGGAAGAGCGGGACGAGCAGCAGTGCGCCCGGCACGAACTGGGAGCAGAGCAGGGCCAGCAGGAAGCCGCGCTTGAGCCGGAAGTCGAAGCGGGCCAGGGCGTAGCCGCCGGCCAGGGCGACGACGGTGGTCAGCACCAGGGTCGAGACCCCGACGTAGACGCTGTTGGTGAAGTACGTGCCGAAGCTGCGCTCGGTCCACACCTTCTGGAAGTGGTCGAAGGTGACCGGCCAGGGGACCAGCGAGGTGGAGCCGGCCGGGCGGAGGGCGAAGAGCAGGATCCAGTAGAACGGGACCAGCGTGAAGAGCAGGTAGATCCCGAGGGGGAGGTAGATCTGCCAGCGGGGGGCCTCGTCCCAGGCGCGGCGCTTCTTCCCCGGCCGGACGGGCTCGGACACGGCGGGCCCGGCCGCGGGGGCGATCTCGGTGATCACTTGGTCTCGCCTCCGAACTTGCTCAGCCGCAGGTAGAGGACGGAGCAGAAGAGCAGGATCACGAAGGCCACCGTGGTCAGCGCGGAGGCGTAGCCGAAGTCGTGGGCGTCGACACTGGTGTTGGCGATGTAGAGGGGAAGGGTCGTCGTCTCCCCCGCCGGGCCGCCTCCGGTCAGGGTGTAGAGCAGGTCGACGTTGTTGAACTCCCACACCGCGCGCAGCAGCGTGGAGAGCACGATGGCGTCCTTGAGATGGGGCAGCGTGATGTGCCAGAACTGCTTGAGGCGGCTCGCCCCGTCGACCTCCGCCGCCTCGTACAGGTCCTTGGAGACGGACTGGAGGTCGGCGAGGATGAGGATCGCGAAGAACGGCACGCCCCGCCACAGGTCGGCGACCACGGCCGCCGGGAAGACGGTCGAGGGGTCGGAGAGCCAGCTGGTGCCGTACGACCCGATGCCCGCGTCGGCGAGGTAACGGGTGATGCCGGTCTGGGAGTTGTAGAGCAGCACCCAGATCGCGGAGGTCAGCACTCCGGAGACGGCCCACGGCGAGAAGACCAGTGCCCGGCCGAGGGCCCGCCCCACGAACGTCTGGTTGACGATCAGCGCGAGCGCCAGCCCGAACAGCAGCTGGAGCCCGACCTCCACCACGACCCACTTGGCGCTGAAGGTGAGCGTGTCCCAGAACTGGGGGTCGTGCGCGAAGGCCCGCGTGAAGTTGCCGAGGCCCGCGAAGCCGTTCCGCCAGGGCTTGGTCGGGTTGTAGTCCTGAAGGCTGTAGTAGAAGACGCTGAGCACCGGGTAGGCGATGAAGCCCAGCATCAGCAGGACCGCCGGGGCGATCAGCAGGAACGGCAGCCTGCGCGGCGTCGCGGAGGCACGGCGCCGCCGGGGTGGCGCGGGCGGGTTCGCCACGGCTGCGGCTTGGGCCATGACTGTCTCTCCGTTCGCATGGTGACAGCGGGTACAGGAAGCGCTTGCTACATGCACATGGTTGAAGCACATGGTTGAAGCGCTTCGACGATCGTCGTGCGGATGGGGCTAGCCCGCGTACGGGTCCGGGACTTCTCCCGGCCGGGCCAGGAACTCGAAGTCGCAGCCGGTGTCGGCCTGGGTGATCTGCTGGTCGTAGAGGGCGCCGTACCCGCGCTCGTACCGCACCGGCGGCGGGGTCCAGGCGGCCCGGCGCCGCGCCAGCTCCACGTCGTCCACGTCGAGCCGGAGGGTGCGGGCCGCGACGTCCAGGGTGATGGCGTCCCCGGTGCGGACCAGGGCGAGCGGCCCGCCGACGTACGACTCGGGGGCGATGTGCAGCACGCAGGCGCCGTAACTCGTCCCGCTCATCCGGGCGTCGGAGATCCGGACCATGTCCCGCACGCCCTGCCTGAGGAGGTGGTCGGGGATGGGCAGCATGCCGTACTCGGGCATGCCCGGACCGCCCTTGGGCCCGGCGTTGCGCAGCACGAGCACGCTGTCGGCGGTGATGCCGAGGGCGGGGTCGTCGATGGTGCGCTGCATGGTCCGGTAGTCGTCGAAGACGACCGCCCGGCCGGTGTGCTTGAGCAGGTGCGGTTCGGCGGCGATGTGCTTGATCACGGCGCCGTCCGGGCAGAGGTTGCCGCGCAGCACGGCGACTCCGCCTTCGCTCGCGACCGGGTCGGTGCGGGTCCTGATGACGTCGTCGTCGTGCACCCGGGCGCCGGCGAGCTGCTCGCGGTAGCTGTCGTACGACACCGTGGGCCGGTCGAGGTGGAGCAGGTCGGGGATGCGGGAGAGGAAGCCGGGCAGGCCGCCCGCGAAGTGGAAGTCCTCCATGAGGTACCTGTGGCCGCCGGGGCGGACGTTGGCGAGGACGGGGACGGTCCGGGCGATGCGGTCGAAGTCGTCGAGGGTGAGCCGGACCCCGGCCCGGCCGGCCATGGCGATGAGGTGGATGACGGCGTTGGTGGAGCCGCCGAGCCCGAGGACGGTGGTGACGGCGTCCTCGAAGGCGTCCGGGGTGAGGAGCGCGGAGAGCCTGCGGTCCCGGTGGACGAGTTCGACGATCCGCATGCCCGACGCGGCGGCCATCCGGTCGTGCCCGGAGTCGACGGCCGGGATGCTGGACGCGCCGGGGACGGTGACGCCCAGCGCCTCCGCGGCGGCCGTCAGCGTGGAGGCCGTCCCCATGGTCATGCAGTGCCCGGGCGAGCGGGCGAGGCCGCTCTCCAGCTCCTGCAACTCGCAGTCGCCGATCAGTCCGGCGCGCTTGTCGTCCCAGTACTTCCACATGTCGGTGCCGGAGCCGAGGACCTCGCCCCGCCAGTGGCCGGGGAGCATGGGCCCGGCGGGCACGAAGACGGTGGGCAGGTCGACCGAGGCGGCGCCCATGAGCAGGGCCGGGGTGGACTTGTCGCAGCCGCCCATGAGGACCGCGCCGTCCACCGGGTACGACCGCAGCAGCTCCTCGGTCTCCATGGAGAGGAGGTTGCGGTAGAGCATCGGGGTCGGCTTCTGGAAGGTCTCGGAGAGGGTGGCGACCGGGAACTCCAGCGGGAACCCGCCCGCCTGCCAGACGCCCCGCTTCACGGCCTGCGCCCGGTCACGGAGGTGCACATGACAGGGGTTGATGTCCGACCAGGTGTTGAGGATCGCGATGACCGGCTTGCCGAGGTGCTCCTCGGGCAGGTAGCCGAGCTGGCGGGTGCGGGCGCGGTGACTGAAGGAGCGGAGGCCTTCGGTGCCGTACCACTGGTGGCTCCGCAGCTCCTCGGGCCTCTTGCGGGGGGCGGGCGTGTCGGGTGCGTTCATATCGACCATCCGGCGGCTATGGCGGCGACCTCGGCGCGCTCTTCCTCGGGCAGGTGCCTGCTGGGCGGCCGGACGTCGCGGCGGCAGAGGCCGAGGGAGGCGAGGGCCTCCTTGACCACGGTGACGTTGTCGGCGGAACCGTTGGCGGCGCGGAGTTCCTCGAAGCGGCGGATCTGTTCCCAGACCTTCATGGCGGCCGGATAGTCACCGGATCGAAGCGCTTCGATCATGTTCAGCGAAACGGCCGGGGCGACGTTCACCAGACCGGAGGTGAAGCCGGTAGCGCCGGCCGAGAAGTAGGAGGGTGCGTAGGGCTCGGCGAGGCCGGCGACCCAGACGAACCGGTCGAGCCCCGCGTCACGTGCGAAGGCGGCGAACTTGGCGGCGTCCGGCACCGCGTACTTGACGCCGACGACGTTGGGGCAGGCGTCGGCGAGTTCGGCGAGGCGGGCACCGGGGAGCTGGGCGTTGCGTACGTAGGGGACGACGCCGAGTTCGGGGACGGCGGCGGCGATGGCCCGGTGGTAGTCGACCCAGCCGGCCTGGGAGACGTACGGGTGGACGGGCTGGTGGACCATGATCATCCGGGCGCCGTGCTCCCGGGCGTGCCGGGCGGAGGCGACGGCGGTGGGGATGTCGTGCCCGACCCCGACGAGGACCACGGCCCGGTCCCCGGCCTCGTCGAGCGTCGACTCGGTGACGAGCCGCCGCTCCTCGGGGGTCAGGGCGTAGAACTCGCCGGTGTTCCCGTTCGGGGTGAGGGTCCGGATCCCGCCGTCGAGGAGCCGGCGCAGCAGGGCCCGGTGGGCGGCCTGGTCGACGCCGCCGTCCTCGGCGAAGGGGGTGACCGGGATGGCCACCACGTCGGCGAGGGCCGCCCGCTGCGTCTCGAACGCCACGCCACTCATTCCTGGCCTCCCTGGCCTGCTTGACCCGCCTGACCTGCTTGACCTGCCTGGCCTGCTTGACCTGTCTGGTCGGCCTGGTCGGCCGCCTGGGGGAACGCCCGGTCGACGAAGGACGCGATGTGGGTGTGCAGGGTGCGGGCGGCACCGTCGGCGTCGCCCGCCAGCGCCAGCCGCAGGATCTCCCGGTGCTCACCGGCCTCCTGCTCCCAGGAGGGGGAGGCGGCCCAGGCGACGGCGGAGACGAGGGCGGCCTGGTCACGGACCTCGTCGAGCATCCGGCCGAGGAGCGGGTTGCCGCACGGGAGGTAGAGGGCGCGGTGGAAGTCGCGGTTGGCGAGGGAGCGTTCGGCAGTGTCGGTGGCGTCGGCGGCACGGGTGAGGGCGTCGCGGGCCGCGTCGAGCGAGGCGCCGCGCCGCACGGCCCGCCGGAGGGCCTCGGGTTCGAGGAGCAGCCGTACGTCGTAGACCTCCCGCGCCATGTCCGCGTCCACCATGCGCACCGTGACGCCCTTGTACTGGCTCATCACGACCAGCCCGGTCCCGGCGAGGGTCTTGAGCGCCTCCCGCACGGGGGTCTTGGACACCCCGAACTGCGCGGCGAGCTCGGTCTCCACCAGGGCCTGACCCGGCGTCAGCTGCCCGGTGAGGATGCGGTGTTTGATCGCGTCCAGCACGAACTGCGTGCGCGACGGAATCGGCATGGGCACAGAGGTCATGCGCACCTCTCGGGGTCACGATCGGGCACGGGACCCGATCTGACGTATCTGATCTCGCGTATCGCGTCTCATATATGACGTACGAAGTACGACGCGGACGAAGCTAGGAGGACGGCTGTGTTTCGTCAATGCTTCTGACAAAGGTGGTGTCCATTCCCTGACGGGAATTGCCGGTCACGGCCGCGCGCCGCAGGCTCTGGTGCGAATCGACCTGCCGGCAAGGAGACGTACATGATCGAGATCGACGCGCAGCGCCTGGCCGACCGTTACCTGGCCCAGTGGATCGTGCCGGACGCCGCCGAACGCCGCGCGGCCATCGAGCGGCTGTGGGCCGAGGACGCCACCCACGTCCTCCGGCCGCCCGCGGAGATCCGGGAGATCGCCGCGGGACTCGGCTTCGACCACACGACCCTGGAGGCCCAGGGGTACGACGCCATCGAGACCCGGGTGGCACGGAGTTACGAGCGGTTCGTCGAGAAGATGGGCTTCACTTTTCGGTCGCGCGCCGACGCGGTACGCCTGAACGGCGTGGTCAGGTTCGGCTGGGAGACGGTGTCCACGGAAACCGGTGACGTCGTGGGCGGCGGCCTGGAGATCCTCGTGCTCGACGACGACGGCCGGATCAAGGCCGACTACATGTTTCCGGGGGCCTGACCGGCAGAAGAAGACCTGGCGGCGGCCGAGAGTGCCTCGGCCGTCGCCGGGTCGGCCGGCAGGAACGCCTCCAGCTTGAGCTCGGCGAGTGTCACGTCGACGGCGGTGGCGAAGGTCGTCACGGTCGTCATCAGGCGTAGCTCACCGTACGAGGACCGCAGGCGGAGCGGGACGGCGAAACCCAGTGCCCCGGCGGACGGCTCCAGCGCGGGAACGTACCCGGCGAGCTCGGCGCGCAGCTCCTCCAGGTGGCCGAGGCGGGCCAGGATGTGCCGCGCCCATTCGGCGAGGTTGTGGATGCGGGGCGCCAGGCCGTCGGGGTGCAGCGCAAGGCGGTAGACGTTCGTGCCCGGACCCACCAGTTCGGCCGCCGCACCCTCGGTGATCAGGTCGAACGCGGTGTTCGCGGCGATCAGGTCACCGCCGCGGTCCACGACCAGCGCCGGATAGGGCAGATGTCCGCGGAGGATGTGGTCGATCGCCGTGCGCACGGGGGCCAGCACCGGGTCGTCGAGTGGGCTTTCGGGGTAGGCGGGCGCGTACCCGGCGGCGAGCAGCAGCTCGTTGCGCTCCCGTAGCGGCAGTTCCAGCGACTCGGCCAGACGTACGACCATGTTCCGGCCGGGGACGGATCTGCCGGACTCGACGAAGCTGAGGTACCGCTGGGTGGTGCCGGCCCGCAACGCCAGGTCGAGCTGGCTGAGACGACGGCGGGCGCGACGTTCGCGAAGGGCGCTGGGGAAGTCCACGGGCCTGTTGTAACGGCGGCGGCGGCCCCCGGGCCATTCCCCGCAGGGAATTGCCGCGGCCCGCACCGGTCGTGAACATCGCCGGCATGGACATCGGTGTACTGCTTCCGACCGGTACCGCCCAGTGGGCGGCGGCCGACGACCCTCGTGAACTGGTCGCCTTCGGCCGTCACGCCGAACGCTCGGGCTTCTCCTCGCTCTTCGTCAACGATTCCCTGCTCAGCCCTCGCATCGAGGCGCTCACGATGCTGGCCGCGCTCGCCCCGGTGACCGGGACGGCGACGCTGGGCACAGCCGCGCTGTTGCCGTTCCTGCGGCGGCCGGTCCAGGCCGCGCAGTCACTCGCGTCGATCGACCTGCTGTCCGGTGGCCGGCTCACGGTGGCCGTCGGCGCCGGCTTCCCCGGCCGCTTCGGACGGCCTCTCTACACGCTGTCCGAACTGCCGTGGGAAAGACGCTTCGCCCGCCTGGACGAGACCGTCGCTCTGTGGCGCGCCCTGTGGGACGGCGCCGACGCCTTCCACGGCGACATCCTCCGGTTCGACGGCATCCCGCCCATGACCCGGCCGGCCCGGCCCGGCGGCCCGCCCGTCTGGCTCGGCGGTGCGACCCCCGCGGCGCTGGCCCGCACCGGCCGGCTGTACGACGGATGGCTGCCCTACCCGCCAGACCCCGACGACTACGCGTCCGGCCTCCACGATGTCCGCAGGGCGGCGGCCGACGCCGGACGCGCAGCCGAGGACATCACGCCCGCGCTGTTCGTCTCAGTACGGATCGACGAGGACGTCGAGAGTGGCCGCCGGGCCCTGGACGGCTACGCACGGGCCACCTACGGCATGCCGCTGCCGGAGCTGGAGCAGATCCAGGCGGTCGTCACCGGTTCCGCCGACCAGGTGCTCGAGCGTCTGGGACGGTACGTCGCCGCCGGTGTTCGGCACCTCGTCGTACGGCTCGGCGCCCTGGACCTGCGCTCCCAGCGCGACCAACTCGACCGGGTCGCGGACCTGATCCCCGCCGTCGGGAGGGCAACGGATCAACCCTCCGCCGAGGAGGGTTCCTGAACCCGGCCCAGCCGCCCCGGAGCAACGCTCACGGGACAGCTCCCGGCCGTTTCAGAAACCCCGCGCCTCGCCCTCCCGGGCCACCGCCGTCCCCCGCCCGAAGACCGCCTCGGCCCGGGCCGCCGCCGTCTCCCGGGTCAGGGACGGGCCCACGTGGGTGATCAGGAGTTCCCGAGCTTCCGCGTCCCGGGCGATCCGGCCCGCGTCCTCCGGGGTCAGGTGTACGCGTTCGCCTTCGCGATGCCTGTCGAGGTCGGCCTCGCACAGGAAGACGTCCGCCCGGGTGGCCAGGTCGGTCAGCGCGGCGCACGGTCCGCTGTCCCCCGAGTACGCCAGCACGCTGCCCTGGCACTCGGCGCGCAGCCCGTAGGCCTCCGTGCCGTGCGCCACCGCCCGCGCGGCGAGCCGCAGGTTCCAGTGCCGGACGGCGTGCCCGTCGTACAGCGGCCGGAAGTCGAACACCCCGCCCAGGAAGCCGAGGTCCGGCCGCCCGAAGAAGCCCGCCAGGCGCTGTGCGCACTCCTGCGGCGCGTAGACCGGGATCGGCGCGGCCGGGGTCAGGCCACCGAAGGCGTACGCGTACGCGGCGGCCGACAGATCGGCGCTGTGGTCCGCGTGCAGGTGCGAGATCCAGATCGCCGTGAGCCGCGCCGGATCCGTGTGCCGTTGCAACTCCGCAAAGGTCCCGGTGCCCGCGTCCACCCACACCTCGGCGCCGCCGCCCCGCACCAGGTAGCCCGAGCACGGGCGGCCGGGCCGGGGGTAGGGGGAGGCGGTGCCGAGGACGGTGAGGCTCAAGGGCATGGCGAGGAGAGTACGGATCCGGGTCCCCGGCCACTCACCGTTCGCGTGCTTCTACGCCGTCCACCCCGGGTCCCGGCCACTCAGCCCCACCGCCCGGTCCAGCAGCCGCGCGCCCTCCGGTACCGGCACGAGGGGGCCGAACGGGCCGCGGTCGCCCTCCGCGGCCATCCGCAGGAAGCCGTACGCCGCCTCCAGCGCCGCGGGATCGGGGGCGTACTCCTGGCCGGTGGCCCGGGCCAGGTCCCAGCCGTGGATGACCAGTTCGTCGGCGGCGACCGCGGCTGCCACCCCGCCCGGCAGGTCGATCCCGCCGGCGCGCGTCATGCCGTCCCACGCGGCCGGGTCGCGCCAGGCCTCCGCCAGCGCGTCGAGCGCCCTGGGCAGCTCCTGCCGCCACTCCGGTCCGAGCACCGGCAGCTCCGCGCCGGGGCGGTGGCCGGTCGTGGCCCCCAGGTCCTTGCGGGCCGCGTCCCGGAAGGCCGCGGACAGACCCGCCACATGGCCCAGCAGGTGACGCACGGCGTACTCAGGACACGGCGTCGCCGCCGCGAGCTGCCCGTCCGTCACCCCCTCCGCGAGCTCCGCGACGATCCTCGCCTGCGGGCCGAGGTCGATCATGGTCGTACCAGTCATCGTGCTGCCTCCCGCTGCACCGGTTCGGTCGTCCGCCCGGACTCCCCGATCCCCTTCGGGAGGCAGACCGCACGGCCTCCCGGAACTCATCGGCCCCGTCTTCCTTTCTAGGGCACCTTCCCGATCCCCGCACCCCCGCCTTAGACCCACGATGACCAGGCATGACGACCACCTCCTCGCGGGCCGTGACCCGCCTGCTCCGCGACCGCAACGCGGCCCTCTACCTCACCGGCGTCGTGGTCTCCGGCTTCGGCACCTCCGCGCTCTGGCTGGTGTCCGGTGTCTGGGTCAAGGACCTCACCGGCTCCGACGGCCTCGCCGCCCTGTGCACCGCCGCCCTCTGGGCCCCCACCCTCGCCGGGCCGGTCCTCGGCACCCTCGCCGACCGCGTCCGCCGCAAGCCCCTGCTGATCTGCGTCAACCTCGGTCTCGCGGGTCTTCTGCTGTCCCTGCTGACCGTCGGCTCCCCCGCCTCCGTCCGGCTCCTGTTCGCGGTTCTCCTCGTATACGGCGCGGCGGGCGTGGTGGAGGACGCGGCGAACTCCGCCCTCGTCGCCGCCGCCGTCGATCCCGCCCTCCTCGGCGACTTCAACGGGCTGCGGACGACCGCCCGGGAGGGCATGAAGCTGGTCGCCCCGCTGACCGGGGCAGCGCTGTACACGGCGTACGGCGGGCCGGGCGTGGCGCTGCTGGACGCGCTGACCTTCGTGCTGGCGGCGGGGGTGTGCGCGCTGCTCCGGGTGCGCGAGGAGCGACCGGAGCCGGCCGCCGGGAACTGGCGGCGGCAGACCGTCGAGGGCGTCCGGCTGCTGTGGGCGCATCCGGTGCTGCGACCGCTGGTCCGGGCCGGTGGCGCCACGATGTGCCTGGCCTCGCTCGGCAGCAGCATGAACTACGCCGTCGTGGCCGCCCTCGGTCACTCCCCCGCCTACACGGGGGTGATGTACGCCGTCCAGGGCGTCGGCTCGGTCGGCGTCGGGCTGGTGGCGGGGCCCGCGCTGCGGCGGCTCGGGGAGCGGCGGTTCGCGGCGTACGGGATCGCGCTGACGGGGGTGGCGGTGGCGGGGCGGGCCGTGCCGTGTGACATGGCACTCCTGGCCTGCAGCCTCGCCGGCGGTATCGGCCTGCCCTGCGTCCTGATCGCCGCCCACACCGCCGTACAGCGCGAGATCCCGGCCGCCGCGCTGGGCCGGGCGACCGCGACGGCCGACACGCTGATGTTCGCACCGAACGTGGTCGGACTGGCCGCCGGGGCCGCTCTCGTCGAACTCGTCGACCAGCGCCTGCTGTTGCCGGTCTTCGGCGGCGCGCTGCTCCTCACCGCCGGGTCACTGGCTCAGCGCAACGCCTCCCGTACCGCGGCCAGGTCGCCGTCCGACGCCAACCCGGCGTGATACAGGCGCAGTTCGGTCGCGCCCAGCGCACGGGCGCGGTCGGCGTCGGCGGCGAGGGTGCCGGGGCTGCCGCCCATCCCGGAGACCACCGTGAAGTTGGCGGCCAGGACGGTGTCGGCGCGGGCGTGTTCGGCGAAGGGCGCGAGCAGGGCCGTACCGGCCGTGCAGGGGACCACGACGCCGTCCGCGACGGACAGGATCCAGGCGGGGTCCACGCCCGCGTTGGCGCCGCAGTGGTAGCTCACCGGGTCGGCGTGCAGCAGCACCCGGAAGCCCGCGGGGGCCGCCGCCCGGACCGCGGTCACGGCCGTCTCCTGGAGCGTGCGGGCCTGTCCGTCGCGCCACGCGCGCGTGGCCGCCGCGACCGGCTCGCCGAGCAGCTTCTCCACCGTGGGCCAGCCGGCGTCGTCGCCCGTGCCCCGCCACAGCGGCTCCAGGGCCTCCCGTACGGCGGCGGCCAACTCGTCCGGATCCAGGCCCTGTTCGCCGTAGCCGGCCCGGCAGGCGGGGCAGAAGCACAGTGCCATCAGGTACTGGCCGGCGTCCCCGAGGCCGACCCCGGCGGTCTTGTCGTGGGCGTGCAGGTGCTGGAGGCCGTACCAGCCGAGGGACTCCAGTTCGGTGCCGGCCGCGCCGGGGCGGACGGCGGCCTCGGCGGCGAGGTCGGCCAGGTACGCGCGCGTGGCGGGCTGGGCGATGCAGGGTGCCCAGGGGTAGCGGTCGCCGTAGGCGTTGACGACCGAGGTGTCCGGATGTTCGGCGCCCAGGCGGGAGTTGTGGGCGAGGATCACCCAGGTGTGGACGTCGAGGCCGGCGCCGGCCAGGGCTTCGGCGGCTTCCCCGTAGGCGTCGCCGGGGGCCCAGTCGCCCGCCCGGTGGGGGCGGAGTCCGCGGCCCGCCCAGTGCTCGCCCGGCGGGTAGTAGACGGCCGCGTACTCGGCGGTGACGATGCGGTGGCGGGGGTGGCGCGGGGTCAGGGCGCGGGTGGAGTGGTAGGCGGAGGCCAGGGTGACCTGGTCGACGCCGAGTGCGGCGATGCGTTCCGCGGCCGTGGGGTCCCCGTCGACGTCCCAGGGGTACACGAACGCCGACGTCCTCGGCCGTCCTGCCCGGTTCGCTCCCGGATGCGTCACGCGTCCTCCTCCAGCAGTGCGCAGCCGCGCTCGATCAGCTGGGCGAGCTGCTTCACGTGGTCCTCGGCGGGCTCGTGCAGCGGGGGGCGGACCTCGCCGACGTCCAGGCCGCGCAGTCGTACACCGGCCTTGACCAGTGAGACGGCGTATCCCCGGCCCTGGGCGCGGAGTTCGACGAACGGGCGGTAGAAGCCGTCCAGCAGTCGCTCGACGGTCGCCCGGTTCCCCTCGCGCAGGGCGGCGTGGAAGGCGAGGGCGATCTCGGGGACGAAGCAGAAGACGGCGGAGGAGTAGAGGCCGATGCCGATGGCCTGGTAGGCGAGCTGGGTCTGTTCGGCGGTGGGCAGGCCGTTGAAGTAGAGGAAGTCGCCGGGGGCCTCGGTGCGGACGGCGCTGACGATGCGCTGCATGAGGTCCAGGTCGCCGAGGCCGTCCTTGAAGCCGATGACGCCCTCGGTGCGGGCGAGTTCGACGACCGCGGGCGGGGTGAACACGGCGTTGTCGCGCTGGTAGACGATCACGGGGAGCTCGGTGGCCGCCGCCACCTCGCGGTAGTGCCGCAGCAGGCCCTCCTGGCCGGCGACCACCAGGTAGGGCGGCATGGCGAGGAGGCCGTCGGCGCCCGCGGCCTCGGCGAGACGCGCGTAGCGTACGGCGAGCGCGGTGCCGTAGCCGGCGCCGGCCACCACCGGCACCCGGCCGCCGGTCGCTTCCACGGCCGCGCCGACGCAGGCCTCGAACTCCTCGGGGAGCAGTGCGTGGAACTCCCCCGTGCCGCAGCAGGCGAAGACGGCGGCGGCGCCGGCCTCGACGCCCCGGCGGACGTGCTCGCGGTAGGCGTCGAGGTCGAGGGAGCCGTCGGGACCGTAGGCGGTGACGGGGAAGAAGAGCGGCCCGCGCGGGTCACGGAGCCGGGCGGCGAGAGGGGCTGGCGTCACGGGCGCTCCCTGTCGAGGCGGTCGACGCAGATCGTGCTGCTGATGCATGTCTCTGATCGGCGTCCATATTCATGAACGCGACCACGTTACGAGGCCCCCTCGGGGCCGGTCAAGGCGACAAACGACCAACAGCCGAGCGGATTCCCGCACTCCACGGCACACTTGACTCGGTACGTCACACCTCCCTAGCGTGTCCATGAATGTGAATTTCATACACGGACACGACCGGCAGCGATCCAAGGAGACCGTGGATGCCCACGCCCCGCACGCTACTGCTCACCGGTGCCGCCGGCGGACTCGGCACCCTGATGCGGTCCCTGCTCCCGGAGTACGGCTACGAGCTGCGCCTGTTCGACGTGCGGCCGATCGAGGGCGAACCGGACGCGATCACCGCCGACCTCGGCGACACGGACGCGCTGCGCGAGGCGGTGCGGGGCGTGGACGCCGTCCTGCATCTCGCGGGGATCTCCCTGGAGGCACCGTTCGGGAAGATCCTCCGCGCGAACATCGAGGGCACCTACAACCTGTACGAGGCCGCCCGCGAGGCCGGCGTGCCGCGCATCGTCTTCGCCTCCTCCAACCACGCCGTCGGCTTCACCCCGGCCCCGCGCCCGGGCGATCCGCTGATCCCGGTGGACACCCCGCGCCGCCCGGACACCTTCTACGGCCTGTCCAAGTCGTTCGGCGAGGACCTCGCCCAGCTGTACTGGGACAAGCACGGCCTGGAGACGGTCTCCGCGCGCATCGGCTCCTGCTTCGCGGAACCGGCCGACGTGCGGATGCTCTCGGTGTGGATGAGCCCCGCCGACGGCGCCCGCCTCTTCCACGCGGCCCTGACCGCCGAGGAGGTCGGCCACACCGTCGTCTACGGCTCGTCCGCCAACACCCGGCTGTGGTGGGACCTGAGCAGCGCGCGGGCGCTCGGTTACGATCCGCAGGACGACTCCGAGCAGTTCGCGGAGAAACTGATCGCCGAGCACGGCGAACTCGACCCGGAGAAGCCGGCCCACACCCACCTCGGCGGGCGCTTCGTCGACGACCCGCCGGTCTGGCCGTACTAGTACGCGGCACCGTGCACGCGACGGCGCGAAACGATCGCACGCGGCGGCGGGCGGGCACCGAACGGGCCCGCCCGCCGCCGCGTTCGGGCATCCGGGCCGCCCGATCCCACCCCTCCCCCGGCAGCCGCGCAGGTCCGAGGCGGGCACTCCGCCCGGCAAACGGGCCCACCCGGGCAGTATCGGGCCCGCAACAGGCCTGGTCAGCCCCGCACACCCGCTGTAGAACTTGCTGCATGGCCCGAACGGGCACCTCCACAAGGAAGTGGGTGACGAGATGAGCACGCAGACGGCGGAGGAGCGCCAGCGCGAGATCGTGCGGGCCGCGCGCGCCACGGGCTCCGTCGACGTCACCGCGCTCGCCGACGCCCTGGGCGTGGCCAAGGAGACCATCCGGCGCGACCTGCGCGCCCTGGAGGACCACGGTCTGGTGCGCCGCACCCACGGAGGCGCGTACCCCGTCGAGAGCGCCGGTTTCGAGACCACCCTCGCCTTCCGGTCGACCAGCCACGTGCCGGAGAAGCGGCGGATCGCGTCGGCCGCCGCCGAGCTGCTGGGCGACGCCGAGACCGTCTTCGTCGACGAGGGCTTCACCCCGCGGCTCATCGCCGAATCACTGCCGACGGACCGGCCGCTGACCGTGGTCACGGCGTCGCTGCCGGTCGCGGGCGCACTGGCGGAGACCGAGAACATGTCGGTCCTGCTGCTGGGCGGCCGGGTCCGGGCCGGCACGCTGGCCACCGTCGACCACTGGACGACGAAGATGCTCGCCGGCTTCGTGCTCGACCTCGCCTACATCGGTGCCAACGGCATCTCGCGCGAGCACGGCCTGACCACCCCGGACCCCGCCGTCAGCGAGGTCAAGGCGCAGGCGATCCGGGCCGCGCGCCGGACGGTGTTCGCGGGCGTGCACACCAAGTTCGGAGCCGTCAGCTTCTGCCGCTTCGCCGAGATCGGCGCCCTGGAGGCGATCGTGACGAGCACCCTGCTCCCCACGGCCGAGGCCCACCGCTACTCCCTGCTGGGCCCGCAGGTCATCCGGGTCTGACCCACCACCGCCCTCCCCCGAGGGCGCTCCACACCCATCAATGCCCTATATATCCCGATTCCTCCAGGAGCGATCCATGCGAACCCCGAGCCGACGGAGGCCGCGAGTCACCCTCGCCATGGCCGCCGCAGGGACGCTGCTCGCCCCGCTGCTCTCCGGCTGCTGGGTCGGTGCGGGCGGGTCCGGTTCCGGCGGCGACTCGATCAACGTGCTGATGGTCAACAACCCCCAGATGACGGAACTCCAGAAGCTCGCCCCGCGCTTCACCAAGGAGACCGGCATCAAGGTCAACTTCACCGTCCTGCCCGAGAACGACGTCCGCGACAAGATCAGCCAGGACTTCGCCAACCAGGCCGGCCAGTACGACGTGGCCACCCTGTCCAACTACGAGATCCCGATCTACGCCCGCAACGGCTGGCTGCACGAGATGGACTCCTACGTCGCGAAGGACCCGGGCTTCGACCAGCAGGACATCCTCAAGCCGATGCGCGAGTCCCTGACCGCCGACGACGGCAAGCTCTACGGCGAACCCTTCTACGGCGAGTCGTCGTTCCTGATGTACCGCAAGGACGTGTTCGCGGCGAAGGGCCTGACGATGCCCGCGCACCCCACCTGGCAGCAGGTCGCCGACCTCGCCGCGAAGGTGGACGGCGCGCGGTCCGGCATGCGCGGCATCTGCCTGCGCGGCCTGCCCGGCTGGGGCGAGATGATGGCGCCGCTGACCACGGTCGTGAACACCTTCGGCGGCACCTGGTTCGACAAGGACTGGAAGGCACAGCTGACCGGGTCCGGCTTCGAGAAGGCGACGAAGTTCTATGTCGACCTGGTCCGCGCCCACGGCGAGTCCGGCGCCCCCCAGTCCGGCTTCGCCGAGTGCCTCAACAACATGACCCAGGGCAAGACCGCCATGTGGTACGACGCGACCTCGGCGGCCGGCCTCCTGGAGGCGAACGGCTCCCCGGTCAAGGGCAAGCTCGGCTACGTCCCGGCGCCCGTGGAGCAGACCAAGTCCGCAGGCTGGCTCTACACCTGGGCCTGGGGCATCCAGAAGGCCTCCCGCAACCCGGACAAGGCCTGGAAGTTCGTCTCCTGGGCGTCCGGCAAGGAGTACGAGGAGCTGGTCGGCGAGACCAGCGGCTGGTCCAACGTCCCCGCGGGCAAGCGCGCCTCGACGTACACGAACCCGGACTACGTGAAGTCGGCCGCGGCCTTCCAGGAGATGACCAAGGAGGCCATCGAGAGCGCCCGCCCGAACGACCCCGGCGTGCAGCCGCGGCCCGCGCCCGGCATCCAGTTCGTCGACATCCCCGAGTTCACCGATCTCGGCACCAAGGTCTCCCAGGAGATCAGCTCGGCCGTCGCCGGACGGCAGTCCGTCGACTCGGCCCTCAAGAAGTCCCAGCAGCTCGCCGAGAAGATCTCCAAGGAGTACGAGGGACGATGACCGTGACGACAGCAACCCCCCGTGCGGCCACCCCCGCACGCGCCACGCGGCCACCCTCCGCCCGGCTGCGCGCCTGGACCACCCGGGCCCCGCTCCTGCCCGCCCTGGTCTTCATGATCGTGGTGACCCAGCTGCCCTTCGTGGCCACGGTGGTCATCTCCTTCTTCGACTGGAACGCCCTCTACCCGAAGGCCCGGCACTTCGCCGGCGTCGACAACTACCGCCAGGTCCTCACCGACGCCGACCTGCGCCACTCGGTCTGGACGACCGTGCTGCTCACGGTGACGGTGGTGCTGGTCAGCCTGGTCCTCGGCCTCGCGCTCGCGCTGCTCCTGAACAACAGGTTCCGCGGCCGGGGCGTCGTCCGCACCCTGCTGATCGCACCGTTCCTGGTGGTCCCGGTGGCCGCGGCCCTGCTCTGGAAGCACGTCCTCTACAACCCCGAGTACGGCCTGCTCAACGGCCTGTTGCACTACGTCGGCGGGCCGCAGCCCGACTGGATCTCCCATACCCCGCTGCTGGCCGTGGAGGCCGCCCTGGTGTGGCAGTGGACGCCGTTCATGATGCTGATCCTGCTGGCCGGGCTGCAGAGCCGGGACCCCGAGCAGATCGAGGCCGCGCGGGTGGACGGCGCGAACGAATGGCAGGTCTTCCGCCACCTGACCCTCCCGCACCTGCGCCGCTACCTCGAACTCGGCGCCCTGCTCGGATCGATCTACATCGTCCAGAACTTCGACGCGGTCTTCACGATCACGTCCGGCGGCCTCGGCACCGCCAACCTTCCGTACACCGTCTACCAGAACTTCTACCAGGCCCACGAGAACGGCCTCGCCTCGGCCGCCGGCGTCCTGGTCGTCATCGGCTCGATCATCATCGCGACCTTCGCCCTGCGCGTGGTGTCGTCCCTGTTCCGAGAGGAGGCGTCCCGCGCATGAGCAGCCTCGCCCTACGCGCCGGCAAGCACCGGGGCCGCAGCATCGGCCTGGTGGCCTGGCTGGCCGGCATCGTCTTCTTCTTCCCCATCGCCTGGATGGCGCTGACGTCCTTCC
This sequence comes from Streptomyces sp. NPDC048278, assembly GCF_040652195.1. Lineage (NCBI taxonomy): Bacteria > Bacillati > Actinomycetota > Actinomycetes > Kitasatosporales > Streptomycetaceae > Streptomyces > Streptomyces sp. NPDC048278. The sequence continues at coordinate 138,283 of NZ_JBEZLP010000003.1, forward strand.
ACTCCGAGGCGGACGCGGCGACCAACCCGCCCTCCTTCGGCGCCGCCCTCACCCTGGACGGCTACCGCGAGTTCTTCGGCGCGGGCGGCGGCGCGAGCCCCTGGCCGGCGCTGGTCAACTCGGCGGTGGCGTCGATCGTCTCGACGCTCCTCGTCCTCGTCCTCGCCTTCCCGGCGGCCTACGCGCTGTCGATCCGGCGGGTGCGGAAGTGGACGGACGTCCTGTTCTTCTTCCTCTCCACCAAGATGCTGCCGGTCGTGGCCGGACTGCTGCCGATCTACCTGTTCGCGAAGAACACCGGGATGCTGGACAACATCTGGTTCCTGGTCATCCTCTACACCTCCATGAACCTGCCGATCGCGGTGTGGATGATGCAGTCGTTCCTCGCCGAGGTCCCGGTCGCGGTGATCGAGGCCGCGCAGATCGACGGCGCCCGGCTGCCGACGATCCTCGCGCGCGTGGTCGCCCCGATCGCCCTGCCCGGCATCGCCGCCACCTCCCTGATCTGCTTCATCTTCAGCTGGAACGAACTGCTCTTCGCCCGAGTCCTGACGGGCGTGGTCGCCGAGACCGCCCCCGTCTTCCTGACCGGTTTCATCACCAGCCAGGGCCTGTTCCTGGCCAAGGTGTGCGCCGCGTCGCTCGTCGTCTCCCTGCCGGTGCTCGCCGCGGGGTTCGCCGCCCAGGACAAGCTGGTCCAGGGCCTGTCGTTGGGAGCCGTGAAATGAAGGCCGCCGTCATCGAGTCCGTGGGCCGTGCCGTCGTCACCGAGGTCCCCGACCCGGCACCGGGCCCCCGCGAGGTCGTGGTGGAGGTGGCCGCGTGCGGCCTGTGCGGCACCGATCTGCACATCCTCCAGGGCGAGTTCGCGCCCAAGCTGCCGATCGTGCCGGGCCACGAGTTCGCCGGCGAGGTGGTCGGCGTCGGCTCCCAGGTGACCGAGGTGGCGATCGGCGACCGGGTCGCGGTCGACCCGTCCCTGTACTGCCACGAGTGCCGCTACTGCCGGGACGGCCACAACAACCTCTGCGAGCGCTGGGCGGCGATCGGCGTGACCGTGCCGGGCGGCGCCGCCCAGTACGCCGTCGCCCCCGTCGCCAACTGCGTGAAGCTCCCCGAGCACGTCCGCACCCAGGACGCGGCCCTGGTCGAGCCGCTGTCCTGCGCGGTGCGCGGCTACGACGTCCTGAAGTCGAGGCTGGGCGCGCACGTGCTCATCTACGGCTCGGGGACCATGGGCCTGATGATGCTGGAGCTGGCCAAGCGGACCGGCGCGGCGAGCGTCGACGTGGTCGACCTGAACCCGGCCCGCCTGGAGACCGCCCAGCGGCTGGGCGTCTCGGCGACCGCCGCGAACGCGGACGAGCTGGACCGGCCGCGGGGCTGGGAGGTGGTGATCGACGCGACCGGGAACGCGGCGGCGATCCAGGACGGCCTGGGCCGGGTCGCCAAGGCCGGCACCTTCCTCCAGTTCGGCGTCGCCGACTACGCGACCCGGGTGACGATCGACCCGTACCGCATCTACAACCAGGAGATCACCATCACCGGCTCCATGGCCGTCCTGCACAGCTACGAGCGGGCGGCGGAGCTGTTCGCGAACGGGGTCCTGGACCCGGAGGTCTTCATCAGCGACCGGCTGCCGCTCGACAGCTACCCGCAGGCGCTGGAGCAGTTCGCGGCGGGCGTGGGACGGAAGATCGTCGTGGTGCCGTAGCGGTCGTGGTGGACCCTGAAGTTTAAGGGAACGGTAAAGCGGGGCCGTTCGTTCACCCGGCATGACAGCTATGACCCCTGGCTCGAACATCCCTCTGCCGGTCTCCCGGGTGGCGGTGGACGTCTCCGCCCCCGTGCGGCTCGACGTGTCGGGCCTGCTGCTCACGGGCGACGGCAAGGTGCGCTCCGACGACGACTTCATCTTCTACAACCAGCCCAGCGGCCCGGGTGTGACGTACCGCTCCGGCGGCGGTACGGCCCCGGACGCGATCACCGTCGACACGGCGGCCGTGCCGCCCGGCATCGAGAAGATCGTCGTCACCGCGAGCCCCGACGCCGCAGGCCAGACCTTCCAGGGCATCGAGCCGACGGCCACGGTCCGCAACGCGGACGACGGCTCGGTGCTGGCCACCTTCACGCCGCCGCAGCTGGGCACGGAGACGGCCCTGGTGATCGTGGAGATCTACCTGCGCAACGGCGCGTGGAAGGCCCGCGCGGTCGGCCAGGGGTACGCCAACGGGCTGGCCGGCATCGCCACCGACTTCGGCGTGACGGTGGAGGAACCGGCCCCGGCCCCGGCCGCGCAGCCGACGGCCCCCGCGATGGCCCCGCCGGCCCCCGCCGCTCCCCCGATGCCGCCCGCTCCGCCCGCCCCCGGCGCCGGGAAGATCAACCTCGACAAGGGCCGGGTCAGCCTCCAGAAGAACCAGACCGTGTCCCTGGTCAAGGGCGGCAGCCCGCTGCTCTCGCAGGTCAAGATGGGCCTGGGCTGGGAGCCGGCGTTCCGCGGCAAGGACATCGACCTGGACGCCTCGGTCATCGCCTACGGCCCGCAGCGCAACCACATCGACAGCTGCTACTTCGGCAAGCTGTCCATCCTGGGCGGCGCGATCAAGCACTCGGGCGACAACCTCACCGGTGAGGGCGGCGGGGACGACGAGGTGATCGCGGTGGACCTCGGCCGGATTCCCCCGGAGGTCACCGGCCTGGTCTTCACCGTCAACTCCTTCTCCGGCCAGAAGTTCACGGAGGTCGCCAAGGCCTACTGCCGTCTGCTGGACGCCGCGTCCGGCGAGGAGCTGGTCCGCTTCGACCTCACCAGCGCCGAGGCGCAGACGGGCGTGCTGATGGCGAAGCTGGTCCGCCAGTTCTCCGGCGAGTGGGACATGACGGCGATGGGCTCGTTCGTGAAGGCCCGGACGGTACGGAACATGGTCAAGCCGGGGGCGGAGGCGCTCTGACCCTGGTCCGGCGACGGGTGTGCGGCCGTGGGCGCTACGGCCGCAACCCCTCCGTGAGCAGTGCCAGATAGCGCCGGATCTCCCTGCCCTGCCCGTCGGCCAGTTCCGAGGCCGTGGCCAACCCGTGTGCGAGCCGCAGGAGTTCGATCGGCTCGATGTCCGGGCGCAGGGTCCCCTCCTTCTTCGCCGCGTCCACCAGGCGGGTGGCGGCGCCGCGGACCGTGACGCCGCAGGCCGTGACCGTGGCGGAGCTGCCGTCCGTGACGGCCGAGCCCAGCAGGGTCTTCAGGCCGCGCACCTGGATGGTGGCGAGGCACAGTTCGTTCAGCCACTCGGTCAGTGCCGCGCCGGGCGCGAGCTCCGCGGCGAACTCGCCGGCCTTCGCCGCCAGCCCCTCCAGCCGGTCCACGAACGCGGCCTCCAGCAGCGCCTGCCGGGTCGGGAAGTGCCGGTAGAGCGTGCCGGAGCCGACGCCCGCCCGTTTGGCGATGTCGTCGAGCGACGCGTTCTCACCGTGCTCGGCGAAGGCCTCGACGGCGACCTTCAGCAGCCGCTCGTAGTTGCGGCGGGCGTCCGCGCGCATGGGCCTGACCTGCGTCATCCAGTTACTCCTTGCGAACCGGGGACTCTCTCCGTATCTTATCGAAGACTAAACGGAGACAGTCCCCGCTTATCGCCGTGTGCTGCGTGTGTGCGCCACGGGCAGTCCACCTGCCCGTACTTCACCATGCCCGCGCCGGGGACGCACAGACCGGGAGAACCTCATGTCCGCCCCGTCCAGCCCGTCCGCCCCGTCCACCGCCGCCGCCCCGCCGGACTCCGCGCACCCCGCCAGGCTCGGCACCGCTCTCCTCGTCATCGTCACCGCCTACATGATGGTCGGCGTCGACGCCACCGTCGTCAACGTCGCGCTGCCCGACATCCAGCAGGGCCTGGGGTTCAGCCGGACCGGCCTGTCCTGGGTGCTCAACGCCTACACCCTCGCCTTCGGCGGCCTGCTGCTGCTCGGCGGGCGCGTCGGCGACATCGCCGGCCGCCGCCGTGCGCTCGGCGCCGGGGCACTGCTGTTCGCACTGTCCTCGCTGCTCGGCGGCCTCGCCGCGGAAGGCGGCTGGCTGCTCGCGGCGCGGGCGCTGCAGGGCGCCGGTGCCGCGCTGATCGCGCCCAGCACCCTGGCCCTGATCACCACCAACTTCCCCCCGGGCCCGCGCCGCCACCACGCCCTGAGCATCTACTCCTCCGTGGCCGGCATCGGCGGCTCCGTCGGCCTGGTCCTGGGCGGCATGCTCACCTCCTGGGCCTCCTGGCGCTGGGCCCTGCTCATCAACGTGCCGATCGGCATCGCCCTCTTCCTGGCCCTGCCCCGGTTCGTCGCCGAGACCCCGCGCCACGCGGGCCGCTTCGACCTCACGGGCGCGCTGACCGGGACGGCCGGGATGACCTCGCTGGTGTACGCGTTCATCCGGGTCTCCGAGGACGGCTGGACCGACACCCGCTCCCTGCTCGGCTTCAGCTGCGCCGTCGCGCTGCTCCTCGGCTTCACCCTGGTCGAGTCCCGGGCCGGCCAGCCGATCATGCCGCTGCGGCTGTTCGCCGACCGGGACCGGGCGGGCGGCTATCTCACCCTGATGCTGCTGCCGGCGGGCATGTTCGGCGCCTTCTACTTCCTCACCCTCATCTGCCAGCAGGTCCTGGAGTACAGCCCGCTGCGCGCCGGGTTCGCGTTCCTGCCCATGACGCTGGCCATGTTCACCGTGGTGCGGCTGCTGCCGAAGCTGCTGGCCCGCTTCGGTGCCAAGCCGATCCTGCTGACCGGCATCACCCTGCTCGTCGCCGCCGGCGGCTGGCTGTGGCGGCTGCGGCCCGGCGACGGCTACGCCACCGGGCTGCTCGGTCCGCTGCTGCTGCTCGGCGTGGGCGTCGGCCTGAGCTTCATGCCGCTCAACGCGACGATCCTCGCCCGCATCGGGCCGCGGGAGGCGGGCGCCGCCTCCGGCCTGCTGCAGACCTTGCAGTGGCTGGGCGGCACCCTCGGACTCGCCGTCCTGGTCACGGTCTACGGCACGGCGACCCGCCACGCGACGGGCACCCCGGCCGACATCCTCACCCACGGCGCGGCCCGCGCCTTCGGCATCGGCTCCCTGGTCGCGGTGGCCGCGTTGCTGGTGGCGGGGTTCGTCATCACGACGCCACGGAAGCAGGGGGACTAGCTGCACGCGCCGTGCGGGCCGTGCGCCGGCTGCCGGTGCGTGGGGGCTGGTCGCGCAGTTCCCCGCGCCCCTAAAAGCAGGGCGCTGGGGTGAGCGCCCCTTCAGGGGCGCGGGGAACTGCGCGAGCAACCACGACGGCGCCGCAGTCGACCACTGGCGCACACCGGCTAGAACAAGGCGCTGTAGGCGTTCAGCGCCGGCTGCCCGCCCAGGTGGGCGTACAGCACCGTCGAGTCGGCGCCGATCTCGCCCCGCTCCACCAGGTCGACCATCCCCGCCATCGACTTCCCCTCGTACACCGGGTCGGTGACCATGCCCTCGGTGCGGGCGGCCAGCCGCATCGCCGCGAGGGTGGTGTCGTCCGGGACGCCGTAGACGCCGGCGTGGTAGCGGTCGTCCAGCTCCACGGTCAACTCACCCTCGACCCCGATGAGTTCGCCGGTGCGCCGGGCTATCCGGGCCACCTGCTCGCGGGTCTCGGCGGGCTTGGCCGACGCGTCGATGCCGATCACCCGGCGTTCCCGGCCGCCCGCCTCCTGAAGCGCGGCGAACCCCGCGACCATGCCGGCCTGCGTCGACCCGGTCACCGAACAGACGATCACCGTGTCGAAGAAGACGTCCAACTGCTGTTCCTGCTCGGCGACTTCGTACGCCCAGCCGGCGAAGCCGAGGCCGCCGAGCGGGTGGTCGGAGGCGCCGGCCGGAATAGCGTACGGCTTGCCGCCGGACTCCTCGACCTCGCGCAGCGCCAGCTCCCAGCTCTCCTTGAAGCCGATGCCGAACCCGGCCCGGACCAGCCGTACGTCCGCCCCGGCCAGCCTGCTGATCAGGATGTTGCCAACCTTGTCGTAGACCGAGTCCGGCCACTCCACCCAGCTCTCCTGCACCAGCACGCACCTGAGCCCGGCGCGGGCGGCGACGGCGGCGACCTGGCGGGTGTGGTTGGACTGCACCCCGCCGATGGAGACGAGGGTGTCGCAGCCCTTGGCGAGCGCGTCCGCGACCAGGTACTCCAGCTTGCGCGTCTTGTTCCCGCCGTACGCGATCCCGGAGTTGCAGTCCTCCCGCTTGGCCCACAGCGCGGCGCCGCCGAGGTGGGCGGTGAGGCGCTCCAGGGGGTGCACGGGCGAGGGGCCGAAGAGGAGGGGGTAACGGGCGTAGGAGGAAAGGGACATGGAAGCTCCTGGGGTCAGTCGGGGTCGGCCAGGTCGGCGAGGCTGCGCCAGATCTCCGCCGTGACCCGGACCGCCGCCTCCGTGTCACCGGCGGCACACGCCGCGATCAGCCGTTCGTGCAGACCGGTCGAGCGGCAGGAGCCGCCCTCGCCGAAGCGGCGGCGCTCCAGGCGGCGGATGAGCGGGGTGTAGCGGGCCACGGTGGCGGCAGCCGCGCGATTGCCGGCCACCCGGACCAGGACGTCGTGCAACTCGTCGTCGGCGCGCAGCGCCCCGTCCACGTCACCGGCCTGCACGGCGGCGGCGAACTGCACGTTGGCCACCCGCATCCGGTCCAGGTCGGCGTCCCCCAGCAGGGGCACGGCGGCCCGCGTGACCAGCTCGTGCATGGCCCCGACCACGGCCGCCGCGTCCCGTACCTCGGCGGCCACGACCGGCGTGACCCGGGTGTAGCTCTGCGGCTTGCTCTCCAGGAGCCCCTCGTCGACGAGCCGTGCGAACGCCTCCCGCACCGGCGCCCGGGACAGCCCCAGCCGCTCCGCGAACTCGGCGTCGCGCACCACCGCGCCCGGTTCGATGTCCCCGGCGACGATGGCGTCCCGGATCGCGGTGTACGCGCGGTCGCGGAGCAGGGTACGGGCGACGGGTCGTAGGGCCTCCATGAATTGAAATGTTAGATATCAGTAGGGGGCGAGGGCAAGGGGGTGGCGGGCACGGGTGTGACCCGCACCCCCCGTGAAGGTGCGGGTCACGATCGGAGGGCGGCGGTCAGGCCGCAGCCGTCTCCCACGGCCAGGCGGCGTTCCGGGCCGCCTCCAGCAGGGGGACCATGCGGAAGGCCGCGTCCGAGAGGCCGCCGAAGGTGTGCCGGTTGCCCTTGCCCGACGGGCCGTGGCCCACCCGGTAGCCGGCCAGGTTCCAGGTGTAGACCGGTACGTGCGCCGGGACCTGCCGGGTCGGGTCGCCGTGCCGGTTGAACGCGTACTGCTCGTCGGTGACGATCAGCACCCGGTCCTGTCCCCGGTAGTGCGAGCGGATCGCCGAGGTGGTGTCGGTGCCGCCCAGGTCGCCGAAGCGGCCCAGGACCTTCAGCACCGACTCGCCCTCGCCGAACGCCAGCCGCCTGCTCGTCGTACCGAACTCGACGAGGTCCGCGTCCGCGGCCCGCAGCGCGAGCGCCGTGCCGAAGATCGCCGCCGCGTCGGCCCGGTTGAGCTCCGAGCGCTCGGACAGCCGCGAGTAGAACATCGAGCCCGAACGGTCCACGAGCACCAGCGTCCGCCCCGGCAGCGCGGGCACGTTGGCCAGCGAGTGACCGAGCGCCCGCTCCAGCGGGTACGACCAGCGCAGCGACGGCGCGTGCTGGTACGCGGCGAGGTACCGGAACGGGAACTGCCGCGACCGCGCCACCTCCGCCGGGTCGCCGATGCGGGCCGCGACGGTGGCCGCGACCTCGTCGGAGACACCGGCCTCGTCGAAGTTCCGCAGGTTGCGGACGAGCGCCATGGCCCCCATGGACGGGATGACCGCCTCCCACGCGGCTTTGTCCATCGGGCCCTGGAGCCAGCCGGCCAGCGCCTCCCAGGTGAGGCCGGCCGCCGCGAGCCGCTCGGCGCCACCGGGCCCGGCGACGACCGCACGCCGCTGCCCGACGGGCAGTGCCATCAGCTCACGGTGCGCGCCGAGCACCGGGCTCGACACGGGCGGTACGGCGCTGTCCGGGTTGTGCCGCCGGTCCAGGGCGTACCGGAACAGCTCGCCCTGCCACCGCTTGTCCGGGTCCGGCGCCGCGTGCACCAGGTTGAGGACGTCGCCGAAGCGGTACCCCTTGGACGCGGTGTCGTACTTGAGCAGCGACTTGCCGTGGTACAGCCGCCGTACGGCGTCGGCGATCCCCCGCTTGACGGGCTTGGGAACGGCACGGCCGTAGGTCGCCGTCCAGTAGGCGAGCAGCTCGCCGGGCTCGTCGGGCCGCTGGAGCACGGAGGCGACGACCTGACGGTTCGAGGGGCCGTCGGTGGCGCCCGCGGTCAGGCGGGCGTGCACGTACTCGGCGGCGCCCACGATCGAGGCGGTCCGCATGTTGCCCTCGCCGCGCAGCCAGCCGAGCAGACCGGCCGTCCAGGCCGGGTCGGTGACGGCGAGCTCACGCAGGAGCGTGGCGAAGCGGTCGTCGCGGTCCGCGCCGGACTCGTAGAAGGTCCGCTGCGAGACGAAGTTGGCGACGGCGAGCAGGAAGAGCTCGGACCGCGCGTCCCGCTCCCGGCCACGGCCGCCCTCGTAGGTGCGAAGCACGCGTCCCGTGGAGGTGACCCGCGAAGTGGGCTGCGCCCGGGCCGCCTTGGTGTTGAATCGCGCCATGGTGAATTCCCCCCGAATTCAATGGAGTCTGGGAGGAGGCGCGGCAACAGGAGGGTGTCCGAGGTCGAAATCGACTGCGGTTGCTTATAACTGGCGCGTCTTCCGTTCCGCCACATCGGCCCCGAGCCGATGACGGGATTCGAACCCGCATGAGGGATTCACCCCCACCAGTCCCCGAAGTACCCGCTGTCTTCGCACCGGACACCCACCTTGAGCTGCGCCTCCCGAGGTCAAGAACACGCACCGGGAGGTGCATGAAGTTTTCGGTGTCCAGAGATCGAAGCCGGCGGAACCGACGTAGGTGCTCTAACCCCTGAGCTACACCGGCACGTTGTACCGGTGGCGGGACTCGAACCCGCGACCGCCCCATTATCAGTGGAAGTAGGTCCTGCCTTCGCACCTGGACGTGTACAACCTTAGGAGGGGGGCCGCGGGCCGGGCGAGCGAATTAACTAGCCGCGCTGCTGGCGCTTCCAGGGACCGGTGATGGCGAGCATGATGCCCGGGGTCTGGATGTTGGCGTACAGGGTCCGGCCGTCGGGCGAGAAGGTGACGCCGGTGAACTCGCTGTACTCGGGGTCGTCTTCGGTGCCGATGTTGAGTTCGTTGCGGGCGATGGGGTAGGTACGGCCGCTGTCGGTGGCGCCGAACAGGTGCTGGAGGCCCTCGCCGTCCTCGGCGATGACCAGGCCGCCGTACGGGGAGACGGTGATGTTGTCCGGGCCGTCGAAGTTGCCCTCCACGGACGGGTCCGGGTTGACGCCGATGCGGACCTTGAGCGTGAGGGTGCGGCGCTTGGGGTCGTAGAACCACACCGAGCCGTCGTGCTGGACGGGGCTCTCCGCACGGGCGTAGGAGGAGACGATGTACACGCCGCCGTCGCCCCACCACATGCCCTCCAGCTTGCGGGCGCGGGTGACCTGGCCGGTGGTGAACTGCTTGCGCACGGAGGTGGTCTTCGCGTCGCGGTCCGGTACGTCGATCCAGTCGACGCCGTAGACCGTGCCGATCTTCGTGGCGCGGGAGAGGTCGTCGACGAACTGGCCGCCGGAGTCGAAGCACTTGAACGCCTGGAGCGTGCCGGCGTCGTCGCCGAGGGTGCGCAGCCTGCCGTGCCCGTGGTGGAAGTGCTCGGGCGGGGTCCAGCGGTAGAGCAGGCCGTTCGGGTTGGAGGCGTCCTCGGTCAGGTACAGGTGGCCGCGCTTGGGGTCGACGACGACGGCCTCGTGGGCGTAACGGCCGAGCGCCTTGAGGGGCTTGGGGTTCCGGTTGGCCCTGCGGTCCTCGGGGTCGACCTCGAAGACGTAGCCGTGGTCCTTGGTGAAGCCGTTGGTGCCGGCCTTGTCCTCGGTCTCCTCGCAGGTCAGCCAGGTGCCCCAGGGGGTGTTGCCGCCCGCGCAGTTGGTGGCGGTGCCTGCGATGCCGACCCACTCGGCGACGTGCCCGCCGGGGCGGACCTCGACGACCGTGCAGCCGCCGGCCGCGGCCGGGTCGTAGACGAGGCCCTCGGTGAGCGGAACCGGGTACGGCCAGTTGGCGCGGGCACCGGCCAGCTCGTGGTTGTTGACGAGGAGGGTGGCGCCGCGCGGGCCGTCGAAGGTGGAGGTGCCGTCGTGGTTGGAGGGGGTGAACTCGCCCGACTCCAGCCTGGTCCTGCCGCTGTAGGTGATGATCTCGTACGTGAAGCCGGCGGGGAGCGCGAGGATGCCGTCGGGGTCCTCGACCAGCGGCCCGTAGCCGACACCGCCGTGTCCGTGCCCGTGCGCCGACCCGGCCGCCTCGATGTCGGTGGCGGCGAGGGCGTTGGGGGCGGTGGCGAGCGCGCCGACGCTGCCCGCCAGCGCGACACCGGCCCCGGTGATCGCGGATTTCGTCGTGAAGTCCCTGCGGGTGAGCGACATGGTGTCTCCTGTGACGGTCGGAGTGCCGTGGAGGGTGGCGGACCTCAACTCGGCGCACACGCTCCCGCCCACCCCTGAACACCGGTTGAACGCAGGGCGACATCGCGGCCGTAAGTTCCATGAATCCGTAAGCCCGGCCCCACGTCACCCAAAAGCCCGCCCCAAGAGAACCCCACAGAGGGCAACGGTTCCCCACAGCCACTTCACGCCCGCCGCGACGGCGCGTTCGCCCCTTCGGCCGCTACCCCCCGTGCTGGGACCGCGCCTTGAACGCCGCCTTGCGGGCCTCCTTGGCCACCCTCTTGTCCGGGTGGAGGCGGCCCATCGCTTCGAGGACGTCGGCCGTGTCGGGGTGGCCGACCCGCCACGCCTCGGCGAAGAAGCCGCTGTGCTGCTGGGCGAGGCCCTCCACCAGCGCCTGGAGCTCCTCGGAGTTCCCCTCGGCGGCCAGCTGTGCGGCCACCGTGTCGATGGTCAGCCAGAAGATCATGTCCTGGGAGGGGGCGGGCACGTCCGGCGCGCCGCGTTCGGCCAGCCAGACCCTCGCCAGGCCGCCCAGCTCGGGGTCGTCGAGGACCTCGCGGAGGGCGGGCTCGGCCTCGGCGCCGAGCAGGGAGAGCGCCTGCTGGCAGCGGAGCCGCCGCAGCGGGGCACCCGCGTCCGCACCGCGCGCGGCGGCCAGCAGCTCCCGGGCCGCGGCGAGGGACTCCCGGCGGGCCAGCCACTGCTCGGTCTCGGCCTGCGCGGCCCCCTGCGGAAACGCCGCCGTGCCGTCGAGCAGCGCGTCCGCGCCCTTGTCGGCGAGCTCCCCGACCGCCGGCGCCGCGAACCCGGCCTCCAGCAGCCGCGCCCGCAGCCCGTAGGCGCCGAGCGGGGTGAGCCGCACCATGCCGTAGCGGGAGACGTCGGCCTCGTCGACCGGGCCCGCCGCCGGCTCCTCCTCGGCGTCGGCCATCAGCGCCTCGTCGACCGGCTGGTACTCCACCAGCCCGACCGGCTCCAGCAGGCGGAACTGGTCGTCGAGCCGCATCATCGCGTCGGAGACCTGTTCGAGGACGTCGTTGGTCGGCTCCCCCATGTCGCTGGGCACGATCATCGACGCGGCGAGCGCGGGCAGCGGCACCGGCGCCTCGCCGGGACCGCCCTCGCTCACGGTCAGCAGGTACAGGTTGCCGAGGACGCCGTCGAGGAAGTCCGCCTCCGCCTGGGGGTCCCAGCCGAGTGACGAGAAATCGACCTCGCCGCCCTCGTCGAGCGCGTCGACAATCCCGTCCAGGTCGGGCACGCTCGCGTCCGCGATCACGGTCTCCAGCGCGGCCTGCCACACCGCGAGGACGTCGTGCGGCGAGCCCCCGGTGAGCAGCGCCAGCTCCTCCCCCGCCGCCACCGTCCCGGCCTCCTCGTCGGCGATCTCGACCAGGCCGGCGTCCACGGCGACCCGCCAGGCCTCGCCGGCGTAGGCGACGGCGTCCTCCCCGGTGAGCCCGAGCGCCTCGGCGGCGGCCGGGAGCTGTTCCTCGACCAGCTCGCCACCTGCGTCCACGCGGGTGTCGGGGCCTGCCCAGCGGGCGAGCCGGGCGGCCCGGGTGAGCAACGGCGTGGACAGCGCGGCGTGCGCCAGCTCCGCTTCGGAACGCAACCGCACCGGGGGCAGGGGGGCGCTGTCAGACATCGGCTGGTTCTCCTCGGACGCCTCAACGGTCGTACGGCGACATGGACACCGTATCGACGGCCGTACGACCACCTGGACGCCGTACGGCTCAGCCGCTCAGCCTAGACGGATTTCCACCCATGCCGCCCGGTTCATCTCCCCGCCCGGCCCCGTACATGGCTGAAACCTTGACAACTACCGCGGCCAGGCAGGAGATTGACGCGCGTAGAAAACGGGGGGACAACTGTTCACTCGACGTCTACGCGTGTCATATCCGCGTCGCATGACATACATGAACGTGTCATGAACGCTCCATAAACCGCCCTCGTCCCGGCGCTTCCGTATGTCCCCGGAGGGATTCCCTTGCCGAGCAGGTCTTCCGCGCGTCTCGCCGCGCTCACCGTCGCCGCCGTCTGCAGCGCGGCCTCCACCGTCGCCCTCACCTCGCCCGCCCAGGCCGACGGGCTGCGCATCCACGACGTCCAGGGCACCACCCGCACCTCGCCGTACGCCGGCCAGAAGGTGACGGACGTGCCCGGCATCGTCACGGGTACGCGCACCTACGGCTCCTCCAGAGGTTTCTGGATCCAGGATCCGACGCCGGACGACAACCCGGCCACCAGCGAGGGCGTCTTCGTCTTCACCAGCTCGACCCCGAAGGTCGCGGTCGGCGACTCCGTCACGGTCACCGGCACGGTCTCCGAGTACGTCCCGGGCGGCGCCTCCACCGGCAACCAGTCGCTGACCGAGATCACCAAGCCGACGGTCACCACCGTCTCCACCGGCAACGCGGTCCCGGCCCCGGTGGTGATCGACAAGAAGTCGGTGCCGAGCGCGTACACCCCGGCGGGCGACCCGGCCGCGAGCAACTCGGTCAACGGCCTGACCCTCCAGCCGAAGAAGTACGCCCTGGACTACTACGAGTCCCTGGAGGGCATGAACGTCCGGGTCGAGAACGCCCGCGTGGTCACCGCCACCGACCCGTACGCCGAGCTGTGGGTCACGGTGAAGCCGCACGAGAACCGCACCAACCGCGGCGGCTCGCTGTACCGCTCCTACCGCGACCAGAACACCGGCCGCCTGCAGATCCAGTCCCTCGGCTCGACCGCGGACTTCCCGGTGGCGAACGTCGGCGACACCCTGGCCGGCGCCACGACCGGCCCGATGGACTACAACCAGTACGGCGGCTACACCCTGGTCGCGAGCACGCTGGGCACCCTGAAGAGCGGTGGCCTGCAGCGCGAGACGACGAAGAAGCAGTCGCACGGCCAGCTGGCGGTGGCGACCTACAACGTCGAGAACCTCGACCCCTCGGACGGCACCTTCGCCGCACACGCGTCCGCGATCGTGAACAACCTCCAGTCGCCCGACATCGTGTCCCTGGAGGAGATCCAGGACAACAACGGCGCGACGGACGACGGCACGGTCGCCGCCGACGTGACGGTGAACAAGCTGATCGACGCGATCGTCGCGGCCGGCGGCCCGAAGTACCAGTGGCGTTCCATCAACCCGGTCAACGACCAGGACGGCGGCGAGCCCGGCGGCAACATCCGCCAGGTCTTCCTGTTCAACCCGGAGCGGGTCTCCTTCGTCGACCGCGCGGGCGGCGACTCCACCACCGCGGTGGGCGTCACCAAGGTGCACGGCAAGGCCCAGCTGACGGCCTCCCCCGGCCGTGTCGACCCGGCGAACACCGCCTGGACGGCCAGCCGCAAGCCGCTCGCCGGTGAGTTCGTCTTCCAGGGCAAGACGGTCTTCGTGATCGCCAACCACCTGAACTCCAAGGGCGGCGACCAGGGGCTGACCGCGCAGTACCAGCCGGTGGTGCGCAGCTCGGAGACCCAGCGCCACGCGCAGGCGACGCTGGTCAACGCGTTCGTCCGGAGCATCCTCGACGTCCAGAAGGACGCCGAGGTCATCGCGCTCGGCGACATGAACGACTTCGACTTCTCCGGCACCACCAAGATCCTGGAGAGCCACGGCGCGCTCTGGTCGGCGATCCAGTCGCTGCCGACCAAGGAGCGCTACACCTACGACTACCAGGGCAACGAGCAGGTCCTGGACCAGATCCTGATCAGCAAGCAGATCCGGGGCAAGGGCGACTTCGAGTACGACAGCGTGCACATCAACTCGGAGTTCCACGACCAGATCAGCGACCACGACCCGCAGGTACTGCGTTTCCGCCCGTAACCGGCCGCAGGCTGCTCAGGACTGGCTGAACACCCCGTTCAGCCAGTCCTGCCAGGCGGTCTCGTTGGCCTCGGCATCGGCGTCCGGCGCGAAGTCGTGGACGCTGATGCCGACCGGGGCGCCCCAGTGGTTGCGTCCGAAGAACCTGATGAGGGCGTCCTCGGTGCGCAGCCCGACGAAGTACGGGTCGCGGTAGTCGACCACCGCCTCCAGCGCCCGCCCGGCCGGCCCCCGGACGCTCGCCTTCGCGCCCGCGGCCAGGTCGTCCGGCAGGCCGAGGGCGCGGCCCACGGCGGTGAAGGCGTCCGGCGCCCGGGACGCCTCCGGCCCGTTCAGCTGGGCGAAGGTGACCGGCCGTGGCGCGAAGCGGGTGAGGTACTCGCGCAGGGTGTGCAGGTAGAAGTCGGTGTGCCGGCTCGCGCCGTCGTACTGGTTGTCCCAGTCGTCGGTGAAGATCCCGCTGTGCACGTAGCGCACCCAGGCGCGACGGCCGCCGTCGCGCTCCTCGATGACGTGCTCCAGCTGGTTGGCGCTCTGCGTCGGGAAGCCGACGTCCTCGCTGCGGGTGACCAGGTGGTGCGGCGGGTCGTAGGCGGCGACGGTGGACCCGAAGGCCGCCGTGCCGCCCACCCGGGGCTCGGGCGGCTGCATCGGCCACAGATAGCCGCCGGTCCCGTTCGTGATCGCCTCCCACACCTCTCCGGGTGTCGCGTCGACCTCGAACTCGCGGGCGATCTCGAATTCCTTGGACATGATGGGGCTCCTGCCGCCTACTGTTCCAGCTCGGGGGTGGGCCGGTCCTTGACCGTGGGATGGACGGCGACCACGATCCGGTGGTCCCGGCCGCCTTCCGCGTCGGGTGCGTCGTACTTGCGGATGAGCGCGCTCACGCCCGCCGTCAGCTCCTGCACGAAGGCCGCACGGTCGGCGGCGGAGGCGAAGCGGACCTCGCCGTCCAGCGCGTAGGTCGCCAGCCGCTTGCGGGCCTTGGCGGCCCCGCTGACCAGCATGCCGACGTCGCGCACCAGGCGCGCGCCGAGCGCGAGCAGCCAGTGCGCGGAGAGCTGGTCGCGGAACCGGTCCGGGTCCGGCTGCACGGCGGGCAGTGCGGCCGGCGAGATGACGTACGACGCGGCGGTCGCGCGCATCAGCCGCTCGGTGACGTTGCCCTTGCGCCGCTCTCCCGCCAGCTCGACCAGGCCGTGCCGCTCCAGCGTCTTCAGGTGGTAGTTCACCTTCTGCCGGGGCAGCCCGATCCGGCCGGCCAGCATCGCGGCCGACGCGGGCGCGTCGGCCAGTTCGGCGAGCAGCCTGGCCCGTACGGGGTCCAGCGAAACGGCCGCTGCCTCGGGGTCCTCGATCACGG
Source organism: Streptomyces sp. NPDC048278 (assembly GCF_040652195.1). Lineage (NCBI taxonomy): Bacteria > Bacillati > Actinomycetota > Actinomycetes > Kitasatosporales > Streptomycetaceae > Streptomyces > Streptomyces sp. NPDC048278. Next base: position 154,091 of record NZ_JBEZLP010000003.1, read on the forward strand.
TGACGTCCAGCATGGCCCCACCGTCTCACCGAAAACTTTTTTTGTCCATGTGAACGGAATTTTCGGTGGTGGCGGCCGACCCTGGGGGCTGTCGCCGCCACCGGCACTCAGTCCTGCTCGCCCCGTCCGCCCCGGTCATCCCGGTCACCCCGGTCACCGAGCCGGGCCAGCTGGCTCTGGAACCAGTCGAGGCGGGCCTGCAACAGGGCCGCCTCCGCGACCAGCTCGGGCACCCCGAAGCCTTCCCCCGCCTCCGCCCCGGCCGCCTCCGCCGCCGGACGGCCGTCACGGCGCCCCGCGCCTCCGCCGATCACCCACAGCCCCTGCCCCTGCCCCGCCAGCCGGGCGAACCCGGCGAGCGAGACGGACGTACGCGCGCGTACGCAGCCCGCACAGGTGGCCGCCAGGGCGCGCCAACCAGGCCTGCCCCAGCCCGCGTCGGCGAACGCGACGGCCGGCGCACCGCAGGCGCACGGCCCCACGGTCGCGGTCCGCACCCGCTGCCGGGCGTAGCGGAAGCCACGCTCGAAGCGGATGTACGCACCGAGGACGGAGACTTCGAGCAGCACGGCCGCCCGGTGCTCGGCGGTGCACAACAGGGCCTCGGCGACCTCGCGTTCGTGCACGCAGTGGAAGCCGCAGTCGCACAGCCGCGCGGGCGGGCGATGCCGTCGGCCGTAGACGCAGGACGCGTCGTCCAGCACTCCGTACGGCAGCGCGCCGCCCAGCGACACACCGGTGAACCCGGCCCGCGCACCGTCCTGGGACAGCATCGCGTGGGCGATCTTGTAGCCGGTCGGCGGCTCCGTCGGCCGTTCCGCCGGGAGCCACCACCTCATCGGGCGGCCGGGGCCTCTTCGGACGCGCCCCGGGCTTCGCGGATCCCCTGAGCCTCCTGGCTCACTTCGGAGGATTCGGGGCGTTCGATGAACTCGGGTACGTCGTCGTGAAGGGGCGACCGCTCCTCAGCGACCCCGGTGGCCAGTGCCTTGCCCAGCCTCATGGTGCCTCCCAATGACCCATGACCTGCCGTCGGTGACCGTCCGGCCCATAGTGGCCCATGAGGGGCGGAGTTGGACACAGGGCCTCGGACGCCCGCCGACTCGACGACTTAGCATCGCTAAGCCGTATCACGTAGAAGAATTAAGTAGAGCTAAGCTTTCGTGCCGCCGAGACTACTCCCATGACGAACCCACACGGCACCGTCCGTCCGCCCCGCCCGTTCGGCCGCACCCTCTGCGCGATGGTCACCCCCTTCACCGAAGCGGGCACGCTCGACCTCGACGGCGCGCGGCGGCTGGCCGCGCATCTGGTGGCGGAGGGCTGCGACGGCCTGGTGCTGAACGGCACCACGGGCGAGTCGCCGACCACGACGGACACGGAGAAGGCCGAGCTGATCGCGGCCGTCCGGGCGGCGGTGGGAGAGCGGGTCGCGGTGGTGGCGGGCGTGGGCACCGCGGACACCCTGCACACCGTCGAGCTCACGCTCGCGGCCGAGAAGGCGGGCGCGGACGGCGTCCTGGTGGTGTCGCCGTACTACAGCAGGCCCCCGCAGGACGCTCTGGAGGCGCACTTCCTTCAGGTGGCCGACGCGAGCGGGCTCCCGGTGATGCTGTACGACATCCCGGGCCGCACCGGCACCCGGATCGAGCCGGAGACGCTGGTCCGGCTCGCCGCGCACCCCCGGATCGTGGCCGTGAAGGACTGCTCGTACGACTTCCTCGGCACCCAGAAGGTGCTGGCGCGCACGGACCTGGCGTACTACGCGGGCTGCGACGAGCACATCCTCGCCCTGTACGCGGTGGGGGCGGCCGGCTGCGTGAGCACGGTGGCCAACGTCGTCCCGTCCCGGGTCGCCGCGATCCTGGACGCGTTCGACGCGGGCGACACCACCCGGGCCGCCGAACTCCAGCTGCGGGCCACGCCGTTGATCGAGGCGATGATGGCGGCGGACCTGCCGGGCACGGTCACGGCGAAGGCGCTGCTCGCCGGGCTCGGCCTGCCGGCGGGCCCGGTACGGGCACCGCTGCGGGCCGCCGACCGGGAGACGGCGAACCGGCTGCGGGCGGTGTACGAGGAGTGCGCCGAGCCGGCTGCCGCCTGATCGGCGGCCGGTGTCCCGGGATACCGGTTCACGGTTTCACCCGAATGGCGCACCATGGCGTGCCACCCGGATGGGTGAAGATCAGGCTGGCTGGTGCCCCAACCGAGGCAATCCCTGAAAGGGGAGCCCCGCGGCCACGCGCCGCGGGGCGTGCGCGTCGGTCAGCGGGTGGGGAAACCGCCGCTGTACACGTCCGTACGGTTCCGTGGTGCGCCGGAGTTCGTCTCGGTGAGCACCGCCCGTACTCCCTTGCCGTCCGCCGCCAGGCCCTGGTAGTCGCCGAGGAAGTAGCCCCCGGCGAACGGCGCCTGCAGCCAGTCGAAGACCCGCGAGATCCGTCGTTCGGTCCGCAGCCTCGGGTTTCCGTGCCGGAGCGTGGCCAGTTGGTAGGCGGTGGGCAGGGTGGTGGTGTCGCCGGGCTTGAGGAAGCGCAGGTCGTAGTAGGTGAGCGCGACCGTCCCCTGCTCCGTGACCGCGATCGACGGCGAGAAGGCCGGAACGCCCCCGGGGCTGATCAACTCCGGCCTCCCCCAGGTGCGTCCGCCGTCGCCGGACCGCACGAGCTGCACGGAGTCGAACTCGCCGCCGGAGAAGTCCGAGCCCTCGTAGGCCATGTACAGCGTGCCCGACCCGGGGTCCACGGCCGGGCTCGGCAGCGTGGTCCCGTCGCGCAGCAGTTTGGCGGGGTCGTTCGGGTCGACCTCCGGTACGGAGGTGTCCCGGGCCACGGTGACCGGAGCGCTCCAGCTCTCTCCGGCGTCGGTCGAGGTGACCATCTGGTAGCGGGCCTCGGCGACGGTGGTCAGGTCGTCGGCGTAGGTGATCCGGTCGAAGAAGTCGTACAGGGTGCCGGTGCGCCGGTCGACGACGATCTGGTGGCCGATGGTCTGGGTGTTGGGCACGGCGCCGGTGTCGACGAACGGCCGGGCCTCGCTCCAGGTGCGGCCCCCGTCGCGGGTGAGGGAGATGAAGCCGGGGCCGTCGAGGGAGCTGGGGCCGGGCGGGTCGTTGTCGAGGCGGTTCCAGACCTGGTAGGCGGTGCCCTTGCGGACCGGGTCGGCGGTGAGTGTGGGCTTGTCGTTGAAGAACGGCTGCTCGTCGACGTGCGTGGTGGTGAGGTTCCGCCAGGTACGGCCGCCGTCGCGGGAGGTGGCGGCCAGGAGGGCGGTGCGCGTGCTCTTCGTGAAGTCGACGCCCTCCCCGCCGGCGTAGACCGTGCCGTCCGGTCCGGTGCTCACCCAGGGGTCGGTGGCCCGTTCGTAGTCCGCGCCGCCGGGGGCGCACAGGCTGAACGGCAGCGTGCTCCGGTGGAAGGTGCGGCCGTCCGTGGTCCAGGCTGCCGCCAGGCCACGGGCGCCGCCGTCGTTCCAGCGGTCCTGCTGGAACACGGTGACCACGCGCTTCGGGTCACGCGGATCGACGGACAGGTACGGCTCGACCTCGGTGCCCGGATAAACGACGCTGTCGGGGGATCTCGCCCCGACGGTGCACTTCGCGTACGGGTCGCCGTCGGACACCCTGACCAGCGGTGTGCCGCCGGGGTCCCGGACCGCCCCGGCGGGGGTCGCGCCGGTGCCCGTGACGAGCAGGAGCGCGGCGGTGGTGACGGCGGTCAGCGGCAGCAAGACGCGCATGCGGGATCTCCTCCGGGCCTGTCGGCCGGGATCGGGGCGGCCAGGGGCGCGGAGGTGTGCCGGAACGCGAGGGCGGGGCGACTCCGCCTGGTCCCTTTCGGCGTTGCGGCCGGTGCCCTTGATGGGCCGAACGACGGAGTCGTCCCCGGGGCCGTCGCGGAGCACGGCGGAGCCGACCGGCGGGTGTACCGTGCCGGTCGGCTCCTCGGTGGTTGCCGCTACGGCGCCGTCTCGTACGGGAGGCCGGACCACCGCCCCGGACGCACCGGCCGGACTCGCCCCGCCGTGCGCCGAGCGGTCAGGTGATCGCCTGTGTGGTCCCGTCGGGCAGCGTGCAGACGTAGCCGGCGTAGGGGCGTGCGACGACCTGTCCGCCGGCGGCCGTGCAGTCGTCCCTGGTGATGTTCGGAGACGAGGCGGCCCCGGCGCCGGCGGCGCCGACGGCGCTCACGACTGCAAGGGTTGCCGCGGCCAGGGCGAGGCCCAGGATTCTTCGCATGCGCATGACTTCCTCCTTCTCTCAGGCGCCTTCGTTCGGCCTTCGGGAAGGACGGGTCTCAAGACGACGGCGCCCTCCTCCTCAGCATGGGTGCTCCGCATGAGGCCCGCGAGGCAGGGCTGCGCGGTCCTCTAGCGCGGTTCGTGGGCCGCCGCCCGGCAGGCAGCGGTCGCGGCGCCGCCCGCCACTCCGGCACCGGTCAGCCCGGTCACACAACTCTGCAGGTCTCCGGACACGCCACGGCCGCAGGCCGCCGTGACGGAGCCGGAAACGGTGGCACCCGCCAGTTCGGCCATCCGCGTGCAGGCGGGGATGTCCGCCCGGGCCGCCGGAGCGGCGAGGACCGCTCCGCCGAGGGTGAGGGTCAGGCCGGTGAGAGCACCGGCGATACGGGTCGACGTGCGCATGGGACGCACCTGCCTTCCTCGCTGGTCGCGCGGTCCCGGGCCGGATCCACGCGGTAGGGCCGCCTGGCGACGCTCGGCGCGTGTCCTCCGGCCGACCGGGGCCCTTCTCTCCAGCGTCCCATCCCCTCCCCCGCCCGTCCTGGGCATCCGGGGGGGGCGCCGGACCAGGTGACTGCGCCCCGCAAGAGGCGCGGGGAACTGCGCGACCAGCCCCCACGCGCCCGGAGGCGGGAACGGTCGCCGGCGCAGCTGTCGCAGCCGCTCCGCAAGCGGGGAAACAGCCCGATGCCCCGCCCGGCGGAAAACGGTGAGCGCCCTCCCCCGGACCGTTCTCGGACCATGGAAGGGCGCTCGGCGACGACCGACAGACGGGGCGGCCACGGCAGGCACGGGCCCCGCCGTGCGTCAGTTGTGGCTGTGCAGGATCTCGTTCAGCCCGCCCCACACCGCGTTGTTCGGGCGGGCCTCGACGGCGCCGGAGACCGAGTTGCGGCGGAAGAGGATGTTGGAGGCGCCGTTCAGCTCGCGGGCCTTGACGATCTGGCCGTCGGGCATGGTGACGCGGGTGCCCGCGGTGACGTACAGGCCGGCCTCGACCACGCACTCGTCGCCGAGGGCGATGCCGACGCCCGCCTCGGCGCCGATCAGGCAGCGCTCGCCGATGGAGATGATGACGTTGCCGCCGCCGGACAGCGTGCCCATGGTGGAGGCGCCGCCGCCGATGTCCGAGCCGTCACCGACCACGACGCCGGCCGAGATGCGGCCCTCGACCATCGACGTGCCGAGCGTGCCGGCGTTGAAGTTGACGAAGCCCTCGTGCATGACGGTGGTGCCCTCGGAGAGGTGCGCGCCCAGGCGGACCCGGTCGGCGTCCGCGATGCGCACGCCCTTCGGGACGACGTAGTCGGTCATCCGCGGGAACTTGTCGACCGAGGTGACCTGGAGGTGCAGTCCCTCGGCGCGGGCGTTCAGCCGGACCGTCTCGATCTCGTCGACGGCGACCGGGCCGAGCGAGGTCCAGGCGACGTTGGCGAGGAAGCCGAACTGGCCCTCCAGGCTCAGGCCGTGCGGCTTGACCAGCCGGTGCGAGAGCAGGTGCAGGCGCAGGTAGACGTCGTGGGCGTCGATCGGCTTCTCGTCGATCGAGGCGATGACCGTACGGACCGCGACGACCTCGACGTTGCGGCGGGGGTCCGGGCCGATCGCCTGGGCCGCGCCCTCTCCGAGGAGTTCCACCGCCCGCTCGGCGGAGAGCGTCTCGGTGCCGGCCGGGCCGGGCTCGGCGACCAGCTCGGGGGCGGGGAACCAGGTGTCGAGGACGGTGCCGTCGGCGGCGATCGTGGCGAGGCCGGCGGCGGCGGCACCGGTGGGGCGGGGAGCAGTCGTGTCGGTCATGAGGGCAACCTAACCGGCCGGGGGCCTGCGAGGCGAACCAGCGTGCGGGGCGTCTCAGGGGGCGGGCCGTGAGGATGCGCCGGGCGGCCCGCACTCCCCCGTGGTGCGGGCCGCCCGGGTCAGGGGGGTGGTGTCAGGGGCGCTCGCCTGCCTTGTCCACCACCGCGGTCGTGAGCCGTTCTTGCGTGTCGGCGACCTTGCCTTCCACGAGCGTGCGCCAGCCCACGACGTGGAAGGTCAGCGGGTCGATCAGCGTCTGTTTGGCCATCCTGGGCGTGCCGTCGGCCCTTTTCGGGAGCAGGCCCGGGCCGACGCCGACGACGTCCTGGGTCAGGGCGACGGCCTTGCGGCCGGTGACCGTCTCGACCAGGTGATCGGTGACGCTCCCGTAGGGCAGGAGCGCGAGGGCGCGGTACAGGGAGGCCAGCCCCGCGGGCGGCACGAAGTCCGCCTGGAGGAGGGCGTTGATCTCGGCGTAGTCGTCCCACGTCCGGGCCGCGGCTCCGGCCACCGTGCTGTTCGGGACGGCGTTCCTCTTGCGGAGCGCCCGCAGCGTCCCCTCGCCGTCGGCCGGCAGTGAGGCCATGAATCGGTACACCTCACGTGGCGAGTCGTAGTCCTCCAGCCCGCGGCGCGCGGTATGTCCCCGGCTGATCGTGATCCCGGAATCGCCGACCGCCGGGCGATCGGCCCGCTGTTCGCCGTCGTACCGGTTCCAGTACTCGGAGGTCAGGTCCCCGTCGGGCCCTCCCCCCGCCACGGTCGCGTAGACCCACTGCTTCCCGGAGGGCTCGGTGCCCGCCGGCTGCTTGTCCAGCGCGTCGGCCGCCCGTTCCAGGAAGTCGTGCGCGCTCAGCCCCTTCAGGTCGATGTGCGGCGTCGCGGGCTGGACCCTGCGTCCCGTGCCGCTCCCGCCCGCCAGCAGGGCCGCGGTGACGGCCACGGCGGTCACCGCGGCAACGACCGCGACGATCGCGAACTCCCGCCGCCACCACAGGGCCCGCCGTCGCTCCCCGTCCCGTGCCGCGTCGGTCAGCCGGGCGCGTCCCGGCGCCAGCCGTGCCCGGTCGGGGACCGGCGCGTGGGCGCGCAGCGCGCGCACCTCGGTCATCTCGTCCATCGCTAGACCACCTCCGCGGTGTCGCGCACGAATGCCGGATCGGCGCCCAGCGCCGTACGTACCTTGCGCCGGGCCCGGTTGAGCCGGGAGCGGACCGTGCCGACCGGGATGTCCAGCGCCTCGGCGACCTCCTGGTAGGTGAGGTCGGCCCAGGCGACGAGCAGCAGGACGTGCCGGTCGCCCGCCGTCAGTGCGGCGAGGGCGCCGGCGAGCGGTCCCTGGGCGTCGATCCGGTTGTCGGTGTGCTCGACCCAGGACTCGCTCCAGGACGCGGCGACCGGGTCGTGCCCGGTGCGCGCCAGCGCCTTGAGTGCCCGCACCTCGGCCCGGCGTTGCTTGCCGATCAGGTTGCCGGCGATGCCGTACAGCCAGGGGCGCGCGTTGGGGCGTGCGAGGTCGTAGCGGGAGCGGATGCGGAAGGCGACGAGGAAGGTGTCGGCGGTGACGTCGTCGGCCGCGGTGTCGCCGAGCCTGCGGGCCGCGTACCGGTGGATGTCGGGCGCGTAGCGGTCGTAGAGCCGGGCGAAGAGCTCTGGTTGTTCCAGTGACTGGGCGACGATGTCCGCGTCGTCCCCCGCCTGTGCCGTGGCCGGCGGCGGTCCGCTCACGTGGGGCTCCCCCTGGTGCGTCGGTGCGTGTGTGTCGCCCCCTGTTCCCCGATGCCCGCCGAAGGGTTCACGGTGCCCCGGACTTCTTCGGCGGGGAGGGAGCGACGGACGCGTTCCGCTCAGGGAATCACGCGCCCCAGGACCTCTCGCGCGTACCTCTCGTCGTACGGCGTCCCCGTCAGCAGCACCTGGAGGCAGATCCCGTCCATCAGCGCGACCAGCGCCCGCGCCGTGACCGGGTCGGTGCGGTGGGCGAGCCGCTCGGCGAGGTCGTCGGCCCACTCGGCGGCGACCGGGCGCAGGGCCGGGCGGCGCAGGGCGGCCAGGTAGAGCTCGTACTCCAGCTCCACGGCGGTGCGGTCGCCGCTCAGCCAGTCGCCGAGGATGCGCGCGAGGGCGGTGGCGAGGTCCGCCGCGGGGTCGGCCAGGCCGCCGTGCGCGGCGACCGTCTTGGCGAAGCCCTCGTTGGCCTGGCGCAGCGCGGCCACCATCAGCTCGTCGAGGGTCTTGAAGTGGTACGTCGTGGAGCCGAGCGGTACGTCCGCCTCGGCGGCGACCGTGCGGTGGCTCAGCCCGGCGAGTCCCTTCTCGCCGACCACGCGGATCGCGGCCTCGATGATCCGCTGGCGGCGGTCGGGGTCGTAACGGCGGGGCATCAGTGCGCGCCTCCCAGGTTCAGGACCACCACTCCCCCGACGATCAGCACGATCCCGGCCACCTTGACCGGGGTCAGCGTCTCCCCGAACAGGAGCAGGCCCAGTACGGCGATGGCGGCGGTGCCGACGCCGGACCAGATCGCGTACGCCGTGCCGATCGACACGGACTTGAGCGTCTCGGCCAGCAGCAGGAACGAGACGACGTATCCCACCGCCGTCAGCAGCGACGGCCAGAGCCTGCTGAAGCCGTCCGCGTACTTCATCGCCGTCGTCGCGGCGACCTCGGCGGCTATGGCGCCGGCGAGCGTCAGATATCCCATGTGTACGAGGGTACGCAACGATGTGTACGACTGTACATAACGGCGAAGTGGCGAGCGGGCGACCGGAAAGCACCGGGAACGGCGTTCGCACCCCCGTTCGCCACACGAAGATGTTTAATGCTCACAGAAACCGCTAGCTGAAACGGCTCCCCCGAGCCTCATGGCTCCACTAGTGTGTGCACCTCTGTGATCCACCATTGCTTCACAGTTCACCCACCTCACCTTCACACCCCCGGCCGCCGCTGCCTTGGCGCCGCTGGAGGAAACGCGCATGCCAGAAACCACCCCCCAACCCCCGCCGCATCCCGCCTGGGAGAACGGCTGGGCCCCCGACACCTCCCGGGCTCCCGGAACCCGAAGACTCTGGCTGGCGGGCACGCTGGCCATCGCCACCGTCGTCGCCTGCGTCACCGCGATAGCCGTCAGCCACAACGCCCCTGACAAGACGTCATCGGCCGGTCCCACGGCCTCCGCGAACACCGACAACGGCCCCGGCCTGCTCTCCTTCGCCTCGCCGTCGGCGTCGGACGCGTCCGGTGCGCCCAAGGGCACGTCGGGAATGTCGGCGACCTCGCCGACCTCGTCCACGTCCGCCACCGCGACAGCCACCTCGTCCGGCACCGGCCCGAAGAGCTCGCCGTCCAGCTCGAAGCCGTCCAAGTCCACGCCGTCCAAGGGAAGTTCGGGCGGCTCCGGCGGCTCCGGCGGTTCGGGCAGCTCAGGAGGGTCGGGCGGCTCGGGGCAGCAGCCCAGCACCTCCGAGAAGTCGGTCCGCTCGGTCAACTACCCGGACCGCTACTGGCACGTGAGCGGCAGTTACGTGTACCTCGACCAGCCCCGCGGCTCCGAGTCCCGCGAGGACTCGACCTTCGAGCTGGTCAAGGGCCTGGCGAACGCCTCCTGCTACTCCTTCGCCACGCACGACGGGCTGTACCTGCGCCACCAGAACTTCGTGCTGCGCGCCGAGAGTTACGACGGCAGCAACCTCTTCAGGCAGGACGCCACCTTCTGCCCGCAGAAGGTGGGGTTCTCCGACGACGTGCTGTTCCAGTCGGTGAACTACCCGAACTACGCCCTGCGCCACAAGAACTTCCAGCTGCGTCTGGACCCCTACGGCTACAACACGACCAACCGCCAGGACTTCTTCTTCGACCTCGTGGACGGGCTGAGCTGAGACACATGAAGGCGGCGGCACCCCGGCAAGGGTGCCGCCGCCTTCATGTACGCGGTGTCAGACGTTGAACCCGAGCGCCCGCAGCTGCTCACGGCCGTCGTCCGTGATCTTGTCAGGGCCCCACGGGGGCATCCAGACCCAGTTGATGCGCAGCTCGTTGACGATGCCGTCCGTGGCGGACTTGGCCTGGTCCTCGATGACATCGGTCAGCGGGCAGGCCGCCGACGTCAGGGTCATGTCGATCGTCGCGATGTTCGCGTCGTCGATGTGGATGCCGTAGATCAGCCCGAGGTTGACGACGTCGATGCCCAGCTCGGGGTCGACGACGTCGTACAGCGCCTCGCGGAGTTCTTCCTCCGAGGCCGGCTTCATCTCAACGGTCTCGCTCATGCCGTCTTCCTTTCGGCGTCGGCGCCACCCAGCGCCTGGGCCGTCGCGTCCTTCCACGCCATCCAGCTCAGGAGGGCGCACTTGACCCGGGCCGGGTACTTGGAGACACCGGCGAACGCGACGGCGTCCTCCAGGACCTCCTCCATCGCGTCGTCGGGCTCGATCCGGCCCTTGGACTGCATCAGCTCCAGGAAGGTCTCCTGGACCTTCTGCGCGTCCGCCAGGTCCTTGCCGACCAGCAGGTCGTTCAGCACGGAGGCCGAGGCCTGGCTGATGGAGCAGCCCTGGCCCTCGTACGAGACGTCCGCGATGGTCGTGCCGTCGTACTTCACTCGGAGGGTGATCTCGTCGCCGCACGTCGGGTTCACATGGTGCACCTCGGCATCGCCGTCCCGGAGACCACGCCCGTGCGGGTGCTTGTAGTGGTCCAGGATGACTTCCTGGTACATCGAGTCCAGCTTCACGGTCTCAGCTCACGCCCTTCAGCCGAAGAAGTTCCGTACGTGCTCCAGGCCCTCGACCAGAGCGTCGATCTCGGCCGGAGTGGAGTACAGATAGAACGACGCTCGCGTGGTCGCAGGAATTCCGTACCGCAGGCAGACCGGCCGTGCGCAGTGGTGGCCGACCCGGACCGCGATGCCCTGCTCGTCGAGGACCTGGCCCACGTCGTGCGGGTGGATGTCCCCGAGGGTGAAGGAGATCGCGGCGCCCCGGTCCTCGGCCGTGGTGGGGCCGATGATCTTCAGGTCGGGGACCTCGGCCAGCCGCTTCACCGCGTACTCGGTGAGCGCGTGCTCATGGGCGAGGATCTTGTCCATGCCGATGGCGTCGAGGTAGTCGATGGCCGCGCCCAGACCGACCGCCTGCGCGATCGGCGGGGTGCCCGCCTCGAACTTGTGGGGCGCCGGGGCGTACGTCGACGAGTGCATCGACACGGTCTCGATCATCTCGCCGCCGCCGAGGAACGGCGGCAGGTCCTCCAGCAGCTCCTGGCGGCCCCAGAGGACGCCGATGCCGGTCGGGCCGCACATCTTGTGGCCGGTGAAGGCCACGAAGTCGGCCTGGAGTGCCTGCACGTCCAGCGGCATGTGGGGCGCGGCCTGGGAGGCGTCGATGCAGACGAGCGCGCCGACCTCCTGGGCGCGGCGCACTATCGCCTCGACCGGGTTGACCGTGCCCAGGATGTTCGACACCAGCACGAAGGAGACGATCTTCGTCTTCTCGGTGATGACCTCGTCGATGTTGGACAGGTCGAGCCGGCCGTCGTCGGTGAGGCCGAACCACTTCAGCTTCGCGCCGGTGCGCTGCGCGAGCAGCTGCCACGGCACGATGTTGGAGTGGTGCTCCATCTCCGTGATGACGATCTCGGTCTCGTGGTCCACCCGGTAGGGCTCGTCGGCCCAGCCGAGCATGTTGGCCACGAGGTTCAGCGACTCCGAGGCGTTCTTGGTGAAGATCACCTCGTCGCGGCTGGGCGCGTTGACGAACTCCGCGACCTTGTCGCGCGCGCCCTCGTACAGCGCCGTGGCCTCCTCGGCGAGCACATGCACACCGCGGTGGACGTTGGCGTTGTGGCGCTCGTAGTACTCGCTGAGGGCGTCCAGTACCTGGCGCGGCTTCTGGCTGGTCGCCGCGTTGTCCAGGTACACGAGCTTCTTGCCGTCGTGGACCAGCCGGTCCAGGACGGGGAAGTCCTTGCGGATCGCCTCGGTGTCGAGGAGGCCCGGCAGTTGTGTCACGCGGATACGCCACCCTTCGTGTATGCCTCGTAGCCCTCGGCCTCCAGCTTGTCGGCGAGCTCGGGGCCACCCGACTCGACGATCCTGCCGCCCGCGAAGACATGGACGTGGTCCGGCTTGATGTAGCGCAGGATGCGCGTGTAGTGCGTGATCAGCAGGGTGCCGACCTCGCCGGTCTCGCGGACGCGGTTGACGCCCTCGGAGACGATGCGAAGGGCGTCGACGTCGAGGCCGGAGTCGGTCTCGTCGAGGATCGCGATCTTCGGCTTGAGCAGTTCGAGCTGGAGGATCTCGTGGCGCTTCTTCTCACCGCCGGAGAAGCCCTCGTTCACGTTGCGCTCGGCGAAGGAGGGGTCCATGGAGAGGCGCTCCATGGTCTCCTTGACCTCCTTCACCCAGGTGCGCAGCTTGGGGGCCTCGCCGCGGATGGCGGTGGCGGAGGTGCGCAGGAAGTTGGAGACCGAGACACCGGGGACCTCGACCGGGTACTGCATCGCCAGGAAGAGGCCCGCGCGGGCGCGCTCGTCGACGGACATCTCCAGGACGTCCTCGCCGTCGAGGGTGACGGTGCCGCCGGTGATCGTGTACTTCGGGTGACCCGCGAGGGAGTAGGCGAGGGTCGACTTGCCGGAGCCGTTGGGGCCCATGATGGCGTGCGTCTCGCCCTGCTTCACGGTGAGGTCGACGCCCTTGAGGATCTCCTTCGTGGCGTTGTCGGCCTCGACGGTGACGTGCAGGTCTCGGATTTCAAGCGTTGCCATGGGTGCCTCAGGACTCCTGGGTGAGGGAGACGAGCACGTCGTCCCCTTCGATCTTTACGGGGTAAACGGGGACGGGGCGCGTGGCCGGGAGGCCGGACGGCTTGCCGGTGCGCAGGTCGAAGCTCGAACCGTGCAGCCAGCACTCGATCTGGCAGTCCTCCACCTCGCCCTCGGAGAGCGAGACGTTGGCGTGGGAGCAGATGTCGTAGATCGCAAACACCTCTCCCTCGGTACGGACGACCGAGACCGGCGTGCCGTCGAGTTCCACCCGCTTGGGGGTGTCCTCCTCCAGCTCGCTCAGCCCGCAGGCGCGTACGAACGCAGTCGTCGTCATGCGACCGAGGCCTCCAGCTCCTCCTCGATCTTGGCGAGCAGGCGCTCCTCGATGTCGGCGACACCGATCTGCTGGACCAGTTCGGCGAAGAAGCCGCGGACGACGAGGCGGCGGGCCTCGTGCTGCGGGATGCCGCGGGCCATCAGGTAGAAGAGCTGCTCGTCGTCGAAGCGGCCGGTGGCGGACGCGTGCCCGGCGCCGACGATCTCGCCGGTCTCGATCTCCAGGTTCGGCACCGAGTCGACCCGCGCGCCGTCCGTGAGGACCAGGTTGCGGTTCATCTCGTAGGTGTCGGTGCCCTCGGCCTTGGCCTCGATGAGGACGTCGCCGATCCACACCGCGTGCGCTTCGTCGCCCTGGAGCGCGCCCTTGTAGGCGACGTTGGACTTGCAGTGCGGGGTGTTGTGGTCGACGAGGAGGCGGTGCTCCTGGTGCTGCCCGGCGTCGGTGAAGTACAGGCCGTACAGCTCGGCCTCGCCGCCGGTGCCGGCGTAGGCGACGCGCGGGTGCAGCCGTACGACGTCGCCGCCGAAGGTGACGACCACGGACTTGAAGCTGGCGTCGCGGCCGACCAGGGCGTTGTGCTGGGCGACGTGGACGGCCTTGTCGTCCCAGTCCTGGACGGAGACGACGGTGAGCTTGGCGCCGTCGCCGAGGACGTACTCGACGTTGGCGGCGGTGACCACGTCACCGGTGTGGTCGATGACGACGACGGCCTCGGCGAAGGCACCCAGCTCGATGACCTGGTGGCCGAAGGCGACGCCGCCCTGGCCGTGCACGCTGATCCGGATCGGCTCGGTGAGCACCGTCTCCTTGGGGACGGTGACCACGCCGGCCTGCTCGAAGGCGGAGTACGCCTGGGCGGCCACCCGGTCCACGGGGGCGCCGGCCCGGCCGAGCCGGGGGTCGTCGCGGCCGACCAGCTCGACGGTGACGCCCTCGGGGGCCTCCACCGCGACCTTCAGGCTGTCGCCGGTGGCGACCGCCGTGCCGTCGTGCAGCCCGCGCAGGCGCTCCAGCGGGGTGAACCGCCACTCCTCCTCGCGGCCGTGCGGGACCGGGAAGTCCGCGACGTCGAAGGAGGGGGGCGCGCTCATGCGCGTGGCGACGGTCGACTCGGCGGCCACCGCGATGGCGCCGGCGGTGGTGGAGCCCACCGGGGAGTTCTGAGCCTCAGCCATGGCTGTCGGTCTGCTCGCTTTCTTACGTGAGTGGCGTGACGGTGACGGCGGTCGCTTAGCCGACCGCGCCTTCCATCTGGAGCTCGATCAGCCGGTTGAGTTCGAGGGCGTACTCCATGGGGAGCTCCTTCGCGATCGGCTCGACGAAGCCGCGCACGATCATCGCCATCGCCTCGAACTCGCTCAGACCGCGGCTCATCAGGTAGAACAGCTGGTCCTCGGAGACCTTGGAGACGGTCGCCTCGTGGCCCATGGACACGTCGTCCTCGCGGACGTCCACGTAGGGGTACGTGTCGGAGCGGGAGATCGTGTCGACGAGCAGCGCGTCGCACAGCACGTTCGACTTGGATCCGGCCGCGCCCTCGCCGATCTCGACCAGACCGCGGTAGGAGGTGCGGCCACCGCCGCGCGCCACGGACTTCGACACGATGTTGGACGACGTGTTCGGCGCCATGTGGACCATCTTGGAGCCGGCGTCCTGGTGCTGGCCCTCGCCCGCGAAGGCGATGGAGAGGGTCTCGCCCTTGGCGTGCTCGCCCATCAGGTAGACGGCCGGGTACTTCATCGTCACCTTGGAGCCGATGTTGCCGTCGATCCACTCCATGGTGGCGCCCTCGTAGGCGACGGCGCGCTTGGTGACCAGGTTGTAGACGTTGTTCGACCAGTTCTGGATGGTCGTGTAGCGGCAGCGGGCGTTCTTCTTGACGATGATCTCGACCACGGCGCTGTGCAGCGAGTCCGACTTGTAGATCGGGGCGGTGCAGCCCTCGACGTAGTGCACGTAGGCACCCTCGTCGACGATGATCAGGGTCCGCTCGAACTGGCCCATGTTCTCCGTGTTGATGCGGAAGTAGGCCTGGAGCGGGATCTCGACGTGCACGCCCTTCGGCACGTAGATGAAGGAGCCGCCCGACCACACGGCGGTGTTCAGCGAGGCGAACTTGTTGTCGCCGACCGGGATGACGGTGCCGAAGTACTCCTTGAAGAGCTCCGGGTGCTCCTTCAGCGCGGTGTCGGTGTCGAGGAAGATGACGCCCTGCTCCTCCAGGTCCTCGCGGATCTGGTGGTAGACGACCTCCGACTCGTACTGGGCGGCGACACCGGCGACCAGGCGCTGCTTCTCCGCCTCCGGGATGCCCAGCTTGTCGTAGGTGTTCTTGATGTCCTCGGGCAGGTCCTCCCAGGACTCCGCCTGCTTCTCCGTGGAGCGCACGAAGTACTTGATGTTGTCGAAGTCGATGCCCGACAGGTCCGAGCCCCAGTTCGGCATGGGCTTCTTCTCGAAGAGGCGCAGGCCCTTGAGGCGGAGCTTGGTCATCCACTCGGGCTCGGACTTCTTCGCCGAGATGTCCCGGACGACGTCCTCGTTGATGCCGCGCTTGGCGGAGGCGCCGGCCGTGTCGGAGTCGGCCCAGCCGTATTCGTACTTGCCCAGGCCTTCGAGCTCAGGGTGGGCAGTCTCCGTGGGGAGAGTCATGCGGGGTTCCTCCCGGCCGTGCTAGCAGATGCGTCAGTGGAAATCTTGGGGATGAACGTCGTGCAGACGCCGTCGCCGTGCGCGATGGTCGCCAGTCGCTGGACGTGCGTTCCGAGCAGCTCGGCGAAGATCTCCGTCTCCGCCTCGCACAGCTGGGGGAACTGCTCCGCGACATGGGCGACCGGGCAGTGGTGCTGGCACAGCTGTTCGCCGACCGGTGCGGTGCGCGCCGTCGCAGCGTACCCGTCCAGGCTCAGGGCCTTGGCCAGCGCTTCGGTGCGCTCGTCGGCGCTGACGCCCTCGATCGCCTTGCGGTAGGCGCTCGCCTGGGCCATGATCCGGGCCCGCGCGAAGGCGGCGACCGCCTCCTGCCCACCGCCCTGCTCGGCGATCCAGCGCAGCGCGTCGGCGGCGAGCTTGTCGTACGACTGGTCGAAGGCGTCCCGGCCGCAGTCGGTGAGCGCGAAGACCTTGGCGGGCCGGCCGCGCGTCCGCGCCCCGTACACCCGCTGCTCGCGCGCGACCACGACGTCGTCGGCGACCAGGGCGTCCAGATGCCGGCGTACGGCCGCGGGGGTCAGGCCCAGGCGTCCGGCCAGCTCGGTGACGGTCGACGGGCCGTGGTCCAGGATCGACCGCGCGACCCGGTTGCGCGTCGAGCGCTCTCCGGTCGCTAGCTCCTCCTGCTGCGGGGTCCCCGTGGGGGTCTCCCGAGCCTCGCCGACGTTTTTCACAACGCCATTGTTGCGTAATTCCTCAGAGCCAGGCAAGCGGCGTCCGGGCGACAGGACGGTGCCCTGCATCACTTAGGTATGCCTAACCAGGCATGGGCCCTGACCTGCAGAAACGATCTTTGATCGATCATCCCTCAGCCAATTCGGTGGCGTTCCACGGCCCCCTCGGGAACACTCCGGAACCATGCCCACACCCCCTCCGACCGGCCCTCTTGTCACGCGGGACAGCCTCGCGCGGCAGCTGCACCAGCTGGGTGTCAAGCCCGGCGAGACCCTCCTCGCACACACGTCGCTCAGCTCCCTCGGCTGGGTGAACGGCGGAGCCGTGGCCGTCGTCCAGGCCCTCCTCGACACCGTCGGTCCGGACGGCACCCTGGTGGTCCCCGCCCAGAGCGGCGACCTCTCGGACCCCGCGGTCTGGCAGCAACCGCCGGTGCCGAAGGAGTGGTGGGAGACGATCCGGGCCACCATGCCGCCGTACGACCCCCGGACCACCCCCACCCGCGGGGTCGGCGTGATCCCGGAGACGCTGCGGACCTGGCCGGGTGCGCTGCGCAGCGCCCACCCGCAGACCTCCTTCGCGGCCGTCGGCCCCCGCGCGGCGGAGATCCTCGACGGCCACGCCCCGGACTGCCGGCTCGGCGAGCGCAGCCCGCTGGCCCGGCTGGAGCAGCTGCACGCGCGCGTGCTCATGCTCGGCACCGGCTACGCCACCTGCACCAGCTTCCATCTCGCCGAGTACCGGATCCCCACCCCGCGCGTCCGGGTCGGCCGCCCCGCCCCCGGGGGCGGCTGGGAGGAGGTCACCGAGGTCGCGATCACCTCGGACCGCTTCGACGAACTGGGCTACGACTTCGAACGCGACCGGAGCGTCGTCGTCCGCGCGAAGGTCGGCGCGGCGGACGCCCGGCTCTTCCCCGTGGCGGACGCGGTGGCCTACGCCGAGCGATGGCTGGCCGTACATCGACCCCGTGAGGAGGAGATCTAGCACCCGGCCGTCCGGGTGACGGCCGGCGTCCTTAGACTCTGTCACCATGCGAAGTGAGCCGGTGGTCCAGGTGCGGGACCTGGTGAAGCGGTACGGCGCCAAGACCGCTGTGGACGGCCTCGATCTGTCCGCCGAGGCGGGCGTGACCGCCGTACTCGGCCCCAACGGGGCGGGCAAGACGACCACGATCGAGACCTGTGAGGGGTACCGCAAGCCGGATTCCGGCACGGTGCGCGTCCTGGGCCTCGATCCTGTACGGCAGTCGGCCGAGCTGCGCCCCAGAGTCGGCGTGATGCTCCAGTCCGGGGGCGTCTACTCGGGCGCCCGCGCCGACGAGATGCTGCGGCACGTGGCGAAGCTGCACGCGCATCCGCTGGACGTGGACGCGCTGATGGAGCGGCTGGGCCTCGGCAGCTGCGGCCGGACGTCGTACCGCCGCCTCTCCGGCGGCCAGCAGCAGCGCCTCGCGCTCGCCATGGCCGTGGTCGGCCGCCCCGAACTGGTCTTCCTCGACGAGCCGACGGCCGGCCTCGACCCGCAGGCCCGCCACGCCACCTGGGACCTGGTCCGGGACCTGCGCGCGGACGGCGTCTCGGTCATCCTCACCACGCACTACATGGAGGAGGCCGAGCAGCTCGCCGACGACGTCGCGATCATCGACGCCGGCCGGGTGATCGCCCAGGGCTCCCCCGAACAGCTGTGCAAGGGCGGCGCCGAGAACACCCTGCGGTTCACCGGCCGCCCCGGCCTCGACGTCGGCTCCCTCCTCAAGGCGCTGCCGGCCGACTCCACGGCGGCCGAGCTGACCCCGGGCTCCTACCGGGTCGCCGGCAAGGTCAACCCGCAGCTGCTGGCCACGGTGACCTCGTGGTGCGCCCAGCACGGCGTGATGCCCGACCGCATCTCGGTCGAACGCCACACGCTTGAGGACGTGTTTTTGGAGCTGACCGGCAAGGAGTTGCGCTCATGACCACCGCGACCGACACCTTCACCCCGAGGCCGGGCGCCGCCCCGCTCCCCCGCATGATCGCGGCGCAGGCGGCCCTGGAGACCAGGATGCTGCTGCGCAACGGCGAGCAACTGCTCCTGACGGTCGTGATCCCGACGCTGATCCTGGTGCTCTTCAGCTCGGTGGACATCGTCGACACGGGCAAGGGCAGCTCGGTCGACTTCCTGGCCCCCGGCGTCCTCGCCCTCGCCGTCATGTCCACGGCCTTCACCGGCCAGGCCATCGCGACGGGCTTCGAACGCCGCTACGGCGTCCTCAAGCGGCTCGCCTCGTCCCCGCTCCCCCGCTGGGGCCTGATGACGGCCAAGACGGCGTCGGTCCTGGTCACCGAGGTCCTCCAGGTGCTCCTCCTGACGGCGATCGCCCTCGCCCTCGGCTGGTCCCCGCACGGCAACCCCCTCGCTGTCCTGCTCCTCCTGGTCCTCGGCACGGCCGCGTTCTCCGGCCTCGGCCTGCTGATGGCGGGCACCCTCAAGGCGGAGGCGACCCTGGCCGCCGCCAACCTGGTGTTCCTGCTCCTGCTCGTCGGCGGCGGGGTCATCGTCCCCCTCGACAAGTTCGGCGGCGCGCAGTCGGCCCTCGGCCTGCTCCCCATCTCGGCCCTGTCGGACGGCCTGCGGGACGTGCTCCAGCACGGCGCGGCGATGCCCTGGGGCGACCTGGGGATCCTCGCGGTGTGGGCGGTGGTGGGGCTGGGGGCGGCCGGGAGGTTCTTCCGCTGGGAGTGACAGGCGCACGGTAGCGGAGCGGCAGCCACCGCTGGGCCATGTGAGTGACGTTCGTGCCCAGCGGGAAAAGACGCTCCGTGTACGAGTCGGCGGAACTCCCCAGCGCTCTCCAACCGTTGCTGCACGACGTCGTGATGTGCGTGGCGGCCCCGGCCTTCGTGGCATCGCCGCGGGACGGACAGTTGCGTGGCCGCCGGGCGGAGGGCTTCTACGGCCATGACCGCAGGCTTCTGCACACGGCCTGCCTGCTGATCGACGGACGCGAACCCGAGCCGATCGGCGTACAGCCGCTGGGCCCCGACCGGGTCCGCTTCACCTCGGTCCACCGCTACCAGGGCGACCCGACCGACGATCCCACCCTGATCGTCGAGCGGGTGCGGGTCGCGGGCCAGGGCGAGTTCATCCAGGTGCGCAACGTCGGTACGGTCGTCCGTCCGCTCCGCGTGGAACTGGCGCTGGCGACCGACCTCGCGGACATCGCCGACGTCAAGCAGGGCCGGCCCACGCCCACCGTGCCGTGCACCGTCTCCGCGGACGGCGGCGGCCTGGGCTGGCAGGGCCCGGCGGGCCGAGCCGAAGTCCGTGCGGTGGCCGAGGCCGGGGCGTCGGAGGTTCCGCAGGTCACGGACGGGCCGGAGGGCGGTACCTTCGGCTGGCCCTGGATCGTGCTGCGACCCGGCGAGGACTGGCACGCCCGGGTCAGCGTGACCGGCGGCGCCGTCCCCACCCCGCCCGGCCACCCGGGCGCCCCCCGGTCCCCGGTTCCCTGGGCCGAACCCCGGGTGGCGGGCGACCCGCGGCTGGTGGCACTGGTCCGCCGGGGCCTCGACGACCTGGGGGCACTGCGGCTCGCGGATCCCGAACGCGGAACGCGAACGGCGGGCGGCGCCGAGGACCAGTTCATCGCGGCGGGCTGTCCCTGGTACCTGACGCTGTTCGGCCGCGACTCGATCTGGTCGGCGCGCATGATGCTGCCGCTGGGCACCGACCTGGCCCGCGGCACCCTGTGGGCCCTCGCGCGGCGCCAGGGCACGGCCCACGACGTGTTCCGGGAGGAGGCACCCGGCCGCATTCTCCACGAGCTGCGCCCGGCCGACGCCGAACACGGCCATGGCCTGCGTCTTCCCTCCCGCTACTACGGCTCGGTGGACGCGACCCCGCTGTTCGTGTCGCTCCTGGTGGACGCGTGGCACTGGGGGCTGCCGACGGAGGAGGTCGAAGCGCTGCTGCCGTACGCCGAGCGCGCCATGGAGTGGGTGCTGGCGACCTGCGCCGGGGACGAGGACGGGTTCCTGCGCTACTACCCGCGGTCCGGCGGGCTGCGCCACCAGTCGTGGAAGGACAGCGAGGACGCGGTCCGGGACGCGACCGGCCGCCATATCGAACCGCCGCTGGCACTCTGCGAGGTGCAGGGATACGCCTACCAGGCGGCGACGGGACTGGCCGACCTGCTGTCGGCCCGCGGCCGTCACGACGCCGGCGTGCGGCTCCGTACCTGGGCGGACGCGCTGCGCAAACACTTCGCCGACACCTTCTGGGTGCCGGTCCGGCACGGTCCGGCCCCGCGGTACGTGGCGATCGCCGTGGGCCGGGGTCTGGAGGCGGTCAGCGGCCCCGCCTCCAACATGGGCCAGCTGCTCTCCACCGGCATCCTGGACGCCGACGGCTGCCGGGACGTGGCTGCCTGGCTCGCCTCACCCGAACTGAACTCCGGCTGGGGGCTGCGCAGCCGCTCCGGCGCTCTGCCGGGCTTCAACCCGCTGAGCTACCACAACGGTTCGGTCTGGACGCACGACACGGCGATCGCGATCCAGGGCCTCGCCACGGCGGGCTGCCACGAGGAGGCGTACGCCCTGACGACCGGACTGCTCGACGCGGCGAGCCACTTCGCGTACCGGATGCCGGAACTGTACGGCGGCGACAGCCGCACCCCGGGAGCCCCCGCTCCGCTCGCCTATCCCGCCGCCTGCCGTCCGCAGGGCTGGTCCGCCGCGTCGGGGGTGGCCCTGCTCGGCGCCCTGCTGGGGCTCCGCCCGGATGCCACGCAGCGCGTCCTCCATGTCGCCCCGATGGTCCAGGACCTCTCCCGCGCCGCACCGCTGCTGCGCGGGGTCGAGGGCATCCGCCTGGCAGGACGGAGCATCGCCGTCCGTACGGATCACCCGGCGGACGGGGTCTCGGTCGAGGGGCTGCCCGAGGGATGGCACGTGGCCTCCTGACGCCGCCGGAACGGAAGACCCGAGCACTTCTCGTAGGCCAGCAGCAAGGAGGGCAGACAACGACTCGCCAAGTCGAATTCCGCCACGACACGCTTCCGCGCCGCATTGCCGACCGTGCGTGCCAGGCTCGGCGAGCGGAGCAGTTCGGTGAGGTGACGGGCGAGCGCGTCCGCATCGCCGGGCGGTACGAGGAACCCGGTCGAGCCGTCCCGGCCCACTCCCTCGGCGAGGCCGCCCACGTCGGTGGCGACCACGGGGCGTGCCGAACACATCGCCTCCAGCGCCGCGAGGCCCATGGGCTCGGCGAACGTCGAGGGACAGACCACGACCCGCGCGCGCCGGTACAGCTCGTGCATTCCGTCCACGCCCGCCCGGTCGAAACTCACACGGTCCGCGACGTTCAAATCCTTGGCAAGCCGGGTCACGTCATCTCTGAAACCGACCTTTTCACCATGGAAATCAACCGAATTCGGTGTGTCCATCAGAACAAGGCGAGGGCGCACCGAAAGGTTTTCGTTCAGGACCCGGCGCATGGCCTGTACGGCCATCAGCGCTCCCTTGTCGGGAATGAGGCGGGCCGGCAGCAGAATGAGCGCCTCGTCGTCCGGTGCCGGATCGGCGAGTTCCGGAACCCGGAGAAAAGATTCGGCGTCGATGCCGAGATACATGAGTTCCGCGCCCTCCACCCCGAGATCCTCCGTGCAGGCGTCACGGAGGAAGCCGGAGACCGCGAAGTGCGCGTCGAACTCACCGCACGCCCGGGCCAGGGCCACGCTCTCGGGGTCACGCCAGATGCTGTGGTACGTGTGCAGCAGCACCAGGTCCAGGTCGGCTCTGAGGTCGAGCAGCGCCTCGGCCGGTGCCGCCGAGAAGTGGTGGAGATTGTGGCCGTGGACCAACCGGATCTCCCTGCGGGCCAGTTCACCCCTGAACCACGTGCGCAGTTCAGCCCGCTCGGGAGCGCCTCCGGCCGCCCGGGACAGGTCGAGCCCCGGATGCCGCAGCACCTCGACCCCGCCCTCCGGGGGCGTCCGGACGTCCGAGGTCCCGGTGAACACCGTCACCCGGTACCCGCTTCTGGCAAGCAGCCTGGAGCAGTTCCAGAGGTACGACTCCACGCCGCCGACCGTCGGCGGGAACGCCCAGTGGACGAAGGCGACGTTCAGCGCCTTCGGGGTCCGTCGATCCGACTCCTGCCACATTGCCGCCTCCGGGCACCCTTGCCACCGTGCTCGGGCCACACCCGGTGAACGGCAGAACAGACTTGCGCAGGCCGGGATGTTATTCCACCGACCGGCCCCGAACTGATGGTTTCAACGAACCGGTTACCGATTGGTTGCACGGCCGAGAAGTAGGGAAAACAGAAGATTCGACGACATTCGCTCTGAACGTGGGTCGAATCCCACGACAGTGGCGTGGCTTCGGGGGAACCACATGCGCGCTTGGGTGATCACTGTCTCCGCGGGGGCGGGAACCGGAACGACCGCGTTCGTGGCGGTGGCCGTGAAAGCCGCCGATTCCGGGGGCGCGCTGCTGTGGGGGCTGTCCGTGGCCGCGGGGCTGGTCGCGGGCCTGGCCGGCGGCATCGCCGCGCAGGTCGCCCGCAGATCGGGCCCGGACCTCCTGCCGGACATGCCGACGAGCGCGTCCCAGGGGCCGCCGCACAACCTGCCCGTCCTCAGCATGTACTTCACCGGCCGCACCGCCGAGACCGAACGCATCGTGGGTGTGCTGCGGAGCCCGGACCGCGGACGCCGCCGGGACGAACGGCCGGTGCCCCGGGTCTGCGTGCTGTACGGGGCGACCGGTGCCGGCAAGTCCCAGCTCGCCGTGGCCTACGCCCGCGACCAGTTGGACCGGCACTCCCTGACCTGGTGGCTCAACGCCTCGGGGCCCGACGCGCTGCGCACGGAGCTGCTGGAGTTCGCCCAGTACGTGGGCATCCACGACCAGGAGAGCAAGAACGTCGTCCTCATGAACCTGTGGCGCTGGCTGCGCGACCAGCGCGGCTGGCTGCTCGTCTACGACGGCTGGCCCGCCTACGAGGACGCGCTGCGCAGCCTGTTGCCCTCGGAGGGCGACGGCGAGGTGCTGATCACCACCCAGCAGAACCAGGGGTGGGACGGCCTGCGCGCGAGCCCCATCGAGCTCCGGGTCTTCCCGGAGGACGAGGGCATCGAGTTCCTCCGAAAGCGCTTCGGCATCGAGCCGGAAGAGGCCTCGGAACAGGATCTGGAGGCCTTCACCCGGCTCGGCCGCCAGCTCGGCTGGCTGCCGCTGGCCCTCGAACAGGCGGCGGCCTACATCGTCCAGGCGGAGACGACGGTGGCCGAGTACCTGCGCGACCTGCCCGGTGGAGCCTCGGTCGAGGACACCTTCCGGCTCGCCATCTCCCGCATCTCGGAGACCTCTCCCGCCGCGGTGGATCTGCTGCGGCTGTGTACGTTCCTCGCCTCGGAGGACGTCCAGAAGGCCACGCTGATGCAGTTCCGGTCGGTCCTCCCGGTCCGGCTGCGGACGGTGATGGCCGACCCGGTCACCTTCAACCGCGCCGTTCTGCTGCTGGTGGACCACTCCCTGCTGACGCGCAGCGGGGACTGGCGCGACGGCTCCGCCGCCTACGGCATGCACCCACGCGTCCAGACCCTGATCCACGACGGGCTGAGCCTGGCCGAGCGCCTGGAGTGGTCCCAGGCGGCGGTAAGGCTCGTGGAGGCCTGCTTCCCCACGACTCCGGACCTGCTGGCCTCCAGGCCGGTCTGCGAACGGCTGATGCCGCACGTCGAGGCCGTCATCGAGAAGCTCACCTGGGGCGACGACGCCGACGGCGGGCTCGGCGCGTCCCAGGACCCCGAGGCGCTGGCCCGGCTGCTGCACCGCGTCGGCGCCTATCAGGAGCACCGTTGCGACTGGGTGCGTTCCCTGGACTTCTTCCAGCGGGAGGCCGAGCTGCGCGAGATCGGCAACGGCGACCTCCTCGGCCGCGCGACGGCGCGGTACGCCGTGGCCCGTCAGCACTATCTCCTGGCCGGGCTGGACGATGCCGAGCGGGAGTGCCGCCGTGCCCTCCAGCTGTGCGACGACCGCGAGGAGGAGGCGTTCCTGCGGTTACGGGCCCACTGCCAGCGGCAGCTGGGAGGCATCATGCGCGAGCACAACCGTTTCCCCGAGGCGCTGCGCGCGGTCCGGACCGCGGTCGGGATCTACGAGGGGCAGGCGTGGCGGGAGGAGAGCCTCGACTGGGCCGTCGCCGAGCAGGAGACCGGGCTGATCCACCGGAACGCGGGGCGCCTCACCGAGGCCACCCGGCACTACCTGCGGGCGGAGGAGTGCATACCGACCAGGGGCAACCAGGAGCCCCCCGACTACACCGTGTTCCGGGCCATGCTCCAGCGCGACCTGGGCATCGTCGCCCAGGACAGAGGGCAGCTGGAACAGGCGGAGACCATGCTCACCGAGGCCCTGACGGTGTTCGGCGCCCATCGGGGACCGGAGGACTTCGAGACGGCCCAGATCGCCAAGTTCCTGTCGGACGTGCTGCGCCGGCGCAGCGAGAGCCACAAGGAGCAGGCCCGCCGGAGCCTGCGCCTGCTGCACCGCCGCGACCTGAGCCGCAGGGCCCGCGCCGAACTGGACCGGGCCGAGCGGCTCCTCGGTCCGGTGGTGGAGCTGCACCGCAAACGCAGCGAGGCGGAGGAGCACAAGTACGCGGCCTGCCTCAACAAGCTCGGCTCCTTACGGCTCGCGCAGGGGCGGCCGGCCCAGGCGCGGCGGACGCTGGAGCAGGCCGAGGCGATCTACCTGCGCCTCTACGGCGAGCGGCACTACTACCGCGCCAAGTCCCTGACCCGGCTCGGTCCGGTGCTGCGCGCCCAGGGCGACGGCGGCGCCGCGGAGCGCGTGCTCCGGGAGGCGGACGGGATATTCCGGGCGGCCCTCGGCGACGACCATCCCGCGTTGATGGCCGTGTGCGAGCACCTGTCCGACTGCGCCTCGGACCGCGGCGACCACGAGGAGGCCGACCGGCTCAGGCGGGAGTCGGACCGCATCCGGCGGTTGTTGTGACCCACGACGACCCGACCCTCGTGAACGCATGCACAAGCGGCCCCCTACGATGGTGCCCGTGCCAAAGCTGACCCCCGCCGACCTCGTAGCGGCCGTGCGCAACCCGCTCGCCTTCATCGCCGACCGCTGGACCCCGGATCCCCGGACCGTCCGCCGTGCGGCCCTCGCCGCGCTCGTCATGTCGGTGGTCATCGTGGTCACCGGCGGCGCGGTGCGGCTCACCGGGTCCGGGCTCGGCTGCCCGACCTGGCCCGAGTGCACCGACGGCTCGCTGACCCCGACCGACGCGCTGAGCTACCACAGCGCCATCGAGTTCACGAACCGCATGCTGACCTACGTGCTGTGCGCGGCGGTCGGCTGGGCGATCATCGCGGCCCGCTCCCAGAAGCCGTTCCGGCGCAGCCTGACCCGGCTGGGCTGGGCGCAGTTCTGGCTCGTGATGAGCAACGCGATCCTGGGCGGCATCGTGGTGCTCGTCGGCCTCAACCCGTACACCGTCGCCGCGCACTTCCTGCTGGCGACCGCCCTCATCACGGTCGCCGCCCTGATGTGGCAGCGCACCCGCGAGGGCGACGGGGAGCCGCGCCCGCTGGTCGGCAAGGCCGTGCAGCAGCTGGTGTGGGCCCTGGTGGCCGTGACCCTGCTGCTCGTCACCGCCGGCACGGTGGTGACCGGCGCGGGACCGCACCCGGGCGACTCCGGTGACGTCGAGCGCATCGCCGTCAGCTGGTCGGGCGTCGCGGAGCTGCACGCGGTGTTCGCCTGGATCGTGGTGTCGCTGACCTTCGCGCTGTGGTTCTTCCTCAAGGGCGTCGGCGCGCCCCAGGGGCCGCGGGACCGCGTCCGCGAGCTGTTCCTGATCCTGCTCGGGCAGGGCGTGATCGGCTATGTCCAGTACTTCACGCACCTGCCGACGGTCCTGGTCGGCCTGCACATGTTCGGCTCCTGCCTGGTCTGGATCGGCGTGCTCCGGGTCCTGCTGTCGCTGCGCGAACGCGCCGAGGTCGCGGCCGACGTGCCCGCTCAGGCGTACGACGCCGTGAGCGCGTCGATCGCCGGACCCAAGTAGTCCCGGGCCGGCCGGGCCCGGCCGGCCCGACAGTTCTCGGCTCAGTCCGGACAGCTCACTCCAGCCCGTACACCCGTTTCGCGTTCTCCGCCGCGATCAGCCTGGCCACGCGTTGGGCGTCGCCGAGCGACCACGCCTCCTCGGCGACCCAGGTGCCCAGCACCCGGGCGAGGGACTCGCGGAAGAGGCGGGCGCCGACCACGTGCAGCTCGGGGAGGCCGTGGGCGCCGCTGGAGAAGAGGATCTTGCCGAAGGGGGCCAGTTCCAGGATCTCGGCGAGGATCGTCGCGGCCCGGGCGCCGGTGCGGATGAGGGCCGCGCCCGAGTCGGCGTACACGTGCGGGAAGACGCCGGCGAGGTGGGCGGCGTGGCGGTGGTAGGGGTAGCCGTGCAGGAGGACCAGGTCGGTGCCGAGGCCGGCGGTGGCGCGGACGAAGTCGGTGAGCAGGACCGGGTCGGTGCGGTCGATGCGGGCGCCGGGCTCGCCGAGGCCCGCGTGCAGCTGGAGCGGGAGGCCGGAGGCCACGGCGATCCAGAGCAGGTGCCGCAGCAGGACCGGGTCGGTCAGCTCGCCGCCCACCCGGCGGGCGGCCAGCCAGCGGCCGGCCGCGCCTCTGACCTCACCGGGACCGGGGGGTTCGGGGGCCAGTGCCAGGCCGTGCCGGAGACCGGCGACGGAGGTGAAGGCGACCGCGTTGGCCGCCGCGCCGTGCACCGACTCGGCGAGGTTGGCGAGGAACGCCTCGACGGTGCCGGAGGTGTCGGCGACCTGTTCGGCGAGGAGTTCCAGGCGGACGATCTCGCGGGCCGCCGCGGCGCCGGTCGAGGCCATCTCGTCGGGGCCGGTGAGGTCGCCGGGCAGGCCGGTGTCGACGAGGTAGGTGGTGATGCCGCTGCCGCGCAGGAGGCGACGGCCGGCCTCCAGGACGCCGAGTTCGCGGCGCCGGGCCAGGTAGCGGGCCGGGGCGCAGTGGGGTTCCAGGCCGAGGAGCGGGGGGCACCAGCGCCGTACGGCGAAACCGGTCTGGGTGTCGAAGAGGGTGGTGCCGGCGGCCGGGGGGCCTTCGGTGCGGGCGAGCTGGGCCTCGAAGGTGCCGAGGCCGAGTTCCGTACGGAGGACGCCGTGGCAGTACTGGTCCACCAGGGACGGCGTGTCGATCATCCGGGCTCCCCGTGGACGACGGTTGCTTAACCGTCTTAACGGGGGAACCGGGATGGAGGTCGCGGGGTGCGGTAGTTGTTCGACCACCAGCCGGTGGGGGTTGATCGCGCAGTTCCTCCCCCAGCCTTCGGCCGGGGGTACCCCCAGCGCCCCCGAGGGGCGCGCTGTTCAGCCGCCGATCTGAATGCCGGCCATGCGCTTCCATTCGTACGGGCCCGTCGTCACCTTCGCCGCGAACTCGCCGTCGAAGGACTCGTGGACCGTGATGCCGGACTTGGCTACGGCCTGTTCGGCGATCTCGTACGTCGGGGCGACCAGGTCGCCCCAGCCGCCGTCCTCGCCGACGAGGACGATACGGGCGCCGCGTTCGCCGATGTAGGCCACCTGGCCCTCGGCGCCGCCGTGGGCCTTGGCGAAGGTGCTGATCTGCTTGGCGAGGCGCGCGACCTTGCGCTCGGCCTTCTGGTCCGCCTCAACCTGCTGCGTGTCTGCCATGGACAGGATGCTACCGACGGGTAGATCGATTGGCGACGGAGGGGCGGAGTGACCCCTACCTCAGGAAGGGGTCCACGGCGACGGCCACGAAGAGCAGCGAGACATAGGTGATGGACCAGTGGAACAGCCGCATCTCCTTGAGCTTCCCGCCCGACACCTCGGCCTTCGCGCGGTGCTGCAGAGCGTGCGCCTCCCACAGCCACCAGCCGCCCGCCGCGAGCGCGACCAGCGTGTAGAACCAGCCGGTGTAGCCGAGGGGGGTGAGCAGGAGGGAGACGGCGACCATCACCCAGCTGTAGATGACGATCTGCTTGGCGACCACCTTGTTGGAGGCGATGACCGGCAGCATCGGCACGCCCACGCGCGCGTAGTCGTCCTTCACCTTCATGGAGAGCGGCCAGTAGTGCGGCGGCGTCCAGAAGAAGATGACGAGGAAGAGGATGAGCGGCGCCCAGGAGAGCGAGTCGGTGACGGCCGACCAGCCGATCAGCACCGGCATGCAGCCGGCGATGCCGCCCCACACGATGTTCTGCGAGGTACGGCGCTTGAGGATCATCGTGTAGACGACGACGTAGAAGAGCAGCGCTCCGAGTGACAGCCAGGCGCTCAGCCAGTTGACGGTGAGGCCGAACAGCAGGGTGGAGACCACCGCCAGGGAGATACCGAAGGCGAGGCATTCGCGCGGGCTGACCATGCCGGTCACCAGCGGACGCTGCGAGGTGCGGTCCATCAGCGCGTCGATGTCGCGGTCGATGTACATGTTCAGCGCGTTGGCGCCGCCCGCGGACAGGTAGCCGCCGAGGCAGGTGAGCAGCACCAGCCTCAGGTCGGGTACACCCCGCTGCGCCAGGAACATCACCGGAACGGTGGTGATGAGCAGCAGCTCGATGATCCGTGGCTTGGTCAGCGCCACGAAAGCTTTGACACGGGCCCCGAACGGCCGGTGACTCGGGCTCTCGCTCGCACCGAGTACCCCCGCTGGACGGGATTCGACGGCCGTCACGCACACCCCTGACAGAGACTCCCAGCGAGCCCGCCGTGTGAACTCACGGTAAAGGCTCGCGCGTACCACGCCACTTTAGACGTTGCCCATACCCCGACCTTCGCGGGGGTGGGGTCGTGTTGGGAGGCGTCTCGGGAGAGGGGTGACGTGGCTCGATTGAGCAGTCAGATGAGCGGCTGCGTATTCAACTGCATTCGTGTGCCGACATGCCTTCTCGGCCAGTCGGGAGGCGGATCCCCGAGAGTCCCGGCAGTCTGGAAACACTCGAAAAAATGCACGTCCTTACGGGGGTAGGCTCGACAACGGCCGGTGGGCACCCAGTGCACCGGCAGCCGGTGCGGGCGTGTGCCCGGGGACCGGTAACCGAACATGTGGAGAGGAGCCCTGACCCAGGGTGAGCACCAAGCCGACCACCACAGACCTCGACTGGACCGAGTTGGACCAGCGGGCCGTAGACACCGCCCGCGTCCTGGCCGCCGATGCCGTACAGAAGGTCGGCAACGGCCATCCGGGTACGGCGATGAGCCTGGCGCCGGCCGCGTACACCCTCTTCCAGAAGGTGATGCGGCACGACCCGTCCGACCCCGACTGGGTGGGCCGCGACCGCTTCGTGCTGTCCGCCGGTCACTCGTCGCTGACCCTCTACACGCAGCTCTACCTGGCCGGCTTCGGTCTGGAGCTGGAAGACCTCGAAGCCTTCCGCACCTGGGGCTCGAAGACGCCGGGCCACCCGGAGTACGGCCACACCAAGGGCGTGGAGACCACCACGGGTCCGCTGGGCCAGGGTGTCGCCAACGCGGTGGGCATGGCCATGGCCGCCCGCTACGAGCGCGGTCTGTTCGACCCGGACGCACCGCAGGGCGAGTCGCCGTTCGACCACTTCGTCTACTGCATCGCGGGTGACGGCTGCCTCCAGGAGGGCATCTCCGCCGAGGCGTCCTCGATGGCCGGCCACCAGAAGCTCGGCAACCTGGTCCTGCTGTGGGACGACAACCACATCTCGATCGAGGGCGACACCGAGACGGCCGTCTCCGAGGACACCGTCAAGCGGTTCGAGGCCTACGGCTGGCACGTGCAGCGGATCGCCCCGAAGCCGGACGGCGACCTGGACCCGCACGCCATCTACAACGCGATCGAGGCCGCGAAGAAGGTGACGGACAAGCCGTCCTTCATCGCGATGCGCTCGATCATCGCCTGGCCCGCCCCGAACGCGCAGAACACCGAGGCCGCCCACGGCTCGGCGCTGGGCGCGGACGAGGTCGCGGCCACCAAGCGCGTCCTCGGCTTCGACCCGGAGAAGAACTTCGACGTCGCCGAGGAGGTCATCGCCCACACCCGGCAGGCCGGGGAGCGCGGTGCCGCGGCGAAGGCCGAGTGGGAGAAGTCGTTCCAGCTGTGGCGGGACAACAACGCCGAGCGGGCCGCCGAGTTCGACCGGATCGCCGCGGGCGAGCTGCCCAAGGGCTGGGAGGAGAAGATCCCGGTCTTCGAGCCCGGCAAGGGCGTCGCGACCCGTGCCGCCTCCGGCAAGGTCCTCCAGGCCCTCGGTGCCGTGATCCCCGAGCTGTGGGGCGGCTCCGCCGACCTCGCCGGGTCGAACAACACGACCATCGACAAGAACAGCTCGTTCCTGCCGGCGGACAACCCGCTGCCGGGCGCGAACCCCTACGGCCGGACCATCCACTTCGGTATCCGCGAGCACTCCATGGCCGCGGAGATGAACGGCATCACCCTGCACGGCAACACCCGTGTCTACGGCGGTACGTTCCTCGTCTTCTCCGACTACATGCGCAACTCGGTGCGGCTGTCGGCGCTGATGCACCTGCCGGTGACGTACGTGTGGACCCACGACTCCATCGGTCTCGGCGAGGACGGCCCCACCCACCAGCCGGTCGAGCACCTCGCCTCGCTGCGTGCCATCCCGGGCCTGAACGTGGTCCGCCCGGCCGACGCCAACGAGACCGCGATCGCCTGGCGCGAGATCCTCCGCCGCTACACGAAGGTGTTCGGCAAGGGCGCCCCGCACGGCCTGGCGCTGACCCGTCAGGGCGTGCCGGTGTACGAGTCGAACGAGGACACGGTCAAGGGCGGCTACGTCCTGTTCGAGGCGTCCGGCGGGACCCCCGAGGTCATCCTCATGGCGACCGGCTCCGAGGTGCACGTCGCCGTCGAGGCGCGCGAGCGGCTGGAGGCCGACGGCGTGCCCACGCGCGTCGTGTCCATGCCGTGCGTGGAGTGGTTCGAGGAGCAGGACCAGGGGTACCGGGACAGCGTCCTGCCGCCGTCCGTGAGGGCTCGGGTCTCGGTCGAGGCCGGCATCGGTCTCACCTGGCACAAGTACGTCGGGGACGCCGGCCGCATCGTTTCCCTGGAGCACTTCGGTGCTTCCGCCGACGGCAAGGTGCTCTTCCAGGAGTTCGGCTTCACTGCCGAGAACGTGGCCGCCAAGGCCAGGGAATCCATCGCCGCCGCCCAGCGCTGACGCTTTATACGACACGTAGGAGATGTAATTCCATGACAGACGCACTCAAGCGCCTCTCCGACGAAGGCGTCGCGATCTGGCTGGACGACCTGTCGCGCAAGCGGATCACGTCCGGCAACCTCGCCGAGCTGATCGACCAGCAGCACGTCGTGGGCGTCACCACCAACCCGACGATCTTCCAGAAGGCGATCTCTTCGGGCGACGGCTACCAGCAGCAGGTCTCCGACCTCGCCGCCCGCAAGGTCACCGTCGAAGAGGCCATCCGCATGATCACCACGGCGGACGTCCGCGACGCCGCCGACATCCTGCGCCCGGTGTTCGACGCGACCGACGGCCAGGACGGCCGCGTGTCGATCGAGGTCGACCCGCGCCTCGCCCACAACACCAAGGCGACCGTCGCCGAGGCCAAGCAGCTGGCCTGGCTGGTGGACCGCCCCAACACGCTCATCAAGATCCCGGCCACCGAGGCGGGTCTGCCGGCGATCGCCGAGGTCATCGGCCTCGGCATCAGCGTCAACGTGACGCTGATCTTCTCGCTGGAGCGTTACCGCAAGGTCATGGACGCCTACCTGACCGGCCTGGAGAAGGCCAAGGAGCGCGGCCTCGACCTCTCGCTCATCCGTTCGGTGGCGTCGTTCTTCGTGTCCCGCGTGGACACCGAGATCGACAAGCGCCTGAACGACCTGGGCACCGACGACGCCAAGGCGCTGCGCGGCAAGTCCGCCGTGGCCAACGCCCGGCTCGCCTACCAGGCGTACGAGGAGGTCTTCTCCTCGGACCGCTGGACCGCCCTGGAGTCCGCGGGCGCCCGCAAGCAGCGCCCGCTGTGGGCCTCCACCGGCGTCAAGGACCCGGCGTACAAGGACACCCTGTACGTCGACGACCTGGTCGCGCCGAACACGGTCAACACCATGCCGGAGGCCACCCTCCTCGCGGTCGAGGACCACGGCGGCATCACCGGCGACACGATCACCGGCACGTACGAGCAGGCCCGCGCCGACCTCGACGCCGTCGAGGCGCTCGGGATCTCGTACGACGACGTGGTCCAGGTACTGGAGGACGAGGGCGTCGAGAAGTTCGAGGCGTCCTGGAACGACCTGCTCAAGTCGACCCAGGCGGAGCTGGAGCGCCTGGCCCCCTCGGAGGGCTGACATCTTGTCAAGCAGCAACCCGCTGCGTGACCCCGCCGACCGACGGCTCCCGCGTATCGCGGGGCCGTCGGGTCTGGTCATCTTCGGCGTCACGGGCGACCTCTCCCGTAAGAAGCTCATGCCCGCCGTCTACGACCTCGCCAACCGGGGTCTGCTGCCGCCGGGCTTCTCCCTGGTCGGCTTCGCCCGCCGTGAGTGGGCCCACGAGGACTTCGCCGCCGAGGTCCACGACGCCGTCAAGGACCACGCGCGCACCCCGTTCCGCGAGGAGGTCTGGCAGCAGCTCATCCAGGGGATGCGCTTCGTCCAGGGCACCTTCGACGACGACGACGCGTTCGAGCGGCTGCGCTCCACCATCGAGGAACTCGACAAGGCACAGGGCACGGGCGGCAACTTCGCCTTCTACCTGTCCGTGCCGCCGCGCTCCTTCCCGGTGGTCATCCAGCAGCTGAAGAAGCACGGGCTGGCCGACCAGTCCGGCGGCTCCTGGCGGCGCGCGGTCATCGAGAAGCCCTTCGGCCACGACCTGAAGTCGGCCGAGGAGCTCAACAAGGTCGTGCACGAGGTGTTCGAACCGGACCAGGTGTTCCGGATCGACCACTACCTCGGCAAGGAGACCGTCCAGAACATCCTGGCGCTGCGCTTCGCCAACACCATGTACGAGCCGATCTGGAACCGGTCCTTCGTGGACCACGTGCAGATCACCATGGCCGAGGACATCGGTATCGGCGGCCGGGCCGGCTACTACGACGGCATCGGCTCGGCCCGTGACGTCATCCAGAACCACCTGCTCCAGCTGATGGCCCTGACCGCCATGGAGGAGCCGGCCTCCTTCGACGCGGACGCGCTGGCCGCGGAGAAGGAGAAGGTGCTCGGCGCGGTACGGCTGCCGAAGGACCTGGGCGCCTCGACCGTGCGCGGCCAGTACGCGGCCGGCTGGCAGGGCGGCGAGAAGGTCATCGGCTACCTCGAAGAGGACGGCATCGACTCCAGGTCGAAGACCGACACCTACGCCGCGGTGAAGCTAGAGATCGACAACCGCCGCTGGGCGGGCGTCCCCTTCTACCTGCGCACCGGCAAGCGGCTCGGCCGCCGGGTCACCGAGATCGCGGTGGTCTTCCAGCGGGCCCCGCACTCCCCCTTCGACCACACGGCGACGGAGGAGCTGGGCCAGAACGCGATCGTCATCCGCGTCCAGCCCGACGAGGGCATCACGGTCCGCTTCGGCTCCAAGGTGCCCGGCACCTCGATGGAGATCCGGGACGTCTCGATGGACTTCGCCTACGGCGAGTCGTTCACCGAGTCCTCGCCCGAGGCGTACGAGCGGCTGATCCTGGACGTCCTGCTGGGCGACTCCAACCTCTTCCCGCGCACGGAGGAGGTCGAGCTGTCCTGGAAGATCCTCGACCCGATCGAGGAGCACTGGGACACGCACGGCAGGCCCGCCCAGTACAAGTCCGGCACCTGGGGCCCCGCCGAGGCCGACGAGATGCTGGCACGAGACGGACGGAGCTGGCGCCGCCCATGAAGATAGACCTCACGGACACCACGGCCGGCAAGGTCAACAAGGCGCTGGTGCAGGGCCGCCGGGCCATCGGCACGCCCGCCGTGGGCATGGTGCTCACCCTCGTCATCGTCACCGACGAGGAGAACGCGTACGACGCCCTGAAGGCCGCCGGTGACGCCTCGCACGAGCACCCCTCGCGCACCCTGGTCGTCATCAAGCGCGTCTCCCGCTCCCCCCGCGACCGCACGGCGTCCCGCCTGGACGCCGAGGTCCGGGTGGGCGCGGACGCGGGCTCCGGCGAGACCGTGATCCTGCGGCTGCACGGCGAGGTCGCCGACCACGCCGACTCGGTGGTGCTGCCGCTGCTGCTGCCGGACGCGCCGGTCGTCGTCTGGTGGCCGGTGAACGCCCCGCTCGACCCGGCGCAGGACCCCCTGGGCGCCCTCGCCCAGCGCCGGGTCACCGACACCTACTCCTCCGAGCAGCCGGTACGGGAGCTGTCCGCCCGCGCGGACGCCTACACCCCCGGCGACACGGACCTGTCCTGGACCCGGATCACGCCCTGGCGCTCGATGCTGGCGGCGGCCCTGGACCAGGTGGTCTGCGAGGTCAAGGCCGTCGAGGTGGAGGGCGAGGAGTTCAACCCGAGCTGTGAGCTGCTGGCGATGTGGCTCGCGGACCGGCTGGACGTCCCCGTCAAGCGCTCCCTGTCGGCCGGCCCGGGCCTGACCGCGGTCCGGCTCGCCACCAGCGAGGGCGCGATCGCGCTGGACCGCGCGGACGGTTCCCTCGCGACCCTGTCCATCGACGGCCAGCCCGACCGCGCGGTGGCGCTGAAGCGGCGCGACACGGCCGAGCTGATCGCGGAGGAGCTGCGCCGGCTCGACCCGGACGACACCTACGCGTCGGCGCTGCGGTTCGGCGTGGAGCGCCTGAACGCGTCGTCGGCTCCGGCAGCGCAGGACACCGCCTCGACGCCGGACCCGTTGCCCAAAGGAGAACCGGTCACCCACGCAGCAGCCCCCGCAGCCGCTGCCGCGGCTCCCACGACAGAAGCGGCACCGCAGGAACCGCCGCCGCTGAAGAAGAGGGCGAAGACGACATGAGCACTCCCCAGCTGGTCGTGCACCGCGACAAGGAACTGATGGCGCAGGCCGCCGCGGCCCGTCTGATCACGAAGATCGTGGACGCCCAGGCCTCCCGGGGCGAGGCGTCCGTGGTCCTCACGGGCGGTCGCAACGGCAACGGCCTGCTGGCCGCCCTGGCGGCGGCCCCGGCCCGGGACGCCATCGACTGGGGCCGGCTCGACCTCTGGTGGGGCGACGAACGCTTCCTGCCCGAGGGCGACCCGGAGCGCAACGTCACCCAGGCCCGCGACGCCCTGCTCGACCAGGTCCCGGTGGACCCGAAGCGCGTGCACGCCATGCCCGCGTCGGACGGCCCCTGGGGCACGGACGTGGACGCGGCAGCCGAGTCCTACGCGGCGGAGCTGGCCGCCGCGGCCGACCCGGAGAACCACGGTCCGGTGCCCACCTTCGACGTCCTGATGCTGGGCGTCGGGCCGGACACCCACGTGGCCTCGCTCTTCCCGGAGCTGCCCGCGGTCCGCGAGACGGAACGCACGGTGGTCGGCGTCCACGGCGCCCCCAAGCCGCCTCCGACCCGCGTCTCCCTCACCCTCCCCGCCATCCGCTCGGCCCGCGAGGTCTGGCTCCTGGCGGCGGGCGAGGACAAGGCCGAGGCCGTCGCCATCGCTCTCTCCGGCGCGGGCGAGATCCAGGCCCCGGCAGCAGGCGCCCAGGGCCGCCAACGCACCCTGTGGCTCCTGGACTCGACGGCGGCCTCCCAGCTGCCACGGTCGCTGTATCCGCCGGCTTCGGCGTGACGAAGCACTGACAGAGAACCCGTACGGCCCCGGCGGCCGTACGGGTTCTTTCTGTGTCCGGTCTAACGCCCGCGCAGCTCCCGGTACGTGGCCACCAGTGCCGTCGTGGACGCGTCCAGGCCGGGCACCTCGGTGCCCTCGGTCAGGGCGGGCTCGATGCGCTTGGCGAGCACCTTGCCCAGCTCCACGCCCCACTGGTCGAAGGAGTCGATGTTCCAGATCGCGCCCTGGGTGAAGACCTTGTGCTCGTAGAGGGCGACGAGCTGGCCGAGGACCGACGGGGTCAGCTCGCGGGCCAGGATCGTGGTGGTGGGGTGGTTGCCCTTGAAGGTGCGGTGGGCCACCTGCGCCTCGGCCACGCCCTCCGCGCGGACCTCCTCGGCGGTCTTGCCGAAGGCCAGCGCCTGGGTCTGGGCGAAGAAGTTCGCCATCAGCAGGTCGTGCTGGGCCTTGAGTTCACCGCTCAGCTCGGCGACCGGCTCGGCGAAGCCGATGAAGTCCGCCGGGATCAGCTTGGTGCCCTGGTGGATCAACTGGTAGTAGGCGTGCTGGCCGTTGGTGCCGGGCGTGCCCCAGACGACTGGGCCGGTCTGCCAGTCGACCTCCTTGCCGTCGCGCGCCACGTACTTGCCGTTGGACTCCATGTCCAGCTGCTGGAGGTAGGCGGTGAACTTGGAGAGGTAGTGGCTGTACGGCAGGACCGCGTGCGACTGGGCGTCGTGGAAGTTGCCGTACCAGATGCCCAGCAGGCCCAGCAGGAGGGGCACGTTGGCCTCGGCGGGGGCGGTGCGGAAGTGCTCGTCGACCAGGTGGAAGCCGTCGAGCATCTCGCGGAAGCGGTCCGGGCCGATGGCGATCATCAGGGAGAGGCCGATGGCGGAGTCGTAGGAGTAACGGCCGCCGACCCAGTCCCAGAACTCGAACATGTTGGCCGTGTCGATGCCGAAGTCCGACACCTTCTCGGCGTTCGTGGAGAGGGCCACGAAGTGCTTGGCGACCGCTTCCTGACCGGCCTTCAGCTCGGTGAGGAGCCAGTTGCGGGCGGAGGTGGCGTTGGTGATCGTCTCGATCGTGGTGAACGTCTTGGAGGCGATGATGAAGAGGGTCTCCGCCGGGTCCAGGTCGCGGGTGGCCTCGTGCAGGTCGGCGCCGTCGACGTTGGAGACGAAGCGGACCGTGAGATCGCGGTCGGTGAAACTGCGCAGCACCTCGTAGGCCATCGCCGGACCGAGGTCGGAGCCGCCGATGCCGATGTTGACGACGTTCCTGATGCGCCTGCCGGTGTGGCCGGTCCACTCGCCCGAGCGGACCCGCTCGGCGAAGTCGCTCATCTTGTCCAGGACCGCGTGCACCTGCGGCACCACGTTCTCGCCGTCGACCTCGACCACCGCGTCGCGCGGGGCGCGCAGGGCGGTGTGCAGGACCGCGCGGTTCTCGGTGACGTTGATCTTCTCGCCGCGGAACATGGCGTCCCGCAGGCCGAAGACGTCGGTGGCGGCGGCCAGCTCGCGCAGCAGCCGCAGCGTCTCGTCGTTGACCAGGTGCTTCGAGTAGTCGATGTGGAGGTCGCCGACCTGGAGGGTGTAGCCCGTGCCGCGTCCCGGGTCGGCCGCGAACAGGTCCCGCAGATGGGTCTCGGCGAGCTCCTCCCGGTGCTCGGCGAGCGCGGTCCACTCGGGCGTCTGGTTGAGCCTGGTACGGCCGTCTGCGTTCATTCCGACTTCAGCCTTCTTCCTTGCACCTGTCCTGATGCGTGCCTGTGCCGCCGCCGTTCCAACCTAGTTGATCAGCTCGGGGCACGGCCTGCCGTCGCGCTGTCCCGCGGCGCAACAACAGGTACGTCCGGCCGGCGCACCGGTATCAACGAGGTGACGGCCAGGCCGAAGAGGACGGCGGCCAGCAGCGCGGGCCCGTTCAGGCCGTAGGCTCCCGCGACGGCTCCGCCGAGGAGGGCGCCCAGTGGTGCGCCGGAGGTGGAGGCGGTGCGGAAGGCGGCGGCGATCCGGCCGGTCATCGACTCGGGGGCGCGTTGCTGCATCAGCGTGACCTGGTTGACGTTCCACACCATGTTCATCGCGCCGAGCAGCAGCATGCCGGCGACGAGCGCGCCGAGGTGCCGGACGGTGCCCATGAGCAGCAGGGACGACGTCTGGACGGTCCCGGCGACCAGCAGGGCCCGCACCCGGCCGGTGCGGCGGGCGATGCGCTGGGCGAGGAAGCCGCCGGTGATGCTGCCGGCCGAGTACGCGGTCATGGCCGCGGCGTATCCGGCGGTGCCCGCGTCCAGCCAGCGTGTGACGTGCAGCACGAGGGTGGCGATCAGGGCGCCCATGCCGACGTTGCAGAGCAGGGTGGCCACGCAGGTGGCCCGCAGGGCGCGGTCCTGCCACAGGGCGCGCAGCCCCTCGCCGATCTCCGTGCGCAGGGTGCTGCCGGCCGGGCGTGGCGCCCGCTCCGGCGGCCTGGTCCGGAGGGAGGCGACCAGGGCGGCGGCGGCCAGGTAGGTGCTCGCGTCGGCCGCGAAGGGCATGGCCGCGCCGGCCGTCAGGAGCAGCGGCACGAGCGGGGCGCCGAGCAGGCCGCCGGCGATCTGCTGGCCGGTCATCAGCCGGGCGTTGGCCCCGCCGAGGGCGTGCCGGTCGACCAGGGAGGGCAGCAGGGCCGTGGACGCGTTGTCGAAGAGTGTCTGCAGGGTGGTGAGCGCGAAGGCGAGCAGGAGCAGCAGCGGGATCGAGGCGTGACCGAGTGCCACGGCGAGCGCGAAGGCAGCGACGAGCAACCCTCGTACCGTGTCCACCGCCCACATGGCGCGCCGCTGGTCCACCCGGTCCGCGAGGGCACCGCCGAGCAGGCCGAACAGCAGCCACGGCGCATAGCCGCAGGCGGTCACCGAGGCGATGGCGAGCGGGTCGTCGGTCAGCCGGGCGGCCAGCAGGGGCAGCGCGGACGTCCGTAACGCGTCTCCGAACCGGGAGACCACGGCGGCCGTCCACAGCCGCCCGAATCCCCCGCGCCATGCGGGTGCCGCCTCGCTCTCCGTCACCGCCGCCCCCTCACGATTCGCCTATGCGCAAACCGTAGAGGGCGCCACTGACAACGGGCCGGGGCCGGCCGCGGAGACAGCTCCGGCCAGGCGCCCGCAGGCTCCCGGCCGGTCCCAACTTCTAGATCTCGCCCCGCAGTTTGGCGAGCGCCTCGGCGAGGATCGCCTCGCCGTCCGCGTCGCTGCGCCGCTCCCGTACGTACGCGAGGTGCGTCTTGTACGGCTCGGTGCGCGGCGGGTCCGGCGGGTTGTCCCGGTCCTGACCGGCCGGGAAGCCGCAGCGCGGGCAGTCCCAGGTCTCGGGCACCTGCGCGTCGCTGGCGAAGCTGGGCTGCGTCTCGTGCCCGTTGGAGCACCAGAAGGAGATGCGCAGACGCGGCGCGGACTCGCCGCGCTCGGCCTCGCCCATCGGCCCCGCCCCGACCCGGCTACCTCGGATCGCGTTGCCACTTGCCACGGTCGTAACTCCCTGCGTGATGGTGCCGCGAAGCGAGTCGGCGTGTCGCTTCGTTGCGAGCGCCTCAGTCTACGTAAGGCCCAACGCGCGTCCAGTGGTGGGAGTTACCGCCCCAGCACCTAGACGCAAGCCCCATGATAGGCCGCGCTCAGGTGCGCGTACCGAACATGGGGCCTTACGTACAGATTGTGCGTGTGTGGCGCGTCGCGGATCAGCTGTTCGTCTTCATCAGGAGGCCGAGGACGATGATGCACGCGAGCCACAGCAGACCGATCACCAGGGTGATCCGGTCCAGGTTCCGCTCGGCGACCGAGGAGCCGCCGACGGAGGACTGCATACCGCCACCGAACATGTCGGAGAGGCCGCCGCCCTTGCCCTTGTGCATCAGCACCAGCAGCATCAGCAGCAGGCTGAAGACGATCAGGGCGATCGAGAACCCCAAAACCACGGCTGGACCAACTCTCTCGGATTCGGATGAACGACGGGGACAAGGCAGCTGACCGCCTTGTCCCCGCAAGAGTACGACGGATCGTCCCCGGGGCCTACTCGCTCGCCCCGGTCACTGATCGCGGAAGCGCACGATCTTGACGAATTCGTCCGCGTCCAGCGAGGCACCGCCGACGAGGGCACCGTCGATGTCGGCCTGTGCCATGATCTCGGCCACGTTGCCGGCCTTGACGGAGCCGCCGTACTGGATGCGGACCTGGTCGGCCAGCTCCTGGCTGTACAGCTCGGCGAGCTTGGCGCGGATCGCGGCGCAGACCTCCTGGGCGTCCGCGGCGCCGCAGACCTTGCCGGTGCCGATGGCCCACACGGGCTCGTAGGCGATCACGACGGTCTCGGCCTGCTCGGCCGGGAGGTCCTTGAGACCGCCCTCGACCTGGGCGAGGGTGTGGGAGACGTGGTTGCCGGCCTCGCGGACGTCCAGCTCCTCGCCGACGCACAGGATCGGGGTCAGACCGTGCTTGTAGGCGGCCTTGACCTTGGCGTTCACGATCTCGTCGGTCTCGGCGTGGTACTGGCGGCGCTCGGAGTGGCCGATGACCGCGTACGTGCACTTCAGCTTGGCCAGCATGGGGCCGGAGATCTCGCCGGTGTAGGCGCCGGAGTCGTGTGCCGAGATGTCCTGGGCGCCGTACTTGATCTTGAGCTTGTCGCCGTCGACCAGGGTCTGCACGGAACGCAGGTCGGTGAAGGGCGGCAGGACGGCGACCTCGACGGCCTCGTAGTCCTTGTCGGCCAGGGCGAAGGCGAGCTTCTGGACGTGCGCGATGGCCTCGAGGTGGTTGAGGTTCATCTTCCAGTTGCCCGCCATGATCGGCGTGCGCGTGCTCATTGGGTCAGTCCTCCAGTGCGGCGAGGCCGGGGAGCGTCTTGCCCTCGAGGTATTCGAGGGAGGCGCCGCCACCGGTCGAGATGTGTCCGAACGCGTTCTCGTCGAAGCCGAGGATGCGCACGGCGGCTGCGGAGTCCCCGCCGCCGACGACGGTGAAGCCCTTGGACTCGACGAGGGCCTGGGCGACCGCCCGGGTGCCCGCGGCGTAGTCGGGGTGCTCGAAGACGCCCATGGGGCCGTTCCAGAAGACGGTGGCGGCGTCGGCGAGCTTCGAGGCGTACAGCTTGCCGGTCTCCGGGCCGATGTCCAGGCCCATCTGGCCGGCCGGCATGGCGTCCGCGGGGACCGTGTCGGGGTCGGTGGCACCCTTGGCCGACAGGTCCGGGAACGCGGGGGCGACCAGGGTGTCGACGGGCAGCACGATCTCGACGCCGGTCTTCTCGGCGCGCTCCAGGTACTCGGTGACGGTCTCGAGCTGGTCCTCCTGGAGGAGGGAGCTGCCGACCTCGTAGCCCTTGGCCTTCAGGAAGGTGTAGACCATGCCGCCGCCGACGAGGATGCGGTCGGCCTTGCCGAGCAGCTGGTCGATCACGGCGAGCTTGTCGGAGACCTTGGCACCGCCGAGCACGACGACGTACGGCCGCTGGACGTCCTCGGTGAGCTTCTTCAGGACGCCGACCTCGGTGGCGATGAGGTAGCCGGCGTAGTGCGGCAGCCGGGCCGGGAGGTCGTAGACGGAGGCGTGCTTGCGGTGCACGGCGCCGAAGCCGTCGCCGACGTAGACGTCCGCGAGGGCGGCGAGCCGGTCGGCGAACTCGCCGCGCTCGGTGTCGTCCTTGGCGGTCTCGCCGGCGTTGAAGCGCAGGTTCTCGATGACCGCGACCTGGCCGGGCTCCAGGCCGTTGACCGCGTCGTGGGCGGCGGGGCCGACGGTGTCCTGGGCGAACGCGACCGGGGCGCCGAGCAGTTCGGCGAGCCGTTCGGCGGCCTGGAGCAG
The DNA here is from genome assembly GCF_040652195.1 of Streptomyces sp. NPDC048278. Lineage (NCBI taxonomy): Bacteria > Bacillati > Actinomycetota > Actinomycetes > Kitasatosporales > Streptomycetaceae > Streptomyces > Streptomyces sp. NPDC048278. The sequence goes on from NZ_JBEZLP010000003.1 coordinate 196,220, forward strand.
GGAGAACTTCAGGTCCGGGGCGCCCTTGGGACGGCCCAGGTGGGAGGCGACGACCACCTTGGCGCCCGCGTCGGCGAGGGCCTTGACGGTGGGCAGGACGGCGCGGATGCGGCCGTCGTCGGTGATGAGACCGTCGGCCATCGGCACGTTGAGGTCGGCACGGACGAAGACCCGCTTGCCGTCGACCCCTTCGGCGAGGAGTTCGTCGATCGTCTTCATGGTTGGGGACTCCTACAGGAGGGCTCTTGATCGTACGAGGACTGATCGAACCGTATGCGGTCGGGTCGATCCTTACGTGCGTCAGGGCCCGGGCGGCGCGACCGTGCGCTGCCCGAGCCCTGCTACCGCATCGTGGTGCCTGTTCGGCCGATCAGAGCTGGTCGCCGACGAAGACCGTGAGGTCGACGAGGCGGTTGGAGTAGCCCCACTCGTTGTCGTACCAGCCGAGGATCTTCACCGTGTTGCCCTCCTGGACCATGGTCAGGGAGGAGTCGAAGGTGCAGGAGGCCGGGTCGCCGACGATGTCCGAGGAGACGATCTCGTCCTCGGTGTACGCCAGGTAGCCCTTCAGGTCGCCGTCCTCGGAGGCCTTCTTGAACGCGGCGTTGACCTCGTCCTTGGTGACCTCGCGCTGGAGCGTCACGACCAGGTCGGTGGCGGAGCCGGTCGGGACCGGGACGCGCATGGCGATGCCGTCGAGCTTGCCCTTGAGCTGCGGGAGGACCAGCGCGGTGGCCTTGGCGGCACCCGTGGTGGTCGGGATGATGTTCTCCGCGGCGGCCCGCGCGCGACGCAGGTCCTTGTGCGGGAAGTCCAGGATGCGCTGGTCGTTGGTGTACGCGTGCACCGTCGTCATCAGGCCCTTGACGATGCCGAAGTTCTCGTCGAGGACCTTAGCCATCGGCGCCACGCAGTTGGTGGTGCAGGACGCGTTGGAGATGACGTGGTGGTTGGCCGCGTCGTACTTGTCCTGGTTGACGCCCATCACGATGGTGATGTCCTCGTTCTTGGCCGGAGCCGAGATGAGGACCTTCTTGGCGCCGCCCGCGATGTGCTTGGCGGCGTCCTCCTTGTTGGTGAAGATGCCGGTCGACTCGATGACGATGTCGACGCCCAGGTCGCCCCACGGGATGTCGGCGGGGTTGCGCTCGGACAGCACCTTGATGGTGTGGCCGTCGACGGTGATCGTGTCGGCGGTGTGCGACACCTCGGCCTTGAGGCGGCCCAGGATCGTGTCGTACTTCAGCAGGTGCGCGGTGGTCGCGGTGTCACCCAGGTCGTTGACAGCCACGATCTCGATGTCAGCGCCCTGCTCCAGCAGCGCGCGGAAGTAGTTGCGACCGATACGACCGAAGCCGTTGATGCCTACGCGGATCGTCACGAACCGATCTCCTCGTTGGTACGCCGGCCATGCGGTGCCGGCGAGCTGTGTTTGGGATGTCCCCGACCACCCATGACCCTACCTCCCTGAGGCTTCCGTGGTGACATCCAGATGCCCCATACACGGCGAGGCGGCCCGTACCCGCCAGTAGGGGTACGGACCGCCCCGGATCCATGGTCGTATTGCCCTGGTTCATAAGGGAATGTCGACCGGTTTTTACCGCGCTTTCACTCGTTCGTGAGCGGGTCGGCTCACTTGTCGAGTGCCGTCGGCGTCAGTTGTCGAGTGCTGTCAACGCCTTCTTCACCAGAGCGGCACGATCGGCCGCGGAAGTGACCTGTTCCAGACCGAAACCGAGCAGCACGGTGCGGTCGGTGGTGACCGCTCCGTACGTCATGAACAGGGCGCCGGTCCGCTCCCAGTCCTTGAGGGCGGTCGGGCTGCCCGCGGGCGGGCCGGTCACGCTCCAGGGGCCGAGGGAGGTCTCGAAGCCCTCGGTCTCGGTGGCCGTGCCGCCGAGACCGAGCGAGGTGTCGTCGACGAGGACGCCGTGCCCGCCGCTGCTCGGGTCGGTGATGTAGGCGATGGAGATCTCGACGGTCTTCCCGGCGTAGGCGCTCAGGTCGAAGCTCACCGGCTGCCAGCCCGTCGAGCTGCCGGTGAAGCTGTTCCACGAGCCGCTGGTGCCGCTCGCGGTGCACTGGTTGTCCCCGATGGTCAGGTAGTGCTTGAGCCACGGGTGCTCGGCGATCAGGAAGCCCGCCCCGCACTCGCTGGGTACGGCGCTGCTGCTGGCCCCGTTCCTGTCGGGCAGGGTCGTCCAGTCGTCGCTGCCGACGACGTGCGCCTCGACGACCGCGTGGTCGTAGCCGGGCTCCGTGTCCCACAGCAGCCTGGCACCGAGGGTCGGCTGCTGGGACGCGGTGACACCGGTGAGGTCGACGGTGCGGGTGAGGCGCTTGTAGGCGTCGTCGGTGTGCACGGCCGCGGCCATGTACGACCCGGAGTACGGCCCGTACGGGTTGAGGGTCCCGGCGAACTGGCCCGCGCCCGCGCTCGCGAACTGGGGATAGGTGTCGGTGGAGAGCTCGTCGGAGGTGACGGCGTAGGTCCCGGCCTTGTCGAGCGGGTTGGCGGACGTGCCGCTCAGGGGTCCGGTGAAGCCGTCCAGCGCCGCGGAGCCGGTGAAGCCGGTGGCCCCCGGCGTCGACGTACGGGAGTAGGCGCCCAGGTAGTACTGGCTGAAGTCGTTGGAGGGCGTGCCGTCGGCGAGGTTCACGCTGCCGCCGGCCAGCTCGCCGGCCTCGACCAGCCTGCCGCCCTCGTTGAGGTAGGCGCGCAGCTGGAGCTGGGTGTCGTTGCCCGGACCGCTCGTGCCCGAGTAGTGGACGACGGTCCTGAAGTGCCCGAGCACGCCGAGCGCGTCGGGTGCGCCCTGGGTGGCGACGTCCCAGACGAGCGCCTTGCGCCCGGCGGCCTTCAGCGCGTCGACGTAGGTCTGCGCCTGGGTGGCCTTGGCGCCCTCCTCGGCGACCACCAGGGTGTCCGCCTTGGGCCGCTCGGCGACGGTGTACGTGAAGTGCGCGCTGGAGACCTTCCTGCCGCCCTTCGTCTCGCCGGTGAACCACACCTCGACCCGGTCGCCCGGGTCGCCGTCCTTCACCTCGGCCCGGTACTCGTCGAAGTAGAGGTTGTCGTCGCCGCCGTAGGTCCGGCCGCCCTTCCAGGGCTTCAGCGCCCTGTCGCGGATGCGTCCGCCGTCGACGCGGTACTTGAGCTCCTTGTCGCGGACCGCCTTGCGGACGACGACGGAGACCTGCTGGTCGGCACCGCGCGAGTACGACGTGGAGAAGGCCGCCGGGGTGAAGTCGGCGGCGCTCAGGCCGACCGAGGAGACCGGCTGGTCCGGGTGGGCGGCGGTCTCGGCGACGGAGAGCGCGAAGGGGATGTTCTTCGCGAACTCGTCCTGGATCAGTTTCTCGTCGTCCGGGTAGTTGAAGACCGACGGGCAGTCGGCGGCCTTCCAGGCGTCGTTCGGGTCGATGTCCGAGGCCGTCTGGCAGGTCGACATCTCCGGGGTGAACATCGCCATGCCGTTGACGTTCGACGCGTGGCCGTCCGCCTCGCCGTTGGTGGTGTACAGCTCCGAGGAGACCTGTGAGTGGTAGCCGGGGATCGCCGGGTTGTCCGGGGTGCCGGCGAGCGCCTTGTAGAGGACGTCGTCCGGGGTCGGGGTGGCCACCTGCCAGCCGACGCCGTAGAGGAGGAGTTCGGCGGCGGAGTGGTAGTTGATGCCGTACGTGAACCCGATCCGCTTCTCGAAGGAGTCGAGCGCCCTGGTCTCGGGCTCGGACTCGGGGCTCGCGCCGCGGTAGGTCTCGCTGGTGGGGTTGGGCGACGAGCCCTCGTCGTCGTAGCCCCACTTGTAACCGAAGTTGCGGTTGAGGTCGACGCCGTCACCCGTGCTGATGACACCGTCGCCGTTGACGTCCCGCAGGTTCTTGCGCCAGAGCCGGGTGCTGGAGTTCTGGAAGGTGTAGTCGTAGCCGTCGGGGTTGGCGGACAGCACGAACCACAGCTCGGTCGAGTCGACGATCTTCTTGACGCGCTTGTCGGTGCTGTAGTTGTCCAGGTAGTAGTGCATCAGCCGGCGGGTCATCTCCGGGGTGATCCACTCGCGCGCGTGCTGGTTGGACACGTACAGCACGGAGGGCTTGGCGCCGTCCTTCGACTTCTTCGCGCCCTTGGTCAGTTTGAGCGCGAGGATGTCCTGGCCGTCGAGCGTCTTGCCGATGGACTCGACCTTGGTGAGACCGGGGTTGGCCTGCGCGGTCGCGAGGATCTCCTGTTCGAGCCCGCCGGTGCCGCTGTACGGGCGGAACACGCCCTGGGAGGCGTCCTCCACGCGCGCCTCGGCCTTGGCCGACACCGTGTGCTCGGTGAGGTCGACGCCCTGTTTCTCCAGCTTCTTCGCCTGCTGGTCGGTGAGGTACAGCTCGACTTCCGTCCTGCCGGATCCGGTGACCTGGTCGCCGAGTTCATGGCCGTCCTGCCCGGCTGCGAGCAGGAGCGGAATCTGGTTCTTGGTGACGTCGGCGCGGAAGACCTTGACCTGGTCGGGGTCGGGCCTTCCCGGACTCCCGGTCTGCGCCTGGGCCATGGGTGCGAGTGCGGCCGAGCCGACGAGGAGCGCGCCGACAGCGAGGATCGATCTCGCTCTGTGTCTCATGAACCCCCCTAGCAGAGGTTCGCCACCGCGGCGAACCATGCCAGGCTCATGACACTTGATGATCCAGTCAAGGGTGACTCACAGCCGACCCATGGGAAATCCACTCACGTGTAAAGATCAGGTGCGGACGGCCCAACGCACCGCCCGCACCCGAGAACTGACGTGAGGTCAGCCGACCAGGTTGTCGGCCAGCTCCTCGGAGAGGTTGGCCTCGGTGCCCGGGATACCCAGATCGGACGCCCGCTTGTCGGCCATCGCGAGCAGCCGGCGGATCCGGCCCGCGACGGCGTCCTTGGTGAGCGGCGGGTCGGCGAGCGCGCCCAGCTCCTCCAGGGAGGCCTGCTTGTGCTCCATGCGCAGCCGGCCGGCCGCCGCGAGGTGCTCGGGAACCTCGTCGGCGAGGATCTCCAGCGCACGCTGGACGCGGGCACCGGCAGCGACGGCCGCGCGGGCGGAGCGGCGCAGGTTGGCGTCGTCGAAGTTGGCGAGGCGGTTCGCGGTGGCGCGGACCTCGCGCCGCATCCGGCGCTCCTCCCAGGCCAGCACCGACTCGTGCGCGCCGAGCCGGGTCAGCAGCGCGCCGATCGCGTCACCGTCACGGACGACCACTCGGTCCACCCCGCGCACCTCGCGGGCCTTCGCGGCGATGGACAGCCGGCGGGCGGCGCCGACCAGGGCCAGCGCGGCCTCCGGGCCCGGGCAGGTCACCTCCAGGGAGGAGGAACGGCCGGGCTCGGTCAGCGAGCCGTGCGCCAGGAAGGCGCCGCGCCAGGCCGCCTCGGCGTCGCAGGTGGCCCCGGAGACGACCTGCGGGGGCAGGCCCCGGATCGGCCGGCCCCGGCCGTCCACCAGCCCGGTCTGGCGGGCCAGCTGGTCGCCGCCCGCCACCACCCGCACGACGTACCGGGAGCCGCGGCGCAGCCCGCCGGGTGCCATCACGATCAGCTCGGAGCTGTGGCCGAAGATCTCCAGGATGTCCCGCTTGAGGCGCCGGGCCGCCATCGCGGTGTCCAGCTCCGCCTCGATCACGATGCGCCCGCTCACCAGGTGGAGGCCGCCCGCGAACCGCAGAATGGCGGAGACCTCCGCCTTCCGGCAGCAGGTCCGGGTGACGGGTAGCCGGGAGATCTCGTCCTTCACCGCTGCCGTCATCGCCATGGGCCGATCCTTCCATGCATCCGAAAAATACGGTCGTACGCGGCGGCCAACAGCTCCGGGTCGTGCCGGGGTGAACCGTCGGTCCGGGCCACGGGGCTCAGCTCGACCGCGGCTCCCAGCCGCTTGGCGGCCTCGGTGAGCGAGTCGCGGTCGGGCACGGCGGCCTCGTCGGCCAGCACCACGTCCAGGGCGAGTTTAGGGGCGTGTCGCCCCAAAACCTCCAAATGACGCTGCGGTGAGAAGCCTTCGGTTTCTCCCGGCTGCGGTGCCAGGTTCAAGGAGAGGACCTTACGGGCCTTGGTCTCGGTGAGCGCGTCCAGCAGATCGGGGACGAGCAGGTGCGGGATCACCGACGAGAACCAGGAGCCCGGGCCGAGCACCACCCAGTCCGCGTCCAGGACGGCCGCCACCGCCTCCGGCACGGCCGGCGGGTCGTGCGGCACCAGGTGCACGGACTGCACCTCGCCGGGCGTGAGCGCCACGGTGGCCTGCCCGCGAACGAGGTCCACCTCCTCCGGCCGCTCCGGGTCGTGCCCCTTGACCAGGGCCTGCAGCTCCAGCGGCACGGCGGACATCGGCAGCACGCGCCCGTGCGCGCCGAGCAGCCTGCCGACCAGGTCCAGGGCCTGGACGTGGTCGCCGAGCTGCTCCCACAGGGCGACGATCAGCAGATTGCCGACCGCGTGCTCGTGCAGGTCGCCCTTGGACTGGAAGCGGTGCTGGATGACCCGGGCCCAGGTCTGCCCCCAGTCGTCGTCACCGCACAGGGCGGCGAGGGCCTTGCGAAGATCACCCGGCGGGAGGACACCCAGCTCGTCGCGGAGGCGCCCGCTGGAGCCGCCGTCGTCGGCCACGGTGACGACGGCGGTGAGGTCGCCGGTGATCCGCCGCAGGGCGGCCAGCGAGGCGGACAGGCCCATGCCGCCGCCGAGGGCGACCACCTTGGGCTGGGCACCGCGGCGGCGCGGCCGGGCGCCGCGGGCCTCGACGGGACGGCCCGTGCGGGACTCGGGCACCATCCGGCGCAGCCTGCTCAGCCGTGGACTGCGCTCGGTCACTCGCGCCCCATGTCCCGGTGCACGACTACGGTCTCCACTCCCTCGGCGGCCAGGCGAGCGGCGAGCTTCTCGGACACGGCGACCGAGCGGTGCTTGCCGCCCGTGCAGCCGATGGCGATCGTCACGTAACGCTTGCCCTCACGCCGGTACCCGGTCGCGATCAGCCGCAGCAGCTCGGCGTACCGGTCGAGGAACTCCTTGGCGCCCGGCTGGTTGAAGACGTACGCCGACACCTCCTCGTTGAGGCCGGTGTACGGGCGCAGCTCCGGCACCCAGTGCGGGTTCGGCAGGAACCGCATGTCGGCGACCAGGTCGGCGTCGACCGGCAGGCCGTACTTGAAGCCGAACGACATCACCGTCGCCCGCAGCTCGGGCTCCTCCTCGCCGGCGAACTGGGCGTCCATCTTGGCGCGCAGCTCGTGCACGTTGAGGCTGGAGGTGTCGATCACCAGGTCGGCGTCGCCGCGCAGCTCGCGCAGCAGCTCCCGCTCGGCGGCGATCCCGTCCACGATCCGGCCGTCGCCCTGCAGCGGGTGCGGGCGGCGCACCGACTCGAAGCGGCGGACCAGGGCGTCGTCCGAGGACTCCAGGAAGACGATCCTGCGGGTGACGCCCCGGCTGTCGAGGTCGGCGAGGGACTCCCGCAGGTTGTCGAAGAAGCGCCGGCCGCGCACGTCCACGACGACCGCGATCCGCGCCACGTTGCCCTGGGAGCGGGCGCCCAGCTCGACCATGGTGGGGATGAGGGCCGGCGGGAGGTTGTCGACGACGAACCAGCCGAGGTCCTCCAGACACTTCGCCGCCGTCGAACGGCCGGCTCCCGACATGCCGGAGATGATCACCAGCTCGGGGATGGCCGCCTCGGGCACCCCGGCAGCGGTGGCGTCCGTGCTCACTTCTGCTCCGTTTTCCTGGACCGCTTCGGCTTGCGCCTCCTGCGGCTGATCCTGGCGCGCCTCGTTGTGCGTTTCCTTGGGCTCGCCCTGCGTTTCGCTGAACGCCGGATCTCGCTGTGCTGTGGGTTGTGCGTCGCGCTCGGTCATCTCTCCTGGCCCCGTCGATCGTCCGGGGCGCCCGCGGGTACGGGCTCCCCCGAGGCGTCCGCCGTCGTCTCGGGCGCCTCGTCTTCCCTGTCATCCATGATCTCTCCGGTCGCCGTGTTCACGGCGGGTGCGGCCGGGGCCGCCTGGGCGAGGGCCACGGCGATGGTCTCGGCCGTCTTGCGGCCTATCCCGGGTACTTCCTGGATCTGCTCGATTGTGGCGGATCGCAGCTTCTTCACCGAGCCGAAATGCTTGATCAACGCCTGTTTGCGGGTCTCGCCGAGCCCCGGTACGTCGTCCAGGGGGCTGGAGCGGAAGCGCTTGGCCCGTTTGGTGCGCTGGTAGGTGATGGCGAAGCGGTGCGCCTCGTCCCGGACGCGCTGGAGCAGGTAGAGACCCTCGCTGGTGCGCGGGAGGACCACCGGGTCGTCGTCCTCGGGCAGCCACACCTCTTCGAGGCGCTTGGCGAGGCCGCACACGGCGATGTCGTCGATACCGAGCTCGTCGAGCGCCCGCCGGGCGGCGGCGACCTGCGGCTGCCCGCCGTCGACGACCACCAGCTGGGGCGGGTAGGCGAACTTCTTGGGACGGCCGTCCTCGTCCTTGAAACCGTTGACGGGGGCGGCGTCGGAGGCCGCGTCGGGGGCGGGTGAGGGGCTGTCGGTCTCCGTGGTGCGGCCGGATTCCGTGGTGCGGCCGGATTCCGCGGTGGGGTCGGATTCGGCGCTGTGGTCGGATTCCGTGCGGGCGTCCTCGGCGCCGTCCTCCACCCACTCGCCGGTCCGCTCCTTCTCGGCGAGGTAGCGGCGGAAGCGGCGGGTGATCACCTCGTGCATGGAGCGCACGTCGTCCTGGCCGGCGAAGCCCTTGATCTGGAAGCGCCGGTACTCGCTCTTGCGCTGCAGGCCGTCCTCGAAGACGACCATGGAGGCCACCACGTCGTCGCCCTGGAGGTGCGAGATGTCGTAGCACTCGATGCGCAGCGGGGCGCTGTCCAGATCCAGGGCGTCGGCGATCTCCTCCAGCGCGCGCGAACGGGTGGTGAGGTCGGAGGCACGCTTGGTCTTGTGCAGGGCGAGCGCCTGCTGGGCGTTGCGCTCCACGGTCTCCATCAGGGCCTTCTTGTCGCCGCGCTGCGGGATGCGCAGCGAGACGTTCGACCCGCGGCGGCCGGTGAGCCACTCCTGGACCGGCTCCACCGGCTCGGGCAGCGCCGGGACCAGCACCTCCTTGGGGACGGCGTCCCCGGTCTCCTCGCCGTAGAGCTGCTGGAGGGCGTGCTCGACGAGAGCCCCGGTGGTGACGTCCTCCACCTTGTCCGTCACCCAGCCGCGCTGGCCGCGCACGCGTCCGCCGCGCACGTGGAAGATCTGGACGGCCGCCTCCAGCTCGTCCTCCGCGACGGCGATGAGGTCGGCGTCGGTCGCGTCGGCGAGCACGACCGCGTTCTTCTCCATGGCCTTCTTCAGGGCCTCGATGTCGTCGCGCAGCCGGGCGGCCCGCTCGTACTCCATCTCCTCGGCGGCCTCCGTCATCCGCTGCTCCAGACGGCGGAGGTAGGTGCCGGTGCGGCCGGCCATGAAGTCGCAGAACTCCTCGGCCAGTTCGCGGTGCTCGTCCGGCTCGACCCGGCCGACGCAGGGGGCCGAGCACTTGCCGATGTAGCCGAGCAGGCAGGGGCGGCCGGTGCGGGCGGCGTTCTTGAACACGCCGGCGGAGCAGGTGCGCACCGGGAACACGCGCAGCAGCAGGTCGACGGTGTCCCGGATCGCCCACGCGTGGCCGTACGGCCCGAAGTAGCGCACGCCCTTCTTCTTGTGACCGCGCATCACCTGGACCCGCGGGAACTCCTCGTTCATCGTCACCGCGAGGTACGGGTAGCTCTTGTCGTCGCGGTACTTCACGTTGAAGCGGGGGTCGTACTCCTTGATCCAGGAGTACTCCAGCTGGAGCGCCTCGACCTCCGTGGACACCACGGTCCACTCCACGGACGCCGCGGTGGTGACCATCGTCCGGGTGCGGGGGTGCAGGCTCGCCAGGTCCTGGAAGTAGTTCGCCAGGCGCTGGCGCAGGCTCTTCGCCTTTCCGACGTAGATCACCCGGCGGTGCTCGTCACGGAACCTGTACACCCCGGGACTGTCCGGGATCTGTCCCGGCTTGGGGCGGTAGCTGGAGGGGTCGGCCATGTCTCACACCCTACTGGCGAGCACCGACACCGCGACGAGCCTGTGGACAACCGCGGGCGGGGCGAGCGGGACGGCGGGGGTGCTCTGGGCGCTGCGCCGAGTGGGCTCCGGGGTTTCGTGGGCAGGGGTCCGTGCTCACCGGCTGCGGGCCGGGGACCGCGGAGGTGTGGCGAGAGACGCACTGTCGGAAGTCGGTACGAGGACTCCGCGGACTCCGCGCCGCTGGGCACACGCCCGGACCCGTGGCCGCCCATACCCGTGGCTGCCCATATCCGTGGCTGCCCATACCCGTGGGTGCCCGCCCGCCGCCGGCCGTCTCCTTCTCCTCCCGCCTGGAGGGCGGATCGCGAAACCGGACACCTCCGCGACATCGCGAGCCGTTCCGGCATGCCGCGGGCGCGGGACCGGTCCGCGACCGGTTCGGTGCGGCTCGGCTCGGCTTTCGCGGATCGCGGCGGATCTTGCTCTGCTTCCTCCGCAAATCGACCCCTCGCCCCCGTACGATCTCCGGCCTGCCGGCCGGAAGCGGCACGGCCGCACCCGCGCGGTCCCGCCGGAGACGGGGTCGTACCCCGGCCAGGTGGGCGCTCCCGACCGGCCGAAGGTGTTGTCGGGGATTGGTCAACACGCTTCAATGCGGTGGAACTCGGGGCCGTGAGCGACGGCCTGCGGACGCGGCATGCCCAGGTACGGCCGCCCCGGGCGCCGACGGGGTGGCCCCGAGCCGCGCCAACGGCCTGACCAGCCGTTGAACCCCCCGACAGAAAGGCCCCCTGCATGCGGCACGGCACACAGCACGCGGACGTCGCGACCGCGGAACTGGACTCGGCCCTGAGCGGCGGCCCCTTCCACGTGGCCCTGCGCGCCGCGATCGCCGCCCGGGGACTGCCGCTCCAGCGCGTGCAGCACCACCTGTCCCGCTACGGCGTCAAAGTGGGCGTCACCAGCCTGAGTTACTGGCAGCAGGGCGCCCGCCGGCCCCAGCGCCCGGAGTCGCTGCGGGCCGTCCGCGCACTGGAGGAGATACTCCAGCTCCCGGACGAGTCCCTGATCCGGCTGCTCGCCGAGAGCGCCGACCAGGAGCCTGCCGTGCGCCGCCCCGCCGCCCGCTCCTACCGCTCCCTGCTGGAGGCCTGCGACGTCCTGGACCGGATGCAGGCCGAACTCGACTGGTCCCGCGACGGCGGCCTGCACACCCTGGGACACCACGAGCGGGTACGGATCGGCGCCCACCGTGAACTGGCCGCCCGCGAGTCGCAGCACATCGTCCGCGCCCACCGGGACGGGGTCGACCGCTTCGTGGCCGTCCACCACGGCGACCCCGGCTGCGCCCCGCAGCACATGACCGTGCGTGCGCTGGAGAACTGCCGTGCGGGACGCGTCCGTTCGGACCCGGAGACCGGCCTCCTCGTCGCCGAACTCCTCTTCGGCACGCGTCTGCGCTCCGGCGACACCTTCCTCTTCCGCTACGCCGTCGAGGACGGCACGGCCGGTGTCTCACGCGAGTACGTCCGCGGTTTCGGTTTTCCGGGCGGCCAGTACACCCTTCAGGTGCGTTTCGCCGCCGACGCCCTGCCGACGCGCTGCCACCGCTTCGCCCAGCACTCGGCTGCGGCCCCCCGCAGCGGGCGGCAGACCCTGCCGTTGAGCGGAGTGCACCGCTCCGTCCACGTGGTCGAACCCCGGGTACGGCCGGGTCTGCTGGGGATCGGCTGGGACTGGGAGTGAACCGGCGCTGAGCCCCAGCCCCGGTCAGGCGCCGGGGCCCGCCACGATCCGGCCGTTCGCCGCCTTGACCGGCAACTCGTTCAGCGGCTCGGTGGCCGGCGACCGCACCACCTTCCCGGTCGCGGCGTCGAACTCGCTGCCGTGGCAGGGGCAGACCAGGGTCGTGCCCTGGAGTTTGTTGATCGGGCACCCCGCGTGCGTGCAGATCGTGCTGTACGCCTTCAGCGCGCCGTCGGCGGACCGGCTGACGACCACGTTGTGCTCCCGGTAGAGCCGGGCGCCGCCCTCGGCGACCTCGCTCTCGGCACCGAGGTCGACCGGTGCGGTCGGCGTGGCCGCCGCCGTGGCCGCACCGCCGGGCGCCTTGCAGGCGGCGGCCCCCAGTCCGGCGGCCGATGTGACGGCCGCTCCGCGCAGGACGGTACGGCGGCTCGCGAAGGGGCGGGCGGGCACGATGGGCTCCAGGTGGATCGGGGCGGTGCGGGACTCCGGGAGACAGCCGCCCGGGACCGTGCGAGAAGACACTACCTGGGCGGATCGCACCGCTTCGGGGTGGGGGGCGTCGTGGGGCGCGGTGAGGGCGGCAGGCTCACTCGAAAGCGCGTAAACGCTTGCGCAAGCGTTTACGCGATCGTCTCCGATGGGGTAGCTTCCGGCCGGGGATCCCGCGAACGTCCGCGGGATCCTCGGGACGTCCGAGCGGGAACCGGCGTACCGACGTGTCCTGGCAGCCCGAGCCGGAACCAGAGCGCCCTCGCCCCGGGCGGGGGCGACGAGGGGAGTCCCATGCCCACCATGGCCGACGTCGCCCGGAGCGCCGGTGTCTCCGTGGCGACGGTCTCCCATGTGCTGAACGAGACCCGCCCGGTGCTGCCGCACACCCGTCAGGCCGTGCTCGACGCCATCGAGGAGCTGGGCTACACGCCCAACACCCTGGCCCGCTCCCTGGTCACGTCCCGCACCCGTTCCATCGGGCTCGCGGTGTCGGCGATCAGCAACCCCTACTTCACGGAGATCCTCCAGGGCGTCGAGGCGGCTGCCCTGGAGCGCGGCTACAGCCTGCTCATCGCCGACCCGCACGACGACCCCGAGCACGAACGCAAGGTCGTCCAGCTCCTCCACGAGCGCCGCGTCGACGGCCTGATCGTCGCCCCCTCCGCCGACCCGCGCGCACTCCTCGCCTACCTCGGCCGTCATGCCGTACCGACCGTCCTCCTCGACCGGGTCATCGACGGCCGCACGGACATCGCTCCGCCCTTCGACCAGGTCTGCGCCGAGAACACCGAGCCGATGGCCCGGCTCGTCACCCATCTCGCCGGTCTCGGGCACCGCCGGATCGGCCTGGTCGCGGGGCTGCCCGGGCTGAGCACCACCAGCGAGCGGGTCGCCGGCTACCGGCAGGGGCTGGACACGGCCGGGCTGCCCTTCGAGGACTGCCTGGTCGTCCCCGGCGACTCGGAGTCCGCGGGCGCCGAGCGGGCCACCGCCGCCCTGCTGTCCCTCGCCGCCCCGCCCACGGCACTCGTCACCGCCAACAACGCGATGACCATCGGTGCCCTGCGCGTTCTGCGCGCGCGGGGCCTGTCCGTACCGGACGACATCGTCCTGTGCTGTTTCGACGACTTCGCCTGGGCCGACCTCTTCTCGCCCCGGCTCACCGCCATCGCCCAGCCCAGCAGGGAACTCGGCGCCGAAGCGGTTCGGGTGCTCCTGGAGCGGCTGGCCTCACCCGACCGGCCCGCCCGGACCGTACGGCTCCCCTGCGCCTTCGTGCACCGGACGTCGTGCGGGTGCCGGGAGGAGGACAGCGCCGCGGGCACCCCTGGCACCACCCTTTGCGCCCCTGAGCCCCAGCACCCCGGGAAAGGACCCCTCTCGTGATCGTCGTCGCCGGTGAGGCACTGATCGACCTGGTACCGCAGGGCACGGGCGCCCTCGCGGCCCTGCAGCCGGCGCTCGGCGGCGGCCCGTACAACACGGCCGTGGCCCTCGGCCGCCTGGGCTCCCTCACCGTGTTCTGCTCCCGGGCCTCCCGTGACGCCTTCGGCGAGGCCCTGCTGGACGGACTGCGTCGGGCGGGGGTGGATGTCTCCCTGGTGGAGCGCGGCCCGGAACCGACCACCCTCGCGGCTGCCACGATCGACCCGCGGGGCTCCGCCTCCTACTCCTTCTACGTCGAGGGCACGGCCGACCGCCTGTTCACCTCCTCCGCCGGCCTCCCCGCCAGGGCCCGGGCCGTCTCCTTCGGCACGCTCTCGCTCGTCCTGGAACCGGGGGCGAGCGCCTATGAGGAGCTGATGCGCGACGCGGCCGGGCGGGGCCTGTTCACCGCACTCGACCCGAACATCCGGGCGGGTCTGATCGCGGATCCGGACGCCTACCGGGCCCGTTTCAAGAGCTGGCTGCCCTCGGTGACGCTCCTCAAGCTCTCGGAGGAGGATGCCCTGTGGCTCGGCGGCACTCCGCACGAATGGCTGGCGGCGGGTCCTTCGGCCGTGGTGATCACCCACGGCGGTGACGGTCTCAGTGCCTTCACCCGCGACGGCACCGTGTACGCCGTCCCCGGTGAGGAGGTCGCCGTCGTGGACACGATCGGCGCCGGTGACACGGTGAACGCGGCTCTGCTGCACGGTCTGGCAGCGCAGGACGCACTGTCCGCCGAGGCGCTCCTGGGGCTGGGCGCCGACGGCTGGACGGGGCTGCTGCGATTCGCGGCGCGGGCGGCAGCGGTCACGTGCTCCCGGGCGGGCGCGGAACCGCCGTACGCCTCCGAGCTCGAAGGCTTCTCGCTCTGACTCGCTGTTGAGGGGTCAAGGTCCGTCGTGGCCGCGGAAATCGGGCGGCTGATCGTGGAACGAACGGCGCCCCGCGAGGAGTTCCCGCGGGGCGCCGCACTTTTCTGGATTTTTCCGAACCCGCCGCCCGGAAGGCTCAGGCCTTGCGGGCCCGCGTCGTCTTCTTCGCGGGCGCCGCCTTCTTCGTGGCCCCGGCCGCCTTCTTCGTGACCGTGCTGTCGGCGGTCGTGCCGTCGGAGGCCTTGGCGGTCGCCGTCTTCCTCGCCGCCGTCGACTTGGCCGCGACGGTCTTCTTCGCCGCGACCGTCTTCTTCGCCGCCGTCCTGCGCGGCGCCTTCACCGAGCTGGCGTCGCTGATGCGGTCGGCGCCGAGGATCTCGCGCAGGAACTTGCCGGTGTGGCTGGCGGGGACTCCGGCGACCTCCTCGGGCGTGCCCTCCGCGACGACGAGTCCGCCGCCGGCACCGCCCTCCGGACCCATGTCGACGACCCAGTCGGCGGTCTTGATCACGTCGAGGTTGTGCTCGATGACGATGACCGTGTTGCCCTTGTCGACGAGGCCCCCGAGGACCTTCAGCAGCTTGCTGATGTCCTCGAAGTGCAGACCGGTGGTCGGCTCGTCCAGGACGTAGACCGTGCGCCCGGTGGAGCGCTTCTGCAGTTCGCTGGCAAGCTTCACGCGCTGTGCCTCGCCGCCGGACAGGGTGGTCGCGGACTGGCCGAGGCGGACGTAGCCGAGGCCGACGTCCTTCAGCGTGTTGAGGTGCCGGGCGATCGACGGGACGGCCTCGAAGAACCCCGTGGCCTCCTCGATCGGCATGTTCAGGACCTCGGCGATGGACTTGCCCTTGTAGTGGACCTCCAGGGTCTCCCGGTTGTACCGGGCACCATGGCAGACCTCGCACGGGACGTAGACGTCCGGGAGGAAGTTCATCTCGATCTTGATGGTGCCGTCGCCCGCGCAGTTCTCGCAGCGACCGCCCTTGACGTTGAAGGAGAAGCGGCCCGGCAGGTAGCCGCGGACCTTCGCCTCGGTGGTCTCGGCGAACAGCTTGCGGATGTGGTCGAAGACGCCGGTGTACGTGGCCGGGTTCGACCGCGGGGTGCGGCCGATGGGCGACTGGTCGACGTGCACGACCTTGTCGACGAGGTCGTCGCCGTCCACACGCGTGTGCCGGCCGGGGACGCTCCGCGCGCCGTTCAGCTCGCGGGCCAGGTGCGTGTACAGGATGTCGTTGACCAGCGTCGACTTGCCGGACCCTGACACGCCCGTGACCGCCGTGAAGACGCCCAGCGGGAAGGACACGTCGATGTCCTGGAGGTTGTTCTCACGGGCGCCGTGCACGGTGAGCCGGCGGGACGGGTCCTGCGGACGGCGGATGTCGGGCAGCGGGATCGCCTTCCGGCCCGACAGGTACTGGCCGGTCTGCGACTCCTCGTTCGCCAGCAGCTCCTTCAGGGAGCCGCTGTGCACGACCTTGCCGCCGTGCTCACCGGCGCCGGGGCCGATGTCGACGATCCAGTCGGCGACCTTGATGGTGTCCTCGTCGTGCTCGACGACGATGAGCGTGTTGCCCATGTCGCGGAGCCGGACCAGGGTCTCGATCAGCCGGTGGTTGTCGCGCTGGTGCAGGCCGATCGACGGCTCGTCGAGGACGTAGAGGACGCCGACGAGACCGGAGCCGATCTGGGTGGCCAGGCGGATGCGCTGGGCCTCGCCGCCGGAGAGGGTGCCCGCCGCGCGGTTGAGCGAGAGGTAGTCCAGGCCGACGTCGACCAGGAACTTCAGCCGCTCGTTGACCTCCTTGAGCACGCGCTCGGCGATCTTCTTGTCGCGCGCGTTGAGCCTGAGCTCGCCCAGGAAGTCGGCGCAGTCGCTGATGGACATCGCCGAGACCTCGGCGATCGACTTGTCCATGATCGTGACCGCGAGGACGATCGGCTTCAGGCGCGTGCCCTGGCAGGTGGGGCAGGGCACCTCGCGCATGTAGCCCTCGAAGCGCTCGCGGCTGGCGTCGCTCTCGGCCTCGCTGTGCCGGCGCTTCACGAACGGCACGGCACCCTCGAAGGGCGTGGTGTACACGCGCTCGCGGCCGTACCGGTTGCGGTAGCGGACCTCGATCTGCGTCTTGTGGCCGTAGAGCAGGGCCTTCCTGGCACGCTGCGGCAGCCCGGCGAAGGGGATGTCCGTACGGAATCCCAGCGCGTCCGCGAGGGCGCCGACCAGGCGGCCGAAGTAGTCCTTGGTGTGGCCGTGCGACCAGGGGTGGATGGCACCCTCGTCGAGCGACTTGTCCTCGTCCGGGACGATCAGCTCCGGGTCGACCTCCATGCGGGTGCCGATGCCGGTGCACTCGGGGCAGGCGCCGAAGGGCGAGTTGAAGGAGAAGGAGCGGGGCTCCAGCTCCTCGAAGGACAGGTCGTCGTACGGGCAGTACAGGTGCTCCGAGTACATGCGCTCGCGCTCCGGGTCGTCCTCGGGGAGGTCGACGAAGTCGAGCACGACCATGCCGCCGGACAGGCCGAGCGCGGTCTCCACGGAGTCGGTGAGGCGGCGCTTGGCGGTGTCCTTCACCGTGAGGCGGTCGACGACCACCTCGATGGTGTGCTTCTCCTGCTTCTTCAGGGTCGGCGGTTCGGAGAGCTGGATGGTCTCGCCGTCCACGCGCGCGCGGGAGTAGCCCTTGGTCTGGAGGTCGGCGAAGAGGTCGACGAACTCGCCCTTGCGCTCGCGCACCAGCGGTGAGAGCACCTGGAAGCGGCTCCCCTCGGGGAGCTCCAGGACCTTGTCCACGATGGCCTGCGGCGACTGGCGGGAGATCGGGCGGCCACACTCGGGGCAGTGCGGCTTGCCGATGCGCGCGAAGAGCAGCCGCAGGTAGTCGTAGACCTCGGTGATGGTGCCGACCGTCGAGCGCGGGTTGCGCGAGGTCGACTTCTGGTCGATGGACACCGCCGGGGACAGACCCTCGATGAAGTCCACGTCCGGCTTGTCCATCTGGCCGAGGAACTGGCGGGCGTACGAGGAGAGCGACTCCACGTAGCGGCGCTGGCCCTCGGCGAAGATCGTGTCGAAGGCCAGGGAGGACTTGCCCGAACCGGACAGACCCGTGAAGACGATGAGCGAGTCACGAGGCAGGTCGAGCGAGACGTTCTTCAGGTTGTGCTCGCGCGCGCCACGGACGATGAGACGGTCGGCCACAGCCGGTCCGCACCTTTCTTGAGAGAAGTGGCAGGGGCAGGGCCCCGTGCTTCTTCAGACTAGGGGGAGCCACTGACAACGCCGGTCGGATTCCTGGATGCGTGAACAATCCCGGACCATCCAGCATGCCCGACGCCGCCACCGACGATATAGCACGCGCATTCGATTTACGGAGCTGGTGCGAAACCTTCACCCGAAGGTGTGGCGGGGCTACTGTCAGCCCCATGATTGATCACGCTCATGACCTGGCGTCTGTACAGGAAGCGACCGACCGGCTCCTCACCGCTGCCGCCGCCCTGGACAACGCGGCCGGCGCGCGACCGTCACGGCTGCCCGGCTGGACGGTCGGCCACGTTCTGGCCCACCTGGCGCGCAACGCGGACGCGCTCGCCAACGTCCTGGACGGGCGTCCCATGTACGTCTCCGCCGAGGTGCGGGACGCCGACATCGAGCGGGACGCCCCGCGCGCGCTGGACGTCCACCTCGACGACCTGCGCGCGAGCCATGCCGGATTCCGGGCCCGGGCGGCCGAGCCCGCGGACTGGACGCGCGCGGTGGAGCTGCGCAACGGGGTCACCGACATCGCCTCCCGGGTGCCGTTCCGCCGCTGGGCCGAGGTCGAGCTGCACCATGTCGACCTCGGGATCGGGTACGAGCTGGAGGACCTGCCGACGGAGTTCGCCGAGCGGGAGATCGACTTTCTCGCGGAGCGCTTCGGCGGGCACCCGGAGGTCCCGTCGACCGGGCTGCGCAGCGACGGCGGCCGGGTCTGGACCACGGGCGGCGGTGCGCCGGGAGGGCCGGTCGCCGTCGAGGGATCCGCCGCCGACCTGCTCGGCTGGCTGGCCGGCCGCCGCGACGGCTCGGCCCTGCTCGTGAAGGGCGGCTCCCTGCCCGCGCTGCCGCCGCTGTAACGTGCGGCACATCGCCGCCCGCTCCCCGCTATAGGCTGACCGCCATGACGTACAGCGGAGAGGTGACGGTCGGCGGACCGGCGGACGTGCACGAGCTCAAGGACCTGATGATCACCAAGATCGCGGTCGGGCCGATGGACAACAACGCCTATCTGCTGCGCTGCCGCGCCACCGACGAGCAGCTGCTGATCGACGCGGCCAACGACGCGGAGACGCTCCTCGGCACGATCGGTGACGACGGCATCGCGTCCGTCGTCACCACGCACCAGCACGGCGACCACTGGCAGGCGCTGGCCGAGGTCGTCGCCGCGACCGGCGCGCGGACGTACGCGGGCCGCGCGGACGCGCCCGGCATCCCGGTCACCACCGACGTCCTCGTCGGCGACGGCGACGTGATCCGGGTCGGCCGCGTCGAGCTGACCGCCCGCCACCTGGTCGGCCACACCCCGGGCTCCATCGCCCTGGTCTACGACGACCCGCACGGCCATCCGCACGTCTTCACCGGGGACTGCCTCTTCCCCGGCGGCGTCGGCAACACGCGCAAGGACCCGAAGGCCTTCGCGAGCCTGATCCACGACGTCGAGACGAAGATCTTCGACGTGCTGCCGGACGAGACCTGGGTGTACCCGGGGCACGGCAACGACACCACGCTCGGCACGGAACGCCCCCACCTGCCGGAGTGGCACGCGCGCGGCTGGTGAGTGCCGAGGGGGCGCCCGAGGCTGGAGCGAGGAGCGCCGGTGGTGAGAGCGGGGCGCGCGGGCCCATCGCGCGCCCCGTGTGAACAGTTCGCACGCGTCGGCGCCCGGCGCACGCTCCCCGCGCGCGTCCTGGAGCAGTCAACTGGTGGCAGCCCCGCACAGGATGACGGCTCCTGCGCGGTACGGGCCGCCGGTCAGCATTCCCCGCCCTCGACCGGCGGCCCCGGCGTATCCACTCCCCCACGCGCGGCGTTCACAAGGCCGCAACACCCGTTCCCAGTATGCGGACAAATACCCGCTTGACGTGGACAAACGTGGAGTTCGCTGTCACTCTCCCGCCATGCACCCTGCCCCGCACGCACTGCGCAGCGCTGTCGCCGCCGCCACCATAGCCCTGCTCGCCACCGCCGTCGGCTGCGCTCCGCAGCCGGACGACAAGGCGTCCGGCGGGTCCTCGTCGTCGGCCGGAACCACCTGTGCCAAGGGCAAGTTGGCGACCCGGACCGCCGGCAAGCTGACCATCGCGACGGACGAACCGGCCTACGAGCCGTGGTTCAAGGACGACAAGCCGGCCAACGGCGAGGGCTTCGAGTCGGCGGTCGCGTACGCCGTGGCGAAGCAGCTGGGGTACGACAAGAACGCGGTCGTCTGGCAGAGCGTTCCGTTCAACAAGGCGTTCGCCCCCGGTGTGAAGACCTTCGACTTCGACATCAACCAGGTGTCCATCAGCGCCGAGCGCAAGAAGGCCGTGGACTTCTCGTCCGGCTACTACGACGTGCGCCAGGCGGTCGTCGCGCTCAAGGGCAGCAAGGCCGCGAAGGCGACGGGCATCGCAGGTCTCAAGGGGCTCAAGCTGGGCGCCCAGGTCGGCACGACCAGCCTCAACTACATCAGCGACGTGGTGAAGCCGTCGCAGGAGGCGGCCGTGTTCTCCAAGAACGACCAGGCCGTGTCGGCGCTCAAGAACGGCCAGGTGGACGCGATCGTCGTCGACCTGCCGACCGCCTTCTACATCACCGCCGCCCAGGTGACGAACGCCGAGATCGTCGGCCAGTTCGAGAACCAGGGCGACACACCCGAGCAGTTCGGCCTCGTCCTGGACAAGGGCAGCGGCCTCACGTCCTGCGTGACCTCGGCCGTAAACGCCCTGCGCAAGGACGGCACCCTGGCCGGGCTGGAGAAGCAGTGGCTGTCCGACGCCGTCGACGCTCCGGTGCTCAAGTGACGGTCGCCAAGGACGAGTCCGGCCAGGAGAGTGCGGACGACAAGGGCGACATGCCGGCCGGTGCCCCTGCGGGCGCCGACGGTTACACCCCCTCCGAGCGGCGGCTGGAGCGGGAGCGCTACCGGCGCGCCCGCGCCCGCCGCGCGACCGCGATCGCCGCGCTGTCGACCCTGGTCACGGCCGTCGTCCTGTACCTGGTCGTGGTCAGCGCGCCGGGCTGGGAGCGCACCAAGGAGACCTTCTTCGACGGCCAGTACGCGCGCGAGGCGTTCCCCAAGGTCCTCGAAGGCCTGTGGCTCAACGTCCGGCTGCTGCTGATCTGCGGTGTGCTGGTGCTCGTCCTGGGCATGCTGATCGCCATCGCCCGTACGCTGCCGGGGCCCGTCTTCTTCCCGCTGCGGGCGCTGGCGGCGGCGTACACGGACTTCTTCCGCGGTCTGCCGCTGCTCATCAACCTGATGATCGTGGTCTTCGGGGTTCCCGCGCTGCGCCTCCAGGGCGTGACCGTCGATCCCGTGCTGCTGGGCGGTACGGCGCTGACGCTGACGTACTCCGCGTACGTCGCCGAGGTGTTCCGCGCGGGCATCGAGTCCGTGCACCCCTCGCAGCGCGCCGCGGCCCGCTCGCTGGGGCTGACCAACCGGCAGGCGCTGCGCCACGTGGTGCTCCCCCAGGCCGTGCGCCGCCAGGTACCGCCACTGCTGAACGACCTGGTGTCGCTGCAGAAGGACACGGGGCTCGTGTCCATCGGCGGCGCCATCGACGCCGTGCGGGCGGCCGACATCATCGCCCAGCGCAGCCTCAACTACACGCCGTACATCGTCGCCGGGCTGGTCTTCGTGGCGCTGACCATCCCGATGACCCGCTTCACGGACTGGGTGACGGCCCGGATGGACCGGCAGCGGGCCCAGGGAGGAGCCATATGAGCGACGCGCCTGTTCTGCGCATGGAGTCCGTGCGCAAGACGTTCGGGGATGCGGTCGTGCTGCGCGACGTGGACCTGGAGGTCGCCCCGCACACGGTGACGGCGCTGATCGGCGCCTCCGGGTCCGGCAAGTCGACGCTGCTGCGCTGCGCCAACCTCCTGGAGGAGATCGACGACGGCGCGATCTGGCTGGACGACGAGGAGATCACCGACCCGCGCGCCGACCAGGACGCGGTGCGCCGCCGGATCGGCGTGGTCTTCCAGGCGTACAACCTCTTCCCGCACATGACCGTGCTGGACAACGTCACCCTGGCGCCGCGGCGGGTGCACGGCGTCTCCCGCGCGGAGGCCGAGGAGCGGGCCCGGGGTCTCCTTGAGCGCCTCGGACTGGGCGGCAAGGCGGGCGCCTACCCCGACCGGCTGAGCGGCGGCCAGCAACAGCGGGTGGCGATCGTGCGCGCCCTGGCCGTGCGGCCCCGGCTGCTGCTGCTCGACGAGATCACGGCAGCCCTCGATCCGGAGCTGGTGGGCGAGGTGCTCACGGTGGTCCGTGACCTGAAGGGCGAGGGCATGACGATGGTGCTGGCGACGCACGAGATGGGCTTCGCCCGGGACGTCGCCGACCAGGTCTGCTTCCTGGACGGCGGTGTCGTACTCGAACGCGGCACCGCCGAGCAGGTGTTCGGTGATCCGCAGCAGGAGCGCACTCGGCGCTTCCTGCGGCGGATCGTGGAGGCCGGTCGGCTCTGAGGCGCTACGCGTCCGCGGTCGCGGCGCCGACCAGCGCCGCCACCCGCTCCACGCCGAACACATAGCCCTGCACGCCGCATCCGGCGATCACCCCGTCGGCGCGCAGGGAGACGTAGGAGTGGTGCCGGAACGACTCGCGCTTGTGGATGTTGGAGATGTGGACCTCCAGCACCGGCATGCCGTCGCAGGTGTTGAGGGCGTCCAGGATGGCGACCGAGGTGTGCGAGTAGGCGCCCGGGTTGATGACGATCCCGCAGTGGCCGAGGCGGGCCTCGTGGATCCAGTCGACCAGTTCGCCCTCGTGGTTGGACTGCCGGAAGTCCACGGTCCCGCCGTGCGCTGCCGCCGCCTTGGCGCACAGGGCCTCGATGTCGGCGAGCGTGTCGGAGCCGTAGATCTCGGGCTGGCGCTGGCCGAGCAGGTTCAGGTTGGGCCCGTTGAGGATCATGATCGGGGCGTTGGCCAGGGTGCGGGGCACGCTTCCTCCGGTCCGTGGGAGATCCGCGGGAATCCGCGGGAGAGACGAACGGCCCGGGAACGACCGCTGCTCGGTCCGGTCTATCACGGTGCGCGGCGGCTCCTGCGCGGGGTATCTCACCACCGCGCGCCCCCGTAACCCGCGATCACCCTGGGTAGTTGACGGAGCATGCATGATGCACGCACCGTAAGGACCCCCTCGATGCTGCGGCTGGCAGCCGCCTCGCTCACCGGGACCGCGATCGAGTTCTACGACTTCTTCGTCTACGGGACGGCCGCGGCGCTCGTCCTGGGGCCGCTGTTCTTCCCGACGTTCTCACCGCTCGCGGGGACGCTCGCGGCGTTCGGGACGTTCGGCGTGGGGTTCGTGGCCCGGCCGCTGGGCTCGGTGCTGTTCGGGCACCTCGGGGACCGGCGCGGCCGACGTCCGGTGCTGGTCGCGTCGCTGCTGTTGACGGGTGCGTCGACGGTCTCGGTCGGGTTCGTGCCGTCGTACGACAGGATCGGCATGGCCGCTCCCGTACTGCTGCTGGTGCTGCGCTTTCTGCAGGGGCTGGGGCTCGGCGGGGAGTGGGGCGGGGCGGTGCTGCTGACCGCGGAGCACGCGCCCGCCGGACGGCGCGCCCTGTGGTCGAGCTTTCCGCAGATCGGTCCGGCCATCGGCTTCCTCCTCGCCAACGGCGTGATCCTGGCCCTGTCGGCCTCTCTCACGGACGCCCGGTTCGCGCAGTGGGGTTGGCGGGTGCCGTTCTGGGCGGCCGGGGTGCTGGCGCTGGGCGGGCTGTGGCTGCGTTCGTCGCTCCCCGAGAGTCCGCAGTTCCTGGAGATCGAGGAGCCGGCGCGCATGCCGTTCGCGGAGGTCGTACGGCAGCACTGGCGGCTGGTGCTGCTGACGGCGGGGGCGCTCGCGGTCGGGTACGCGGTGTTCTACGCGGTGACGACCTGGTCGCTGGCGTACGGGACGGAGCGGGTCGGGGTGAGCCGCACCGTCATGCTGACGTGCGTCATGGCCGCCGTCGTGGTGAAGGGGGCGCTCACCCCGGTGATGGCCCTGCTGGGTGACCGCTACGGGCGGCGGACGCTGTGCCTGGCGGGGTGCACGGCCTCGGCGCTGTGGATGTTCCCGATGGTCGCGCTGCTCTCGACCGGACAACCGCTGCTGATGTTCCTCGGGTTCACCGGTGCCCTGATCGCGTTCATCACCATGTTCGCCGTGGTCGCCGCCTATCTGCCGGAGCTGTACGAGCCCCGTCTGCGCTGCACCGGCGCCGCCGTCGGCTACAACCTCGGCGGGGTCCTCGGGGGCGCGCTGACGCCGATCGTGGCGACGGCGCTGGCGGAACACAGCGGGCGCGTGCCCTGGGCCGTGGGGGCGTATCTGACGGCGATCGCGCTGCTGAGCCTGGGGTGCTTCGCGCTGCTGCCGGAGACGCGTCCGGTGGCGGCGCCCGTGGCGGAGGCCGAGCCGGTCGCCGGATGAGGACCGCCGGACCCGCTACGGGTTGATCGCCAGTTCCAGGTAGGCGGCGAACAGCACCAGGTGGACGCCGCCCTGCAGCGGTGTGGCCCGGCCCGGCACCACCGTCAGGGAGCTGACCACCACGGTCAGCGCGAGCAGCAGCATGTGGGTGGCGCCGAGGCCGAGGACCAGGGGGCCGGAGAGCCATACGGAGGCGAGGGCCACGGCGGGGATGGTCAGGCCGATGCTGGCCATGGCCGAACCGAGCGCCAGGTTGAGGCTGGTCTGCACGCGGTCGCGGCGGGCCGAGCGCAGGGCGGCGATGGTCTCGGGAAGCAGGACCAGCAGGGCGATGACCACGCCGACCACGGCCTGGTTCAGGCCGGCCGCCGCCACTCCCGACTCGATCGTCGGCGACACGCCCTTGGCCAGTCCGACGACCCCGACGAGCGCGAGGCCGAGCAGGCCGAGGCTGGTCCGGGCGGCGCGCGCGGACGGGACCGCCGCGTGGTCGTCGGCGGTGATCACCTCGCCCTGCCGGGTGATCGGCAGGAAGTAGTCGCGGTGCCGCACGGTCTGGGTGGCCACGAACAGGCCGTACAGGATCAGTGACGACAGGGCCGCGAAGGTCAGCTGGACACCGGAGAACTCCGGGCCCGGTCTGCTGGTGGTGAAGGTCGGCAGGACGAGGCTGAGCGTGGCCAGGGTGGCCACGGTCGCCAGCGCGGCGCCGGTGCCCTCGGGGTTGAAGACCGCGGTGCCGTGGCGCAGTGAGGCGACGAGGAGGCAGAGGCCGACGATGCCGTTGCAGGTGATCATCACGGCCGCGAAGACGGTGTCCCGGGCCAGGGTGGAGCTCTTGTCGCCGCCGTCGACCATGAGGGTGACGATCAGGGCGACCTCGATGATCGTGACGGCGATGGCGAGGACCAGGGAGCCGAAGGGTTCGCCGACCCGGTGTGCCACGACTTCGGCGTGATGGACCGCGGCGAGGACCGATCCGGCGAGGACCAGGGTCACCAGCGCGACGACGGCGCCGGGCAGACTGCGGCCCCAGGTGAAGACGAGCAGGACGACCGCGAGCACCGGCACGAGGAACGTCCACTGGATGGTGAGCGACCTGAACCGAGTGATCATGCAGCGATGGTGGCAGAGGCGTACGGGCTTCGCATTCCGGTCCTTTCGGGCTCCGGGGGCCTGCCGCAGGAGCGGCACGACCCCCGGGGTGTACGGGTGCGACTGGTCGGGCGATTACGTGAAGTCGGTCTGGTCCACGACGTCACAGTCGGTGAAGGACGGCGGCCGGGTGCACAGGGCGGCCATCTGTTCGGCGAACTTGCTCGTCTCGGGGTCGCTGCTGTTCTGCATGGCCTCCTCGTAGGAGTTGAACTCGATCACGCCGAGGTAGTGGTCGGGCCGGCTGCGGTCCCTGAGGATCAGGCGACGCGTGGGGCTGTTCTCGCGGCCGGCGAGCCGGCTGCCCATCTCGTCGGCGAGGGCCTTCAGCTCGTCGATGCGGTCGGTCTCGAAGTCGATGATCTGGACGAATGTCACGGTTGCCTCCACCGGGCGGCGGCGTCCCCGGACCGGGGACGTTCCGCCACCCAACGAAGCATCCGGAGCGGTGGGTCGGCAATGCGCTTCGCACCGCTGCGCGGGGTGGTTGTTCCTACGTCCGACGTGGTCAGACGTCGATGCTGTCCTTCGGAGCGCCTTCGCCCGAAGTCTGCGCCGTCTCGGCCGCCGCCTGCTTGCTCGAGGCCCGCAGGCTGGTGATCGTGGTGACGATCAGGACCGCGCAGATCACGCCGAGGGAGACCGGGATGCTGATCTCCGGGACATGGACGCCGGACTCGTGCAGTGCGTGCAGCACCAGCTTGACGCCGATGAAGCCGAGGATGATCGACAGACCGTAGGAGAGGTGGACCAGCTTCCTCAGCAGTCCGCCGATGAGGAAGTACAGCTGCCGCAGACCCATCAGCGCGAAGGCGTTGGCCGTGAAGACGATGTACGGGTCCTGCGTCAGGCCGAAGATCGCGGGGATGGAGTCCAGCGCGAACAGGACGTCGGTCGTGCCGATCGCGAGCATCACGACCAGCATCGGGGTCATGACCCGCTTGCCGTTCTGCTGGATCCACAGCTTGGTGCCGTGGTAGCGGTCGGCCACGCCGAACCTGCGCTCGGCGGCCTTGAGCAGCTTGTTCTCCTCGAACTCCTCTTCCTCCTGGTCGGCCCGGGCCTCCTGGATCAGCTTCCAGGCCGTCCAGATCAGGAAGGCGCCGAAGAGGTAGAAGACCCACGAGAAGCTGGCGAGGATCGCTGCGCCCGCGGCAATGAAGACGGCCCGCAGCACCAGGGCTATGAGGACACCGACGAGCAGCACCCGCTGCTGGTACTGCGAGGGCACCGCGAACTTCGCCATGATCAGGACGAAGACGAAGAGGTTGTCGACGCTGAGCGACTTCTCGGTGATGAAGCCCGCGAAGAACTCGCCGGCGGGCTGGCCGCCGCCGAAGACGAGCAGGCCGAGGCCGAAGAGTCCGGCCAGGGCGATCCAGACGACGGTCCAGATTCCGGCTTCCTTGACGGACACGTCGTGCGGTTTGCGGCCGATGAAGAAGTCGACCCCGATCAGGGCGGCCAGCCCCAGGACGGTGAGGACCCACAGGGTCGCGGATACATCCACTGTTGCCTCCGGTTAGTGAACGGCAAAGATTCGGCGTTGCGCTACCGGAGGTCTCTTCCACCCGGGACGGGCCGACGCCCCGGGATCCGACCGGATCCGTATTGACGGGTACGCCGCAGCAGACAGGGAGTACTCCCCTCCGTACGGAAAACAGTACCCCAATCACCAAGGAAAGGTAAAGTGCTTGGCAAAAGAAAGACCAAGTTTGCTGGTCAGGGCGACTTTACATACGCTTGGCGCGAGCCGTCGCGACCTGGGTGAGCACCTGCTGGAGCACCAGGCTGCCGGGCGGCACGAGGCAGGGCTCGTACGTCCAGGCATGCCCCACCCACGGATCGGCCAGGTGGTCGTCCGGTACCGGTGTGAGTCGCATCAGTGAACGCCAGAGCGGATCGAGCAACGGGCCGTAGGCGGCGGCGTCCTCGCGATCGGCGACCAGCAGGAGATGAACGCCGACGTCCGGACCCTCGTCCGCGAGGTAGCGCAGCTGGGTGACGGCCCGGTCGTCGAAGCCGTGCGGGAAGTCGTTCACGATCAGCAGCTGTCGCGAGGTGTCCAGGCCGGGTGGAAGCGCGTCGGACGCACCGCCGCGTACTGCCATCTGCACCAGGTCGACGCGCTCCGTGAGCCGCCCCAGCACACCCGCCACACCGGCGGCACCGGTCGCGGGCGGCGCGTCCAGCGCGCCGGCCCCCGTCAGCGGTGCGAACGCGGACGCGCCCGCCCCCGCCGGATCGACGACCTGCACGCCGAACTCCCCCGCGGGATGGACGGCGAGCAACCGGGCGGCGAGCGCCACCGCCGTCTGCAGGGCGAGGTGCCGCAGCTCACCCGTCTCCTCGAACGCGAACGAGGAGGCGTCGGGTACGCCGCTGTCGATCCACAGGCCCCGCTCCAGGGGCAGCCGGACCAGCATCGGGATGCGCAGCGGGGCGCTCTCCGGGAGGTGGAGGTCGCCCAGCCGGACGGCCATCGGCGTCTCCGTGGGCACCCGGTAGCCATGCCAGACCGGGTTGTCCCAGCGGGCGTACGCGGGTGGCAGCGCGGGCTCGACGACCTCGGACTCGGCGGTGAGCTGGGCGAGGTCCCGGTCGAGCGCCGCTCGTGCCTGGTCGACGAGCTGGGCCTGCCGGGCCTGGGCCGCCTCGCGTGCGGCCTCGCCCACCGAGCCCAGGCGGCTGCGCGGATCGGAGAGGACCTGGTCGAGCTCCTTCTCCAGGCGCGACTCGGCGAAGTCGACAGCGCTGCGACAGGCGGCGGCGGAGCGGGCCAGATCCTCGAACATCCCCCAGACCTGGTTGTAGAGCCGCTCGTCCATGGTCCAGCCGACGGCGTCACCCGCCACGGGCGGCACGGGTCCGTCCGCCGGGGCCGCCGCGGCCTCGGGGGCCGGAGGCCGGGATGCCTGGCGGCGCTTCGGATGCGTGTAGTCGACGGGGCCGCCGGTGGAGGTCGCGTCCGCCGGGACGCCTGGCCCGCCGGAAGCCGAGGGCCCGGCACCGCCGCCGGGCGTGGGCTCCGTCCCGCCGGGTCCGTCGGAGGGGGCGGGCCGGACGGCGCTGTCGCCGTCGCCGGGCGCCTGGACGTCGTACGGAGACCCGGTCGCCGGGGTGGTGCCCGGCAGGTCGGAGCCGGTGACGGGGGCGGCCGTACGCCGGGAGCGGTCGGTGTCCCTGGTGCGGGCCGGGACCGAGCGGGCCAGGCCGCGCGCCACCGCTTCCTCGATCCCGCGGGCGAGTTCGGCGGCCTGGGGCAGGCCCTGATCGGTGAGGAGCCCCGTCAGGCCCTCCGCGTAGCCCTGGCCCACCGCGCGGATCTTCCAGGCGGCCTGGCGTCGGTAGAGCTCCAGCGCGACGACCGCCGACTCGGCGTCCAGGCCGGTGAGGGTGTAGCCGGCGACCTCGGTGCCGTCGAGTCCGGTGACCGCGGCGCGCGGTGCGGCGAGGGCGCCGAAGCGGAGCGGGCCGCCGGGCGCGGCGGGCAGTGCGATCAGGACGCTGACCCGGTGGACGGTCTCGGGCATGGCGTCGAGGTCGACGGCGAGCCGGTGTTCGGTGGCCGCCTGCCGGGAGACCTCGATCCCGGGCAGCGTGGGCGCGCCGGGATGGGCCACCGCGTCGGCGCCCGGGACCCGGCCGCTCTCGTCGGCGAGGGTGGCCCCGGCCACGACCGGTGCGTCGGCCGAGATCCGGATCTCGATCCGGATCCGTGAGAGCGGATGGTTCTGCCCGCGCACCAGCTCGGCCGCCATTGCCCGCGCCCCCCTGTGTGTCGTGTCCTCGTGTGCCGTCGCTGAACGCTCCGCCGGAAGTGCCGCATCGGGTCGTCCGGCGCTGTCGTCCGGAGTCTGCGGCACCGTGGCGGCGGGCCGCCTAGAGGATCGGCAGGATCGCCGGCACCAGGTCCTGGAAGGTGCGGCCCTTGGCGGGGACGCCCAGGGCCGTCATCGTCCAGCCGGATCCCGACCGGTGCACCTTCGCCATGATCTGGGCGGTGTACTCGCCGCCGCCGTCGAGCGTGTAGCGGGCGAGTTCCTGACCGGTGCTCTCGTCGACCAGCCGGCAGAAGGCGTTCTGCACTTCCTGGAAGGTCTGGCCGGTGAAGGAGTTGACGGTGAAGATGATCTGGTCGACGTGGACCGGCACGCGCGCGAGGTCGACGAGGATGGCCTCGTCGTCGCCGCCCTGGCCCGCGCCGCCGACGAGGTTGTCGCCCGTGTGACGGACCGAGCCGTCGTCGCTGACCAGGTGACGGAAGAACACGACGTCGACGGGCTGCTTGTCGGCGAACAGCACCGCCGAGGCGTCCAGGTCGATCTCACGGGTGCGCGAGCCGAACAGCCCGCGCCGCGGCGCCGCCTTCCAACCAAGACCCATGCGGACCGAGCTCAGGGAGCCGCCGTCCTTCTTCTCCAGGCTGATGGCCTGACCCTTGGTCATGTTGACGGTCACGGCTGCGTCCCCTCGTCGATGTCGCCGGTGGCCGCGAAGTGCGCGGTTGCCCGAAACCCTATGCAGCGCCACTGACAGTGCCGAACCCCGGCCCGCGCTTTGTGTCGGTCTTGCAACACTTCGCGCCGTTGCCGGGGTCCGGCCGCGGCCCAGGGCTCAGGCCAGGCCCGCCTCCCTCATCTGACGCAGTTCCTTCTTCATCTCGGAGACCTCGTCACGCAGCCGGGCCGCGATCTCGAACTGCAGATCAGCGGCGGCGGCACGCATGCGCTCCGTCATCTCCTCGATCTGCTCGGCGAGTTCGGCGGCCGGGCGGTCGGTGGGCACCGTCTCCCCGGCCTTGCCCTTGGCGGCCTTGCCGGCCTTCGCACCCTTGGCCGCCTTGTCGCCCAGGGACGGAACGGGAGCCTTGGCCGCCTTGCCGTCCTTCAGCTTGCGGTAGCCCGAGCCGAGCAGCTGTTCGGTGTCGACCTCTTCGCGGGCGATCTGCGCGACGATGTCGTTGATCTTCTTCCGGAGCGGCTGCGGGTCGATGCCGTTGGCCTTGTTGTAGGCGACCTGCTTCTCCCGGCGCCGGTTGGTCTCGTCGATGGCCTTCTCCATCGCCGGGGTGATCTTGTCGGCGTACATGTGGACCTCGCCGGAGACATTGCGCGCCGCGCGGCCGATGGTCTGGATCAGCGAGGTGCCCGAGCGCAGGAAGCCCTCCTTGTCGGCGTCGAGGATCGCCACCAGGGACACCTCGGGCAGGTCGAGGCCTTCCCTCAGGAGGTTGATGCCGACCAGGACGTCGTACTCGCCGGAGCGCAGCTCGCGCAGCAGTTCGACACGGCGCAGGGTGTCGACGTCGCTGTGCAGGTAGCGCACCTGGATGCCGAGCTCCAGGAAGTAGTCGGTGAGGTCCTCGGCCATCTTCTTGGTGAGGGTGGTGACCAGGACCCGCTCGTCCTTCTCGGTGCGCTTGCGGATCTCGTGCACCAGGTCGTCGATCTGGCCCTCGGTGGGCTTGACGACGACCTCGGGGTCGACCAGGCCGGTGGGGCGGATGATCTGCTCGACGACGCCGTCCCCGCGGGAGAGCTCGTAGGCTCCGGGGGTCGCCGACAGGTACACGGCCTGTCCGATCCGCTCCTGGAACTCCTCCCACTTCAGGGGGCGGTTGTCCAGGGCGGAGGGCAGCCGGAAGCCGTGGTCCACGAGGGTGCGCTTGCGGGAGGCGTCGCCCTCGTACATGGCGCCGATCTGCGGGACGGTGACATGCGACTCGTCGATGACGAGGAGGAAGTCGTCCGGGAAGTAGTCGAGCAGGGTGTTCGGCGGGGAGCCGGGCAGGCGGCCGTCGAAGTGCATCGAGTAGTTCTCCACGCCGGAGCAGGAGCCGATCTGGCGGAGCATCTCCAGGTCGTACGTGGTGCGCATGCGCAGCCGCTGGGCCTCCAGGAGCTTGCCCTGCTTCTCCAGCTCCGCCAGGCGCTCCCCCAGCTCCTTCTCGATGTCGTTGGCAGCCCGCTCCAGACGCTCGGGGCCCGCGACGTAGTGGGAGGCGGGGAAGACGTACAGCTGCCGGTCGTCGCTGATGATCTCGCCGGTGAGCGGGTGCAGGGTGGACAGCGCCTCGATCTCGTCGCCGAACATCTCGATGCGGACGGCGAGCTCCTCGTAGACCGGGAAGATCTCGATGGTGTCGCCGCGGACTCGGAAGGTGCCGCGGGTGAACGCCAGGTCGTTGCGCGTGTACTGGATGTCCACGAAGCGGCGCAGCAGGTCGTCGCGGTCGATCTCGTCGCCGACCCGCAGCGGGACCATGCGGTCGACGTACTCCTGCGGGGTACCGAGGCCGTAGATGCAGGAGACCGAGGCGACCACGATCACGTCGCGGCGGGTGAGCAGCGAGTTGGTGGCGGAGTGGCGCAGCCGCTCGACCTCCTCGTTGATCGAGGAGTCCTTCTCGATGTAGGTGTCCGACTGCGGGACGTAGGCCTCGGGCTGGTAATAGTCGTAGTACGAGACGAAGTATTCGACCGCGTTGTTCGGAAGAAGCTCGCGGAACTCGTTGGCCAGCTGGGCGGCCAGCGTCTTGTTCGGCGCCATCACCAGGGTGGGGCGCTGGAGCTTCTCGATCATCCACGCGGTGGTGGCGGACTTGCCGGTGCCGGTCGCGCCGAGGAGGACGACGTCCTTCTCGCCGGCCTCGATGCGCCTGGCCAGGTCGGCGATGGCCGCCGGCTGGTCGCCGCTGGGCTGGTACGGGCTGACGACCTCGAAGGGCGCCACCGTGCGTTCGATGTGGGAAACGGGCCGCATGGCATCCACCGTACGACCCCGCACTGACAACGGGTTCTGATCAGCGGTTCTGCGGCGTGCGCGCGCTGTGGTGGCTCTGCTGGCGGCCGACGCGGACCTGCGGGCGGCGGCCCGGATGGTGGGTGACCTCGTCGGCCGGGACACCCGGCTTGTGCTCCACGCGGAGCCGGTCGGGCTTGCCCGTGACCATCAGCGGGTCGAAGATCACGACGACGGCGGCCAGGCAGAGGAAGGCCAGCGGGCCGATCAGCATGGGGGCGAGCAGGGAGGCGGGCGAGTCGCCCGGCGAGGTGACGCCGGCGCTGTGCAGGTGGACGGTGAGGGCGGCCATGCCGGTGTAGTGCATGCCGCTCACGGCGAGCCCCATGACGAGGCTCGCGCCGACGCTCCACAGGAAGCCGCGGACCTGTCCTGCCGCCCACAGGGCCGAGGTGGCGGCGACGACCCCTATCACGACCGAGGCGGCCACCGTGAGCGTGTTGTACTCCAGGGTCCCGTTGAGGCGCAGCCCGGCCATGCCCAGGTAGTGCATCGAGGCGATGCCGAGGCCGGTGATCGTGCCGCCCGTGAAGAGCGCGGTTCCGGTGGCGCCCCGGTAGCCGACTATGAAGATCCCGACGCCGACCATGACGATGGCGAGGCCGAGGCTCGTGTAGGTGAGGGGTTTGTCGTAGTGGATCGGCGTCTCCTTGACGCTGAACCCCATCATGGCGACGAAGTGCATGGTCCATATGCCGGAGCCGATCGCCGCAGACCCCAGGGCGAGCCAGGCGGGTCGCCAGGAGTGGGCCACCAGCATCGCCCGGGTCGTGCAGCGCAGCCCGAGGGCGCCACCGAGGCAGGCCATCAGATAGGCCACCAGCGGGGTGACGACCCCGTAGCTGAATCCGTCGACCGTGCCCTGCATGCGCGGCTGCCCTTCACCCTTTGCGTCCCGGAATATGTGCAATGCGCCCCCGTCCCAGGACCGCCCGAGCGGTCAGGGTTGACGCAGAGAGTATGACCCGCACCGGAATGGTCGAACGATTTTCCGGCAAAGAAACACGCCCTTGCCTCAGTTGTGCGGCAACGGTGAGCGGCCTTGGGTCACGCCATTCGATCCGTGACCGTCCCGCACCCGGCCGCTGTTCACTCCCTGCTGTCACTCTTGTGCTGTCCGTATTCTCTCGACGTGAGGAGTGCGCATGCACGCGCGCGCAGTCGCCGCCACGGCCACCACGCTGCTGGGAACGGCCGCCCTGCTGAGCCCCGTCCCCGCCGCCCGGGCCGGTGACACCGCCGAGCCCACGGTGCTCGCGCACCGGGGTGCCTCCGCCTATGCCCCCGAGAACACGCTGGCCGCCATCGACAAGGCGGTCTCGCTGGGCTTCACCTGGGTCGAGAACGACGTCCAGCGCACCAAGGACGGCCGGCTCGTCGTCATCCATGACGACAGCCTTGCGCGGACCACCGACGTCGAACAGGTCTTTCCCGGCCGCGCGCCCTGGAAGGTGAAGGACTTCACCGCGGCCGAGATCGCGCGGCTGGACGCCGGCGGCTGGTTCTCGCCGTCGTACCGGGGCACGCGTGTACCGACGCTGGCGCAGTACATGCGCCGGGTCGAGCACAACCACGAGAAGCTGCTCCTGGAGATCAAGAACCCTGAGCTGTACCCCGGCATCGAACGGCAGACCCTCGATCTGCTCGGTGCCGAGGGCTGGCTGGACCGCCCGCACCTGAACCGGCTCGTCGTGCAGAGCTTCAGCGCGGACAGCCTGCGCATCGTGCACGGCCTCCGGCCAGCCCTGACGACCGGGTACCTCGGCACACCGTCCACGGGGTCCCTGCGGCGGTACGCGGGCTTCGTGGACCTGATCAACCCCTCGGTGGACTCGATCTCCGCCGCCTACGTGCAGAAGGTGCACTCGGTCGCGGGGCCGCACGGCAGATCGCTGCGCGTCTTCACCTGGACGGTGAACGACGCCGTCACCACCTGGAAGGCCGTCGGCTACGGCGTGGACGGGATCATCACCAACAAGCCGGACGTGGTGCGGGCCGCGCTGTGCGCGGGCTGACCCGGACCGCGGTGGCGGGCATTGTCAGTGGCGGGCCGTACGGTGGGGCACATGGACAGCGAAGGGCAGTACGGGCAGCGGGTGGTGTGGGCCGTCGTGGCCACCGACATCGGTCCGCTGCTGCTCGCGGCGACCGGCAGCGGCCTGGTCAACGTGGTGTTCCACGCCACCGACGCGGTACGGGAGCGGGCGGTGGAGCGGCTGGCGGCCCGGCTCGGCACCGAGCCCGTCGAGGATCCGGCGGAGCCGGTGCTGGCCGAGGCGATATCCCAGCTGCGGGCGTACTTCGCGGGCCGGCGGCAGGACTTCGACCTGCCGCTGGACTGGTCGCTGATCTCCGGCTTCAACCGGCAGGTGCTGCGCGAACTGGCCGCCGGCGTCCCGTACGGCACGGTGGTCGGGTACGGCGACCTGGCGGGGCGGGTCGGGCAGCCCGGCGGGGCCCAGGCGGTGGGCGCGGCGATGGGCGCCAATCCGCTGCCGGTCGTCGTGCCCTGTCACCGGGTGGTGGAGCGCGACGGCGGGATCGGCGGGTTCGGGGGCGGTCTGGAGACCAAGCGGAAGCTGCTCGCCCTGGAGGGCGTGCTGCCCGAGCCGCTGTTCTGAGGGGCACTCCCCCGAACCCCGGCCGCGCGGCGCCCCGCCTGTGCGGTCAGCCGTAGTGCCGAGCCTCCACGACATTGCCGTCGGGGTCCCTGAAGTAGAAGTTGCGCGGGGCCTTGCCGCGGGCGCCGAAGGAGTCGTGGCCGATGTCGGTCATGGGGACGGCGTGCTCGGCGAGGCGGGCGCGCAGGGCGTCGAAGGCGTCGGACGGCAGGGACAGACAGACGTGGTTCACGGGGTGGCCCGCGCTGTCGGCGGCGCCGGGAAGCGCCGGCATGCGCTCGGCGAGGGTGAGCGGTGCGAGGTCGATGATGGTCTCCTCGTTGACGCGTACGGAGGGGAACGACACCTCTCCCGCGGTGAACTCGGCGATCCGCAGCGGCTCCAGGCCGAGCATCCGCTCGTAGAAGCCGGCCGCGGCGGCCGGGTCGGCGACCCAGAGGACGACGTGGTCCAGACGTACCGGGTGATTCGTCATGCCGCCCAGGCTGGTGGCGTCCCCCACAGGGCGCAAGCGTTTATCCGGGTACGGCCCCCGCCAGAGATGAGGGAAGACCGACGGACAGGAGGCAGGCGTGGTGCTGATGGTGTCGGAAGAGGTCAGGGAGGCGCTCGGCGCGGGTCGCGCGGTGGTCGCCCTGGAGTCCACGATCATCGCGCACGGGCTGCCACGCCCGCGCAACCTCCAGGTGGCACTGGAGCTGGAGGACACGGTACGGCGCGCGGGTGCGGTGCCCGCGACCATCGCCGTGCTGGACGGGCGGCCCCATGTCGGTCTGGACAAGGACCAGTTGGAGCGGATCGCCAACGAGGACGGGATCCGCAAGCTGGGCCACCGCGACCTGCCGCTCGCCGTGGCCGCGGGGGCGAGCGGGGCGACCACCGTGTCGGCGACGGCGCAGCTGGCGGCGCTGGCCGGCCTCCGGGTGTTCGCGACGGGCGGGCTCGGCGGGGTGCACCGGGAGTGGACGGCGACCCAGGACGAGTCCGCCGACCTGGGGCTGCTGGCCCGCACCCGGATCACGGTGGTGTGCGCGGGCGTGAAGTCGATCCTGGACGTGCCGGCGACCCTGCAGCGGCTGGAGACCTTGGGCGTGGCCGTCGCCGGCTACGGCACGGACCGCTTCCCGGGCTTCTACCTGTCCGACTCCGGGCATCCGGTCGACTGGACGCTCCAGAGCCCGGAGCAGGTCGCGGATGTCATGCGGGCACAGGACGCGCTGGACGCGGCGGACTCGGCGCTGATCGTCGCCAACCCCGTGCCGGAGGCGGAGCAGCTCGATCCCGCGCTGCACGCGCGCGTGCTCGCCGACGCGCTGCACGCGTGCGAGGCGGAAGGGATCGCCGGTCAGGCGGTGACGCCGTTCCTGCTCGACTATCTGGTCCGGCACACGGACGGTGCCTCGCTGGAGGCCAATCTGGCGGCCGTGCGCGGCAATGTCGGACTGGCGGCGCGGATCGCCTCGGCGTGGGCCAGGGGGTGACGACCGAGGGGGCGGCGGCGCCGGGCGGGACGGCGTCATCCGGTGGGGAGGTGACCCCCCGCAGGGAGGCGATGTCCCTCGGGGTCCCGGCGCGGGGCGGGAGCGGGGCGCTGCTGGTCGTCGGGGATGTCGTCACCGATGTCGTCGCGCGGTACCGGGGGCCGCTGGCGGCCGGCACCGACACGGGCGCCGTGATCCGGACCCTGCCCGGCGGGGCGGGCGCCAATGTGGCGTGCTGGGCGGCGCACACGGGCTGCGCGGACGTACGGCTGCTGGGGCGGGTCGGCGCGGACACGGCCCGGTGGCACGAGCGGGAGCTGGTCGCCTCCGGGGTGCGGCCCCGGCTCGTGGTGGACCCCGAGGCCCCGACGGGGACGGTGATCTGCCTGGTCGACAGCGGTGCCTCGGCCGAGCGGACCTTCCTCACGGACAGCGGGGCGTCCCTGCGGCTGGAGCCCGCCGACTGGTCGGACGCGCTGCTCGACGGGGTGGCCCGGCTGCATCTCTCCGGCTACCTGCTGTTCTCCGAACCGAGCCGGGCGCTGCTGGCGACGGCCGTGGCGGCGGCACGCGCGCGTGGCGTACCGGTGAGCCTGGACCCGGCGTCGGCCGGGTTCCTGGTGGCGCTCGGCGTGGACCGCTTTCTGACGCTCGTCGAGGGGGTGGACGTCCTGCTGCCGAGCCGGGACGAGGCCTGTCTGCTGACAGGGCTGCCCGATCCGGCGGACGCCGCGGCCAAGCTGAGCCGCCAGGTGCCGCTGGTGGTGGCCAAGGCGGGCGCGGACGGTGCGCTGGTGGCCCGGTCGGGCAGCGTCCTCGCCCGCGTCCCGGCCGCACCGGCGACGCCCCGGGACACCACCGGCGCCGGCGACGCCTTCACCGGGGCGTTCCTCGCCGCGCTGGTCGCCGGCGCGGATGCCCGGGAGGCGGCGGTCCTGGGCTGCCGGGCGGGCGCGCGGGCAGTGGAACGCGTGGGTGCGCGACCGCCTGCCCACGGCTGACCCGGGCACCGCACCGCACCCCGCCCCGGGGCGCCTGGCCTACGCCTTGCGGCCCCACGCCGAGATCATCGGAGCCGTGGCGAGGTCCATGCCGCCCGTCGCGACGTTGGCCAGATGCCGGTCGATCTCCTCGTCGGTGGCCAGGCCGGCCGCGACGAGCCGACCCCGGATCTGCCGGACGGTGGCGATCTCCAGGGCGGTGCAGGCGGGCGAGGCGACGGGGAAAAAGGCGTCGGCCTCCACGTCGTGCAGCCCGGCCTCGCGGAGCAGTCGCGGAAGCTTGCGGCCGTACGACAGGTCGGCGCCGCGTTCGGCGAGGAGCTTGCGGAAGCCCTGCCGCAGGCGGTTGGCGAGCTGCTGCTCGGGGCCGTACTCGTAGGGGCAGGTGAGGGGCTGGAGGGCGGGGTCGGCGTCCTCGATCAGCAGGCGTCCGCCGGGCCGCAGGGCCTTGATCATGGATCGCAACGCCCGTTCCCGGTCCGGCACATGGACCAGGACGAGCCGGGCGTGCACCAGGTCGAAGCCCTCCCCCGGCGGCTCCTCCGCGCCGACGTCGTGGGTAAGGACCTCGACGGGTCCGTGGACGGCCGCGGCGAGCAGCGAGGTGTCGATGTCGGTGGCGACGACCCGGCCGGTCGGCCCGACCTTCCCGGCCAGCCAGGACACCACGGAGGTGCCGCCGGCCCCGACCTCCCAGCAGCTCCCGCCCGGTCCCAGACCGCATGCGTCGACGTGACGGAAGGTCGTCGGGTCGAAGAGGTCCGCGAAGGCGTCGAAGCGCTGTCCGGCCTCGCTCTGGCGGTTGTCGAGGAGATATCCGTCGTCCTGTGTCATGCGGCGATGATTTCAGTCGCCCGGAGTGCCCGCCGCGGCGAGCGTGCCGTCGGCGGACGCGGGGCACTCGGGTCGGGAACCCGGATCGGGAGACCGGTCGGGAGTCCGGGTCGGGAGTCCGGTTGTCCACAGGCGGGAACCAACCGGAACTCGCCGTTCCCACAGGCTTACCCGTGTCTCACACCGGGCTGGCAGACTTGCCGGGCAGGGCGGGAAGCGTTGCGCGAGTGGATCCATGCAAGGAGATCCGGAATGACGATGGCAGGGAATCTGCGGAAGGTCACAGGGCTGGGCAGGGCCGGCGGCCTGCGCAGGGTGGCGCGGCTGGCCCGGCGGCGGCCCCGTGTCGACCTGAACCATCACGCACGGTCCCCGCTGGGTTCCTCGGTGGTCAACTGCGTGACGTACGAGGACGGGGCACGGGTGCCGGAGTGCAGCGATCTGTTCTCCGCGGTGGAACGGGTGCGCAAGAGGGGGGACGGGTTCGTCTGGCTGGGGCTGCACGAGCCGACGGACAGCGAGTTCGCGGGCATCGCCGAGCTGTTCGACCTGCACCCGCTGGCCGTGGAGGACGCGGTCGAGGCCCATCAGCGCCCGAAGGTGGAGCGGTACGGCGAGACGCTGTTCGCGGTGTTCAAGACGGTCTGCTACGTCGAGCACGAGAAGCTGACGGCGACCAGCGAGGTGGTCGACACCGGCGAGATCATGGTGTTCGTCGGCGAGGACTTCGTGATCACGGTACGGCACGGCCGGCACGGCTCCCTCGGGCCGCTGCGCGAGGAGCTGGAGGCCACGCCGAGTCAGCTCGCCAAGGGGCCGGCAGCCGTGCTGCACGCCATCGCGGACCATGTGGTCGACGACTATCTGAGCGTCACGGACGCGGTGCAGGGCGACATCGACCAGGTCGAGGCGGCCGTGTTCGCGGAGAACGGCGCGCGGGCCGACCCGGGGCGGATCTACCAGATGAAGCGTGAACTCCTGGAGCTGAAGCGCGCGGTGGTGCCGCTCGGCCGCCCGATGGAGGAGCTGACCACCCGGCCGATCCGGGTGATCTCCCCGGAGATACAGGCCTACTTCAGGGATGTGTTCGACCACCTGATGCGGGCGAAGGAACAGATCGCGGCCTTCGACGAGTTGCTCAACTCCATCCTCCAGGCGCATCTGGCCCAGGTGACGGTCGCGCAGAACGAGGACATGCGGAAGATCACGGCCTGGGCCGCGGTGATCGCGGTGCCGACGATGGTGTGCGGTGTGTACGGCATGAACTTCGATCACATGCCGGAGCTGCACTGGCGGTTCGGCTATCCGCTCGTCATCGGCGTCATATCCGTGGCGTGCCTGGTGCTGTACCGCGGCTTCCGGCGCAACGGCTGGCTCTGAGCCGCCCGGCCGCGGGCGTTCAGCCGGTCCACGCCGGATGGCGCGGGTCGTCGGCGCGGATCAGGACGTCGGCGGTGCCGGCGGGGTCGGTCTCGGCGGTGTAGCGCTCGAAGGCGGGCAGGGTCCAGTGGTCGGCCTCGGGGGTACGGCGGCGCAGGGCGCCGGGAGTCAGGAGGAGGTGGACGGTCAGGTCGAACGGGAACCAGTGCCGCAGCAGGAGCGGTCCGTGCAGCAAGAGCAGTCCGCCGGGCGGGAGTTGGACATAGGGGCTGCGGGTGGCGCGGTCGGTGGCCGGGTCCCACAGATCGGGCAGGACACGACCGGTCCCGCCGGGATCGAGGGGGCCGAAGACCTCCCGCCACAGGGCGTTGGTGTCGAACCAGCCGCCGTAGTACGACTCCGCGTCTCGCCTGCCGTGCTCCAGACGCAGCGAGGCGGGGCGCAGGAAGCCCTCGGTGCCCACGACGAGCGACGGCCGGCCCCTTACCCGCAGCGCCTCACCGACGCGCTCCGCGAGGTCGCCGGGCCGGGCGGCCGGGGCGCCGTCGAAGGCCACGCGTGGCCAGGCACTCCCGTCGGCGGGCTTCAGTTCGGCCAGCCGCTCGGCGAGACGCTCGGCGAGCCGGTCCCAGGTGATCGCTTCGAGTCGCACAGGATCATGATGCCGGGTCGGCCGTTCGGGCACGCCGGGGGTGGTTCCGGGGCCGGGCACCGGTGGCGGCCGGCGGGACAGGCGCGCCCCGGGCGGGAAGGCGCGCCCGGCGACCGTCGTCCGGCCCGGAGGGAGGGCGCGAACGACGTG
Source organism: Streptomyces sp. NPDC048278 (assembly GCF_040652195.1). Lineage (NCBI taxonomy): Bacteria > Bacillati > Actinomycetota > Actinomycetes > Kitasatosporales > Streptomycetaceae > Streptomyces > Streptomyces sp. NPDC048278. Next base: position 236,550 of record NZ_JBEZLP010000003.1, read on the forward strand.
AGATCAGTCTCCGGGGAGGGGAAGTACCGCATATGACGCGCCTCGCAACTCCCCCTCACCACGGTGGGCTTCTGGTCGTGCAGCCGCTGCGGCACAAGCGGTGTGCGGCGTGCCGCCGGGGGCCGTTGTCGCTGCTGGTGGTGGAGGACGGGCTGCCGCGGTGCCTGGAGTGCGCCGATCTCGGGCATCTGGTGTTCCTGCCCCGTGGCGACACGGCGCTGACCCGGCGGTCGCGGGAGGAGAGCACGCTGTCGGCGCTGGTGGTCCGGTTCAACCGGCGCAAGTGCCGGTACGAGCGGCAGGGCGTCCTGGTCGAGGAGGCCGCGCTGGTCCGTGCCGAGGTGCGGTGTCTGGCCGACGCCGAGGCACGGCGGCGGCGCCGGGCGCGGGACGCCAAGCGGCGGGCGGCCGAGGACGTGCGGTTCACGGAGGCGTTCGCGGCGGAGATCCTGCGTCTGTTCCCGGGCTGCCCGGTGGGGCGGGCAAGGGCGATCGCGGCGCACGCGTCGGTGCGGGGCAGCGGGCGGGTCGGGCGGACCGCGGCCGGGCGGGCACTGACGCAGGGGGCGGTGGTCTCGGCGGTGGTGGCGGGGGTACGGCACGTGGACACGCCGTACGACCAGCTGCTGATGAGCGGGGTGCCGCGGTACGAGGCGCGGCGGCGGATCGCGGGGACGGTGGAGGCGGTGCTGCGGGAGTGGGAGGCCGGGGTGGAGATCCGCCTGACCGGGTGACGGCGGGAGTGATTCTGGCCGGATGTGTATCCGGATGAGTATGTGGACGGACTTCACAGTCATGGAGAGGGGTGGGCCGTGGGCATTGATCTGAGAGGCGGAGGCGTCCAGGGGCGAGAGTGGGTGTGGTGGTCGTGATCGACGGGCCGTATTACGTGCTGGTCCTGCTGGGGGTGCTGGGGGCCGGACTGGCGGCAGGGGTGTTCTGCGGGTTCTCGACCTTCGTGATGCGCGGGCTGGCCTCGTTGCCGTCGGCGCAGGGGGTCGCCGCGATGAACGCGATCAACCGGGCGGCCCTGACCCCGGCGTTCATGCTGGTGTTCGCGGGGTCGGCGGTGGTGTGCGCGATGATCGCGGTGGTGACGTTCGTGGTGTGGCCGGACGAGGGGAAGGTGGAGCTGCTGCTGGGCAGCGGGCTGTACCTGTTCGGTTCGTTCGGGCTGACCGCGATGGCGAACGTGCCCCGGAACGAGGCACTGGCCAAGCTGGAGCCCGGCACCCCGGAGGCCGCCTCCTACTGGCCGGTGTACGTGCGTGAGTGGACGCTCTGGAACCACGCGCGCACAGTCGCGTCGGCCGCGGCGGCGGTCGTCTATGTACTGGCCCTGTCCTGAGGGAGACGCCTGAGGGGAGACGCCTGAGGGGAGACGCCTGAGGGAGACGTGGGAGCGGATCGGCCCTCGGCCGGTTCCCCGCCGGACCGGGCCTGGGTCCCGCCTGACCTCCGGCTGACGCCAACCTGGCTCCCGGCTGACTCCTGGCTGGCTTCCCGCTGGCTCCCTGCTGGCTCCCCGCTGAGGAAGCCGTGCCGGAAAGCGCTGTCAGCCACTCTGCGGGCATGCCCGAGGGGACGTATCGTGGCCGAAAGGGTGCCGCCCGATGACGCACGGCCTGGGTGATCGCACGCGAGGAAGACGACCATGGCCGATCCCAAGGGGTTCATGACCACGCCACGCGAGGAGTGGCCGCGGCGGCCCGTCGAGGAGCGGGTCCGGGACTGGGACGAGGTGTACGTCCCCGGCGCCCTGCTGCCGATCATCAGCAAGCAGGCGGACCGCTGCATGGACTGCGGGGTGCCGTTCTGCCACGACGCGTGCCCGCTGGGCAACCTGATCCCCGAGTGGAACGACCTGGTGTCGCGGGAGGACTGGCGGGCGGCGAGCGACCGGCTGCACGCCACGAACAACTTCCCCGAGTTCACGGGACGGTTGTGCCCGGCGCCGTGCGAGGCGGGGTGCGTGCTCGCGATCAACCAGCCCGCCGTCACGATCAAGAACGTCGAGTGCGCCATCGCGGACCACGCCTGGGCGGAGGGGTTCGCCTCGCCGAGGCCGCCGGAGCGGTTGTCGGGCCGGACCGTGGCGGTGATCGGGTCCGGGCCGACCGGGCTCGCGGCGGCGCAGCAGCTGACCCGGGCCGGGCACACGGTCGCCGTGTACGAGAAGGACGACCGGCTCGGCGGGCTGATGCGGTACGGCATCCCGGAGTTCAAGATGGAGAAGCGCCATCTGGAACGACGGCTGGGGCAGATGCGGGCCGAGGGGACGAAGTTCCGTACGTCCGTGACGGTCGGGCGGGACCTTCGGGCGGCGGAGCTGCGGGCCCGGTACGACGCGGTGGTGATCGCGACCGGGGCCACGGCGTGGCGGGAACTTCTGGTGCCGGGCCGGGAGTTGGACGGGATACACCAGGCGATGGAGTATCTGCCGCTGGCCAACCGGGTGTGCGAGGGGGATCTGGCGGAGTCGCCGATGTCGGCGGCCGGCAAGCATGTGGTGATCGTGGGCGGGGGTGACACGGGGGCGGACTGTCTGGGGACGGCGCTGCGGGAGCGGGCCGCGTCGGTGACCCAGCTGGACATCTACGCGCAGCCGGGCGCGGAGCGGGACGAGGACGTCGAACCGTGGCCGACGTACCCGAAGATCTACCGGCTGTCGGCGGCGCACGAGGAGGCGCGGGACCTGGAGACGGCGCCCTCGGCGGACGCGGACGCGCGGCTGTTCGCGGCGTCGACGCTTCGCTTCACGGGCGACGGAAGCGGGCACGTGCGGTCGCTGCATCTGGTCGAGGTGGACGCGGCGCGGCTGCCGGTGCCGGGGACCGGGCGGACGCTCCCGGCCGACATGGTGCTGCTCGCGCTCGGTTTCTCCGGGCCCGACCGGGAGGACGGGCTCATCGACCAGCTGGGGGTGGCGATGGAGCCGCGCGGCACCGTCTCCCGGGACGCGGGGTTCGCCACGAACGTCCCTGGCGTGTTCACCGCCGGGGACGCGGCTCGCGGACAGTCGCTGATCGTGTGGGCGATCGCCGAGGGGCGGGCGGTGGCGGCGGCCGTCGACCACTACCTGACAGGGAGCTCGCGACTGCCGTCGCCGATAGCTCCGCACGACCGGCCGATGACGGTGTAGGGGCGCGCCCGGCGGATGTGGTCCTGGCTTTGAAGTCCGGGCTCCGGAGCGAAGTCCGGGCTCCGGAGCGAAGTCCGGGCTCCGGAGGACCCGCGGCCTCCCGGCACCTACGGCTTGCGCGCCACCGCCCCGTAGCCCGGGATCACCCCGTCGTCCTGTCCCGGTACCGGCTCGCCCAGCTCCGGGTGCCAGTGGTGGACCACCGACACACCCGGCTCGACGAGTTCGAGGCCGTCGAAGAAGCGGCCGAACTCCTCGCGGGAGCGCAGCGCCAGCGTGACCCCGGCCGCCCGCAGTTTCGCGACGGCCGCAGCCGACTCCTCCGGGGTGAAGTCGGCGGTGGCGTGGGTCATCATCAGGTAGCTGCCGGACGGCAGTTCGGACAGCAGCCGGCCGACCAGCTCGTGCGCCCCGTCCTCGTCGGAGACGAAGTGGAGCAGGGCGACGAGCGAGAGCGCGACCGGGCGGTCGAGGTCCAGGACCGCCCGCGCGCCGGCGACGATCGCCTCCGGGTCGCGGACATCGGCTTGGAGGTACTCCGTCGCACCCTCGGGCGTTCCGCGCAGCAGGGCCGCCGCGTGGGCGAGCACGATCGGGTCGTTGTCGCAGTAGACCACCCGGGCGTCGGGCGCGACGCCCTGGGCGATCTGGTGCAGGTTGGGCTCGGTCGGTATGCCCGTGCCGATGTCCAGGAACTGCCGTACGCCGTGCTCGGCCAGCCACCGGGTGGCACGGTGCATGAAGGCGCGGTTGACCCGTGCCATCACCGGCACCCGGGGATCGAGGGCGAGCATCTGCCGCCCCATCTCCTCGTCGACGGGGTAGTTGTCCTTGCCGCCCAGATACCAGTCGTACATGCGCGCCGGGTGCGGCTTGCTGGTGTCGATCACGAGGCACTCCGTAAGCGTCTGACGCGGTCGATGATCAATTCAGCACCATTACAAAGAAGTTGAATAAGGAGAAAGAAAAGCAGACAGAGGGAGACAGAAGGGGCTCAGGAGAGCAGGAAGTCGGCCTCCCCCGCCTTGGCGCCCTCGATGAAGGCCGTCATCTCGTCCGTGGTGTAGATCAGCGCCGGGCCGTCCGGGTCGGTCGACTGGCGTACGGCGATCCGGCCGTCGGCCAGCTTCATCGCCTCCAGGCAGTTGCCCCCGTTGCCGCCGCTCCACGGCTTGTGCCAGCCCTCGCTGCCCAGTTCCCGGGCAGGCATGCCGTTGTAGATCCGCTCGGTGCGGTTCCGCGGCCCGGACTGGGGCTTTATGCGATCCATTCACAGCTCCTTGCGGAGATCCCGGAGGATCTCCTTCGTGCGTTGTGCCGTAGCGGCCTGCGCCGCCATGCGGTCCATGACCTCGAGGTGGGTCGCCACCTCGGTGCGCGCGTCCAGGTAGACGGCGCCGGTCAGGTACTCGCTGTAGACCATGTCCGGAAGTTCGGGCATGGCGAATCGGAACAGCACGAAGGGCCCGTACGTCCCCGGGTGCGGCCCGCTGGAGAACGGGGCGACCTGGAGCGTCACATTGGGCAGCTTCGTGAGGTCGAGCAGTCGGTCGATCTGTGCGCGCATCACCTCCGGACCGCCGACCCGGCGGCGCAGGGCGGTCTCGTCCATCACCGCCCAGAAGCGCGGCGCCTCGGCACGGGTGAGCAGTTCCTGGCGTTGCATCCGCAGGGCGACGTGGCGTTCGATCTCCTCCGGTTCGGTCTGGCCGACCGCGCCCGACCTGAGCACCCCGCGCGCGTAGTCCTCGGTCTGCAGCAGTCCGGGCACGAAGTGCGGCTCGTAGGAGCGGATCAGGCTCGCCGCGCCCTCCAGGCTGACGTACATGGAGAACCAGCTCGGCAGGATGTCGTGGAACCGCTGCCACCAGCCGGGTCTGTTGGCCTCCTCGGCGAGCCGGACGAAGAGGTCGGCCTCGTCGTCGGTCACCCCGTAGGCCTTCAGGAGCAGCTGGAGGTACGGGATCTTGAGGGCGACCTCGGCCATCTCCATGCGGCGGACGGTGGCGGGCGCCACGCGGAGCACGCGGGCGGCCTCCTCACGCTTGAGCCCCGCACGTTCCCGCAGGTCGAGGAGGCGCCGGCCGAGGACCACCTGCCCCACCGTCGGCGCGGACCGCGGCTCGCTCACGCTCCACCTCCACGAAGTTCCCTGTCACCGGGCCGGGTTCACCGGCGTCCGGCCGCCACGCATCTACACGGTCACGCGCAGGACGCCCGCAACATTCATACGCATGACGCCTGCACCTTCACGCGCAGGGCACCTGCACACTCACGCACATACAGGTGTCACCCGGCATGCTGACAGCCCAGCGGCGCCATTCGAAGACTCATTCGAAGATCCGACGGAATGACCGGACCGACCGGTAGGACCGAATGGGCCGTAACAGCCGGAACATCCTGTTCGGTCGCATCGATCGCATGGGCCGGATCGGTCCGTCGGATCCTCACTCATCCCAACTGGCGCCGCTCGACATGCTGTTGCGAGCAGTGTGCCACGGCCCTTCACCGCGTCACACAGCACTCTGCATTTTTCAGAGTGACACTTGCCAAGTGTTCACGGCGGGGAGATAGTGGCAAGCGTGATTCCGTCCGCGCCCTTAGGAACAGACGCCGCCGCAGACCGCCTCGGTCTCGGTGCTGATGGGGGTCCTCCCGTGCGAACTCGTTCGAACGTGGGGGAGGCAGCCCGCCCGGAAGAGGGCACTGCCGAGCGCCGGTTCCGGTTCGAACTGGCCGCGCATCCGGGTTCCCCCGCCCAGGCGAGACGCCTGGTGCGCGCCCGGCTGGCCGGCTGGTCGGTCGGCGCGGACGCCTGCGACACCGCCGCCCTGGTCATCTCCGAGCTGGTCACCAACGCGATCGTGCACACCGCGAGCAGTCGCGTCGTGTGCGAGTTGCACGACCACGACGACACGGTGCGCATCGCCGTGCAGGACGAAGGCTGTTCGCCCGACGAGCCCCACCCGTCCCCGCAGCGCCCTGAGGAGGAGCACGGGAGGGGGTTGCTCCTCGTCGAGGCGCTGTGCCAGGCCTGGGGGGCTCAGGAGCACGGGCCCGGGCTGCTGGTCTGGGCGGAGTTGTCGCGCCGGACCGACGCCGCCCGGGACACCGTGGAGCCCTGCAACGACCTGGGCTGGGGCGCTCGCCCCGTGCCGGGTCCGTCGCGTGGCCCGTCCCACGAACCGGCGCACACCACGGTGCCCCGGCCGTCGTCGGGCTCCGGCCCGGCGGAGCGGTCCGAGGTGCTGGGGCCGGTGTCGCTGCGGAGGCAGGCATGAACGGCGCGTCCGGTACCGGCCATTCCCTGGGCCTCGACACGCTGATCCGCCTGAAGCGCGACCGGCGGTCGTCGTCCGCGGGGAGCGCCGGGTCGTTCCTGATGCCCGAGGGCATGACGGCACCGCTGGGCTGCGACGCGGTGGCGGTACCGGCGCGGCTCGGGCCGCTGGTGGTACCGCGGCTGCCGCGGGTGGGATGCGTGTACGCCGATGGCACGCGCTGGTGGTGGATCGTCCCGGCCGACTCCGACGACGCCCTCACCTGGCCCGCCCCCGCCCATTACGGTCCGGGCGCCCCGCTTCCCGGCACCGCCCGCCTGATCCACCGCTCCGAGGGCACGGTGCCGTACACCCCGCCGATACCGCTGTACCTCGCCCTGTGCCGGGTGACGGGGACGACACCGGAGTGGTCCCGCCCCCTGAGCGCGTGACGCCGCGCGGCTTCGGCTGACAAGGGAAGACCCGCCCGACAGCGGCGACCGCCCGACCGGAGCGTGGCCGGTCCGCGCCCGCCGACAACTCGCCGCCCGCCGCCCGGGCCCGCCTCGGCCCCTGCCCCTCGTGCACTCCCCCGCGCCCCGCGAACCTCGTCGCGCGCCCTGCCCGGTGGCGGCTCCGCCCGCGATAGTGGCCGTCCGCCCAAGGACACCGTCCAAGGACACATCCGCACACGGCCGAACGGCCGAACGGACGGACAGGCGGACGCGGACACGCTCGCTCACGGCCCCGGGGAGGATCGCGGTGAGGAAGAGGCGGGACACGGCGGCGCCCGAGATGTCGGAGTCGGAGCAACTGCTCTTCGGCGGGCCGCTCCGCTACGACATGGGCTGGAGCCAGCACGGGAACGCCTTCCTGGAGCTGGACTTCCGCGCCATGATGACCCGGCTGCCCGGCATGCTCGCGTCCAGTCTGCGGCTGGCCCGGCAGGCGGACGCCGGGGCCACGCGGATCGTGCTGGCCGCGCAGGTGGGCGTCGGGGCGGCCCAGGCCGTGAGCCTGCTCACCGTGAACAGCGTGCTCGGCCGGCTGATCGGCACCGGCACCGGCACCATCGAGGAACGGCTGCGCAGCGCCGCCCCCGCCCTGGTGGCCATGGCCGCCGTCATGTTCGTGGCCGCCCTGCTGCGCGCCGCGTCCACGTACGCCACCGGCCGCCTGGAACCCAAGGTCGAGCGGGTGGCGACCGAGATGTACCTGGAGCGGGCCGCGGCCGTCGAACTCGCCGCGATCGAGGACCACGCCTTCCACAAGCTGCTGGACACCGCGCAGTACGGCGCCTCCTCGGCCCGCCGCATGATCATGTACGGGACGCGGGTGGTGAACGCGATGATCTCGCTGGTCACCGCGGCCGGTGTGCTGACGGTGCTGCACCCGGCGCTGCTCCCGCTGCTGATCACCATGACGATCCCGAGCGCCTGGGGCGCCCTGACCAATGCCCGGCGCCGATACGAGTCGTACCACACCTGGGTGCAGCACGCCCGCGCCGGCCACCTGATCAGCGCCCTGCTCACCGAGCCGGAGGCGGCGCCGGAGATCCGGGTGCACGGGGTCGGGCCGTTCCTGCTGCGGCACTACCGGGCGATGTCGGAGACGGCGGAGGCGGAGCAGGCCAGGCTGGCCCGGCTCGCGGCCCGTACCGGTCTGATCGCGGCGGCCTGGACCGGCCTCGCGACCGTCGCCACGTACGCGACGCTGGGCGGGCTGCTGCTGAGCGGCGCGATGGCCCTGTCGGTGGCCGGTACGGCGGTGATCGCGATCCGCAGCGGCTCGGCGAGCCTCAACACCCTCGTGCTGGAGATCAACACGCTGCACGAGGAGGCGCTGTTCGTGGGCGACCTGGAGCGGCTCTACGTCGAGGCGGCCGAACGGGCGATCCCGGTCGGCGGCGACCCGCTCCCCGACGATCCCCGGGAGATCCGCTTCGAGAACGTCACCTTCGGCTATCCGAACGATGAGCCGGGCGGTGGGCCGAGCGGTGGGCCGGGCGATGGACCGGGCGATGGACCGGGCGATGAGCCGGGCGCGCATCCGGGTGGTGCCGCCCGCCCCGCCCTGGACGACGTCACGCTCAGCATCCCCCTCGGCCGGATCGTCGCCCTGGTCGGCGAGAACGGGTCCGGCAAGACCACCCTGGTCAAGCTGCTGGCGGGGCTGTACCAGCCGGACCGAGGCCGCATCCTCTGGGACGGTGTCGACGCGGCACGGGCCGACCGGCACCGGCTCGCCGAGCGCATCGCCATGGTCGCCCAGGACTTCAAGCGCTGGCCGTTCACCGCCAAGGTCAACGTGGCCGTCGGCCGCTCGTCGGCACCGCTCACCGAGGAGCGGCTGGCCGCCTCGGTCGCGGAGGCGGGCGCGGAGGAGGTGGTCGAAGATCTGCCGCGCGGCCTGGACACCCTGCTGGCCCGCAACTTCAGCGGCGGGCACGAGCTGTCCGGCGGCCAGTGGCAGCGGCTGGGCATCGCGCGGGCCGCCTACCGGCGCGGGCACATCCTGATCGTGGACGAGCCGACCGCCGCCCTGGACGCCCGGGCCGAGCTGGAGGTCTTCGAGAAGATCCGCGCCCTCGCGGGCAGCGGGCAGACCGTCGTCCTGATCACCCACCGGCTGGCGTCGGTCCGGCACGCGGATCTGGTGCACGTCCTCGAACAGGGCCGGGTGGTGGAGTCGGGCACCCCCGACGAACTCCTGGCCAGCGGTGGGGTCTACGCGGAGCTGTACGCGCTCCAGGCGGACCAGTTCACGGCGAAACTGCCGGTCCGCAAGGCCGGTTAGCGGTCGGAGACCGCTCAGCTCTCCAGACCGCCGGTGCCGCGCACGATGACCAGGAACGTGTCCGTGGCCAGATCCATCACGACCTCGGCGGGCAGCCCTTCCAGCCGCCGGGCCTGCGCGAACTCCTCCGCAGGCCATGATCCTCGCGGTCCGCCTGCGGGAAAGCGCTCGAGCACGGTTCGCCCGTTCACCATCCTGCACCTCCAGAAATGCGTCGTACCTGTAGGAGTTAACGCTCTGGAGAACATGAATGGCTCGCCCGGTGACGCTACTGAGACATACCCGACACACCGTCGGCGCGGACGGTGAGGGTCCGTTGACTTTCGGCTGACTTTCGGCCACTTCCGTGACCGAATGTGTCAGTCTTCGTACTCGTCGTGATAACGGACGCGGTCGCTTCCCTCCGGCAGCCGGCCGAGGGCCGTCAGGTCGAGCAGGGAGGTGGTCGGGCCGAGTCCGTCGAGGCCGCGGTCGTACACCGAGTAGGTGTGGAAGACCCGGTCGTGCTCCCGCAGGAAGCAGCTGATGCCGGGCCGTTCGACCGGTTCGTCGTCCACGACGATGGTCGCCTCGAAGTCGCGGTTGAAGTCGCGGTCGAAGTGGGTGTGGCAGGACGAGTACCAGGGCACCGTCCAGCCCATCCGCGCCTTGAACGGCAGGATCCGGGTGAACGGCGCCCGGGAGACCACCGCGAACGCCGTGCCGCGCGCCCGCAGATGGGCGAGGTGGCCGATCTGGTCCAGGAAAGCGGCACAGCAGGGGCAGCCGGTCGCCCACTCCGGGGCGAACATGAAGTGGTGGACGACGAGTTGGGGCCGCCCGTCGAAGAGGTCCAGCAGAGTCGCCTTGCCGTCACCGCCCTCGAAGACGTACTCCGGGTCCACCTCGACCATGGGGAGCCCGCGCCGCTCGGCGCTCAGCGCCTCCCGCGCCCGGGTGAGCGCCTCCTCCTTGCGCAGTAACTCCGCACGCGCGGCACGCCACCGCTCACGCGAGACGATCTCCGGAAGCGACATGGGCCCTCCTGATACAACGGTCGGTCCGGGTGGTGACCGCGGGAGGGAAGAGAACTCATCGGCCCGCCCGAAGTTTTTTTCCGTGCCTCCGTCACCCGGCCCGCACGCCCGACGACCCGCACAGCCGACGCCGCGACCCGCGGCAGCCGGGCTCGTCGCGCCGACGTAGGGCACGGTCCTCGGCCCGCCTGAGCCGAACCGCGCATCCGGTCCCGGAACTGTCGCGAGGCGGCCCGGACGAGCACGCTGGCCGCACCACCTCCTGGAAGGAGCCCGGCATGCTCCTGGGCACCTGGAACCTCGAAAACCTCTACCGGCCCGGCAGTCCCTACGGCCCCAAGGACAAGTCCGCCTACGAGGCGAAGCTCGCCGCCCTCGCCGCCGTGATCGGCCCGCTCGACCCGACCCTGCTCGGCGTGCAGGAGGTCGGCGACCCCGACGCCCTGGCGGATCTGGCCGGACTGCTCGGCCCGAACTGGCGGTTCATCCTCTCCTCGCACCCCGACGGCCGGGGCATCCGGGTCGGCTTCCTGGCCCGTGCCGAGCTCACGGTGGCCGCCGACACGGCCGCGTTCCCGGCCGGCCTGCGCCCGGTGCAGACGGACGACTCGGGCGCGACCGCCGCCCAGGCCGGGCGGGGCTTCCTCGCGGTCACGGTGCAGGCCCCGGCCGGACCGCTCACGGTGGCCGTGGCCCACCTCAAGTCCAAGCTCCTGACCTATCCGGGCGACCGCTTCTACCCGCACGACGAGGGCGAACGGGCGCGCTACGGGGCGTACGCCCTCTACCGGCGCGCCGCCGAGGCGACGGCGCTGCGGGCGCTGGCGGACGAACTGCTCGCCGGACAGGGCGCGTCCCGCGACGTGGCGGTCCTCGGCGACCTCAACGACGAGGTACTGGCGGCCACCACCCAGATCCTCCTCGGTCCGCCCGGCTCCGAACTCGGCACCGCCGGCTACGACCACCCGGACAAGGGCGACGCCGTGCGGCTGTGGGACGTCGCCCCGCGCATACCCGCCGAGCAGCGTTACTCCCGTGTCGACTCGGGACGGCGCGAGCTGATCGACCACATCCTCCTCAGCCACCGCCTGGTGCACCGGTTGACGGAGGCGGGCACCGGCCTGCCGGGCACCACCGCGCCGCCGGAGCTGCCGTCGGTCGGCGAGGACCCGGCGAAGCGGCGCGGGGTCGCGGGCTCGGACCACGCACCGGTGTGGGCACGGTTCGCGGACTGAACTGAGGCGTACGGCGCGGCGGCGGTCGCCTATGCCGCGACCGGCATCCTCGGCACCGCGACCCCGAGCCGTCGCCCTCCGCGCTCCAGCTCGCCCGCCAGGTCCTGGAGCTGGCGGGTGTGCCGGTCGGTCAGTCGTCCCGTCTCGTCGAGGTGCACGGCACACGCGGTGGTCGTGTCCACGAGCCGTTCGAGTACGGCGGCCACCGCGTCCGTGCCCTCGGTGTGCCGGGCGAGGGCGGGGAGTTCGGCGGCGCCGAGGGCGATGGCGGCACGGGCCTCGGCGAGGGTGCGGTAGGCCTCGCGGCGCAGGGCCCAGCGTTCGCCGCGGTCGCCGGACCCGCCGAGGACGTGGTCGAGGTAGGCGTGTGCGGCCCGCCCGGCCGACGCGAGCCGGGCGCGCACCGCGCCGCCGCGCCGCCCCGGCATCGGCAGATGGCCGACGACCAGGACGAGCACGCAGGCGAGCAGCGTCTCGCCGATCCGGCTGACGGAGGCCTGCGGTTCACCGCCGACCATGACCAGGGCGAGCACCAGGACGGTGACGACGGCGGTCTGGGCGCCGAAGTGCCGGGTGGAGACCGGGATCAGCGCCCCGCAGACGGCGACCAGCGCGACGAGTCCCTCGGGCCGGGGCAGTACGGCGGCGAGGCCGGCGAAGACGAGGGCGCCGAGGACGGTTCCCGCGGCCCGGCACAGCACCCGGGAGGCGAGCGGCCCGAGATCGGGCTTGACGAGGAAGACGGCGGTGGCGGGCAGCCAGTACCAGTGCTGGTGCTCGCCGTACCAGCGGGCGTGGTGCAGGGCCTGGGCGATGGCGGCGCTGGCCCCGAAGCAGAGGGCGACCCGCAGCCCGTACTCCCGGCCGCCGCTGCCGAGCGCGGCCCGCACGATGTCGACGGCGGTGCGGCGCCGGGCGGGCGGTCGCTGCCCGCCGCCCTCGGGCTCGGCCCGGTCGAAGGCCGCCGCGGCGCGCAGCAGGGCGTCGTCGAGGGCGCGCAGCGCGGGCGCGGACCGCGAGGGTGCGGGCAGCGGACCGGTGCCGCCGTTCGCCCGGACGGCTGCGGCGAGCCGCCGTGGCCCCTCGGCCGCCCGCGCGGACACCGGCTCCCCGGCCCAGGCGAGGGCGGTGGCCGCCTCGGCGAGGGGCAGGGCGGCGGCGTACTGGGCGTGCAACCGGCGTTCGGCGGCGGAGCTGGCGTGGCGCCGCAGCCGGGGCCCGGTGAGCGCGTCCTGGGCGTGGTCGAGAGCGGCGGTGAGGGCGACGCGCCGGCGGCCCGCGGCCTCGCCGCCGACCGCGTCGAGGAGGTCGGCGACGGCGTCGTACACGGCGGCGACGGCGTCCCGTTCCCCGTCGAAGCGGAAGTCGCCGGCGAGCGCACCGGGGGTGGGCAGGGCGAGGCGGAGCAGGACCAGCCAGCCGGCGCCCGCGAGGAAGGCGAGGGCGCGCTGCCAGCCGGCCTCGGCGACCGGCATCCCGGCGCCGATGGCGGCGGCGACCAGCAGCTGGGTACCGGCCCCGGAGGCGACGGGCCCGACGGCGCTCATGCCGCCGGCGGCCAGCCCGAGGGCGGTGAGCAGCAGAGTGAGGGGGAGGGCGGTGAGGTGCTCCCCGCCGTACGTCCCGACGAGCAGCCCGACCGCGCCGGCCGCCGCGGGCACCCCGAGCCGCCGCACGGCGGACCGCCTGCTGCCGGGCCGGTCGTTGATCCCGGCGAGCATCGCGGCGATGGCCGCGACGACGCCGAGGGAGGTGCGGTGCAGCAGGACCGCGGCGAGCAGCAACGGCCCTGCGGCCAGCGCCCCTCTCGTCACGGCGCTCCAGGACACGGGCCCGCGCTGGGCGCGCAGCGCGTGGGCGAGCCAGGGCGGCAGGGCGATGCGACGGGACACGGGGCTCCTGTCCGGACGAGGGCGGGGTGTGCCTTCGGGCGACGGTGGCCGGGCTGTTGGCTTCGGTGTCCACGGTAGATCGCGTTCCGGTACGAAAAGGTGCACTCGTATTGCGTGGGTGTGACGAGTGCCCCGGAGAGCCGCTTTCTTTATGAACGCAATTCCGTACGGGCCCGATTCGGGACGGAACGCGAGCGGGCCCGGGGGCGTAGCCTGCCCCCGGGCCCAGGAATGCCACCCATCGTCACACGCCGGCACACTTGAGAACCCGGGTCAGTCGTAAGGTCGTCGCGTCCTTCCTTTGGACCACCACGCATCGAGCTGCGCGGGCAGGACTTGAACCTGCATTTCGACGTACTGGGGCCCGGGCCCGGTCGATCCGGCGATCGGCGGCGAATGCTGAGTCTGGAGCGAGAGTCTGAGATTCAACGCGGCCCGCCCCGTGTTCTGTGGGGTACGACCGCTCTTCACGACAAGGCTCAGCTTCAGCTTTGCGCTCCTCGCGCACCCCGGCCACAGGGGCCGGGGAGTCTGGAAAGGCTATCCGAAGAGATAGCCGAACACGGCGTCCCCGACCCGCTGGTCGACGACGTCGGCGCCGTTCGCCTCCTCACGGGCGAACTTGACGGCCTGCTGCAACTTCTCGACCCGGTCGAGGAGTTCGTTGACCCGCCGTGCGGGCAGGGCGCCCGAGAACTTCACGGTGGTCCAGTACCCCACCGGCACGTCCTCGTAGTACACCTCGACCTGGGCCGGATGCTTCTCGGTGGCCTCGGCCTTCACATGGTTCCGAGGCACCTTCTTGGTCCGCAGCGTCCGCACGGGCTCCGTCTTCCACGCGTCGGTGGACGGATCCTGCGCCCACGACTCGGAGGCGTCGAGCACCGGCAGCTTCCGCACAAAGGTATTGAGATCGACGAGCTGCTTCTCCAGGAACAGCAGATAGGCGACGGGCACGCCGGCGACCAGCACCCGCCCGTCCACCGTCACGTCCGCCCTGGCCTCGCAGTTGGCCCAGTCCTTGGTGGCGGTCACGTCGAAGAGCCGCGTCAGCGTGGCCGAGGTCTCCCGCAGCACGTCCTCGGCCTTCACCTGAACCCGCGTGGACTCGGGCGGCAACTGCTCGCCCTCCTCGTCCTTCGGCTGGTACGTCCGCGAGATACCGGCCAGCAACGCGGGCTTCTGCAGCCCGTGATGCGCCGACGTCAGGTCCTGATGAGCCTTGGACTTGATGCCCTTCTCGACCGCGATGATCTGATTGAGTTTCGCCACGCGAAGGAAGGTAGCAGCGGCAACTGGCTTGTTCCCAAGCATTTTTCGAGCGGCTCGAATGGGTCGCGCAAGCCGAACAGCAGCTCCGCCGCGGCCACGTCTTGGAGCAACTTCCCGGACTCCGCTCGCATTCCGCCGAGGATGTCGTCGGCGCCCCGCGTCCCGGCCGGGTCAGAGCGGCCCCGGTAGTAGACGGCCGGATCCCGGTCGCTGTCGGGGCGGGAGGGCAGGCGGGGCGGCGAGTCGGGAAATTCGGGTGCGGTCGTCCGGTGCGAGCGCGGATGATCGAGCGGTTGTCCGCCTTCACTCCAGGAGCCCCCGTGATCCAGCGTGTCACCGCCCCGGCTCTCTTTCCGCCGCCCGGCTACTCGCACGTCTCCGTCGTGGAGACCGGCACGAGGCTCGCGTTCCTCGCCGGTTCCGTTCCGCTGGACGGCGAGGGGAAGCTCGTCGGCGAGGGGGATCCGCCGCGGCAGGCCGAGCAGGTGATCGCCAACCTGCGGGAGCAGCTCCGTTCGGTCGGCAGCGACCTGGGGCACGTGCTGGCGACGGACGTGTACGTCGTGAGCAGTGAGCCCGCGGTGCTGTCCGCCGTGTGGGAGGTCGTCGAGGCCTCCGGGCTCAGCACCGGGCCGCACTCGTCGACGCTGGTCGGGGTGGCCTGTCTGGGCTACACCGGGCAGCTGGTGGAGATCACGGCCACCGCCGTCGTACCCGAGGGGGCGCGGGCGTGAACGCCGGGGTGGTACTGCGCCGTGCCGGTGGGCCGGATGCCGCCGGGGTCGCCGATGTCTGGCTGCGGTCGTTCGACGCCGCCCTGCCCACCGTCGTCCGGCCGCGTTCGGACGACGAGGTGCGCGCGTACATCCGGGACGTCGTGGTGCCGGCGCGCGAGACCTGGGTCGCGGAGGCGGACGGGCTCGTCGTGGGCATGATGGTGCTCGCGTGGGACCTGCTGTCCCAGCTGTACCTGGCCCCCGAGTGGCGGGGGCACGGCATCGGCGACCGGTGCGTCGCGCTGGCCAAGGAGCGCTCGCCGTCGGGGCTGACACTCTGGACCTTCCAGGTCAACAAGCCCGCGCACCGGTTCTACGAGCGGCACGGCTTCGTCGCCGTCGAGCACACGGACGGGAGCGGGAACGAGGAGCGGGAGCCGGATGTGCGGTACGTGTGGCGGCCCTGAGCCGACTCCGGCCGATCCCGATCCCGATCCCGGCTCCAATCCCAATCCCGGCTCCAGCTCCGGCTCCAGCTCTGGCTCTGGCTCTGGCTCTGGCTCTGGCTCCAGCTCTGGCTCCGGGTCCGGGTCCGGGTCCGGGAGGACGTTCGGGCTACGGTCGGCCCGGTGCGGCACCCCATACCCGGGTCTTCGGCAGCGGCTTGCGGTAGCTGCCCGCGCGGCTGGTCGTAAGTCCCAGGGCGACCAGCGACTCGGCGAGCTTCACCGCGGCGCCGACCCCGTCGACCACCGGGACCCCGAGCTTCTCCCCCACCGCCTGCTGCAGCCCCGTCATCCCGGCGCAGCCGAGGACGAGGACCTCAGCGCCGGCGTCCCGCACCCGCTCGGCCGCCGCGAGGAACGCGGCCTCCGTGCGCCCGGGGTCACCGGCGAGGTCGAGGACGCCGAGTCCGGTGCCGGCGACGGCGACGCAGTTGCGGGCGACCCCTGCGGTCTCCAGGCTGTCCTCGATCTGCCCGCGCGACCGGTCCAGGGTGGTGACGACGCCGTAGCGGCGGCCCAGCAGACAGGCGAGATGGGCGGCGGCCTCGGTGATGTCGACGACCGGCACGTCCATCAGCTCCCGGACGCCCTCCCGCCCGTGCTCGCCGAAACCGGCCATGACCACCGCGTCGTACGGCGGACCGGTGTACGTCCGCAGCGCGTCCAGGACCGCCGCCGCGGACAGGTAGCTGTCGAGCCAGCCCTCCGCCGACTCGGGCCCCCAGTCGGGGGTCAGTCCGGTCACGGTGGTGCCCGGGCCTGCGGCGGCCCGGGCACCTCGTACGATCTCCGCGGTCATCTCCTGCGTGGTGTTGCAGTTGGTGACGACGATCCGCACGTTCGTCAGACCTCCTCGGTGACGGGGACGGGGGCGGGGGCCGGCGCGCGGTCACGGCGGCACAGTGCCAGGTACAGGCCCGCGGCCAGCGCGGTGCCGATGAACCAGGAGTACGGCGCCACGTCGCTGAACGTCTTCACCAGCGCGAGCACCGCGGCGACCGCCGCCGAGGGCAGGAACGCCCACAGGGCCTTGGGGTTGACGCCCTTGCGGTAGTGGTACGGCGAGCCGGGGGACGCGTCGAAGAGCTGCTGGACGTCCACCCTGCCGCGCTTGATCACGTAGTAGTCGACCATGATCACGCCGAACAGCGGGCCCAGGAAGGCGCCGAGGCCGCCGAGGAAGTAGTTGACGACGGTGGGGTTGGAGAAGAGGTTCCAGGGGGTGACGACCAGCGCGGCGACCGTGCTGATCATGCCGCCGACCCGGAAGCTGATCTTCTGCGGCCAGACGTTGGCCAGGTCGTACGCGGGTGAGACGAAGTTGGCGACGATGTTGACGCCCATGGTGGCGACCGCGAAGGTCAGCGCGGCCACGACCAGGACCCAGGTGTTGCCGACCTTGGCGACGAGTTCGGCCGGGTCGGTGATGGCCTCGCCGAAGACCTCCAGGGAGCCGGCCGTGACGATCACCGAGACGACCACGAAGGCCGTGGAGTTGATCGGCAGGCCCCAGAAGTTGCCGCGGCGGACCGTGCGGTAGTCGGGTGCGAAGCGGGAGAAGTCGCAGAAGTTGAGCATCAGGGTGCCGTAGGTGGCGAGGATCAGGCCGATCGCGCCGAACCACTGCCGCCACTGCTCGCCGGTGGAGACCGGGTGCGGGGTGGAGGTGAGCGAGATGGTCCAGTGGGCCTTGGCCAGGATCCAGACCGCGAGGGCGATCATGACCAGCCAGATCGCCGGGCCGCAGAAGTCCTGGAACTTGCGGATCGTCTCCATGCCCCGGCTGATGATCGCCGCCTGGATCAGCCAGAGGGAGACGAAGGAGATCCAGCCCAGCGTGTCCAGGCCCAGGAAGGAGCTCTCGGTCAGGGACTTCAGGCCCGGCCAGGCGGCCAGCAGCATCACGTTGACGGCGACGGACGCCAGATAGGTCTGGATGCCGTACCACATGATGGCGATCACGGCCCTGATCAGCGCCGGGATGTTGGCACCCCAGACACCGAAGCTGATCCGGCTGACCACCGGGAACGGCACGCCGTGGCGCTGGCCGATCCTGCCCATCCAGTTCATGCCGACGTAGATGAGCACGAAGCCGACGAGGAGGGAGGTGAAGACCTGCCAGACGTTCATGCCGAGGACCAGCAGGCCCGCGGCGAAGGTGTAGTTGCCGAGGTTGTGGACGTCGGACATCCACATGGCGAAGAGGTCGAAGACCTTCCAGTTCCGCTTCTCGGCGGGGGCGAGGTCTTCGTTGGTGAGGCGGGGATCGGGGACGAACACGGTTGCGCCGGTTGCTTCGGCGCGGTCGGCGAGGGACACGGGGCCTCCAGGGAACCAACCGGTGTACCAGCTTTTGGTATACCAAACTGCGGTCATGGTGCTCCCGTCAAGCGTTCTGACCGATGTCCGTCCCGTTACGGCTCCGTAAAAGCCCTCCGGGTCGGCGAAAATGACCTCATGGGCTCCCCCACCACGAAGATCGAACCTCTGGGCGCGGTGCGCGAGCGCGTCCTCGCGACGCTGCGGCAGGACATCATCGCCGGGCGGCTGGGCCCGGGCGACCGGCTGGTGGAACGGGAGCTCGCCGACCGGTTCGGGGTGTCCCGGGTACCGGTCCGGGAGGCTATCCGGGCCCTGGTCGCCGAGGGCTTCGTCCTCTTCGAGTCGGCCCGCCGCACGGTCGTGCGCCGGCTGACCCCGACCGACGTCAAGGAACTCTTCGAGCTGCGCGAGGCGTTGGAGGTGTACGCGGCCGGGCTGGCGGCGGCACGCGCGACACCCGAGGCGCTGGCGGAACTGCGGGAGCTGCTCGACCAGGCGGCGACGGCCACCCGGGCGGACGACGCCGAGACGATCACCGACGTCAACACCCGCTTCCACGACCGGATCCTGGCCCTGGCCGGCAACAGCCTGCTCATCTCGGTCATGGAACCGGTCGACGGCCGGCTCCGCTGGCTCACCCGGCGCAACGAGGAGTGGCCCCAGCTCCTCACCGAGCACCGCGAGCTGTACGACGCGATCGCCTCCGGCGACCGGGACCGCGCCCGCGCCCGCGCACTCGGCCACGTCCAGGCCAACTACCGGTCGACGGTGCGGCACCTGTTCGGCGAGGACACCGACGCCTAGGGCCTGGGAATCCGGCCGCCCGTCACTCGTCCACAGGAACACCAGTTCGCACAGGATTCTCCTAGAGTTCTCCTCACCAGTGAGGATCGAAACGGATCCGGGCAGGCCGGAGTCGGATCCGGGCGGACCGGAGGCGGTTTCGAGTGGACCGGACGGGGAGGGCATGACGATGGTGAGCAGGCGGGGGCTGTTGAGCGGGGCCGCGCTGGCGGGAATGGGCGCGGTGGCCGGCATGGCGGCGGGTACGGGGACGGCCGCCGCCGACGAACCGCTGGACACGCCGTTCACCCCGGTCGCCGCACCGCATCTGGCCGAGGCCGAGCAGCTGGTGCGGTACCAGCGGCTGCTGGCGGCCGGCTACCTGCCGACCGGACTGGCCGGGCACTGGCCGCTGGACGGCTCCGGCGCCGACCGCTCCGGCCTGGAGCACCCGGTCGCCCTGGGCACGGGAGCGAGCTGGACCGCACTGCGGGCGGGCGGCGAACTGAGCTTCGACAGCACCGCCGGCGCCTACGCCGCCACCGCCTCCGTCCTGGACACCACCGCGCCGTTCACGGTCACGGCCTGGGTCCGGCTGGCCGACGACGCCGTGCTGACGAACATGTACACGGCCGTGAGCCAGGACGGCACCGGCGTGAGCCGCTTCCTGCTCCAGTACGACGACACGGCCGGGACCTGGGCGTTCAAGGTGCGCAGCGAGGACCAGACCACCAAGGTCTCGGCGCTCGCCGCCGCCCCGGTGACGAAGACGGGAGTCTGGACCCACCTGGCAGGCGTCTGGGACGGCGCCCACGTCCGGCTTTACGTGAACGGCGCCCTGGAGGGCAGTGCCGACACCACCCTGTCCTGGGCCGCGCCCCAGGGCTTCAGCATCGGCCGGGCCCGCTGGGACGGCGGTTACGTGAACCGCTTCAAGGGCGCGGTCGACGACGTCCGCGCCTACGGCCGTGCCCTCGACGCCGACGAGATCGCCCTGGTCAGCGGGCGTACCGCACGCGCGAACAACGTCTATCTGAGGGACACGTCGGCGACCGTGACCTGGGGCCGCCCGGACGACCTCGCCGGCTGGGTGGCCCGGGCCCGCTGCTCGTCCTTCGTCACGGCGCTGCTCGGACACACCTACGGCTGGGCCACCGACGCCTATTTCCTCCAGTACTTCCAGGAGAAGGGCCCGGAGGCCGCCGACTATTGCTCGGCGTTCCGGAACAGCACCGCCGGCCCCCGCTTCCGCCGCATCCGCAAGGTCGCCGACCTGCGGCCGGGCGATCTGATCGCCGTCGACTACAACGGGCAGGACGCGGAGAACACCGGGCACATCGTCATGGTCCGCGAGGTCAAGGGCGTCTTCAGCGGGGTCGCCGACTTCACCGGCGAGACCCAGTACGCCGTCGAGATCGTCGACTGCACCTCCGACCCGCACGGCGTCTACGGCCTCAGCAACTACCCGCGCTACCCGGACACCCGGATGGTCAGCAACGTGGACGGCGAGAGCTTCCAGGGCGTCGGCATCGGCCACATGATGTTCTACGCGTCCGACGTCACCGGCGAGTTCTCCCGGTACCGCTGGAGCGTCAACTCCTCCGCGTCCACCGGCACCCACACGGTGGACGACCGCCCGGTGGCGGCGGCCCGGATCGTCTGAACCCCGCTCCCCGCTCCGGCCCTCCCCGCGGCCCGCACACCGGTGCCCTCACCCCACTCCGGCCGCCTCCGCCGCCGTCCGCAGCACGTCGCGGAGCATCTCGGGGGTGAGGCGACCGGTGAAGGTGTTCCGCTGGCTGACGTGGAAGCAGCCGAAGAGGTCCAGCCCGCCGAGGCCGACCCGGGCGCCGTGGGCGAAGGCCGGGCGGGGCCGCGGCACGCTCCAGCCCGCCTCCGCGAACGCCGGCAGCGCGGCCTGCCAGCCGAAGGCGCCGAGCACGACGGCCGCGCGCAACGTCGGCCGCAGCAGCGTCAGCTCCTCGACCAGCCAGTGGCGGCAGGTGTCACGCTCCCCGGGGGTCGGCTTGTTGGCGGGCGGTGCGCAGTGCACGGGCGCGGTGACCCGCACGCCGGACAGCTCCAGGCCGTCGTCGGCGCTCACCGAGGTCGGCTGCGAGGCGAGCCCGACGTCGTACAGCGCCTGGTACAGCACGTCCCCGGAACGGTCGCCGGTGAACATCCGGCCGGTGCGGTTGCCGCCGTGCGCGGCCGGGGCGAGGCCGATGATCAGCAGCCGGGCATCGGCCGGCCCGAAGCCGGGGACGGGCCGGCCCCAGTAGGTCCAGTCGGCGAACGCGGCGCGCTTGGTCCGCGCCACGTCCTCCCGCCAGGCGACCAGGCGGGGACAGGCCCGGCAGCCGCTGACACGCTCGTCGAGGTGGGCGAGCCGGGTGTGGGGGGTGTGGTTCACGCATCAACGGTAGGGCCGGGGAGGTGTTTGCCGGAGCGGCTCCTGGTGGATGGCCGGGGGGCGCGGGAGCGCCGTGTCAGTCTGTGCGGGACGGCGACCGCGGGTTGTGTGTGGTCGATCGCGCTCGCGCGGCGGCAGCCGCATACCGACAACAGCCCCGCGGCCCTTCGGGGCGCGGTTGCGGGCGTCGGTATAACCGTTCCGTCGATGTCGGCTCGGGGAGCTAAGGTCGGGGCATGGCTTCTGAGGATGCGGGCGACGGCAGGGAGCACGCGAGCGGCGAGGAGGCCGAGGCCTCCGCCACCCCGGCACCCGACCCCGCCGCGCCCGCCGCGCCCGACCCCGCCGCGATCGCCGCGGCCGTCGCCGCCGCCGTGGCCGCGGGCCCCGCTCCCGGGGAGAACGTGCGGATCGACAGCTGGGTCTGGGCCGTCCGCCTGATCAAGACCCGCTCCATGGGAGCCACCGCCTGCCGGGGCGGACACGTCCAGGTGAACGGCGAGCGGGTCAAGCCCGCCCACTCCGTGCGCGTCGGCGACGAGGTGCGGCTGCGCCACGAGGGGCGGGAGCGGGTCGTGATCGTGAAGCGGCTGATCCGCAAGCGGGTCGGTGCCCCGGTCGCCGCCGTGTGCTACATCGACAACTCGCCGCCGCCCCCGCCCCGTGAGGCCTTCGCCCCCATCGGCCTGCGCGACCGCGGCGCCGGCCGCCCCACCAAGCGCGACCGCCGCGACCTGGAGCGACTGCGCAGCCTCGGCGGCATGGGTGGGACGGGCGGCGCGGGTGGCATGGGCGGCGCGGGTGGCGCGGGCTCGGGTGGCATGGGCTCGGCAGGCCGGCCGAGCGGTGGACGTCCCGGCGGACGGTGATCCGTCCGGCCCGCCCGACAGGGTTCGGCCCGGCCGGTGGACCCTGCTCCCCGCCCGCCCGGCGGGGTCACCCGGGCTGAGCCGCCGTTACCGCCCTCACCCACGTCCCGTCCTCGGTCAGATACTCCGCCACCTCCAGTCCCGTCTCCGCGAGTGCCTCCTCGAACTGTTCCCGGGTGAGCGGCCGGGCCAGGAAGGTCTGGGTCCAGGTGGCGTCCGGGAACTCGTACTCCGCGCGGACCGAGTTCACCCCGTCCCCGACCGGTTCGGCCGACACGATCCGGACGGTGTAGCCGCCGGGGTCGACGCGCTCGCGCGGCACCTCGGTGTGGTAGTCCGCGCCCTCCCGCTGGATGAGTACGCAGCCGTCGTCCGCCACGTGCGCCGCGCAGGTGCGCAGCATGCCCCGGCGCACCTCCGCGTCCCCGGTGTGCACCAGGAACGACGCGAGCATCACCACGTCGAACTTCTCGCCCAGGTCGAGCCCTTCGATGGTGCTGCGTATGGTGCGGGCCCCGCGCACGCGCGCCAGCATCTCCGCCGACTCGTCCACCGCGGTGACCGTGAACCCGCGCTCCAGGAGCGGGTGGGTCACGCGCCCCACACCGCTGCCCAGCTCCAGGATGCGGGCGCCGGCCGGGACCGCCGCCTCGATGACGTCCGGCTCGGCGCCTACGGTCAGGCGCGCGTAGAGCTCGACCGCGCAGCCGTCCGGGGTGATCGCTCCCGGACCCGTTCCCTCGTACCCCTCACGCATTTCAACCGTCATGCCCGAACAACGGCCGGTCTCCGGACCGCCGTTCCCGCACCCCGACAGTTCACTCGTTCGAGCAGTTCGAAGGCCCGCCGGGAACTTTCCTTCGGGAGGGCGCAGTTGACGGCCGTCACTGGTCCCACGGGAACCATCCGTGGCCGACGTACCAGTGGCCGCCCGCCCGCAAGTGGTCGCCGACCATCCGCTCCACCGACGTCCGCCGGGGCAGCTCCGGCACCGGCAGGTCCGGGTCGCCGAAGACGAAGCCGACCGGTGTGGTGTCGGCCGGCTCCGGGTCCTGCCATCCGGGGCGGAACCGCTCCTGGAACCGGATGATGTTGGAGTCCGCCGGGAGGTACCGGCGCAACTGCGGGTCGAGCAGCCAGGAGTGGCAGGTCGCGACGGCGTGCGGCTCCTCGGGGAAGTGCCGCGCGAAGAACTCACGGGCATGGTCCAGGGAGCGGTCGCAGGCGACCGGGGTGAGCGGGCCGAGGAAGTCGGGGATGTGCAGGTCCAGGGAGGGCTCACCGCCGGTCACCTCGGTACCGGCCGATCTGATCGCCCGCGCCGTGCGCTCGCCGAGTCCGGTCCGCTCGTACTGCAGCCGTCCCAGCTGGTAGAGCCGCCCGCAGAAGTGCCGGGTGAGCCAGTGCGCCTGGTGTACGCCCAGCCCTCCCGTGCCGTACCGCCGGCGGTGCAGTGCCATGCCGCGGCCGAGGTCGGCGAGCGTGTGGCGGGAGACGTCGTCGGGAATGCCGCGTGCCCGGTGCACCGCGCGGACGTGCGGCGCCGCCGTGAGGAAGACGTACACGAGGAAGTACGCGCCGAGGGCGGCCGGGGCCTCGGCGGCCCGGTCACCGAGCCCGGACGGGTCGTCCACCTCCCGGACGCCACCGGTCACGTCCTCGGCGCACTCCTCCAGCAGCCGCCGCACTGCGGGGTCGGCGGTCACGGCGCGGCGCAGTGCCACCACCTCGTTGATGTCCTCGTGCGGCACGGCGAGGTCGAGGAGCAGGTCGGGCAGGTCGGCGGCGTCCGGCAGCACGGCGGGGTCCCCCTTGGTGAACGTCCGGTCGAGGAGTACGTTGCAGACAGGAATGGTGATCCGGGATGCGTACGGGCAGTGAACCGGTGACCGCCCGCAGTGCGCTGCGAGCGCGGTTGTGGCTGAGCGTGTGGGGGCTGGCCTGGGCCATTTTCGGCACCGCCGCGTTCGCGCTGGTCGGGCGCCCCGGCTGGGCCGCCGCGTGTGGGGTGCTGTGGCTGGTGGCCACCGTCGACATGGCCATGATCCTCAGGCACATACGGCAGGGTCCGCACTATCAGCCGGGCCGCGATGTGCCGCCGTACCGGCCTGCGGACACCCGCCCGCCGCCGTTCCGGCGCCCGCCCCAGCACGGTCACCCGTGAGGAATCCTCCGGACACCCTCCGTCGCGTCACGCATCGCAGGCTCACGCGCTGCGGGCACACGCTCCGTCGGCTCACTCGCCGCTGTCGAAGCGGGCGGCCTTCAGGTACTCCGGGTTCGGGTCCAGGGCGGCGGCCAGCCGGAAGTGGCGTATCGCGAGGTCGGCGCGGCCCTGGCGCTGGTAGGTGCGGGCGAGCGCGAAGTGGGCGAACGCGTTGTCCGGCTCCCGCTCCAGGACGATGGTGAACTCCAGTTCGGCGGGGCGCAGTTGCGCGGCGGCGAAGAAGGCACGTGCGCGCAGCAGCCGGGCGGCGGTGTTCTCGGGGTGCGCGCCGATCACTCCGTCGAGCAGCTTCACCGCGCCCCGCGGGTCCCGTGCGTTGAGCAGTTGCTCGGCGGCACGGAAGTCGATGACATGCGTCTCCGGAGTACGTCCGGTCGAACCGCTGGTCTCGGGCACGGCAAAGTCCTTCCCTCACTGAAGCGGTTCAACGCCCGGACGGGTGCCCGCTATTTCGAAGACGCATTCCGCTCGCTCGCACCGGGCTCCTGCGCGCGGCGCACCAGGTCGGCCCACACCTCCCCGACGCGCTCCCGGAGCGCGTCCAGGGGGACGTCGTTGTCGATCACGATGTCCGCGATCTCCAGGCGCTTCTCGCGGGTGGCCTGCGCGGCCATGCGGGCGCGGGCGTCGTCCTCGGTCATCCCCCGCAGCCGTGTCAGCCGGTCCAGCTGCGTCCCGGGGGCGACGTCCACGACGACCACCACGTCGTAGAGCCGCGCGAGGCCGTTCTCCGCGAGGAGCGGGACGTCGTGGACGACCACGGCGTCGGCGGCGGCCCCGCTCTCCAGTTCGCGGGAGCGGGCCCCGACGAGGGGGTGCACGATCGAGTTCAGCACGGCGAGTCGCGCGGGGTCGGCGAAGACGATCGAGCCGAGCTTCGGCCGGTCCAGGCTGCCGTCGGCGGCCAGCACCTCAGGGCCGAAGGCCTCGGTCACGGCGGCCAGGCCGGGGGTCCCGGGCGCGACGACCTCGCGCGCGATGCGGTCCGCGTCGATCAGCACCGCGCCGTGCCCGACGAGCAGCCGCGACACCTCGCTCTTGCCGGCGCCGATGCCGCCTGTGAGGCCAACTTTCAGCATGCCCCGAAGCTTAGGCCCTGCCACCGACACCGGCCGTGACGGGGCCCGCCCCGGCTGTCGCCCCCAGGGCCTGACGGGAATGGCCGGACAGGCCCTAGTTGTCGCCCTCCCGCTCCGCGAGGAAGCGCTCGAACTCGAGGCCGATCTCGTCCGCCGAGGGGATCTCCACCGGCTCGGCGAGCATGTTGCCCCGGGTCTCGGCGCCCGCTGCCGCGTCGTACTGGTGCTCAAGGCCCTGCACGAGCGCGGTGAGCTCCTCGTCGCCCTCCTGGATCTGGCTGTCGATCTCGGTCTGGGTACGGTGCGCCTCCGTGCGCAGGGCGTGCGCGATGCCCGGGAGGACCAGGCCGGTCGCTGCCGTGACGGACTCCAGGACGGTCAGGGCGGCGTCCGGGTAGGGCGAGCGGGCGATGTAGTGCGGCACGTGCGCGGCGACGCCCAGGACGTCGTGCCCGGCTTCCATGAGCCGGAACTCGAGCAGGGACTCGGCGCTGCCGGGCACCTGGGCCTCGTCGAAGGGGCTGCGGTGTCCGGGGACCAGGTCGGTGCGGTTGCCGTGCGGGGTGAGGCCGACCGGGCGGGTGTGCGGGACGCCCATGGGGATGCCGTGGAAGTTCACGGACAGGCGGACGCCGAGCCGCTCCACGATCTGCCGTACGGCGGCGGCGAAGCGCTCCCACTCGACGTCGGGCTCGGGGCCGGAGAGCAGCAGGAAGGGGGCGCCGGTGGCGTCCTGGACCAGCCGGACCTCGATGCTGGGCTCCTCGTACTCGGTCCAGCGGTCCCGCTTGAAGGTCAGCAGCGGGCGGCGAGCCCGGTAGTCCACGAGCCGGTCGTGGTCGAAGCGGGCGACGACCTGGTGGGGCAGCGAGTCGAGGAGCCGGTCGACGATCTGGTCGCCGGTCTCACCCGCGTCGATGTATCCGTCGAAGTGGTAGAGCATGACAAGACCGGCCGACTCCTGGGCCAGCGCCATGTCGACGACCGCCAGCCCCTTCGGCTCCCATGCGTACAAACCCTGCGGATCAAGCACTGTGACCGCTCCTCCTCGTGTTCGTACGGGTCAACGCGGCACTGACCACAGGCATTCCCGCCGGAGCCCCGAACAGGCGTCTCTCACCGCCTTCGTACGTCGGTTTGCCGCCGGGTTCGCCCCGGTCCGTGCGGAACCCGACGAGCCGCTCCTGGTCGGTGACCGTCAACTCCTTGTCCGGCGCGCCCCTGTTCGTGGCTTAGGCGAGCAACTCCGGGACATGGCCGCGGATGTCGGCCTCGGCGGGCCCGGAAACACCGAAGGACCGCACCTCGAAAGGTGCGGTCCCTCAGTCAGGAGCTACTGCTCAGTGAGCGATCAGCTCTGGCCGCCCGCGAGCTTCTCGCGGAGCGCGGCCAGCGCCTCGTCCGAGGCCAGCGCACCGGAGGTGTCGGCGCCCTCGGAGGAGTACGAACCGCCACCGGCGGCCGGAGCCGCACCCGCGGCGTCGCCGCCCTCGGCAGCGGCAGCGGCGTCGGCCTCGCGGCTCTTGATGACCTGCTGCTGGTGCTGCTCGAAGCGCTGCTGCGCCTCGGCGTACTGGTGCTCCCACGCCTCGCGCTGGGTCTCGTAGCCCTCGAGCCAGTCGTTGGTCTCGGGGTCGAAGCCCTCGGGGTAGATGTAGTTGCCCTGGTCGTCGTAGGACGCGGCCATGCCGTACAGGGTCGGGTCGAACTCGACCGTGGCCGGGTCGGCACCGAAGGCCTCGTTGGCCTGCTTCAGCGAGAGGCTGATGCGGCGGCGCTCGAGGTCGATGTCGATGACCTTGACGAAGATCTCGTCGTTGACCTGGACGACCTGCTCCGGGATCTCCACGTGGCGCTCGGCCAGCTCGGAGATGTGGACCAGACCCTCGATGCCCTCGTCCACGCGGACGAACGCACCGAACGGAACCAGCTTGGTGACCTTACCCGGGACGACCTGACCGATCTGGTGGGTCCGGGCGAACTGCTGCCACGGGTCTTCCTGGGTCGCCTTCAGCGACAGGGAGACGCGCTCGCGGTCCATGTCGACGTCGAGGACCTCGACGGTGACTTCCTGGCCGACCTCGACGACCTCGGACGGGTGGTCGATGTGCTTCCAGGACAGCTCGGAGACGTGGACCAGACCGTCGACGCCACCCAGGTCCACGAAGGCACCGAAGTTGACGATCGAGGAGACCACACCGGAGCGGACCTGACCCTTCTGGAGGGTCGTGAGGAACGTCTGGCGGACCTCGGACTGGGTCTGCTCCAGCCAGGCACGGCGGGACAGGACCACGTTGTTGCGGTTCTTGTCCAGCTCGATGATCTTCGCCTCGAGCTCCTTGCCCACGTAGGGCTGGAGGTCGCGGACGCGGCGCATCTCGACCAGGGAGGCCGGGAGGAAGCCGCGGAGGCCGATGTCGAGGATGAGACCACCCTTGACGACCTCGATGACGGTACCGGTGACGATGCCGTCCTCTTCCTTGATCTTCTCGATGGTGCCCCACGCGCGCTCGTACTGGGCGCGCTTCTTCGAGAGGATCAGGCGGCCTTCCTTGTCCTCCTTCTGGAGGACGAGGGCCTCGATCTCGTCACCGACGGCGACGACCTCGTTGGGGTCGACGTCGTGCTTGATCGAGAGCTCGCGGCTCGGGATGACACCTTCGGTCTTGTAACCGATGTCGAGCAGGACCTCGTCCCGGTCGACCTTCACGATGACGCCGTCGACGATGTCGCCGTCGTTGAAGTACTTGATCGTCTCGTCGATCGCGGCGAGGAAGGCTTCCTCGTTACCGATGTCGTTGACCGCTACCTGCGGGGTGGTGGCGGTGGTCTCGGTGCTGCTCGTCATGTGAGAAAGGGCTCCGGTACGGACATTGAAGTCGTAGGTACTGCTTACGCCGGGAGCCTGTTTCGCTCTGAAGAAGCCGGACAGCCTAGGAAGCGCCACCCGAAAACACTGGTGACGCCTCGACAACCGAGGGGACATACAACAGATGCGAGCGCAGCCTGCTACGTCTGAGGTGCGCAGGCCCGCAGCGCAACTTGTAGCATACGGGGGCAGCCGGGCAGGGTCAATGCGCGAAGGCGCACACCCGGGGCGGAACACCGCATACCCGGCACAAGAAACGTCCCACCAGGCCACGCACGCCTGAGAGACCCCCTCCGTGACACACCCGCCGACGGGTTGCACGGAAGAGTACGACGAGGGAGCCGATCATCCAAGAGCCCGATTCGTTCGACCTGGAAGAGGCCGGTGCGACGGCCGGCGCCGAGGCCGAACCGGAAGCCACCCGGCGTGCTGCCGGGGTCGCGGAGAGCAGCCGGGCCAACCGCGGCTGGTGGGACCGCAACGCCGACGAGTACCAGGTCGAGCACGGCACGTTCCTCGGCGACGACCGTTTCGTATGGGGTCCCGAGGGCCTCGACGAGGTGGAGGCGGAGCTGCTCGGCCCGCCGGAGGAGCTGAAGGGCAAGGACGTCCTGGAGATCGGCGCCGGCGCGGCCCAGTGCGCGCGCTGGCTGGCCGCCCACGGGGCCAGGCCGGTGGCCCTGGACCTCTCGCACCGCCAGCTGCAGCACGCGCTGCGCATCGGCGGATCGTTTCCGCTGGTCTGCGCGGACGCGGGCGCGCTGCCCTTCGCGGACGCCTCCTTCGACCTGGTGTGCTCGGCGTACGGGGCGCTCCCGTTCGTCGCCGATCCGCGTCTGGTGCTGCGCGAGGTGTGCCGCGTGCTGCGTCCCGGCGGGCGGTTCGTCTTCTCGGTGACGCACCCGATCCGCTGGGCGTTCCCGGACGAGCCGGGCCCCGAGGGGCTCTCGGTCTCGTCCTCCTACTTCGACCGGACGCCGTACGTCGAGCAGGACGAGGACGGCCACGCGGTCTACGTCGAGCACCACCGCACGCTCGGCGACCGGGTCCGGGACATCGCCACCTCGGGCTTCCGGCTCGTCGACCTGGTGGAGCCGGAATGGCCGGCCTGGAACACGTCCGAATGGGGCGGCTGGTCCCCGCTGCGGGGCGGCCTGATCCCCGGGACGGCGATCTTCGTGTGCGAGCGCGACTGAACGTCCCGGGACCCGACCGGACACCTCCGGGAACCGAACACCTCTGGAACCGCACGCGCGCGCGGCCAAGCGCACGCGCGCGTGAGGGGTGCTTCCGGTCGCGTACGACACTAGGGGCGTGATCCGTTACGACGCCCTGGACGCGCTGCCCGTGCGGCAGGCCCTGCCCGGTCTGCGCGACGCCCTGGACGGGCACGGCACCGCCGTCCTGGTGGCACCGCCTGGCACCGGCAAGACGACGCTGGTGCCGTTGGCGCTTGCCGGACTGCTGGGCGAGGGGCCGGCGCGGCGGGTGGTGGTCGCCGAGCCGCGCCGGATCGCCGCCCGCGCGGCGGCCCGCCGGATGGCCTGGCTGCTCGGCGAGCAGGTCGGGCGGAGCGTCGGCTACACCGTGCGCGGCGAGCGGGTCGTGGGCCGGCACGCGCGCGTGGAGGTCGTCACGACCGGTGTGCTGTTGCAGCGTCTGCAACGCGACCAGGAACTGTCCGGCGCCGACGTCGTGGTCCTCGACGAGTGCCACGAGCGCCATCTGGACGCCGACACGGTGGCGGCCTTCCTCTGCGACGTGCGGGAGACCCTGCGGCCGGAGCTGCGCCTGGTGGCCGCGTCGGCGACGACGGACGCGCAGGGGTGGTCGCGGCTGCTGGGCGGGGCGCCGGTGGCCGAGGCGGCCGGGGTCTCGTACCCCGTGGAGACGGTGTGGGCGCCGCCGGCGCGTCCGGTGCGGCCTCCGCACGGGATGCGGGTCGACCCGGCGCTGCTCGCGCATGTCGGGTCGGTGGTGCGGCGGGCCCTGGCCGAGCGGGACGGGGACGTGCTGTGCTTCCTGCCGGGCGTGGGCGAGCTCGCGCGGGTGGCCGGCGGGCTGGGTGACCTGGGGGACGTGGAGGTGCTCCAGGTGCACGGCAGGGCGCCGGCCGCCGTGCAGGACGCGGTGCTGGCGCCCGGGGCGCGCCGCCGGGTGGTGCTGGCGACCGCGGTCGCCGAGTCCTCGCTCACCGTCCCCGGGGTACGGGTGGTCGTCGATTCGGGGCTCGCGCGGGAGCCCCGGGTGGACCACGCGCGCGGGCTGAGCGCGCTGGCGACGGTACGGGCGTCCCGCGCGGCCGGGCGGCAGCGGGCGGGGCGGGCCGGGCGGGAGGCGCCGGGGGCGGTGTACCGGTGCTGGTCCGAGGCCGAGGACGCTCGGCTGACGGCCTTTCCGGCCCCGGAGATCAGGGTGGCCGATCTGACCGCGTTCGCCCTCCAGGCGGCCTGCTGGGGCGATCCGGGGGCCTCGGGACTGGCGCTGCTGGACCCGCCGCCGGCCGGGGCGATGGCGGCGGCCCGGGAGGTGCTGACGGCGATCGGCGCGGTCGACTCCGCCGGACGGGCGACGGAACGGGGGGTACGGCTGGCCCGGCTGGGGGTGCATCCGCGGCTGGGGCGGGCGCTGCTGGACACCCCGGGCGGGGGCGCGGAGGCGGTCGCGCTGCTGAGCGAGGAGCCGCCGCGGGAGTACGGGGACGACCTGGCCGCCGCGCTGCGCACCGTCCGGCGGGGCGGTGACGCCTATGCCGGGCGCTGGCGCGCGGAGGTACGGCGGCTGGCGGCGGACGACGGGCCCGCCGCGGTGTCCGGCGTGGACGACCGCGCGGTGGGCCGGGTGGCCGCCCTCGCCTTCCCCGAGCGGGTCGCCAGGGCCGACGGGGGGTCGTACCTGATGGCCTCCGGGACCCGGGCCGAGCTCGGTGACGGCAGCCCGCTGCGCGGCGTGCCGTGGATCGCCGTGGCGGTGGCGGACCGCCCGGTCGGCAGCGGGCACGCGCGCGTGCGGCTCGCCGCGGTGGTCGACGAGGACACGGCCAGGTCGGCGGCGGCCTCGCTGTGCGCGGAGGACCAGGAGGTCCGCTGGGCCGACGGGGACGTCGTCGCGCGGCGGGTGGAGCGGCTCGGGGCGATCGAGCTGACGGTGCGGCCGTTGCGGGACCCCGACCCGGCGCTCGTACGCGACGCGCTGCTCGACGGGCTGCGGCGCGCGGGGCTCGGCCTGTTGCGGTGGACGCCCGACGCGGCCGTACTGCGGCAACGCCTCGCCTTCCTCCGGCTGCACCTCGGGGAGCCGTGGCCCGACGTCTCCGACGACGCGCTGCACGCGCGCGTGGACGAATGGCTGGAGCCGGAGCTCGGCCGGGCCCGGCGGCGGGCCGATCTCGGCCGGATCGACGCCGGGGAGGCGCTGCGGCGGCTGCTGCCGTGGGCGGGCGGGGCGGCGGGACGGCTCGACGAGCTGGCGCCGGAGCGCATCGCCGTACCGAGCGGGTCGCGGGTCCGGGTCGACTACGGGAACCCCGAACAGCCGGTGCTCGCCGTGAAGTTGCAGGAGATGTTCGGCCTGCAGGAGTCGCCCGCCGTGGCCGGGGTGCCGGTGCTGGTGCATCTGCTGTCGCCGGCCGGGCGGCCCGCCGCGGTCACCGCCGACCTCGCCTCGTTCTGGAAGGACGGCTACAAGGGCGTACGGGCCGAGCTGCGCGGGCGGTATCCGAAGCATCCCTGGCCCGAGGATCCCGCCACGGCCGAGCCCACCCGGCACACCAACGCGCGGCTCAGACGCTGACCGGCTCCGGGACCGAGGAGTCGACCGGCTCGGGGTCGGCCGGGCGGCGGCTGCGGGCCTCCAGGTAGAGGGAGAGGGCGAGCAGCGCGATGCCGAGGGACAGGAACCCCCAGGGCAGGTAGGAGGTCAGCAGCAGGACGAGGGTGCGGTTGTGCTTGACCAGGGCGACCGTGCTCCTGATGTAGTCCTCGCGCATCTTCACGTCGCCGGCGAAGGCCGTCACCTTGGCACGGCCGCCGAGCAGGGTGCCGCCGCGCAGCTCCTCCTTGTGGATCTCCTCGCCGTAGACGGGTGCTCCGGTGGCCGGTTCGACCCAGAACTTGCGGACGGTGGTGTACCAGCGGGTGGTGCCGGTCTTGGCCACGGTCTCCGGGGTGATGCCCTGGACCGGCATCTTCTTGGGCATGGAGACCTTGGTCCACGGAATGGTCTGCTCGAAGTAGTAGACCTTGACGCCCCGGAAGGTCTGCGTCCCCTTGTAGTGGATGGGGTTGGTGGTGCGGGTCTGCGCGTCGAAGTACTCGTAGTCCCGTTTCTCGGTGAGGAACGGGAACTTGAACTCGATGCCGTCCCGGGTCACCGGGTCGCCGTCGACCATCTCGCCGGTGGCGTGCACGGGTTCCTGGCTGTGGGCGTCGAAGATGTAGCGCTCGGGGATCTCGGAGACCATCTTGCCGTCGGGTCCCTGGACGTAGGAGAGGCCGTCCCAGACGACGACGTCCCGGCCCGCGGTCTTCTCGATCTTCTTCGCCGCCGCCACGTCGCCCTTGAGGGTCTGCACGATGGTGACCTGGGGGACCTTCTTCGCCGTCATGGTGCCGTAGTCGAGGAGCGTGGCGTTCTTCGCCACCAGGACCATGTCCTGGTACTGGTTCGCCGGGATCTTGGCGAGCCGCGGGAAGGCGTACCAGCGCAGCAGCGGGGACAGCGCGGCGAAGAACACGGCACAGGCGAGCAGGACCAGACTGGCCTTGCGGCGCATCTCGGCCTCCCGGGGCGGCGGTTACGGGTGGGACGGCACCGTGGTGAGCAGCGGTTTGGGGGACGTCCTTCCGTCCGGCGACCCCACGGCGCTGATCGTCACGACCAGGACGACCGCGAGGACGAGACCGCTCGCGGCGGCGATCAGGGCACGCATACGGGGCCTCCCTACGGCCGTCGGCTTCCTGATGGATCGTCAGGTCCGGGCACGGTAGCAACGGGAGGGTGAGATGAGAACAGGTCGTACGACGACGAGGGCGCCGTCCCGCGTCGGCGGGAGGGCGCCCTGGTGGTCGTGCGACGGTGGATCAGGAGGAGGCGGAGGCGCTCGGAGAGGCGGAGGCGGAGGCCGACGCGGATGCGCTCGGCGACGGGCTCGACGAGGGGTCGGCCGCGGCGACCGTCAGCTCGACGGTGAGCGTGGCGCCACCGGTCGTGGTGATGCGCAGCAGGAACGTGCCCGTGGTGTCGTCCGCGTACAGCTTGGGCAGCGTGAGCATGCCGTTCGCGTCCGTCTGGAGATCCGTGAGGGTACGGACGGCGTTGCCGTTCGCGTCCTTGAAGTACGGGCCCTTGTCGTTCTCGCTCAGGTCGTCCGCCGACTTGACCAGCGTGGCCGTGGCGGCGACCTTGTCGGCGACGGCGCCTTGGTAGGTGGCCTTCGTCTGCACCTGGTCGGCGAACTCGCCACCCGGGGTGCAGGACAGCGCCGTGGTGTTGACGAGGGCCAGGGTGTCGGCGGCGCGCGCGGTGACGGTCGCGTCGTAGTCGACGCCCTTGACCGTGCGGCCGACCACGCTCGCGTGGACCGTGAACGCGCCGGTCTTCTCGCCCGCCTGGAGCGCCGGCGCGACGGCGACGCCCTTGGCGTCGGTGACGACCGTGGCGGTGTCCTCGCCGCCGCTGAAGGCCGCGTCCGTGTCCCCGACGATGGTGAAGCGGACCCGGACCTTGGCGACGGTCCGGCCGGCCTTGGTCTCCGCGCGCGTGCTGATCTGCTTGCCGAACGCGTCGCCCGCCATCGCCGTGAGCGCGGCGGTGCCCGCGTCCTCCAGGTGGTCGACGGTGTCGGTGGCCGTGGGCGGCACGGTCGGCTTCGTGCTCGGGGTGCCCGGCGTGGGCTCGGTGGGCTTGGGCGTGCTCGTGGTCGGCTTCGTCGTGGAGCCGTCGGAGCCGGAACCGTCGGATCCGGAGCCGGTCGAGCCGTCGCTGCGGTGCGTGGGCACCGTTCCCGTGCCGTTCGGGACCGAGTGGGTGCCCTTGCGGTAGAACTCGTACCAGGACAGCACCAGGTTGAGGTAGTCCTGCGAGTTGTTGTAGCTGAGGATCGCGCTGTTCATGTCGGCCTGGACGGACAGGTCCCAGCCGTAGCGGCACAGGTAGTGGCCGGCGGCGAGCGCCGCGTCGTAGACGTTGTTGGGGTCCTTGACGCCGTCGCCGTTGCCGTCGCGGCCCGCCCACGCCCAGGTCGAGGGGATGAACTGCATGGGGCCGACGGCCTGGTCGTACTGGCTGTTGCCGTCGTACGCGCCGCCGTCGGTGTCCTTGATGAGCGCGAAGCCGTTGCCGTCGAGCTCGGGGCCGAGGATCCGGTGCAGGGTGTTGCCCTCGGCGTCGACGTCACCGCCGCGGGCCTGGCCGGACTCGACCTTGCCGATGGCGGCGAGCAGCTGCCAGGGCAGGTTGCAGCCGGGCTTGGAACCGCGCAGCTCCGCCTCGGCCTTCTTGTAGGCGTCGAGGACGGTGGCGGGGATGCCGGCCTCGGCCTCGCCACGGGAGACGGCGGTGCCGATGCTCGACGAGGAGGCCGAGGGGCTCGCGCTGGGGTTGGGGCTGTTGAGCGGCGGCAGGTCCGTGTAGTACGGCGAGTTGCCGGTGGCGCCGTCGGCGGCCCCGGATCCGTCGGGCGCGGAGGTGCTGGCGCCGGCGTTGGCCTGCCTGCCCGTGTCCCCGGACGTGGCGCCCGGTGCCTGGGACGCGGACAGAGCCGCCACCGCCAACGCGGCCGCGGCGGTCGTCGCCGCTCCCTTGCGCAGCCGCCTGCCGAATTGCGCCGCCATAAGGTGAATCCCTCCCCTGGACGCCTTCTGAGCGCCCGTCTCCGTCTGTCCGCTCGCCCCTGGTGTGACGGTCGACCCGGTGCTGTGGTTGCCCCCTGTTACCTCTTTCGCGTGGTGAGGTAGCGCATCCGGCCAAGCACGCCGGGGCGGCGACCCAGGCGACCCTACGACAACTTCCCTTCCGCGGACACCCGGCGGTGCCCGATTTTCACCAGTTGGCCATCCCCCGTTGAACGATGGTGGTGTCGCGGATACTTGTCGTACGCGATCACTTGTTCGGCGCTCCGGCCGACGACTGTTCCAGGGGGCCCGGATGCCGTTCACTCTCAGCCATGCCGCCGCCGTACTGCCCGCGGTGCGGGGCGACGGGACCGGGCGCGGACGGCTGGTGCCGGCGGTGCTGGTCGCGGGGTCCTTCGCGCCCGACCTCACCTACTACGCGGCGAGCGTGGTGCCGGACGCGATGGAGTTCGGCGATGTCACCCACTCCTTCACCGGTGTCCTCACCGTCGACGTGCTGTTCGCCTGGGCGCTGGTGGCGTTGTGGCTGCTGGTCCGGGAACCCCTCGTCGCGCTCGCGCCCCGCGCCCGGCAGGGGCGGGTGGCCGCGCTGCTGCGCTGCGGGGCGCCACGCGCGCGTGCGGGGCTCCCGGTGGCCGGATGGTGGTACGTCTCGGCCGTGGCCGGCGGGCTCACGCACGTCGTCTGGGACGCGTTCACGCACCACGACCGCTGGGGGACGCGGCTGATCCCGGCGATCGGCCGGAGTGTCGCGGGCATGCCGCTGTACACCCTGCTCCAGTACGGCAGTTCGGTGGTCGGCGCGGCCCTGGTCGCCGTGTTCGCGGTCCGCGCGGTGCGGCGGGCGCCGGCCGGGGAGCCGGTGGGGGTGCCGCTGCTGTCGGTGCGGGACCGGTGCTGGGCCGGCGCCGCGATCACCGGCTGCGCCCTGCTCGCGGCGGTGCAGCGGGCGACGCGGTGGTGGGAGTACTGGGGGGCTGCGGCGAAGCCCTGGGAGCTGCTCCCCACCGTGCTCTTCGGAGCGGGCGCGGGGCTGCTGACGGGGGTGCTGGGGTACGCCGTGGCGGTCAGGGTGTGGCGTCCGGCTCCGGTGACCGACGGCGCGCGGCGGAGCGCGTCTGCCGTTCGGTGAGGCTCGCCACGAACACGGTCATGGTGCGGGGGCGGCGGGGGCCGGGGAGTGCGGTGAGGAGCAGCGCGAGGTAGCTGCGGGCGAGGTCGAACCACTGGCGCGGGCCGGGGCGGGCGCGGAGCCTGCGCCGGAGCCGGGTGGCGGCCCGGCGCACGGTGACGGCGAGGTCGGCGGGGATGCGGGCAGAGCTGGCGCCGGCCGCCTGGGCCGGGGCCGACGGGGACGCCGTGACCTCGGCGGAGGCGGAGGCGGAACGGGCCTTGGCCGGGGGCCTGCTCTGGGGCGTCCGGCGGTGAACCATACGTATACCCATGGCCGCATCCTTGCCGGTGGCGGAGACCGGGGCGTTCTGACGGGGTCCACGCGAGTGACGGGCCGGAAACCTCCCCTTTACCCCGCCGCACCCCGCTTCGCTGCGCCGCCCTCCTTCGCTCCGGTGCCCCCTTCTTCTCCGCCGCAACGGCGTGCGACCGCAGTGGCGCTTGCCGGCGGTGCCGAACCGGACACGTCCCGTGGGTTCGGCACCGCCGAGAGCCGCCGTCGTGGCTGAGCACCGTGGCGGCGGAGAAATATTGACGGGCGGCGGAGAGGAAGGGCCCCCTGTCGGCGCTCGCCGGAGGCGTCAGTGCGCTGCCGACTCCCAGTCCGGGCCCACGCCCACCGAGACGTCCAGGGGGGCCCGGAGGTGGACCGCGTTGGACATCTGGTCGCGGAGGACCGACTCGACCCGGTCCCGCTCGCCGGGGGCGATCTCCAGGACGATTTCGTCGTGGACCTGGAGCAGCATGCGGGACTTCAGGTCCGCTTCGCGCAGCGCGCCGTCCACCCGGAGCATGGCGATCTTGACGATGTCCGCCGCCGTGCCCTGGATGGGCGCGTTGAGCGCCATCCGCTCGGCCGCCTCCCGGCGCTGCCGGTTGTCGCTGTTGAGGTCCGGGAGGTAGCGGCGGCGGCCGAAGAGGGTCGCCGTGTAGCCGGTGGCACGGGCCTCGTCGACGACGCGGCGCAGGTAGTCGCGGACCCCGCCGAACCGCTCGAAGTAGGTGTCCATCAGGGCCCGGGCCTCGCCCGCGTCGATGTTCAGCTGCTGGGAGAGGCCGAAGGCGGAGAGCCCGTACGCGAGACCGTAGGACATCGCCTTGATCTTGCGGCGCATCTCCGCGTCGACGGCCGAGCGGTCGACGTCGAACACCTGGGAGGCGACCGTGTTGTGCAGGTCCTCCCCGGAGGTGAACGCCTCGATCAGGCCCTCGTCCTCGGAGAGGTGGGCCATGACGCGCAGCTCGATCTGGCTGTAGTCGGCGGTCATGAGCGACTCGAAGCCCTCGCCGACGACGAAGCCCCGGCGGATCGCGCGGCCCTCGTCGGTACGGACCGGGATGTTCTGGAGGTTCGGGTCGGTGGAGGAGAGACGGCCGGTCGCGGCGACGGTCTGGTTGAACGTGGTGTGGATGCGGGCGTCGGCGGCGACGGTCTTGATCAGGCCCTCGACCGTGACCCGCAGCTTGGCCTGTTCGCGGTGCCGGAGCATGATCACCGGCAGCTCGTTCTCCGTCTGGCCGGCGAGCCAGGCGAGCGCGTCGGCGTCGGTGGTGTAGCCGGTCTTGGTCTTCTTCGTCTTCGGGAGCGCCAGTTCGCCGAAGAGGACCTCCTGCAGCTGCTTGGGCGAGCCCAGGTTGAACTCGTGGCCGGCCGCCGCGTGTGCCTCCTTCACGGCCTGCTGGACCGCGCCCGCGAACATCTGCTCCATCGCTTCCAGGTGCGCGCGGTCGGCCGCGATGCCGTGCCGCTCCATCCGGGCGAGCAGGACGGAGGTGGGCAGCTCCATGTCACGGAGCAGGTCCGCGGCGCCGACCTCCTGGAGCCGGTCGGCGAAGGCCTCGCCGAGGTCGAGGATCGCGCGGGCCTGGACCATCAGGGCATCGGCCTCGGCGCCGTCGTCCGCGCCGAACGCCAGCTGGCCGTCGGCCGCGGCGGCCGGGGCCAGCTCGCGGTGCAGGTACTCCAGGGACAGCGCGTCCAGGTCGAAGGAGCGGCGGCCGGGCTTGACCAGGTACGCGGCGAGCGCGGTGTCCATGGTGACGCCCTCGATGGTCCAGCCGTGCTCGGCGAAGACCCGCATGGCGCCCTTGGCGTTGTGGAAGACCTTGGGCCGGGCGGCGTCGGCCAGCCAGGCCGCCCACGCGTTCTCGTCGGCCTCGTCCAGCTCCGCGGGGTCGAACCAGGCCGCCGCTCCCCCGGCCGCGGCCAGCGCGACCTCGGCGACCGAGCCGGTGCCGAGCGCCCAGGTGTCGACGGTGGCGACGCCCAGCGGCTGCTCGCTGCCGTGCTCGGCGAGCCAGCCGGCCAGCTCGCCGGTGCCGAGGACGGAGCCGTCCACCTCCACGCCCGCCTCGGCGGCCGGCGCCGACTCGGCCTCCTCGGCGCCGGGGTCGACGGCGTAGAGCCGCTCGCGCAGCGACGGGTTGCGGATCTCCAGGGTGTCCAGGATCATCGCGACGTTCGTGCGGTCGTACGGCGCACGCTCCAGCTCGGCGACCGTCCTCGGCAGCTCCACGCCGCGCTCCAGCTCGGTGAGCCGGCGGTTGAGCTTGACGGACTCCAGGTGGTCGCGGAGGTTCTGGCCGACCTTGCCCTTGACCTCGTCGACGCGCTCCACCAGCTCGGCGAAGGAGCCGAACTGGTTGATCCACTTCGCGGCGGTCTTCTCGCCGACGCCCGGGATGCCGGGCAGGTTGTCGGACGGGTCGCCGCGCAGGGCGGCGAAGTCGGGGTACTGGGCGGGCGTCAAGCCGTACTTCTCGAAAACCTTCTCCGGGGTGAACCGCGTCAGCTCGGAGACGCCCTTGGTCGGGTAGAGGACCGTGGTGTGCTCGGTGACGAGCTGGAAGGAGTCGCGGTCGCCGGTGACGATCAGGACGTCGAAGCCGGCGGCCTCGGCCTGGGTGGCGAGGGTGGCGATGATGTCGTCGGCCTCGAAGCCCTCGACGGCGAAGCGCTGCGCGTGCATGGCGTCGAGCAGCTCGCCGATCAGCTCGACCTGGCCCTTGAACTCGTCCGGGGTCTTGGAGCGGTTCGCCTTGTACTCGGTGAACTCCTCGGAGCGCCAGGTCTTGCGGGAGACGTCGAACGCCACCGCGAAGTGCGTGGGCGCCTCGTCACGCAGGGTGTTGGCCAGCATCGACGCGAAGCCGTAGATCGCGTTCGTCGGCTGCCCCGTCGCGGTCGTGAAGTTCTCCGCGGGCAGCGCGAAGAACGCGCGGTACGCCAGCGAGTGCCCGTCCATGAGCATCAGCCGGGGACGGGGGCCGCCGGGGGTCTTGTCGGTCTGCTTCGCTGCTGTCTCTGCCACGCCCCCGATCCTGCCACGCCGCACTGACAGTGAAGGCCGACGGTTCGGGTTGCGGCGGGCTCGGTCCCCTTGAGCAGGCGGGCTCGGCTCCCTTGAGCACCGGTCTCGTCAAACACTGGTTCCGTTCCGCTGCGCCGACCGTGCTCGATGGTTGTCGGTGCCGCGTGCGAGTATCGGGTGCACATGGCAGTGGTGCAGGCGTAGTAGGGAGAGCGTGCGATGGCGACGAAGCCGCCCAAGGAGGACCCGGTCCAGGACGCCCCGCAGGTCGCGGAGCCCAAGCACGCAGCCGCGGGGCTGCCGGCCATAGGTCACACGCTGCGCATCGCACAGCAGCAGATGGGCGTGCGGCGCACCGCGCTGACGCTGCTGCGGGTGAACCAGAAGGACGGCTTCGACTGCCCCGGCTGCGCCTGGCCGGAGCCCGACCACCGGCACGCGGCCGAGTTCTGCGAGAACGGCGCGAAGGCGGTGGCCGAGGAGGCCACCCTGCGGCGGGTGACCCCCGAGTTCTTCGCCGCGCACTCGGTCGCCGACCTGCACCACCGCAGCGGCTACTGGCTCGGCCAGCAGGGCCGGCTCACCCACCCCATGTATCTCGCCGAGGGCGCCGAGCACTACGAGCCGGTCGGCTGGGAGCAGGCCTTCGACATCATCGGCGAGGAGATCGCGGCGCTCTCCTCCCCCGACGAGGCGGTCTTCTACACCTCGGGGCGGACCAGCAACGAGGCCGCGTTCCTGTACCAGCTGTTCGCGCGCGAGCTGGGCACCAACAACCTGCCGGACTGCTCCAACATGTGCCACGAGTCCTCGGGCTCGGCGCTGAGCGAGACGATCGGCATCGGCAAGGGCAGTGTCAGCCTTGAGGACCTGTACAAGGCCGACCTGATCATCGTGGCCGGGCAGAACCCGGGCACCAACCACCCCCGGATGCTCTCCGCCCTGGAGAAGGCCAAGGCCAACGGCGCGAAGATCATCAGTGTCAACCCGCTCCCGGAAGCCGGCCTGGAGCGGTTCAAGAACCCGCAGACCCCGCAGGGCATGGTGAAGGGCGCCGCCCTCACCGACCTGTTCCTGCAGATCCGCATCGGCGGCGACCAGGCCCTGTTCCGCCTCCTCAACAAGCTCGTGCTGGAGACGGAGGGCGCGGTCGACGAGGAGTTCGTGCGCGAGCACACCCACGGGTTCGAGGAGTTCGCTCAGGCCGCCCGCGCCGCCGACTGGAACGAGACGCTCACCGCGACCGGACTGACCCGCGCGGAGATCGAGCAGACCCTCGGCATGGTGCTCGCCTCGGAGCGCACCATCGTCTGCTGGGCCATGGGGCTCACCCAGCACAAGCACTCGGTGCCGACGATCCGTGAGGTCGTCAACTTCCTGCTGCTGCGCGGCAACATCGGACGTACCGGCGCGGGTGTGTGCCCGGTACGCGGCCACTCGAACGTGCAGGGCGACCGCACGATGGGCATCTTCGAGCGGCCGGCCCCGGCCTTCCTGGACGCCCTGGAGAAGGAGTTCGGCTTCGCGCCCCCGCGCGAGCACGGCTTCGACGTGGTCCGCGCCATCCGAGCGCTGCGCGACGGCGAGGCGAAGGTCTTCTTCGCGATGGGCGGCAACTTCGTCTCCGCGACCCCCGACACGGAGGTCACCGAGGCGGCGATGCGGCGGGCGCGGCTGACCGTGCACGTGTCGACGAAGCTCAACCGTTCGCACGTCGTCACGGGCGCGCGGGCGCTGATCCTGCCGACGCTCGGCCGGACCGAGCGCGATCTCCAGGGCGGCGGCGAGCAGTTCGTCACCGTCGAGGACTCCATGGGCATGGTGCACGCCTCGCGGGGCCGCCTGGCGCCCGCGAGCCCGCACCTGCTGTCGGAGCCGGCCATCGTCTGCCGGCTGGCCCGCCGGGTGCTCGGCGAGAACAGCCGTACGCCGTGGGAGGAGTTCGAGAAGGACTACGCGACGGTCCGGGACCGCATCGCGCGCGTGATCCCCGGCTTCGACGACTTCAACGCGCGCGTGGCGCACCCGGGCGGCTTCGCGCTCCCGCACGCCCCGCGCGACGAGCGGCGCTTCCCGACGGCCACCGGCAAGGCGAACTTCACGGCGGCCCCGGTCGAGTACCCCGAACTGCCCGAGGGGCGGCTGCTGTTGCAGACGCTGCGCTCGCACGACCAGTACAACACCACGATCTACGGCCTGGACGACCGCTACCGGGGCATCAAGAACGGCCGCCGGGTGGTCCTGGTGCACCCGGAGGACGCGCGGCGGCTGGGGGTCGGCGACGGGGCGTACGTCGACCTGGTGAGCGAGTGGAAGGACGGCGTGGAGCGCCGGGCGCGCGGTTTCCGGGTAGTGCACTACCCGACGGCGCCGGGGTGCGCGGCGGCCTACTACCCGGAGACCAACGTACTGGTGCCGCTCGACCACACCGCGGACACCAGCAACACCCCGGCCAGCAAGTCCGTCGTGGTCCGGCTGGAGAGCGCCGTGCCGCACCCGAGGAGCGGCGTCTGAGCGCCCGCTCAGCCCGTCTGGAAGAATCGGCGGCCGACTGAGCGTTTGCTCAGCCGAGAGACACCCGCACGACGGACGGAGCCGGCCCATGGGCGAGCAGCAGCACGTGAAGTTCCCGCAGGAGGTCATCGACGAGTACGCCGCGCTCGGCGTCGACCTGCAGGCCCTGTTCTCGGCGGGCCACCTCGGCAACCGCATGGGCGTGCAGATCGTGGAGGCCTCGGCGGAGCGGGTCGTCGGCACCATGCCGGTGGAGGGCAACACCCAGCCGTACGGGCTGCTGCACGGCGGTGCCAGCGCGGTGCTGGCGGAGACCCTGGGCTCGGTCGGTTCGATGCTGCACGGCGGCAGTTCGAAGATCGCGGTCGGCGTGGACCTCAACTGCACGCACCACCGCGGCGCCCGCTCCGGCCTGGTCACCGGCGTGGCCACGCCGGTACACCGGGGGCGTTCCACGGCGACCTACGAGATCGTGATCAGCGACGAGGAGGGCCGGCGGGTGTGCAGCGCGCGGCTGACCTGCCTGCTGCGGGACCTCGACGGCACCAGGCTCCCCTCCGAAGTCAGGAGCTGACCCGGCCCCGGGCCGGGGGCCGCCGGGCCCCGAAGCCATTGCTCCCCGCCGTCCGCCCCCGTAATTTCGGGGCATGGGACGGCGAGGAAGCGGCCTGCCCGGGCCGGCCGCACTGGTGCTCGGGCTCGCTCTGCTGAGCGGCTGCGGCGGTCCCGGTGCCACCGATCGCAATGCGGCGAGCCCCACGTCCTCCGCCGTCTTCTCCGCCCCTTCCGCCACGCATCCCTCCGCATCCCCCTCCACGACCTCCGCCGCCGAGTTGTGCGCCTCGATCGTCGCCCATTGGTCGCGCGAGGTGCTCGACAGCGACACCTACGGTGACTACCAGTCGATGGGACTGTCCAACGGGCAGTACGAGATCCTCCGGACCGTCGTGGACGCCGCACGGGCCGTGGAACGCGCCCAAGGGGCCGCTGCCGCCGACCGGTTGATCGACCGTCGGTCGCGTGCCGCGTGCGCCGGGCGCTACCGCAACGGGACGCCGACGGGAGGCCCCTGGCAATGAGCATGGGCGGCACGAGCGGAACCAGCGGCATCGGCCCCGTCGAACCGGGAGAGGGCACCCGGGCCCGGGACACACCGGACGGACCGGACGCCCCCGAGGCGACCGTCCCTCCTCCCCCGCACCCCGCCCGCCGCCGCGCCCTCGCCCTCGCCACGGCCGCCGCTCTTCTCGCCGGCGGCGGCTATCTGATCGCGACCCGCCCGCACCCGCCGACGCCGGCGCCGCCCGAAGTCCCTTACCCCGCACAGGCGGTGGCGTTCGCCTTCCTGGACGGCCGGGCCACTCCCGCGGGCGCCCCGCCGCGCAGCTTCAGCTTCGCGGTGCGCATGACCGTGACGGACGGGCCGCCGGTCACCGTACCCAGGGTGACCCAGCCCTACGCCGGCCTCACCCTGACCGAGTCACCACCCGTCCCCTTTCGGACAAAAGCGGGCTCACCCCGCGAGATCACGATCACGATGCATGTGA
The DNA here is from genome assembly GCF_040652195.1 of Streptomyces sp. NPDC048278. Classification (NCBI taxonomy): domain Bacteria; kingdom Bacillati; phylum Actinomycetota; class Actinomycetes; order Kitasatosporales; family Streptomycetaceae; genus Streptomyces; species Streptomyces sp. NPDC048278. Next base: position 280,346 of record NZ_JBEZLP010000003.1, read on the forward strand.
CCGAATGCGCGACGGTTCCGAAGGATGCCGGACTGCCTTTCCTGGACGTAACTCTGGGTAATACCCGCGCAATACAAGTACAGAGTTTCATCCTGGGATCCCGCTACGCACAGCACCTCTCGCACGCCTTGAAAGTCGCCTGTAGCAACAGTTAGCAACCGTTCTCGGTAACCACCAAAACTCCTGAGACGCCTGATACAACGGCGGCGGGTCCTGCGGGTTCTCACCATGCGGACGGGGCGAATCGGCCTGAATTCCACTCTTCTCCGCACCGTGTACCGCTCTGCATTACCTCGTGTCATAACAAGAGCGTCACAGCATGGGTCAGACCCTCCTCCACATTCCCCGCGCCCGCCTAGAGTCACGGCCAGTCACGGCGTCACCGGATTCTTACCTCAACCAGACGCGCGGGACTCGACCGTTTCCACGGGGATGCGGTTGTCCAGGGGAAAGGACTGATCGTGCGTCAACGTTCGCTCATCGCCATCACCGCCGCGCTTGCAGCGGGAGCGCTCACCCTCACGGCCTGCGGTTCGCGCGACAGCGGCGACAAGGGTTCCGACTCCGGCAGCGGTGGCACCACCGTCACGATCGGCGTCGACGCCCCGCTGACCGGCGACCTGTCCGCGCTCGGCCTGGGCATCAAGAACTCGGTGGACCTCGCGGTCAAGCAGGCCAACAAGAAGAAGTACGTCGACGGCGTCACCTTCAAGATCGAGGCCAAGGACGACCAGGCGCAGCCCTCCTCCGGCCAGGCGAACGCCTCCGCGTTCGTCGGCGACAACAGCGTCTACGGCGTGGTCGGCCCGCTGAACTCCTCCGTCGCCCAGTCGATGCAGAAGGTCTTCGACGACGCGAAGCTGGTCGAGGTCTCCCCGGCCAACACCAACCCGGCGCTGACCCAGGGCGACAACTGGCAGACGACGAAGGCCCGTCCGTACAAGTCGTACTTCCGTACCGCGACGACGGATGCCATCCAGGGCCCGTTCGCCGCGCAGTATGTGTACAACACGGCGAAGCTGACCAAGGCCTTCATCATCGACGACAAGAAGACCTACGGCGCGGGCCTCGCCGCCACCTTCACCGGGGAGTTCAAGAAGCTCGGCGGCAAGGTGGTCGGCACCGAGCACATCAACCCCGACTCCAAGGACTACTCCGCGGTTGTCACCAAGGTGAAGAACTCGGGCGCCACCGTGGTCTACTACGGCGGCGAGTACCCGCAGGCCGGTCCGCTGAGCAAGCAGCTCAAGGCCGCCGGCGCCAAGGTCCCGCTGGTCGGCGGTGACGGCATCTACGCCGACGACTACATCAAGCTGGCGGGCACCGCGGCCACCGGCGACATGGCTACCTCGGTCGGCGCCCCGGTCGAGACCCTCGACTCCGCCAAGGAGTTCGTCGCCAACTACAAGGCCGGCGGCTACAGCGAGGCGTACGGCGCCTACGGCGGTTACTCCTACGACTCGGCCTGGGCGATCATCGAGGCCGTGAAGAAGGTCGTCGACGACAACGGCGGCAAGCTGCCGTCCGACGCCCGCGCGAAGATCACCGCCGCGGTGCAGAACGTCTCCTTCGACGGTGTGACCGGCAAGGTCTCCTTCGACGAGTACGGTGACGCGACCAACAAGCAGCTCACCGTCTACAAGGTCGACGGCGAGGCTTGGAAGGCGGCTACCTCGGGCACGTTCACGCCGAGCAGCTGACCCAACCCGCACGCATCACCGAGCCGCGCGGGGCGCTGTTCCACTGGCGCCCCGCGCGGACTCGCATCCGGCCTCATTCGTCGAACTTTCCGAACGTCTCGGAGGACATGCGGTGAACGAACTGCCGCAGCAGCTGGTCAACGGCCTGCTACTGGGATCCATGTACGGGCTGGTCGCCATCGGCTACACGATGGTCTATGGCATCGTCCAGCTCATCAACTTCGCCCACGGCGAGATCTTCATGACCGGCGCCTTCGGCGCGCTCACGGTCTACGCGTACGTACTGCCGAGCGGCACCTCGATGTGGATAGCTCTCCCCCTGATGCTGGTGGGCGCCATCATCGTCGCCGTCCTGGTAGCCGTCGGAGCGGAACGGTTCGCCTACCGGCCGCTGCGCACCGCCCCGCGTCTCGCCCCCCTCATCACCGCCATCGGCCTCTCGCTGGCCCTGCAGCAGGCGGTGTGGGCCTGGTACCCCGAGGCCAAGTCCGCCCGTACCTTCCCCACCATCCCGGGCGGCCCCTTCAACATCGGCAACGTCACGATCCAGACCGGTGACATCTTCCTGGTGGTCGTGGCCCCGCTCAGCATGGCCTTCCTCGCCTACTTCGTGATGCGCACCCGCACCGGCCGCGGCATGCAGGCCACCGCCCAGGATCCGGACACCGCGAAGCTGATGGGCGTCAACACCGACCGCATCATCGTGATCGCGTTCGCCCTCGGTGCCTCCTTCGCCGCCGTCGGCGGTGTCGCCTACGGCCTCAAGTACGGCCAGATCGACTTCAAGATGGGCTTCCTGCTCGGGCTGAAGGCCTTCACCGCGGCCGTCCTCGGCGGCATCGGCAACATCTACGGTGCCATGCTCGGCGGCCTCGTCCTCGGTGTCGCCGAGGCCCTGTCGACCGCCTACATCTCGGACATCCCCGGGATGAGCCAGTTCGGCAGCCAGTCCTGGGCCGACGTCTGGGCGTTCGTACTCCTCATCCTCGTACTGCTGTTCAGGCCCCAGGGCCTGCTCGGCGAACGCGTCGCGGACAGGGCGTGACACCGATGACCACTGAGACCACCGCATCCGAGACCCCCGAGACCCCCGAGACCGCGAGCGCCCCGGCGCCCGCCGCGTCCGGTCTGATCGGACTGCCGGCCCCGATCGGCCGGGCCCTCGCCACCGGCGGCGGCGTCCTCGCCATCGTCTCCACGTTCATGTCGTGGACCTGGACCTCCGACTTCCCCGGTGACCTCACCGTCTACGGCTACCCGGGCGGCCTTCAGGTCCTGGTGCTGATCGGCGGCATCCTCACCACGTTGTTCGGCCTCGCCTCCTACGGCGTGAAGGGCCTGGGCGCGCTGACCCCGGGCAGCGCCGACAGCGCGCTGAAGATGGCCGCGCTCGGCACCTTCGGCACCGCCTGGTACACCGTGATCGCCATCAGCGTGAAACTCGGCGGCCTGGTGAACCTGGACCCGGGCGGCTACGTCGTCGCGATCGCGACCCTGGCCTCCGTGGTCGGCGCGCTCGCCCTGCCGTTCGCGCGGCCGGAGCCGGACCCGGTCGACCCGGACGACACCGGCTGGGAGCTGTTCAAGCACAACTCCCGGCAGAACTGGAACACCTTCCGCGCGGCCTTCGCCGCCAGGACCCCGGCCCCCGCGGCCCCGTTGCCGTCCTGGGCCGAGATCCTCGTCATCGTCGCGGCCATGGCCGTGGGCCTGATCGTCTTCAGCTACGGCATCGGCACGTCGTACGACCAGTTGTTCATCGGCTTCCTGATCACCGCCGGCTTCGGTTTCGCCTCCCTCTCCAAGGCCGGGATCGTGGCCCGGGTCTCGGCGATCACCGGGAAGCACCGCAACATCACCATGACCGGCGCCTTTCTCGCCGCCGCGGCGTTCCCGTTCACCCAGTCCAACGACCAGTACGCGACGATCGGCGTCTACATCCTGATCTTCGCGACCGTCGCGCTCGGCCTGAACATCGTCGTCGGCCTCGCCGGCCTCCTCGACCTCGGATACGTCGCCTTCCTCGGTGTCGGCGCCTACACCGCGGCCCTGGTCTCCGGCTCGCCGTCCTCACCGCTGCACGTGCAGTGGCCGTTCTGGGCGTCGGCGCTGCTCGGCGCGGTGGTCGCCATGATCTTCGGTGTCGTCATCGGCGCCCCGACCCTGCGACTGCGCGGCGACTACCTGGCCATCGTCACCCTCGGCTTCGGAGAAATCTTCCGGATCACCGTCCTCAACCTGGACGGCACCTCGGGCCCGGACGTCACCAACGGCTCCAACGGCATCTCCTCGATCCCGAACCTGGACATCCTCGGTTTCGACTTCGGTGCCGAGCACCAGATCCTCGGTTCCACCATCGGGCGGTTCGCCAACTACCTGCTGTTGATGCTGATCATCACGTTCATCGTGGTCATCGTCTTCCGGCGCAGCAGCGACTCCCGTATCGGCCGCGCCTGGGTCGCCATCCGCGAGGACGAGACCGCCGCGCTCGCCATGGGCATCAACGGCTTCCGGGTCAAGCTCATCGCCTTCGCCCTGGGCGCCTGCCTCGCGGGACTGTCCGGCTCGGTGCAGGCGCACGTCACCTACACGGTGACCCCGGAGCAGTACCAGTTCGCCTACGTGGTGCCGCCCAACTCGGCGTTCCTGCTGGCCGCGGTGGTCCTCGGCGGCATGGGCACCATCTCCGGCCCGCTGGTCGGCGCGTCCCTGCTGTACCTGATCCCGGCCAAGCTCCAGTTCCTCGGCGACTACCAGCTCTTCGCCTTCGGCGTCACGCTCATCCTGCTGATGCGCTTCCGTCCTGAGGGCCTGATCCCCAACCGGCGCCGCCAGCTCGAGTTCCACGAAGAGGCCGAAGCGCCCGCCGTCCTCACCAAGGCAGGGGCCTGACCACGATGACCACGGAAACAACCGTCCAGGACGCCGCCCCCGGCGAGGTCGTGCTCGACGCACGCGGTGTGACCATGCGCTTCGGCGGTCTCACCGCCGTACGCAACGTTGACTTCACCGTCAGGAGCGGCGAGATCGTCGGCCTGATCGGCCCGAACGGCGCCGGCAAGACCACCTTCTTCAACTGCCTCACTGGCCTCTACATCCCCACCGAGGGCGAGGTCCGCTACAAGGGCGAGGTCCTGCCGCCGAAGTCGTTCAAGGTGACGGCGGCCGGTATCGCGCGTACCTTCCAGAACATCCGGCTGTTCGCCAACATGACGGTCCTGGAGAACGTGCTGGTCGGCCGTCACACCCGCACCAAGGAGGGCCTCTGGTCCGCCCTCCTGCGCGGCCCCGGCTTCCACCGCGCGGAGAAGGCCTCCCGGGAACGCGCCATGGAGCTCCTGGAGTTCGTCGGCCTGGAGAAGAAGGCCGAGCACCTGGCCCGCAACCTCCCCTACGGCGAGCAGCGCAAGCTGGAGATCGCGCGGGCGCTGGCCAGCGAGCCGGGTCTGCTGCTGCTCGACGAGCCGACGGCCGGCATGAACCCGCAGGAGACCCGCACCACCGAGGAACTGGTCTTCGCGATCCGCGACAAGGGCATCGCCGTGCTCGTCATCGAGCACGACATGCGCTTCATCTTCAACCTCTGCGACCGTGTCGCCGTCCTGGTACAGGGCGAGAAACTCGTCGAGGGCGACAGCGCGACCGTGCAGGGCGACGAGCGGGTCGTCGCCGCATACCTGGGCGAGCCGTTCGAGAACGCACCCGGCGACGAGGAGGTCGCCGAGGTCGAGGCGGCGGAAGCGGCAGCCGACGCCGAGAACCCGACCGACGCCGTGCCCGGCAAGGAGACCGACCGATGACCGCACTGCTCGAAGTAGAGGACCTGCGGGTCGCCTACGGCAAGATCGAGGCCGTCAAGGGCATCTCCTTCAAGGTCGAGGCCGGCGAGGTCGTCACCCTGATCGGCACCAACGGCGCCGGCAAGACGACGACCCTGCGCACGCTGTCCGGGCTGCTCAAGCCGGTCGGCGGGCAGATCCGGTTCAACGGCAGGTCGCTGAAGAAGATTCCGGCCCACCAGGTGGTGTCGCTGGGCCTCGCCCACTCCCCCGAGGGGCGGCACATCTTCCCGCGCATGACCATCGAGGACAACCTGCGCCTCGGGGCGTTCCTGCGCAACGACAAGCCGGGCATCGAGAAGGACATCCAGCGGGCCTACGACCTCTTCCCGATCCTGGGCGAGCGGCGCAAGCAGGCCGCGGGCACCCTGTCGGGCGGTGAGCAGCAGATGCTGGCGATGGGGCGGGCGCTGATGTCCCAGCCGAAGCTGCTGATGCTGGACGAGCCGTCGATGGGGCTGTCGCCGATCATGATGCAGAAGATCATGGCGACGATCGTGGAGCTGAAGTCGCAGGGGACGACGATTCTGCTGGTCGAGCAGAACGCGCAGGCGGCGCTGTCGCTGGCCGACCAGGGGCATGTGATGGAGGTCGGCAACATCGTGCTGTCGGGCAGCGGACAGGACCTGCTGCACGACGAGTCGGTTCGCAAGGCCTACTTGGGCGAGGACTAGGTAGGCAGTCGGTCGTCCGCGGGACGGTGGGGGCTGGTCGCGCAGTTCCCCGCGCCCCTAAAAACGTAGGCCCGCGCCTGTTTCTCCGGGGCGCGGGCCTACGCACGCATCGCGTCAGCCCTTGCCGGACTTCTTCTCGTCGCTGTCCGCGATGACGGCCTCGGCGACCTGCTGCATCGACATGCGGCGGTCCATCGACGTCTTCTGGATCCAGCGGAACGCGGCCGGCTCGGTCAGGCCGTACTCGGTCTGGAGGACGGACTTCGCGCGGTCGACGAGCTTGCGGGTCTCCAGGCGCTGGGAGAGGTCGGCGACCTCGGCCTCCAGCTGCTTCAGCTCGCTGAACCGGGAGACGGCCATCTCGATCGCCGGGACCACGTCGCTCTTGCTGAACGGCTTGACCAGGTACGCCATCGCGCCGGCGTCGCGGGCCCGCTCGACCAGGTCGCGCTGCGAGAAGGCGGTGAGCATCAGGACCGGGGCGATGGACTCCTCGGCGATCTTCTCGGCCGCCGAGATGCCGTCCAGCTTGGGCATCTTGACGTCGAGGATGACCAGGTCGGGGCGGTGCTCGCGGGCCAGCTCGACGGCCTTCTCGCCGTCCCCGGCCTCACCGACGACCGTGTAGCCCTCCTCCTCCAGCATCTCCTTGAGGTCGAGCCGGATCAGGGCCTCGTCCTCGGCGATGACGACACGGGTCGTCAGCGGAGGCACATGCGACTTGTCGTCGGGTGCGTCGACTGGCTGGGGCGACTCGGCGGCGGTCACGGGGGCTCCTCGTTCAGGGCAGGGGTACTGCTGACAAGAGCCTACCTAGCTACGGTATGGTGGACGCGCGGAGGGTCGGGGTTCACCTTTGATTCTTCGAGCCCCGGTAGCCCAATTGGCAGCAGGCAACGGATTCAAAACCCGTACAGTGTCGGTTCGAGTCCGACCCGGGGCACTTTTCCTTGGATTCCAAGGTCGCGTAATTCCGTGGCCGATCGCGTGGTCGAAGGGCCCCTCCGCCGGCCGGAGGGGCCCTTCGCGCGTCACTTGGGGCTGTCGTCCTCACCGATGTGGTGGACCCGGACCATGTTGGTGGAGCCGGAGACGCCGGGCGGGGAGCCCGCCGTGATGACGACGACGTCGCCCTTCCGGCAGCGTCCGTACTTCAGCAGCAGCTCGTCGACCTGGTCGACCATCTTGTCCGTCGAGTCGACGTGCGGACCGAGGAAGGTCTCGACGCCCCAGGTGAGGTTGAGCTGGGAGCGGGTGGCCGGTTCCGGGGTGAAGGCGAGCAGCGGGATCGGCGAGCGGTAGCGGGAGAGCCGGCGGACGGTGTCTCCCGACTGGGTGAACGCGACCAGGAACTTCGCGCCCAGGAAGTCGCCCATCTCGGCGGCGGCCCGGGCGACCGCACCGCCCTGGGTGCGGGGCTTGTTGCTCTCGGTCAGCTCCGGCAGGCCCTTGGCAAGGATGTCCTCCTCGGCCGCCTCGACGATCTTCGCCATGGTGCGCACGGTCTCGATCGGGTACTTGCCGACGCTGGTCTCGCCGGAGAGCATCACCGCGTCCGTGCCGTCGATGACCGCGTTGGCGACGTCGGAGGCCTCGGCGCGGGTGGGGCGCGAGTTCTCGATCATCGAGTCGAGCATCTGGGTGGCGACGATGACCGGCTTGGCGTTGCGCTTGGCCAGCTTGACGGCGCGCTTCTGGACGATCGGCACCTGCTCCAGCGGCATCTCCACGCCGAGGTCGCCGCGGGCGACCATGATGCCGTCGAAGGCGGCCACGATGGAGTCGATGTTCTCGACGGCCTGCGGCTTCTCGACCTTGGCGATCACCGGGAGGCGGTGGCCCTCCTCGTCCATGATGCGGTGGACGTCCTCGATGTCCCGGCCGCTGCGCACGAAGGAGAGGGCGATGACGTCGAAGCCGGTGCGCAGCGCCCAGCGCAGGTCGGCCTCGTCCTTCTCGGAGAGCGCGGGCACGGAGACGGCGACGCCGGGGAGGTTGAGGCCCTTGTGGTCGGAGACCATGCCGCCCTCGACGACCGTGGTGTGCACCCGGGGGCCGTCGACGTGGGTGACCTCCAGGCAGACCTTGCCGTCGTCCACGAGGACGCGCTCACCGGGGGTGACGTCGCCCGCCAGGCCCGTGTACGTCGTCCCGCACTGGTGCCGGTCGCCCTCGGCGCCCTCCTCCACCGTGATGACGAAGGTGTCACCGCGTTCGAGGAGTACGGGGCCTTCGGTGAAGCGGCCGAGCCGGATCTTCGGGCCTTGAAGGTCGGCGAGCATCCCGACGCTGCGACCGGTCTCGTCGGAGGCCTTGCGGACGCGCTGGTAGCGCTCCTCGTGCTCGGCGTAGCTGCCGTGGCTGAGGTTGAATCGGGCGACGTCCATGCCGGCCTCGACCAGGGCCTTGATCTGGTCGTACGAGTCGGTGGCGGGCCCCAGAGTACAAACGATCTTTGCTCGGCGCATGTCTTCGAGCCTAGGCCTTACCGGCGGGTAGAGAATTGGTCGCACATGACGACCCAACAACCTTTGCGTGAAGGCCTATTGACAAGTGTTGAATTGTGCGGCACCCCGCTCCTATGAGCATCTCGCACTTGTTGAATGCGGCATGCTCAGGTCACCAGATCGAAACCTCCCGGGCCTGTTGTCGGCGGTCGTGCACAGGACAGAATCTACGCGCGTCGTTGACCAAATCCCGAGGAGATGCAGACATGCCCTTGAACCGCCGGAAGTTCCTGGAGAATTCGGCCGCGACCGGAGCGGGGGTGGCGGTCGCCGGCGCGGCGGCGGCCCCGGCGCAGGCGTCGGGCAGGCCCGCCCGGCACCCGAGGCGGTACTCCCTCACCGTCATGGGCACCACCGACCTGCACGGGCACGTCTTCAACTGGGACTACTTCAAGGACGCGGAGTACTCCGACAAGGCCGGCAACGCGATGGGCCTGGCGCGCATCTCGACCCTGGTCGAGCAGGTGCGCAAGGCGAAGGGCCGCCGCAACACCCTGCTGCTCGACGCCGGGGACACCATCCAGGGCACCCCGCTGACGTACTACTACGCCAAGGTCGACCCGATCACCGCCAAGGGCGGACCGGTGCACCCGATGGCGCAGGCCATGAACGCGATCGGGTACGACGCGGCGGCGCTCGGCAACCACGAGTTCAACTACGGCATCGAGACCCTGCGCACGTTCGAGGACCAGCTGGACTTCCCGCTGCTCGGCGCCAACGCGGTCGACGCGAAGACCCTGCGGCCGGCCTTCCCGCCGTACCTCATCAAGAAGTTCCACGTCCCGGGCGCCCCGCCGGTGAAGGTCGCCGTCCTCGGCCTGACCAACCCGGGCATCGCGATCTGGGACAAGGCCTACGTCCAGGGCAAGCTGGCCTTCCCGGGGCTTGAGGAGCAGGCCGCGAAGTGGGTGCCGAAGCTGAAGGCGATGGGCGCCGACGTGGTCGTGGTCTCGGCCCACTCCGGTTCCTCGGGCACCTCCTCCTACGGCGACCAGGTGCCGTACGTGGAGAACGCGGCGGCGAACGTGGCCCGGCAGGTGCCGGGCATCGACGCGATCCTGGTCGGGCACGCGCACGTGGAGATCCCGGAGCTGAAGGTCGTCAACGAGGCCACCGGCAGGACCGTCGTCCTCTCCGAGCCGCTGTGCTACGCCGAGCGCCTCTCGCTCTTCGACATCGAGCTGGTGTTCGACAAGGGCGCGTGGGAGGTCGAGTCGGTCGCGGCCTCGCTGCTGAACTCCAGCACGGTCGCCGACGACCCGAGGATCACCCGGCTCCTGAAGGACGAGCACGCCGAGGTCGTCGCGTACGTCAACCAGGTCGTCGGCACCGCCACCGAGGCCCTCACCACGGTCGACGCCCGCTACCGGGACGCCCCGATCATCGACCTGATCACCAAGGTCCAGGAGGACGTGGTCAAGGCGGCCCTCGCGGGCACCGAGTACGCGTCGCTGCCGGTGCTCGCACAGGCCTCGCCGTTCTCGCGGACCTCCGAGATCCCGGCCGGCAAGGTGACCATCCGGGACCTGTCGAGCCTGTACGTGTACGACAACACGCTGGTCGCCAAGGTGATGACGGGCGCGCAGATCCGGGCGTACCTGGAGTACTCGGCGGAGTATTTCGTCCGGACGGCCGCCGACGTCACCGTCGACGTGGAGAAGCTGACGAACGCCGGCAACCGCCCGGACTACAACTACGACTACGTTTCGGGCCTGACGTACGAGATCGACGTCGCACAGGCGGCCGGGTCCCGGATCAAGAACCTTGCCTACGACGGTGCCGCCCTCGACGACGCCCGGCAGTTCGTGCTCGCGGTGAACAACTACCGCGCCAACGGCGGCGGTGCGTTCCCGCATGTCGCCTCGGCCAAGGAGCTGTGGTCGGAGTCGACGGAGATCCGCACCAGGATCGCGGAGTGGGTGACCGCCAAGGGCGTCCTCGACCCGAAGGACTTCGCGTCGGTGGACTGGAAGCTGACCCGCGACGGCACACCGATGTTCTGACGGAGTTCCTGAGGGGGCCTCGAGGGGGTCTCTGGCGGAGTCGAGGGGGCGCCGGTCCGGGGGCCGGCGCCCCGCCGCTCAGTCGACCAGCGGCGTGAGCTGCCTCGGCTGCTGCTGTGCCGGGACCCGCTCCTCCGGCCGCTCCAGGCCGAAGCTGGTGAAGGCGGTGCGCGCGGGCAGCGGGTAGGGGTCCTTGCCCGTCAGGGAGTTGAGGATGGTGGCGCTGCGCCAGGCGGCCAGGCCGAGGTCCGGGGCGCCGACGCCGTGGCTGTGGAGTTCGGCGTTCTGGACGTAGGCCGCTCCGGTCACCGACGGGTCGAGGACGAGCCGGAACCGCTCGTCCACGCGCGGGCGTTCGCTGTTGTCCCGGCGCAGGTAGGGGTCGAGCCCGGCGAGCAGGCGGCCGAGGGGGCGTTCGCGGTAGCCGGTGGCCAGGACGACGGCGTCGGTGGTGAGCCGGGAGCGGTTGCCCTGCTGGACGTGTTCGAGGTGGAGCTCGACCTTGGTGGTGGCGACACGCCCGGCGGTGCGGACCTGGACGCCCGGGGTCAGGACCGCCTCGGGCCAGCCGCCGTGCAGCGTACGGCGGTACAGCTCGTCGTGGATGGCGGCGATGGTGTCGGCGTCGATGCCCTTGTGCAGCTGCCACTGGGCGGAGACGAGCCGGTCCCGGACGGGCTCGGCGAGGGCGTGGAAGTAGCGGGTGTAGTCGGGGGTGAAGTGCTCCAGGCCGAGCTTGGAGTACTCCATGGGCGCGAACGCCTCGCCGCGCCCGATCCAGTGCAGCTTCTCGCGGCCGGCGGGCCGGTTGCGCAGCAGGTCGAGGAAGACCTCGGCGCCGGACTGCCCCGAGCCCACGACGGTGACGTGCTCGGCGGCGAGGAAGGCCGCGCGGTGGTCGAGGTAGTCGGCCGCGTGGATGACCGGGACGCCCGGGGACTCCACGAGCGGCCTGAGCGGGTCCGGCACGTAGGGGACGGTCCCGACCCCGAGCACGACGTTCCTCGTGTACGTACGGCCGAGCGACTCGGCCTCGCCCTCGGCGTCGAGCCGGGTGAAGTCGACCTCGAACAGGTCGCGTTCGGAGTTCCAGCGGACGCCGTCGACCTGGTGGGAGAAGCAGAGTCCGGGCAGGCTCTCGGCGACCCAGCGGCAGTAGGCGTCGTACTCGGCGCGCCGGATGTGGAAGCGCTCGGCGAAATAGAAGGGGAAGAGCCGGTCGCGGGCCTTGAGGTAGTTGAGGAACGACCAGGGGTTCGCGGGGTCGGCGAGGGTCACCAGGTCGGCGAGGAACGGGACCTGGATGGTGGCGCCGTCGATCAGCAGCCCGGCGTGCCAGTCGAAGGCGGGACGCTGCTCGTAGAAGACGGCGTCGAGTTCGGCGAGCGGCTGGGCAAGTGCGGCGAGGGAGAGGTTGAACGGTCCGATGCCGACGCCGACCAGGTCTCGGGGTGCTTCGGGCTCGTGGCGTGGGGGGGTAGTCATCTGGGGGTGGTTCCTTCTACGAGTTTCAGGAGGAGGGCCAGGTCGTCCGGCCGGGTGTGGGGGTTGAGGAGGGTGGCCTTGAGCCAGAGCCGGCCGTCGAGCCGGGCCCGGCCGAGTACCGCCCGGCCGTCGTGCAGCAGCCTGCGCCGTACGTCGGCGACGTCGTCGTCGGTGGCTCCGGTGGGGCGGAACAGCACGGTGCTGATGTTCGGCCGGTCGTAGAGCTCGAAGGCGGGGTGCTCGCGGACCAGGGCGGCGAACTCCCGGGCGCGGGCGCACACCTGGTCGACCAGCGTGCCGAGTCCGGTGCGGCCCAGGGTCTTCAGGGTGACCGCGATCTTGAGGACGTCGGGGCGCCGGGTGGTGCGCAGCGAGCGGCCGAGCAGGTCGGGGTAGCCGGCCTCGGTGTCGTCGTCGGCGTTGAGGTAGTCGGCGTGGTGGTGGAGGACGCCGAGCTCGGCCGGGCGGGCGACGGCGAGGAGGCCGGCGGCGACCGGCTGCCAGCCCAGTTTGTGCAGGTCGAGGGTGACGGTGTGGGCGCGCTCCAGACCGGCGAGCTTGTCCCGGTGCCGGTCGCTGAAGGCGAGGCCGCCCCCGTAGGCGGCGTCGACGTGCAGCCGGGCGCCGTGGGCGGCGCAGAGCCCGGCGATCTCGGCGAGCGGGTCGATGAGTCCGGCGTCGGTGGTGCCGGCCGTGGCGGCGACCAGCAGCGGCCGGGGCAGCTGGGTGAGGGCGGCGTGCAGGGCGGCCGGGTCGAGGGTGCCGTTCGGGGCGGGGACCACGACGGGGTCGGGCAGGCCGAGCAGCCAGGCGGCGCGGGGCAGCGAGTGGTGTGCGTTGGCCCCGCAGACCAGCCGGAGGCCGCCGCCGAGGGCCTCGCGGGCCAGCAGCAGGGCAAGTTGGTTGGACTCGGTGCCGCCGGTGGTGACCACCGCGTCGGAGAGGCCGATGGTGTGCGCGAGGGTGCGGGTGACCAGGGCTTCCAGGGCGGCTGCGGCCGGGGCCTGGTCCCAGGAGTCCAGGGACGGGTTGAGGGCGCTCGCGGCGAGGTCGGCGGCGGTGGCGACGGCCAGCGGCGGGCAGTGCAGATGCGCGGCGCACAGCGGGTCGGCGGGGTCGGCGGCGCCCTCGGCGAGGGCGGTCACCAGGGTGCGCAGGGCGTCGGGGTCGCCGTCGTCCGGGAGCAGGTCCCCCACGGCGTCCGCGACCCGCTCGGCCACCGCCTCGGGTCCGCCCGCGGGCAGCGGTCCGCCGCGCGCCCGGCCGCCCGCGCGCAGCGCGTCGAGCACGGTGTCCAGCAGGGGCCGCAGGGCGTCGGGGCCCTGGGGTCCGGATGCGAGAGGCGGCGTGCTCATGGGCTCTCCTCGGTGCGCCGGCCGAAAGGGGTTGTCCGCTGGGGGAGTTCCAGTTTGTAGGGGATTGGGTCTGCGCGCCCCCAAAGTTCAACGATCGAAACCCGAAAGTGGGTACTGCCGTGCGGGGAAAACCTGTCGGGGCGGTGCGCCCCGGGCGCGTCGGAGCAAGCGGTGAAAGGGCGTTGAGAGCGGGGCTGACCGGGGTTAACGTCGGTCGCGTGGTTGACGCGTGGATGATCGACGTGCCCGGTGAGCGGGTGCTGGTGCGGGAACCGCGGCCCGCGGACGAGGCGCCGCTCCTCGACCTCTTCGAGGCCTGCGAGGACTGGTTCGTGGCGGCGACCGGGCTGCCGTCGGGACCGGGCGACGTGCAGAGCCTGTTCTACGGGCTGCCCGAGGGCGCCGACCCCGCCGGCAAGGTGCTGCTGGTGCTGGAGCGGGACGGGGTCGTCTCGGGCCTGGTGGACGCGGTGCGCGACCATCCGGTGCCCGGCGCGGTCGCCGTGGGGCTGTTCCTGCTGGCCCCCTGGGCGCGCGGCCGGGGCCTCGGCCGGGCGCTGGCCGAGTCGCTGCTCGCGCACGCCGAGGGGCTCTCCCTGGTGACGGCGTCGGTGCCGCCGGGCTGGCGCCCCGGGGAGTGCTTCCTGGAACACCTGGGCTTCGCGCTGGGCGCGCCGGCGCCCGGGACGGCCGAGGTGGGCAACCGGCGGGCGGGACCGCGCGAGGGCGGGGTGCGCCGGGCGGAACTGCGGCTGACCACGGGCTGACGGTCAGGTCAGGAGCCGGCGGCCTCACCGAGCCCGGGAGCGGCGGCCGGTCCCCGCCTCGTGATTCCGGACCGGCCGCGCCCGTGTCGTCGTACCTCCGCGGCGCTACGCCTCGCGGACCCGCAACGCCCTTTCCAGGTCGTCCAGTTCGTCGATCAGGCGGCGGCGCAGGGCCGTGACCGGGTCGGCGTCCTCCAGGCAGGCGCGGCCGAGGGCGAGGTTCTCGGCGTCGACGGCGTGCGCGGGGAAGGCCTGCCGGCCGGTGACGGTGGCGATGCGGGGGCCGCGCCGGGCGGCGACGGCGACCGCGTCCTGGTAGTAGCGCGGCACGTACGCGCGGACCAGGTCGGCCTGTTCGGGATGCCAGAAGCCCTCGGCGGTGGCCGTGAACAGGTAGTTGGACAGCTCGTCGCCGGTGAACATCGCCTCCCAGGCCGCGCGCTTGGCCTCCGGGTCGGGCAGCGCGGCCCGGCAGCGGGCGGCGCCCTCCTGGCCGCTGGCGCTGGGGTCGCGGGCCAGTTCGGCGGCGATCCGGCCCTCGTCGACGGCGCCGAGGACGGCGAGCCGGGTCATGATGCGCCAGCGCAGCTCGGGGTCGAGCTCCGGCCCGCCGGGCACGGTGCCCTCGGCGAGCCAGGCGGCGATGGTGTCGGGGTGGGCTGCGGCGGCGATGAAGTGCCGTACGGCGATCAGGCGCAGCCCGGGGTTGTCGCCGTCCTCGGTGCGCCGGATGAGGTCGCGGCAGAGGGCGGAGACGGTGGCGAGGGCGGCGGGGCGGTCCTCGGGCCCGAGGTACCGGTCGACGACGTGGACCGCGGTGAAGGCCAGCACGCCCTGGACGAGGGCGAGGTCGGTCTCGTGCGGGAGATGGGCGCGGGCGGCCTCCAGGTAGGCCGCGGGCGGGAGTTCCCCGTCGCGGACGGCGTCGCGCAGGGCGTTCCAGACCACCGCGCGGGTCAGCGGGTCGGGCAGGCCCGACAGGCGGGCGCGGACGGTGGCGGCGGACTCGGCGTCGAAGCGGACCTTGGCGTAGGTCAGGTCGCCGTCGTTGACCACGAGCAGGGCGGGGCGCTTGCCGAGGACCTGGGGCGCGGTCTGCGGGATGTCGAGGTCGACGCGCTCGCGCAGGGTGAGCCGGCCCTCGTCGGCGAGGTCCTGGTCGTAGACGCCGACGCAGACGCGGTGCGGGCGGCTGCCGGTGCGTTCGACGGTGAGGGTGCGGATGCCGTCGGCCGCGGTGGCCAGGACCGGGGTGAGGGTGTCGACGCCGGTGGTGCGCAGCCACGTGTCGGCCCAGGCGTGCACGTCGCGTTCGGTGGCGGCGGCGAGGGAGTCGATGAAGTCGGCGAGGGTGGCGTTGGCGAACCGGTGCCGCTGGAAGTGGATGTTGATGCCGGCCAGGAAGTCCTTCTCGCCCATCCAGGCGACCAGCTGGCGCAGCGCCGAGGCGCCCTTGGCGTAGGAGATGCCGTCGAAGTTGAGCAGGGCGGCGGCGGTGTCGTCGACGGCCTCGGGGGCGACCGGGTGGGTGGAGGGGCGCTGGTCGGCATCGTAGCCCCAGGCCTTGCGGGCCACGCCGAAGTCGACCCAGGTGTCGGCGAAGCGGGTGGCCTCGGTGAGGGTCTGGTAGCCCATGTACTCGGCGAAGGACTCGTTCAGCCAGATGTCGTCCCACCACCTGAGGGTGACGAGGTCGCCGAACCACATGTGGGCCATCTCGTGGGCGATGACCATCGCGCGGGTCTGCCGCTCGGTGTCGGTGACGGCGGAGCGGTAGACGAACTCGTCGCGGAAGGTGACCAGGCCCGGGTTCTCCATGGCGCCGGCGTTGAACTCGGGGACGAACGCCTGGTCGTAGGAGTCGAAGGGGTAGGGCTCCTCGAACTTCTCGTGGTAGCGGTCGTAGCACGCGCGCGTGATGTCGAGGATTTCGTCGGCGTCGGCGTCGAGGTGCGGGGCGAGGGAGCGTCGGCAGTGGATGCCGAAGGGCAGTCCGCGGTGCTCGGTGCGCACCGAGTGCCAGGGGCCGGCGGCGACGGCGACCAGGTAGGTGGAGATCAGCGGGGTGGCGGCGGCCCGCCAGCGGCCCTCGCCGAGGTGCTCGGTGACGCCGTTGGCGAGCACCGTCCAGCCCTCGGGGGCGGTCACGGTGAGCTCGAAGACGGCCTTCAGGTCGGGCTGGTCGAAGGCGGCGAAGACCCGCTGCACGTCGTCCATGAACAGCTGGGTGTAGACGTACGTCGCGTCGTCCGTGGGGTCGGTGAAGCGGTGCATGCCCTCGCCGGTGCGCGAGTAGCGCATGGTGGCCTCGACGCGCAGCTCGTGCTCGCCCGCGGCGAGACCCCTCAGGGGCAGCCGGCCCTGGTCCAGCGTCTCGGGGTCGAGGGGCTGTCCGTCGAGGGCGACGGCGCGCAGGGTGGCGGGCTTCAGCTCGACGAAGGTGTCGCCGTCGGACCGGGCCGTGAACCTGATCACGGTGCGGGAGTCGAAGGTCTCGTCCCCGGTGGTCAGGTCGAGGTCGATCGTGTAGCGGTGGACGTCGAGGAGCTCGGCGCGGCTCTGCGCTTCGTCGCGAGTCAGTACGGACATGCGGGCCATGCTGCCCGATGACACCGGCAACGCACAGGGGCAGGAGCGGTACGCGGCTTATGTCCGCCCCGGGGGTCGCGGGGCGGACGGGGACGGCGCTGGTGAGCGCCGTCGTACGCGCCCGTGGGGGCCGGCGCCGGATCAGTGCGCGTCGTCCGCCGGTCCCCCGTTGACGGTGTCCTCGGCGATGGACTCGTGGTGCCTGATCACCTCGGCGATGATGAAGTTCAGGAACTTCTCGGCGAAGGCGGGGTCGAGCTTGGCGTTCTCGGCGAGGGTCCGCAGCCGGGTGATCTGCCGGGCCTCGCGGGCCGGGTCGGCCGGGGGCAGCCGGTGGACCGCCTTGAGGCGGCCGACCTGCTGGGTGGCCTTGAAACGCTCGGCGAGCATGTGGACGACGGCCGCGTCGATGTTGTCGATGCTGTCGCGCAGCCGGCCGAGTTCCTCGCGGACGGCGGGGTCGACGTCACCGGTACCGGTGTTGCTGGAGGTCATGGGTGTCAACCCTAAAGGGGGCCGCGGGGTGGTCCCTAGGGGCGGTGGGCGGGTTCGGCCACCGGCGGACCCGGTTCGCCGTCCTCCCGGAGGTCCTCGTTCCAGTCGTCGGGCACGGCCCGGCTCTGCTGGGCACGGAAGCGCACCGGGGCGGTGCCGACCCGGCGGGTGAACAGGCGGGAGAAGTAGGCCGGGTCGTCGTAGCCGACGCGGCGGGCGACGGCGGCCACGGACAGTTCGGTGGTGGCGAGGAGTTCCTGGGCGCGGCCGAGGCGGATGCCGATCAGGTAGTCCTTGGGACTGCACCCGGCGACCCGGCGGACGGCGGTGCGCAGCTCGGCCGGGGTCATGCCGTGCCGGGCCGCGTGGTCGGCGACGGTCATGCCGGTGCAGGCGTCGCGGGCGAGGGCGTGCAGCACCGGGTCGCCGTCGGGGGCGAGGTCGGCACGCGCGCGGCGCAGGGCGACGAGCAGCTCGTGCACCGCGGCGCCGGTCTCGACCTCCAGGAGGGGGTTGCCCTGCCGGGCGGCCCGGGCGATCCGGGCGATGACGTCCCGGGGTCCTGTGGCGTCCGCGAGGGGCACCACGGGCCGCTCGGGCTCGATGTAGCCGAGCTCCGTGTAGGTCGCGGTGTCGGGCCCGGTGAACGTCACGAAGGCCTCGTCCCAGCCGCTGTCCGGATCGGGCCCGTAGTGGTGCGGGACGCCCGGCGTGAGCCACACCAGGGCGGGCGCGACGACGGCGGTGCTGCGCCCGTCGGGCGTGCGGTACCAGCCCCGGCCCGAGGTGATCACCACGGCGACGTGATGGTCGAGCAGACGCGGGCCGACGGCGGGCACCGCGCCGTACTGGAGGCCGACGCCCCAGCAGGCCAGGCCGAGCCGCTGATGGACGGCGCCGGGTGTGAAGAACCGCATCCAGGTGCGGAAGATCGGCGCCCCTCCCGGCACTGCGTGCTCCTTCTTGTCGGCTCTTTCGTCCAAGTGCTGCCGATCTTTGTCCATGGTGTCGGCACATGCCAGCAGGACAAAGTGAGCGTATGAGCGACTTCACGGTGGGCGAAACCGATTTCCTCCTCGACGGTCGGCCGGTACGGCTGCTGTCCGGAGCGCTGCACTACTTCCGGGTGCACGAGGAGCAGTGGGGCCACCGGCTGGCGCTGCTGCGCGCCATGGGGCTGAACTGCGTGGAGACGTACGTCCCGTGGAACCTGCACGAACCGCACGCGGGCGGCTTCCGGGACGTCGAGGCCCTCGGCCGCTTCCTGGACGCGGCCCGGGCGGCGGGCCTGTGGGCGATCGTGCGGCCGGGGCCGTACATCTGCGCGGAGTGGGAGAACGGCGGTCTGCCGCACTGGGTGACGGGCGAGCTGGGCGCACGGGCACGCACGCGTGACGAGAGTTTCCTGCGCTACGTGGACCGCTGGTTCCGCCGCCTGCTGCCCGAGGTGGTGTCCCGGCAGCAGGACCGGGGCGGCCCGGTGATCATGGTGCAGGTCGAGAACGAGTACGGCAGCTACGGCTCCGACGCCGCCTACCTGGCCCACCTCACCGGCCTGCTGCGGGCCGAGGGCGTCACGGTGCCGCTGGTCACCTCGGACGGCCCCGAGGACCACATGCTCACCGGCGGCTCGGTTCCCGGCCTGCTCGCGACGGTGAACTTCGGCTCGCACGCGCGCGAGGCCTTCGAGACCCTGCGCCGGCACCAGCCGCACGGTCCGCTGATGTGCATGGAGTTCTGGTGCGGCTGGTTCGACCACTGGGGCGGCGAGCACGTCGTACGGGACGCCGGGGACGCGGCGGCGGCGCTGCGGGAGATCCTGGAGTGCGGGGCGTCGGTCAACGTCTACATGGCGCACGGCGGCACCAACTTCGCCGGCTGGGCGGGCGCCAACCGCCCCGGCGGCGAGCTGCACGAGGGCCCGCTGGAGGCGGACGTGACGTCCTACGACTACGACGCCCCGATCGACGAGTTCGGCCGTCCCACGGAGAAGTTCTGGCGCTTCCGCGAGGTCCTCGCCGGGTACCACGACGGCCCGCTGCCCGAACTGCCCCCGGCGCCGCCCGCACTGGCCTCGCGGACGGACGTGGAGACGACCGGCTGGGCCCCCCTGTCCGCCGTCCTGGAGACCCTCGGCACCCCGGAACGCGTGCACGCCGTCCCGCCCACCTTCGAGGAGCTGGACATCGCCCGGGGTCTGGTCCGCTACGAGGTGGACGTGCCGGGCCCGCGCCAGCCGTACCCGCTCACCGCGCGGGGCCTGCGCGACCTCGCGGTCGTGTACGTCGACGGCGAGCGGGCCGGGGTCCTCACCGAGGAGGAACCCCAGCTCAAGAAGCCGGTCGCCGGCCCCGCGCGCGTGGAGCTCTGGGTGGAGACTCTGGGCCGCGTCAACTACGGCCCGCGCTCGGGCGAACCGAAGGGCATCACCGGGGGCATCCTGCACGAACGCCAGTTCCTGCACGGGGTACGCGCGCGTGGCCTGGATCTCGACGCCTTCGAGGGCGGTGTGGACGCGGTGCCCTTCGGCCCGCTTCCGGAGGACGGCGCCCCCGGCCTCTACCGGGGCACGGTGACGGTCCACGACGCCGGCGACGCCCGCCTGGAACTCCCGGGCTGGACCCGCGGCTTCGTCTGGATCAACGGCTTCAACCTGGGACGTTACTGGTCGGCGGGCCCGCAGGAGTCGTTGTACGTGCCGGGTCCGGTCCTCAAGGAGGGCGAGAACGAGATCTGGATCCTGGAACTCCAGGAAACCGATCAAGGAACGGCACGCGTGGCGCCCCTTTAGGGGCGCGGGGTACTGCGCGAGGCCCCCCCACCGGCCGCTGGCGCACGAACAACCTTCCGCCCCCAATCCTCCCCGTCCCCCGCATACTGTGGAAGACAGCTCCAGCGGCGTCCGTGGGGGTACCTGACGTGGCGAACGGCGGCCCGGTAGAACACGGCTACCCGCACCTGGACACCGTGCGGGCCGCCGTCACGGCGTTGTACCGACGGCTGTCCTACGACACCGTCCAGACCTTCGCCACCAGCGTCGCCCCCGCCGACGTCGCGTTCTGCGACACCGACGACCTCCACCTCGGCTCGCAGCGCGTCGCCCGCGAGATCGTCCGGCACTTCCGCCTGCCCGACGCCCGCATGGTCGTCGGCTTCAAGGACATGACCCACGCGGCGAACGTCGAACTCACCGCGGGCCCCGAGTACTTCGTCGAGCTGAACGACCGTTTCCGCACCCACCGCAGGGACATCGGCGCGGCCCTCGCCCACGAGGTGATGCACGTGTACCTGCACCGCCTGGACCTGTCCTTCCCGAGCGTCCGGGAGAACGAGATCCTCACCGACACGGCGACCACCTACCTCGGGGCCGGCTGGCTGCTCCTGGACGCCTACCGGGAGCACGGCGAGGCCTCCCAGAAGCTCGGCTACCTCACCCCGGAGGAGTTCGGCTACGTGCTGGCCAAGCGCGCCCTCGTCTTCCACGAGGACCCCTCGGTGTGGTTCACCAGCCCGCAGGCCTACACGGCCTACCAGAAGGGCATGGCCCGGGCCCGCCAGGACGGGGAGCAGCCGCCGCTGAGCGCGGCCGGCTGGGCGGGCCGCCGCCGCTACGCCCGGGACCGCCGCCACGCGCCCGGCGCGCCGCCTCCGCAGCCCGGCGCCGCCTACGCCTTCACTCCCGACAGCGGCGGCCGGCTGCGGGTCTCGTTCCCGTGCCCGACCTGCCACCAGCGGATCCGGGTGCCGGTCCGGGGCCGGGTCCGGGCCCGCTGCTCGCTGTGCCGGTCGGTACTGGAGTGCGACACGTAGCTCCCCGCGCCCCCGGTCTCACGCCCCGTACACCGCCCCCGGCGGCTCCGCCTCGGCCAGCAGTTTCAGGGCCGTCTCCCCCGCCTCCGCCGGGGTCCACCGGGCTCCCTTGTCGGCGGTCGGACCGGGCCGCCATCCCTCCATGACGGTGATCCGGCCGCCCTCCGCCTCGAACACCCGCCCGGTGACGCCGGCGCTCGCGGCGGAACCCAGCCAGACCACGAGCGGGGCGACGTTCCCGGGGGCCATGGCGTCGAAGCCGGCGTCGGGGGCGGCCATGGTCGTGGCGAAGGCGTGCTCGGTCATCCGGGTGCGGGCGGCCGGGGCGATCGCGTTGACCTGGACGCCGTAGCGGGCCAGTTCGGCCGCCGCGACCAGGGTGAGGCCGACGATGCCGGCCTTGGCGGCGCTGTAGTTGCCCTGCCCGACCGAGCCCAGCAGTCCCGCGCCGCTGCTGGTGTTGACGATGCGGGCCACCGGGGTACGGCCCGCCTTGGCCTCGGCCCGCCAGTGCGCGGCGGCGTGCCGCAGCGGCAGGAAGTGGCCCTTGAGGTGCACCCTCATGACCGCGTCCCAGTCGTCCTCGCCGAGGTTGACGAGCATGCGGTCGCGCAGGAAGCCGGCGTTGTTGACGAGGGTGTCGAGGCGGCCGTACGCGTCCAGGGCCGCCGCCACCAGTGACTCGGCACCGGCGTCCGTCGCGATGTCGCCGCCGTGCGCCACCGCCTCGCCGCCGGCCGCCCGGATCTCGTCCACGACGGCCGCGGCGGGGCTGTCCTCCGCCGGCCCGCCGTCGAGGCCGACGCCGAGGTCGTTGACGACGACGCGGGCGCCCTCGGCGGCGAAGGCGAGCGCGTGCGCCCGGCCGAGCCCGCGCCCGGCGCCGGTGACGACCACGACCCGGCCCGCGCAGATTCCGTTCATCTCACTCCTCCTGGTCCGGCCGGTCCGGCTGGTCGGACGGCTTGTTGGCGGTTGCGGCGTCGAGGAAGGCGGGCCGCTCCCCGCCCCCGTGCACGAGCAGGCTCGCCCCGCTGACGTAGGCCGCCGCGTCGGAGGCCAGGAAGACGGCGGCGGCGCCGACGTCGGAGGGGGCGGCGAGGCGGCCGAGCGGGACAGTGCGGGAGACGGCGTCGATGCCGTCCAGGCCGCCGTAGTGGAGGCCGGCCAGTTCGGTGCGGACCATGCCGACCACGAGGGTGTTGACCCGGACCTCCGGCGCCCACTCCACCGCCATGGACCGGGCGAGGTGCTCAAGGCCCGCCTTGGCCGCGCCGTAGGCGGCGGAGCCCGGCGAGGGCCGGCCGCCGCTGACGCTGCCGATCATCACCACCGCTCCCCTGGCCCGCCGCAGGTGCTCGTACGCGGCGAGGGAGGCGGTCAGCGGGGTGAGGAGGTTCAGCTCGATCACCCGGGCGTGCCGCTCGGCGTCCGCGTCGGCGAGCCGCCGGTAGGGGGTGCCGCCCACGTTGTTGACGAGCACGTCGAGCCGGGGCAGGGCGTCGAAGAAAGCGCGTACCGCGGGCGGGTCGCGCAGGTCGAGAGGGCTGAACTCGACGCCGTCCAGGGGTTGTTCGGGCGGTCGGCGGGCGCAGGCCAGGACGTGGGCGCCGGTCTCCGCGAAGGCCCGGGCGATCCCGGCGCCGACCCCCCTGGTACCGCCGGTGACGACGACCGTCCTGCCGCTCGGCGAGTTATCCACAGGGCCTCCCGCTCGTCCGCACCGGCTGCTAGCTTCGAAGCCTCACACCTAACAAATGTTTGGTGGAAAGGCAGCTGAGTGCGAAGGTAGCTGATGCGTCCATGGGTGTCTCCACCTCGTCTCCGGAAAAGGGCATCGCGCTCGTCACGGTCGACCACCCACCGGTGAACGCCCTGCCGGTGCGGGGCTGGTTCGCGCTGGCGGACGCGGTGCGCGCGGCCGGTCGCGACCCCGGGACCCGGTGTGTCGTGCTGACCGCGCGGGGCCGGGGTTTCAACGCGGGCGTGGACATCAAGGAGATACAGGCGGACGGGGACGCGGCACTGCTCGGCGCCAACCGGGGCTGCGCGGAGGCCTTCGCGGCGGTGTACGAGTGCGAGACCCCGGTGGTGGCCGCGGTGCACGGCTTCTGCCTGGGCGGCGGGATAGGGCTGGTGGGCAACGCGGACGCGATCGTGGCGAGCGAGGACGCCGTCTTCGGGCTGCCGGAGCTGGACCGGGGCGCCCTGGGCGCGGCCACCCACCTGGCCCGCCTGGTCCCGCCCCATCTGATGCGGACGCTGTACTTCACCTCGCGCACCGCGACCGCCGCCGAGCTGCACGCGCACGGCTCGGTGTGGCGGGTCGTGCAGGGCGGGGAACTGCTGTCGGCCGCGCTGGAGCTGGCGCGGGAGATAGCCGCCAAGGACGGCCGGCTGCTGCGCCTCGCCAAGGCCGCCATCAACGGCATCGACCCCGTCGACGTGCGGCGCAGCTACCGCTTCGAACAGGGCTTCACCTTCGAGGCCGCCCTCAGCGGGGTGGCCGACCGGGTCCGCGACACCTTCGGGAAGGAGGCCGCGACAGATGACTGACAAGACGATGACCGCCGACGAGGTCGTCGCCCGGCTCACCAGCGGCATGACCCTCGGCATCGGCGGCTGGGGCTCCCGGCGCAAGCCGATGTCCCTGGTCAGAGCGTTGCTCCGGAGCGACATCGGCGATCTCACCCTGGTCTCGTACGGCGGCCCGGACGTCGGGATGCTGGTCGCGGCCGGCCGGGTGCGCAAGCTGGTGACGGCGTTCGTCACCCTCGACTCCGTGCCGCTGGAACCGCACTACCGGGCGGGGCGCGAGCGCGGGGCGTTCGAGCTGACGGAGGTCGACGAGGGCATGTTCATGTGGGGCCTGCGCGCAGCAGCGAGCCGGCTGCCCTTCCTGCCGGTGCGGGCCGGGATCGGTTCGGACGTGATGCGGGTCAACCCGGCCCTGCGGACCGTGACTTCGCCGTACGACGACGGGGAGACGTTCGTGGCGATGCCCGCCCTGCGCCTGGACGCGGCGCTGGTCCACGTCAACCGCGCCGACCGGCTGGGCAACGGGCAGTACCTGGGCCCCGACCCGTACTTCGACGATCTGTTCTGCCAGGCGGCGGACGCGGCCTACGTCTCCTGCGAACGGATCGTGGACACCGCCGAGCTGACGAAGGAGGCCCCGCCGCAGTCGTTGCTCGTCAGGCGGCTCGATGTGACCGGGGTCGTGGAGGCTCCCGGCGGCGCGCACTTCACCTCCTGCGCGCCCGACTACGGCCGGGACGAGGAGTTCCAGCGGCTGTACGCGACGACCCCGTGGGCGGAGTTCGCCGAGCGGTTCCTGGCGGGGGACGAACAGGCCTACCGCGCGGCGGTGCGCAACCGGCAGGAGGGTCAGGGCTGATGGACGTGCTGCGCTCCGAGTACTGCGTCATCGCCTGCGCCGAGGCCTGGCGCGGCTCCGGTGAGATCCTGGCGAGCCCGATGGGTCTGATCCCCTCCCTGGGCGCCCGCCTGGCCCGGCTGACCTTCGCGCCGGACCTGCTGCTGACCGACGGCGAGGCGCTGCTGGTCCGCCCGGACGGGACGCCCGAGGGCTGGCTGCCCTACCGGCAGCACCTCGCCCTGGTGTCCGGCGGGCGCCGGCACGTGATGATGGGCGCGAGCCAGCTCGACCGGTACGGCAACCAGAACATCTCCTGCATCGGCGACTGGTCCCGGCCCCGCCGCCAGCTGCTGGGGGTGCGCGGAGCGCCGCTCAACACCCTCAACAACCCGACGAGTTACTGGGTCCCGAAGCACTCCCGGCGGGTGTTCGTGGCGCAGGTCGACATGGTGTGCGGGGTGGGGTACGACCGGGTCGCCGCGCATCCGGGCACGGAGCGCTTCCACCGCATCCCGAGGGTCGTCACCGATCTGGCCGTCCTCGACTTCGAGACCCCGGACCGGTCGATGCGGCTGGCGGCGCTGCATCCGGGGGTGAGCGTCGACCAGGTCCGGGAGGCGACCGACTTCGCGCTGACCGTCCCGGACGAGGTGCCGTACACCCGGGAACCGGACGCGGAGGAGCTGCGGCTGATCCGCGAGGTGCTGGATCCGGCCGGCGCGCGGACGAAGGAGGTGGCCGGCTGATGGAGACGGCGCTGACCCGGCTGGCCGGGGTCCGGCATCCGATCGTGCAGACGGGGATGGGCTGGGTGGCGGGCCCCCGCCTGGTCTCGGCGACGGCGGAAGCCGGGGCCCTCGGCATCCTGGCCTCCGCCACGATGACCCTCGACCAGCTGCGGGCCGCGATCGCCGAGGTGCGGTGCCGTACGGACGCCCCGTTCGGGGTGAACCTGCGGGCGGACGCGGCCGACGCCGGCGACCGCGTCCGGCTGATCATCGACGGGGGTGTGCGGGTGGCGTCCTTCGCGCTCGCCCCCTCCCCCGGGCTGATCGCCGAGCTGAAGGAGGCGGGCGTGGTGGTGATCCCGTCCGTGGGGGCGCGGCGGCACGCCGAGAAGGTGGCGGCGTGGGGCGCGGACGCGGTGATCGTGCAGGGCGGCGAGGGCGGCGGGCACACCGGCGAGGTGGCGACCAGCGTGCTGCTGCCGCAGGTGGTGGACGCGGTGCGGATACCGGTGGTGGCCGCCGGGGGCTTCTTCGACGGCCGGGGGCTGGTGGCGGCGCTGGCGTACGGCGCGGCGGGGGTCGCGATGGGCACCCGGTTCCTGCTCACCTCGGACTCGACGGTGCCGGACGCGGTGAAGGCCAGGTATCTGGCGGCGACGGTCAGGGACGTCACCGTCACCCGGGCGGTGGACGGGCTGCCGCACCGGATGCTGCGGACCGATCTGGTGGCCGCGCTGGAGCGCTCGGGCCGGGCCCGGAGTCTGCTGCACGCGATCCGGCGCGCGGCGGGGTTCCGGAGACTGTCCGGGCTCACCTGGCGGCAGATGGTGCGGGACGGCCTGGCCCTGCGGCACGGCAAGGAGCTGTCCTGGAGTCAGGTGCTGCTGGCCGCGAACACGCCGATGCTGCTCAGGTCGGCGATGGTGGACGGCCGCACGGATCTCGGGGTGATGGCGTCCGGGCAGGTCGCCGGGGTGATCGACGACCTGCCGTCGTGCGCGGAGCTGGTGGGACGGATCATGAAGGAGGCGGAGGAGACCCGGGATCGGCTCATGGCCCTCAAGTGAGGGCTTCCCTCGGGTGAGGGCTTCCTCGGGTGAGGGCTTCCTCGGGTGAGGGATCAGAGCCGCTCGATGATCGTCACGTTCGCCTGTCCCCCGCCCTCGCACATGGTTTGCAGGCCGAACCGGCCGCCGGTGCGCTCCAGTTCGTGCAGGAGGGTGGTCATCAGCCTGACGCCGGTGGCGCCGAGCGGGTGGCCGAGGGCTATCGCGCCGCCGTTGACGTTGACCCTGGCGGGGTCGGCGCCGGTCTCCTTGAGCCAGGCGAGGACGACCGGGGCGAAGGCCTCGTTGATCTCGACGAGGTCGATGGCGTCGATGGTGAGGCCGGTCTTCTTCAGGGCGTGGGCGGTGGCCGGGATCGGCGCGGAGAGCATCCGGATGGGGTCCTCGCCGCGGACGGACAGGTGGTGGACGCGGGCCCGGGGGCGCAACCCGTGTTCGCGGACGGCGCGTTCGGAGGCGAGGAGCATGGCGGCGGCGCCGTCGGAGACCTGGGAGGAGCAGGCGGCGGTGATGGTGCCGCCGTCGACGACCGGCTTCAGGGCGGCCATCTTCTCCAGGGAGGTGTCACGGCGCGGGCCCTCGTCCACCGCGACCGGGCCGTAGGGCACGATCTCCCGCTCGAAGCGGCCCTCGTCGATGGCGCCGAGCGCCCTCCGGTGGGAGTTCAGGGCGAACTCCTCCTGGTCCCGGCGGGTGATGCCCCACTTGGCGGCGATCATCTCGGCGCCGGCGAACTGGTTGACGGGCTGCCGGCCGTACCGGGCCCGCCAGCCCTCGCTGCCCAGGAAGGGACCCTCGGTCAGGCCGAGCGGTTCGGCGGCCTGCCGGGAGGCGAAGGCGATGGGGATCTGGGACATGTTCTGGACGCCGCCTGCGACCACCAGGTCCTGGGTGCCGGAGAGGACGGCCTGCGCGGCGAAGTGCACGGCCTGCTGCGAGGAGCCGCACTGGCGGTCGACGGTGACGCCCGGCACCTCCTCGGGCAGCCCGGCCGCCAGCCAGCAGGTGCGGGCGATGTCGCCCGCCTGCGGCCCCACCGCGTCGAGGCAGCCGAAGACGACGTCCTCGACGGCGGCCGGGTCCACACCCGACCGCTCGACCAGTGCGGTCAGCACATGGGCGCCCAGGTCGGCCGGGTGGACCCCGCTCAGTCCGCCCTTGCGCCGTCCGACCGGCGTACGCACCGCTTCGACGATGTAGGCCTCGGCCATGTCAGCAACTCCCTCGGCAGAAAGGGACTTTCAACGAATGGATGGACTACTCACGGACGGCGATCCCGTCCAGCACCATCGACAGGTACTGGCGGGCGATCTCCTCCGGGCTGTGCTGTCCGCCGGGCCGGTACCAGGAGGCGGCGACCCACACGGTGTCGCGCACGAACCGGTAGGTGAGGCGGACGTCGAGGTCGGCGCGGAAGACGCGCGCGGTGACCCCGCGCTCCAGCGTCGACAGCCACGCCTTCTCGAACCTGCGCTGCGACTCGGCGAGGAAGCCGAACCGCTCCTGCGCGACCAGCTGCTTGCTCTCCTTCTGGTAGATGGCGACGGCGGCGCGGTGCCGGTCGATCTCCCGGAAGGACTCGGTGACCAGCGCTTCGAGCGTCTCGCGGGGACCGAGCCCGGCGTCCAGGACGGTGTCGTAGCCGTCCCAGAGCTCGTCGAGGAAGGTCCGCAGGATCTCCTCCAGCATCGATTCCTTGGAGTCGAAGTGGTAGTAGAGGCTGCCGGCGAGCATGCCCGCGTGGTCCGCGATCTTGCGTACGGTGGTGGCGTTGTAGCCCTGCTCGGCGAAGACGTCGGCGGCGGTGTCGAGGAGTTCGCGGCGCCGGGCTGGAGCAGCGGCAGCCGCGCGCCTGCTCGCGGCGGTCACCTGGGGCTTCTTCTTGGTCGGCACGGGTACATTCTCGTCCTACGGGTGCTGGCTGCTGACGGAGACGACCTCTCCGGTGAGGTAGGAGGAGTAGCCGGACGCCAGGAAGACGATGGCGTTGGCGACCTCCCAGGGTTCGGCGTACCGCCCGAAGGCCTCGCGGGCGGTGAGTTCCGCCAGCAGTTCGGCCGAGGTCACCTTCACCAGGTGCGGGTGCATGGCGAGGCTCGGTGCCACGGCGTTGACCCGCACGCCGTAGCCGGCCGCCTCGATCGCCGCGCACCGGGTCAGCGCCATCACCCCGGCCTTGGCGGCGGCGTAGTGGGCCTGGCCGGCCTGGGCGCGCCAGCCGACGACGGAGGAGTTGTTGACGATGACCCCGCCCTGCCCGCTCTCGCGGAAGAGCCGCAGGGCGGCGCGCGAGCACCGGAAGGTGCCGTTGAGGGTGACGTCCAGGACCCGCGTCCACTGGTCGTCCGTCATGTCGACGAGGGCCGAAGTACCGCCAAGACCCGCGTTGTTGACGACGATGTCCAGCCGTCCGTGCTCCCGCACGGCGGTGTCGAAGAGCCCCTGTACCTGGGCCTCGTCGGTGACATCGCACGGGAAGGCGGTGACGGCACCCGGATGTTCGCCGGCCAGCTCGGCCGCGTACTCCTTCAGGCGCCGCGCGTGCGCGTCGCTGATCAGCACGCGGGCGCCCTCCTCCAGGAAGCGGCGCGCGGTCGCCCCGCCGATCCCCGCCCCGGCCGCGGCGGTGATGACGGCGGTGCGCCCGTCAAGCAGCCCGTGCCCGGGCACGTACTCCGGACTCTCGACGCCTGTCATGGGCCCACGCTAACCTACCAAACACTTGTTAGGGAAGGACGGTGACGGCGACCGTGGACCTGACCCACAGCCCGGCGGACGAGGAGTTCCGCGCCGAGGCCCGCGCCTGGCTCAGGGCGCATGTGCCGCGCCGCCCGCTGCCCTCCCTGGAGACGGCGGAGGGCTTCGCGGCGCACCGCGCCTGGGAGGCCGAACTCGCCGCGGACCGCTGGTCGGTGGTGTCCTGGCCACAGGAGTACGGCGGCCGGGGCGCGGGGCTGCTGCGCTGGCTGGTCTTCGAGGAGGAGTACTGGGCGGCGGGCGCGCCGGGCCGGGTCGGCCAGAACGGCGTCAGCCTGCTCGCACCGACCCTGTTCGACCACGGGACCGGGGAGCAGCGGGCGCGGGTGCTGCCGCCGATGGCGACCGGGGAGGTGGTCTGGGCGCAGGCGTGGTCCGAGCCCGGGGCCGGTTCCGACCTGGCCTCCCTCACCTCCAGAGCGGTGCGGACGGCCGGCGGCTGGCTGCTGACCGGCCAGAAGACGTGGTCGTCGCGGGCGGCCTTCGCGGACCGCGCGTTCGGCCTCTTCCGCAGCGAGCCGCACCTGCCCAGGCCGCATCAGGGGCTCACCTACCTGATGTTCGACCTGCGCGCGCCGGGGGTGACCGTGCGCCCGATCGGGCGTCTCGACGGCAAGCCGGCGTTCGCGGAGCTGTTCCTGGACGAGGTGTTCGTGCCCGACGAGGACGTGATCGGCGAACCGGGCCAGGGCTGGCGGATCGCGATGTCGGCCGCGGGGAACGAGCGGGGACTGACCCTGCGGTCGCCGGGCCGGTTCCTGGCCGCCGCCGACCGGCTGCGGGATCTCTGGCAGGCGCGGGGCAGGCCGGAGTGGGCCGCGGCCCGGGTGGCCGACGCCGTCGCCGGCGCCCGCGCCTACCAGCTGTTCACCTACTCGGCCGCCGCCCGCTTCCTGGACGGCGAGTCGCTCGGCCCGGAGTCCAGCCTGAACAAGGTGTTCTGGTCGGAGCTGGACCTGGCCCTGCACGAGACGGCGCTCGACCTGCTCGGCGCGGAGGGCGAACTGGCCGACACGCCGTGGTCGGAGGGGTACGTCTTCTCCCTCGCCGGTCCGATCTACGCGGGCACCAACGAGATCCAGCGCGACATCGTCGCCGAGCGGCTGCTCGGCCTGCCGAAGGGACGCCGCTGACATGCGTTTCCTCCTCGACACCGAGCAGCGGGACTTCGCCGACGCCCTGCGGGGACTGCTGACGGCGGCGGACACCCCGGCGGTGATACGTGACTGGAGCCGCGGTGAGCGGGCGCGCGGGCGGGCGCTGTGGGGTCGGCTCGGCGAGGCCGGGGTGTTCGGGCTCGCGGTGCCGGAGGAGTACGGCGGGGTGGGGCGCCGGGCCGTCGAACTCGCCGTCGCGTTCGTCGAGCTGGGGCGGTTCGCGGTGCCGGGGCCGCTGGCGGAGACGGTGGCGGCAGCGGTGCTGCTCGACGACGGCGGGGGCCTCGCCAAGCGGTTCCTGCCGGGGATCGCGACGGGCGGGACGGTGGCGACGGTGGCGTTCGAGCAGCACGGCTACGGGCCGGCGCTGGACGGGGACGCGGCCGATGTCCGGCTCGTGGCCGCGCCGGAGGGCGTCCGGCTCTCCTCGGGCGCCGGGGCGGTGCGCCGGTCCCTGGACCCCGCACGCCGGCTCACCCCGCTGTTTCCGGTCGGCGAACTGCTCGCTGCGGAGCCGCCCTGGGCGGAGGCACTGACCTGGGCCCGGCTGGCCACGGCCGCGCAGGCGCTGGGGGTGGGGCTGGCGCTGCTCGACAGAACGGTGGCGTACGTCAAGCAGCGGACCCAGTTCGGCGTGCCCGTCGGGTCGTTCCAGGCGGTCGGGCACCGGCTGGCCGACGTGCGGATCGCGCTGGAGTTCGCGCGGCCGATGGTCTTCGGGGCGGCGGTCACGATGGCTCCGTCGGATGTGGCCGCGGCGAAGCTCAGCGCGTGCGAGGCGGCGTGCAAGAGTGCGGCGGCTGCTCTGCAACTGCACGGGGCGATCGGTTATACGGCGGAGTACGACCTGTCGCTCTGGCTGACCAGGGCACGGGCGCTGCGGGGAGCTTGGGGGACACCGGAGGAATGCGGCAGAGAGGTGCTCGAAGGTCGCGGCTGACCTGCGGGCCGGTGGGGGCTTGTCGCGCAGTTCCCCGCGCCCCTGAAGGGGCGCTTCAGCTCGCGGCGTTCAGTGGTGATCCCCGCTCGTGAGCTCCCGGTACTCCTCCTGCGTCGGCTTCGGGATGTGGGTGTCCGGGCCGAACATTCCCTTCGCCATGCTCGCCCGCAGCCGCTGCGCGAGCGTGACCTTGCGCCGTACGCCGTTCGCGTCCTCCAGCGGGCCGAGCTCGTACGGCGGCGGCTGCTCGTGCTGGGTCAGGACGAACAGGCTCTCCTGGCTGAGGGGTTCGTGGACCTCGATGTACTCGCCGTGCGGAAGCATCTTGATGAGGCCCGTCTCCCTGCCGTGCAGCACCTTGTCGCGGTCCCGGCGCTGCAGGCCGAGGCAGATGCGTTTGGTGGCGATGTAGGCGAGGACGGGGACGACGAAGACGGAGATCCGGACGAACCAGGTGATCGAGTTGATGGAGAGATGGAGATGGGTGGCGACGACGTCGTTGCCGCCGCCGATCAGGAGGACGCCGTAGATGCTCAGCCAGGCCACGCCGAGGGCGGTGCGGACGGGGACGTTGCGCGGGCGGTCCAGGATGTGGTGCTCGCGCTTGTCGCCGGTGATCCACGCCTCGATGAACGGGTAGACGCCGATGGCCACGAGGAAGAGCGGGAAGAGCGAGAAGGGGATGAAGACGCCCAGTTCCAGGGTGTGGCCCCAGGCGTTGATCTCCCAGCCGGGCATCACCCGGATCAGCCCCTCGGAGAAGCCGAGGTACCAGTCGGGCTGGGCGCCGGTGGTCACCAGGTCGGGGCGGTAGGGGCCGAAGGCCCACACCGGGTTGATGGTGGCGATGCCGCCGATGAACGCGAGGACGCCGAAGACGAGGAAGAAGAAACCGCCGGCCTTGGCCATGTAGACCGGCAGGAAGGGCATGCCGACCACGCTCTTCTGGTCGCGTCCGGGCGCCGGGTACTGGGTGTGCTTGTGGTAGAAGACCAGGATCAGGTGGGCGACGACCAGCCCGAGCATGATCCCGGGCAGCAGCAGGACGTGGATCGGGAAGAACCGCGAGATGATGTCGTGGCCCGGGAACTCCCCGCCGAACAGGAACATCGAGATGTACGAGCCGACGATCGGGATCGACAGGATCGCGCCGTCGGCGAACCGGACGCCGGTGCCGGAGAGCAGGTCGTCGGGGAGCGAGTAGCCGGTCAGGCCGGTGAGGATGGCCAGGAACAGCAGGGTCCAGCCGAACAGCCAGTTGACCTCACGGGGCTTGCGGAAGGCGCCGGTGAAGAACACCCGCATCATGTGGACGAACATGCCGGCCACGAAGACCAGCGCCGCCCAGTGGTGGATCTGCCGGATCAGCAGTCCGCCGCGCACGTCGAAGCTGATGTGCAGCGTCGACTCGTACGCCTTGGTCATGATGATGCCGTTCAGCGGCTCGTAGGTGCCGTGGTAGACGACCTCGGCGCCGCTGGGCTCGAAGAACAGGGTGAGGTAGATGCCGGTGAGGATCAGGATGAGGAAGCTGTAGAGGCAGATCTCGCCCAGCATGAAGGACCAGTGGTCCGGGAACACCTTGCGCATGTTGGCCTTGGCCAGGGAGTACAGCCCCAGTCGGCTGTCCGCCCAGTCCGCGAGCTTCTCACCCTTGCCGGGCGGCTCCGCCCGGTCTGCGGAACTCCCCACCCGTGCCTGCCCGTTCACCGTTCGTGCCGCGTCGTCCATACGTCGCGTCGCCTCCCCGCCGGATCACCCCTCAGGGTGGCACGCCGGAGCGCTACAGCCAACGGTGCCGCGTAAAGTCGGCGGACTCCGCCGGGTCAGCCGGCCCGTACGATGCCCGCCGCCCACGCCGCCGCCAGCCACTGCGGGAACTCGCCGACGAGACGGTCGTACAGCTCGCCGTCCGGCACCTTCCCCGGGTCCGAACCGGCGTGGAAGAAGCCCGCGTTGTCCACCGCGCGCTTTCCCGGCACCGCCAGTTCGTCGAGCTTGCGCAGGAAGTCGAACTGTTTGCTGTGCGGGTCGCCGAAGCCGACGAACTGCCAGAACAGCGGCAGCCGGGCCGCCTTGCACAGATAGCGTTCCGCGGCGAGCTTGTTGATCGGGCCGCCGTCGGTCTGGAAGACGACCAGGGCGGGGTCCGTGGCGCCGCTGTCCAGGTAGTGGTCGATCACGGCGTCCATCGCCAGGTGGTAGCTGGTCTTGCCCATGTGCCCGAGCCCGGCCGCGATCTTCTCGATCCGGCCGGTGTGTTCGGCCAGCCTGATGTCGGTGACCGCGTCGATGTCCGTGGAGAAGAAGACGACGGGGACCTGACCGTCGTCGTCCAGGTGCGCGGAGAGGCCGAGGACCCGGTCGGCGAGCGCCTGCACGCTGCCGTCGGCGTAGTACGGCTTCATCGAGCCGGAGTAGTCGACGACCAGGTAGACGGCGGCCCGGAGTCCGTCGAGTCCGTGCTTGGTGAGGGAGATCCCGGCCGAGCGGTAGGCGCCGACGAGCGCGGGCGCGGTCTGCTCCACCTTGCTGAGACTGATCGCGGCCATGTCCTGCTCCCCCTCGCCCTGGTTCAGGAGGCCGAGGTTACTTGATCGCGGAAAGGCGGCGGCGCCTGCCCATCGTCCGGTCGGGGACTGTGGGGCAGGCGCCGTCAGTGTTCCGTACGCCTTTGTACGGGACGTCTTGGGGGAGGCGGGTCAGACCATCAGCGAGCGGTCCGTCGGGCGGATCGGGGCCGGCAGGTCGCTCGCCCCGGTGAGGAAGCGGTCGACGCCCTTGGCGGCCGAGCGGCCCTCGGCGATCGCCCAGACGATCAGGGACTGGCCGCGGCCCGCGTCACCGGCGACGAAGACGCCCGGCACGTTGGTCTGGAAGTCGGCGTCGCGGGCGACGTTGCCGCGCTCGTCGAGTTCGAGACCGAACTGGTCGACCACGCCGTTCACCCGGTCGGTGCCGGTGAAGCCCATGGCGAGGGTGACCAGCTGGGCGGGGATCTTGCGCTCGGTGCCCGGCTTCGAGGTCAGCTTGCCGTCGATGAACTCCACCTCGGTGAGGTGCAGCCACTGGACGTTGCCTTCCTCGTCGCCCTCGAAGTGGGTGGTGGAGACGGAGTAGACCCGCTCGCCGCCCTCCTCGTGCGCACTGGTGACCTTGTAGAGCATCGGGAAGGTCGGCCAGGGCTGGTTCGGCGCGCGGTCCTCGCCCGGCCGGGGCATGATCTCCAGCTGGGTGACGGAGGCCGCGCCCTGGCGGTGGGCGGTGCCCACGCAGTCCGCGCCGGTGTCGCCGCCGCCGATCACGACGACGTGCTTGCCCTCGGCCGAGACGGGCGACACCACGTAGTCGCCCTCCTGGACCTTGTTGGCGAGCGGCAGGTACTCCATCGCCTGGTACACGCCCTTCAACTCCCGCCCGGGGACGGGGAGATCACGGGCGGTGGTGGCGCCGGCGGCGATGACGACCGCGTCGTACCGCTTCTTCAGGTCGGTCGCCTTGAGGTCGACGCCGATCTCGATGCCGGTACGGAAGCGGGTGCCCTCCGCGCGCATCTGCTCGATACGGCGGTTGATGTGCCGCTTCTCCATCTTGAACTCGGGGATGCCGTAGCGGAGCAGGCCGCCGATGCGGTCGGCGCGCTCGTAGACGGCGACCGTGTGGCCGGCCCGGGTCAGCTGCTGGGCGGCGGCCAGGCCCGCGGGGCCCGAGCCGATGACGGCGACGGTCTTGCCCGACAGGCGCTCGGGGGCCTGCGGAGCGACCGTGCCCGCCTCCCACGCCTGGTCGATGATGGAGACCTCGACGTTCTTGATGGTGACGGCCGGCTGGTTGATGCCGAGCACGCACGCCGACTCGCACGGGGCCGGGCACAGGCGGCCCGTGAACTCCGGGAAGTTGTTCGTGGCGTGCAGGCGCTCGGAGGCGGCCGGCCAGTCCTCGCGGTAGGCGAAGTCGTTCCACTCGGGGATCAGGTTCCCGAGCGGACAGCCGTTGTGGCAGAACGGGATGCCGCAGTCCATGCAGCGGCTGGCCTGCTTGCTGATGATCGGCAGCAGCGAACCCGGGACGTAGACCTCGTTCCAGTCCCGGACGCGGTCGGCGACGGGGCGGGTCTTGGCGACCTCACGGCCGTGGTTCAGGAAGCCCTTCGGGTCAGCCATTGATCGCCGCCTCCATCATCTTCTCGTGGGTCTCGGTCTCGGAGAGACCGGCTCGCTCGGCGGCGTCCTTGGCGGCGAGCACTGCCTTGTACGTGCTGGGGATGATCTTGCTGAACCGCTGCACGGCCACGTCCCAGTCGGCGAGCAGCTTCTCAGCGACCGTCGAGCCGGTGTCCTCGGCGTGCCGGCGCACCACGTCGTGCAGCCACTGCTTGTCGGTGTCGTCGAGCGCCTCGACGGCGCTGACGTTGCCGACGTTGACGTTGTCGACGTTCAGGTCGATCACGTAGGCGACACCGCCCGACATGCCGGCCGCGAAGTTGCGGCCCGTCTCGCCGAGGACCACCGCGTGACCGCCGGTCATGTACTCGCAGCCGTGGTCGCCCACGCCCTCCGAGACCACCAGGGCGCCGGAGTTGCGGACGCAGAACCGCTCGCCGGTCCGGCCGCGCAGGAACAGCTCGCCGCCGGTCGCGCCGTACGCGATGGTGTTGCCCGCGATGGTGGAGTACTCGGCGAGGTGGTCGGCCGCCCGGTCCGGACGGACGATGACCCGGCCGCCGGAGAGGCCCTTGCCGACGTAGTCGTTGGCGTCGCCCTCCAGACGGAGCGTGACACCGCGCGGCAGGAAGGCGCCGAAGGACTGGCCGGCCGAGCCGGTGAAGGTGATGTCGATGGTGTCGTCGGGCAGACCCGCGCCGCCGAACTTCTTCGTCACCTCGTGGCCGAGCATGGTGCCGACCGTGCGGTTGATGTTGCGCACCTTGATCTGGGCGCGCACCGGCTGGGCGTCGGTGGCGCTGGAGGCGGCCAGGGCGTCGGAGGCGAGCTTGATCAGCTCGTTGTCCAGGGCCTTCTCCAGGCCGTGGTCCTGCGCGATCGTCCGGTGCAGGGCGGCGCCCTCGGGCAGCTCGGGCACGTAGAAGAGCGGGGCCAGGTCCAGGCCCTGCGCCTTCCAGTGGTTCACGGCACGGGTGACGTCGAGCGCCTCCGCGTGGCCGACGGCCTCCTCGATGGTGCGGAAGCCCAGCTCGGCGAGGATCTCGCGGACCTCCTCGGCGATGAACCTGAAGAAGTTCACGACGTACTCGGCCTTGCCGGAGAAGCGGTCGCGCAGCACCGGGTTCTGGGTGGCGACGCCGACCGGGCAGGTGTCGAGGTGGCAGACGCGCATCATGATGCAGCCGGAGACGACGAGCGGCGCGGTCGCGAAACCGAACTCCTCGGCGCCGAGCAGCGCGGCGATGACCACGTCACGGCCGGTCTTCAGCTGGCCGTCGGTCTGCACGACGATCCGGTCGCGCAGGCCGTTGAGCAGCAGGGTCTGCTGGGTCTCGGCGAGGCCCAGCTCCCAGGGGCCGCCCGCGTGCTTCAGCGAGGTCAGCGGGGAGGCGCCCGTACCGCCGTCGTGGCCGGAGATGAGCACGACGTCCGCGTGCGCCTTGGACACACCGGCCGCGACCGTGCCGACGCCGACCTCGGAGACCAGCTTGACGTGAATCCGCGCCTGCGGGTTCGCGTTCTTCAGGTCGTGGATCAGCTGGGCCAGGTCCTCGATGGAGTAGATGTCGTGGTGCGGCGGCGGGGAGATCAGGCCGACGCCCGGGGTGGAGTGCCGGGTCTTGGCGACCCACGGGTAGACCTTGTGGCCGGGCAGCTGGCCGCCCTCGCCGGGCTTGGCGCCCTGGGCCATCTTGATCTGGATGTCGTCCGCGTTGACCAGGTACTCGGAGGTGACGCCGAAGCGGCCGGAGGCGACCTGCTTGATGGCGGACCGGCGGGCCGGGTCGTAGAGGCGGTCCGGGTCCTCGCCGCCCTCACCGGTGTTGGACTTGCCGCCCAGCTGGTTCATGGCGATGGCGAGGGTCTCGTGGGCCTCGCGCGAGATGGAGCCGTAGGACATGGCGCCGGTGGAGAACCGCTTGACGATCTCGGAGACCGGCTCGACCTCGTCGACGGAGATCGACGGGCGGTCGCTCTTGAAGCCGAAGAGGCCGCGGAGCGTCATCAGCCGCTCGGACTGCTCGTTCACGCGGTCCGTGTACTTCTTGAAGATGTCGTAGCGGTTGGCACGGGTCGAGTGCTGGAGGCGGAAGACCGTCTCCGGGTCGAACAGGTGCGGCTCGCCCTCGCGGCGCCACTGGTACTCGCCCCCTATCTCCAGGGCGCGGTGGGCAGGCGCGATGCCGGAGGCCGGGTAGGCCTTGGCGTGGCGGGCGGCGACCTCCTTGGCGATGACGTCGAGGCCGACGCCGCCGATCTTGGAGGCGGTGCCGTTGAAGTACTTGTCGACGAAGCCGGCTTCGAGACCGACGGCCTCGAAGACCTGGGCGCCGCGGTAGGAGGCGACCGTGGAGATGCCCATCTTGGACATGACCTTCAGGACACCCTTGCCGAGCGCGTAGATCAGGTTGCGGATGGCCTGGTCGGCCTCCATGCCCGGCAGGAAGGTGCCCGCGCGGGTCAGGTCCTCGACGGACTCCATGGCCAGGTACGGGTTGACGGCGGCGGCGCCGAACCCGATCAGCAGGGCGACGTGGTGGACCTCGCGGACGTCACCGGCCTCGACGAGCAGGCCCACGTGGGTGCGCTGCTTGGTGCGGATGAGGTGGTGGTGGACGGCCGCGGTGAGCAGCAGCGAGGGGATCGGCGCGTGCTCGGCGTCCGAGTGGCGGTCCGACAGGACGATCAGCCGGGCGCCGTTCTCGATGGCCGCGTCGGCCTCGGCGCAGATCTCCTCGATGCGCGCGGCGAGGGAGTCGCCGCCGCCGGAGACCCGGTACAGGCCGGACAGGGTCGCGGCCTTGAAGCCGGGCATGTCGCCGTCGGCGTTGATGTGGATGAGCTTGGCCAGCTCGTCGTTGTCGATCACCGGGAAGGGCAGCACGACCGAGCGGCAGGAGGCGGCGTTCGGGTCGAGCAGGTTGCCCGCGGGGCCGAGGGACGAGCGCAGCGAGGTGACGAGCTCTTCGCGGATCGCGTCCAGCGGCGGGTTGGTGACCTGCGCGAACAGCTGGGTGAAGTAGTCGAAGAGCAGCCGGGGGCGCTCGCTCAGCGCGGCGATCGGCGAGTCGGTGCCCATGGAGCCGATCGGCTCGGCACCGGCCTTGGCCATCGGCGCGAGGAGGACGCGCAGCTCTTCCTCGGTGTAGCCGAAGGTCTGCTGGCGGCGGGTGACCGAGGCGTGGGTGTGCACGATGTGCTCGCGCTCGGGCAGGTCGCCCAGCTCGATCTCGCCGGCCTCCAGCCACTCCGCGTACGGCTGCGCGGCGGCGAGGCCCGCCTTGATCTCGTCGTCCTCGATGATGCGGTGCTCGACGGTGTCGACGAGGAACATCCGGCCGGGCTGCAGCCGGCCCTTGCGGACCACCTTGGCGGGATCGATGTCGAGGACGCCGACCTCGGAGCCGAGGACGACCAGGCCCTCGTCGGTGACCCAGTAGCGGCCGGGACGCAGACCGTTGCGGTCGAGAACGGCGCCGACCTGGGAGCCGTCGGTGAAGGTGACGCAGGCGGGGCCGTCCCAGGGCTCCATCATCGTGGAGTGGTAGCCGTAGAAGGCGCGGCGGGCCGGGTCCATGGAGTCGTGGTTCTCCCACGCCTCCGGGATCATCATCAGCACGGAGTGCGGCAGCGAACGGCCGCCCAGGTGCAGGAGCTCCAGCACCTCGTCGAAGGAGGCCGAGTCCGAGGCGTCGGGCGTACAGATCGGGAAGACCCGGTCCAGCTTCTCCTGCGGGCCGAACAGGTCGGAGACCAGCTGCGACTCGCGGGCCCGCATCCAGTTGCGGTTGCCCTTGACGGTGTTGATCTCACCGTTGTGGGCGACGAACCGGTAGGGGTGGGCGAGCGGCCACGACGGGAAGGTGTTCGTGGAGAACCGGGAGTGCACGAGCGCGATCGCGGATGCGAAGCGGCGGTCGGACAGGTCCGGGAAGAAGGGCTCCAGCTGGCCGGTGGTCAGCATGCCCTTGTAGACGATCGTCCGGGCGGACAGGGACGGGAAGTAGACGCCCGCCTCGCGCTCGGCGCGCTTGCGCAGCACGAACGCCCTGCGGTCCAGCGCGATGCCCTCGCTGGCGCCGTCGGTGACGAAAACCTGCCGGAAGACCGGCATGGTGGAGCGGGCGGTGGCGCCCAGCAGCTGCGGGGCGACCGGAACCTCGCGCCAGCCGAGGACGGTGAGGCCCTCCTCCGCCGCGATCGTCTCGATCTGCGAGACGGCGTCCTGCGTGCCGTCCTCGGGCAGGAAGGCGATGCCGACGGCGTACGAACCTGCCGCGGGCAGCTCGAATCCGGCCACCTCGCGGAAGAAGGCGTCGGGCACCTGGGAGAGCAGGCCGGCGCCGTCTCCGGAGTCGGGCTCGGAGCCGGTCGCGCCGCGGTGCTCCAGGTTGCGCAGAACCGTGAGCGCCTGCTCGACCAGCGCATGGCTCGCCTC
The DNA here is from genome assembly GCF_040652195.1 of Streptomyces sp. NPDC048278. Taxonomy (NCBI): domain Bacteria; kingdom Bacillati; phylum Actinomycetota; class Actinomycetes; order Kitasatosporales; family Streptomycetaceae; genus Streptomyces; species Streptomyces sp. NPDC048278. The sequence goes on from NZ_JBEZLP010000003.1 coordinate 320,202, forward strand.
GCCGGTGAGGGTGGCCACGAAGCCGACGCCACAGGCGTCGCGCTCGTTGCGGGGGTCGTACATACCCTGCGCAGCAGGGCGAGCATCCATGAACGACCAGTTTCGGCCGTTCGTGGAGTGCTGGGACGGCTGGCGCGGCGTACGCATCGGCTCTCCCGTCGTCGTCAGTGGCGTATAGCAGGTGCCGAGGGACGACGCTGGCCCTCTGCGTTTTTGTTGCGAAATTTCACGCAGGTTACATGATGAAGCGGTTCTCGGGAACTGGATACACCGTTCCAACATGCGGACGCCGTAGGGGTTTACGGCGAGGTACCGCGCAAAGCGGTGAAGGTGGTGGGGGACCGATCCGGACAGATCCGTGTCCATCGGTCCGCAGGGGCGGGGGTGAGCGTCGCGCCACCCCACAGGTGCATGGCAGGCCTCATTGCCTGCGGCGCTTACGGCTCATGCCCAGTGGTTAAGCATTCGAAACCAGCGAGTAACGGGTACTTATGCAGTCCACTGCATAGCTACCAGTCGCCCTATCCTACGGCCGTCCCGAAAAGGGTGCCCAGGGCGTACGTCACACCGGCCGCCGCGCCGCCCAGCGCGAGCTGCCGCAGACCGCTGAACCACCAGGTCCGCGCGGTCACCTTGGCCACCACGGCACCGCAGCCGAACAGTCCGGCGAGGGCCAGCAGCAGGGCGGGCCAGAGCGCGGTCGCGCCGAGCAGGAACGGCAGCACGGGCAGCAGCGCACCCAGCGCGAACGACCCGAAGGACGAGACGGCGGCGACCAGCGGCGAGGGCAGGTCGCCGGGGTCGATGCCCAGCTCCTCCCTGGCATGTATCTCCAGCGCCTGCTCCGGGTCGGCGGACAGCTGCCGGGCGACCTCCCGGGCCAGCGCCGGCTCGACGCCCCGCGCCTCGTACAGCGCGGCCAGCTCGGCCTCCTCGTCCTGCGGGTGCCTGCGCAGCTCCCGGCGCTCGACGTCCAGCTCGGCCTCGACGAGCTCGCGCTGCGAGGCGACGGAGGTGTACTCGCCGGCGGCCATCGAGAAAGCACCGGCGGCAAGACCCGCGAGCCCGGTGATCACGATGGTGTGGTGGCCGACGGCCCCGCCGGCCACACCGGTCATCAGGGCGAGGTTGGAGACCAGCCCGTCCATGGCACCGAAGACGGCGGGCCGCAGCCAGCCCCCGTTCACATCCCGGTGGGTGTGGTTGTCGCGGTGGGCTTCGTGCAGAGTCGCCTGCGTCTCGATGACGGCCATGAGGGGTCCCCCAAAAGGTCTCGCGGTGTGCCCCGAATAAGCTGAGGCAAAGCTAAGTTTGGACAAGTTCTATCTTTCGACAACGCTGACGTTACGCCCCGGCATTCCCCGTCGCCAGCAAGGAAAGGCTCGGCTAACCTGCGGTTTTACCGCTTCCCGCTCACACGTGCGAGGGTGTGCACAAATGTCGACCGGGTGATGTAGAGGCCGGTCAGGCTGCGGTCAACCGCCGTTGGTGGGACACATCCGCAAACGGTTCCGCGCCCTCGCGCGAAGCCCCTCCCGGAGAGGCCCGCCCATGGCATCGATCGTCTGCACCCCGCCGGTCCCCGCCCCCGACGAGCGCGCTGCGGAGCTGCACGACCGGGCGCGGGGCGCGCTGCTTGGCCTGGCCGTGGGAGACGCGCTCGGGGCGCCGGCGGAGAACATGAAGCCCTCCGAGATCCGCGCCCGCTGGGGCCGCATCACGGGGTACGTGACCGACCGTCCCGCCGGTACGGACGACACCGAGTACGCGATCTTCTCCGGCCTCCTCCTCGCCCGGCACGGCTCCGCGCTCACCCCGGCCCATGTCGAGGCGGCCTGGCACGAGTGGATCGCCGACCGCGCCGAGGGCCCCTTCAAGGGCGCGGGCTTCAGCGAACGCGGCACCCTGGAGAACCTCCGCCGGGGCCTCGCCGCCCCCATCTCCGCGCAGCACCGGCACGCCTGGAGCGACGGCCTCGCCATGCGGGCGGCCCCCTTCGGCGTCTTCGCGGCGGGCCGTCCCGCCGAGGCGGCCCGGCTCGTCGCCGTCGACGGCTCGGTGAGCCACGAGGGCGAGGGCATCTACGGCGGCCAGGCGGTGGCGGCGGGGGTCGCGGCGGCGATGGCCGGGGCCCCGCCGACGGCGGTGGTGGCCGCCGCACTCGCCGTCGTCCCCGACGACTCCTGGACGGCCCGTTCCCTGCGCCGCGCGGTGTCCGTGGCCCACCGCGGCGAACGGGCGGTCCGCTCCGCGGTGGTCATCGGCGGCTACCCGTGGACCGACCTGGCCCCGGAGGCGGTGGCCCTGGCCTTCGGCGCGTACGCGGCGGCCGACGGCGACTTCCGGGACGCGGTACTGACCGCCGTCAACATGGGACGCGACGCGGACACCACGGCCGCGGTGGCCGGCGCGCTGGCCGGGGCGACGCGGGGAGAAGCGTCGATCCCCCCGGAGTGGGCAGCGGCAATCGGCCCCGCCCGCGGCAGCTGCCTACCGTCGATGGCGGGCCACCACGTCCTGGAGGTAGCGGAACTACTGCTGAGCACGGCCTCGACACAGACGACCCCACAACCCCCACCCCGAACCTTCCCGCAGACCGAGCCACACCCCACACCACCGCCCCTCCTCCCGGCCGAACCACAGCCCACGCCACCGACCCTCCTCCCAACCGAGCCACGACCCGAACCACCCGGCCCCATCACCACCGAGCCACACCCCGCCGCGCCAGCCCTCCCGCGAACCGAGCCGCACCCCGAACCGGCCGCCCTCCCGCCGACCGAGCCACACCCCGCCCCGCCAGCCCTCCCGCGAACCGAGCCACACCCCGAACCGGCCGCCCTCCCGCCGACCGAGCCGCACCCCGCCGCGCCAGCCCTCCCGCGGAGCGAGCCGCACCCGACCGCGTCAGCCCTCCCGCAGACCGAGCCGCACCCCGAACCGGCCGCCTACCCGCGGACCGAGCCGCACCCCGCCGCGCCAGCCCTCCCGCAGACCGAGCCGGCCGCCTACCCGCGGACCGAGCCGAACCCCGCCGCGCCAGCCCTCCCGCAGAGCGAGTCGCGCCCCGAACCGGTCGCGCTCATCCCCACCGAGCCGCAGCCGCCGGCGTCCGCTTCTCTGCCGACCGAGTCGGGTGGTGGGTGGGCGAGGGCTTGGGGGTCCAGGGGGCGGAGCCCCCTGGGGGCCGGCTGCAGCGAGGGGCTCCGGTGAAGCGGCGGCGTATCGAGGGGCTGCTGCTCGGCCTCGCCGCGGGCGACGCCGCCGGATGGCCTTCCGCACGGCACCGCGCATCCCGGATGCCGGAATGGACCCGCCGCCTCACCCGCGAACTCGACACCTTCGCCGAGCAGAACGCGACCACCACCCTCCCCGTCCCCATCGCCCTCAACCAGCCCCCCGAGCCCCTCCGCCTCGGCCCCTCCGACGACGCCGAGTGGGCGGCCTTCGCCGCGGAAGCCGTGCTGCGCGCCGGCGACGACACCGTCCTCGGCGACCTCAGCCGCGAGCTCCGTACCCGCGCCGCCATCGACCTCACCTGGACCGCCGTCGCCTCCGAGGTCGCCGCCGCGGCCGAACGCGCCCCGGAGATCGAGTCGGCCGTACTCCCCCTCCGCGCCCGCATCTCCGTCCGCGCCGGCCTCGGCAACCTCGCCGCCGGCCTGCGCCCGCCCGCCACCGGCCACGACAACCCGCACTACTTCGACGACGCCGCCTGCGTCCGCGCCTGCGCCCTCGCCGTCGCCCACCCCGGCGACCCCCGACGCGCCGCCGACCTCGCCGAGTTCGACGCCCGCTACACCCAGGACGGCGACGGCGTGCACGGCGCCCGGGCCATGGCCGCGGCCCTCGCCCTCGCCCTCGTCGGCGCCGAGGTCGAGACCTGCGTGGCCGCGGCCCTCGGCGAACTCCCCGAGGCCACCGAGATCGGCCGCAACACCCGGCACGCCCTCACCCTCGCCGGCACCACGGACTCCGCGTTCGCCCTGCTCCCCCTCCTCGAACACCAAATCGTCGACCACGTCTACAGCTACGGCATCGCCGCCGCGGAAACCGTCCCGGTCGCCCTCGCCCTCGCCACCGCCGCCCGGGGCCGGATCGCCGAGGCCGTACCCGCCGCCGCCTGTCTCTCCCGGGTCGCCGACTCGGCCCCCGCCCTGGCCGGCGCGCTCACCGGCGCCCTCGGCGGCGCGACCGCGATCCCGCCGTCCTGGCGGGACGCCTGCCGCACCCTCTCCGGCTGCGCCCTCCCCCGCCTCACCGGCACGGATCTGGTGGAACTCGCCGAACTCCTGGAAGCCGCACAACCGGCCCATGCAGGTGGATGATTCGGTGCATGACGCCCAAAGGAGAAGAAAACACCGGAGCTTCGCTCGACGACCGGATCACCGGAGCACTGGTCGGGGCCGCCGTCGGCGACGCCCTCGGCGGTCCGGTCGAGGGCTACTCCCCCGACCAGATCCTCGAACGCCACGGCGGCCGGATCCACGGCATCGTCGGCCCCTGGAACGGCGACGCCTGGCGCACCGCCCGCCCCATCGCGCCATACCACAAGGGCGACGGGCACGTCACCGACGACACCTTGATGACCCATGCGCTGGTACGGGTGTACGCCAGGGTCCGCGACCACCTCGACGCGTACGCGGTCGCCGACCACCTGGTCCCCGACCTGATGACCAACCCCCGCTGGATCCCGGAGCTGGAGACGGAGACCATCCCCCTCCACCGGGTCTTCCTCGCCGAGAAGTGGCTGGCGGCCCGCCTCCACTACGGCCATGTCGACCCCCGCGAGGCCGGCGTCGGCAACATCGTCAACTGCGGTGCCGCGATGTACATGGCCCCGGTCGGCCTGGTCAACGCGGCGAACCCGCGGGCCGCGTACGCCGAGGCCCTGGACGTCGCGGGCGCCCACCAGTCGTCGTACGGCAGGGAGGCGGCGGGCGTCTTCGCCGCGGCGGTGGCGGCGGCGACCGCGTCCGGCGCGACCACGGACTCCGTGGTCGGCGTCTGCCTGTCCGTGGCGAAGGACGGCACCCGCGAGGCGATCGAACGGGTCTGTGAAACGGCCGCCCAGCACTCCGACTTCGAGTCGGCGCTCACCCCCGTGCGCGAGGCGGTCGCCCCCTACGACACGGTGGGCCCCCACTACCGGTCCCCCTCCCTCGGCGCCCGCCGCCCCTCCCGCCTCCACGCGATCGAGGAACTCCCCGTCGCCCTCGGCATGTTGCTGGTGGCCGACGGCGACTACCGGCACGCCGTCCTCGGTTCCGTCAACTACGGCCGGGACTGCGACTCCATCGCGACGATGGCCGGCGCGATCGCCGGGGCGCTGGGCTCGCCGGTCCCCGAGGACTGGTCGAAGCGGGTCGCCGAGGCCAGCCGCCTCGACCTCTGGGAACCGCCCCGTGTCCTGGCCGGGGTGGCCCGGGAGGTCTTCGCCCGCGACATCGAACGCCGCCGCGCCCACGAGGAGCACTTCGTCCGCCTCGGAGGTCCGAGTTGCTCCGGCTGACCTGGGTCCAGCCGGAGGACCTGCTCGGCCACGAGCTGTGCCAGGCCCGGCAGGACGGGCGGGAGCCGTCGGCGATCGCTGCGCGCTGGCGGGCGGCGGGCGGCGCGGACGCGCCGAGCCGTGCGGGCGCGTCGCCGGACCGGGCGTCCCGCTATCTCCGCCGCCTCGCGGAAGACCTCCTCGACGAACTCGCGGACCTGCCGAGCAGGTTGGACGAGCCGACGGATCTCGAAGCGATCCGGGCACTGTGCCCGGAGTGGCCGTCGTACGGCTGCGCCCCGGTGGGGGCCGATCGCGCAGTTCCCCGCGCCCCTGAAAGACAAAGACCCAGCTGCGGGCAGTCGTGCCGCTGGGGCGGCACGGGTGGGCGCAGCGGCACCCTGCAAGCGCCGGTAAGCGTCCCCACCCCCGCCCCCACCCCCCGCGCGTACCAGGCCGCCTGGCTTGGCCGAGCCGTCGGGTGTCTGCTCGGCAAACCCGTCGAGAAGCTTCCGCTGCACGCGATCCGCGAACTCGCCCACGCCACCGGCAACTGGCCGCTGAACCACTACTTCACCGCCCACGGCGTCCCCGCCGAACTCCTCGCCGCCCACCCCTGGAACCGCCGCTCGGCCCCCACCTCCCTCGCCGAGAACATCGACGGCATGCCCGAGGACGACGACCTCAACTACCCCCTCCTCAACCTCCTCCTGCTCCAGCGCCACACCAGGGACTTCACCACCGCCGACGTGGCCGCCCTCTGGCTCGACGAGCTTCCCGCCGGCCGCACCTTCACCGCCGAACGCGTCGCCTACCGCAACCTCCTCACCGGCATCGAACCCCCGCACACCGCCCGCCACCGCAACCCCTTCCGGGAGTGGATCGGCGCCCTCATCCGCGCCGACGCGCACGGCTGGACCAACCCCGGCGACCCGGCCGCCGCGGCCGAGCAGGCGCACCGGGACGCCACCCTCACCCACACCGCCAACGGCGTCTACGCGGCGATGTTCACGGCGACCGTCATCGCCACCGCCGCCACCGGCACCCACGACGTCCACGCCTGTCTGCGCGCCGGCCGGACGGTGATCCCGCCCCGGTCCCGCCTGGCGCAGGCGATCGAGCGGGCGGTCGGGCTGGCCGAGACCCACGAGGACTTCGAGACGGTCGTGGACGAACTGCACCGCGTCCACTCCCCCACCCACCACTGGGTGCACGCCGTCCCCAACACCGCCCTGATCGCCGCCGCCCTCACCCACGCCGACGGCGACTTCACCGGCTCCGTCTGCCGGGCGGTGAGCGGCGGCTGGGACACCGACTCGAACGGCGCGACCGCCGGCTCCGTGGCCGGGCTGCTCGCGGGGGACCCCGACGCGCTCCCCGACCGCTGGACGATCCCGCTCAAGAACCGCCTCGCCACTTCCGTCGCCGGCTTCGACGGCACCGGCTTCGACGCCCTCGCCCACCTCACCCACCTGGAGGCGACCCGCTCATGACCCACATCGCCGTACTCGGCAGCATGAACATGGACCTCGTCGCGTACGCCGAGCGGGCCCCGCAGCTCGGTGAGACCGTCACCGGACGGACGTTCCGGACGATCCCCGGCGGCAAGGGCGCCAACCAGGCGATCGCCGCCGCCCGCGCCGGCGCCACCGTCTCGATGATCGGCGCGGTCGGCCACGACGCCTACGGTGCCCGGATGCGCGAGACCCTCGAACACTCCGGCGTGGACACGGACTCGCTGCGCACGATCGAGGGTCCGTCCGGCACGGCGCACATCGTCGTGGACGACGAGGGCGGCAACGCGATCGTCGTGATCCCCGGCGCCAACGGCACCGTCGACCATCTCTCCCCCGGCGACGAGGGCGTCATCGCCTCCGCCGACATGCTCCTGCTCCAGCTGGAGATCCCTCTCGCGGCGGTCGTGGCCGGTGCGCAGGCCGCCCGCCGCCACGGCGTGCGGACCGTCCTCACCCCGTCCCCCGCCCGCCCGCTGCCGTCCGAACTCCTCGACCACGTCGACCTGCTGGTGGCGAACGAACGGGAGGCGGCCACCCTCACCGACCGCGCCGACCCGCGCGACGCCGCGGCGGCGCTCCTCGACCAGGTGCCGCGGGTCGTCGTCACCCTCGGCGCGGCCGGCAGCCTCTACCTCACCCGCGACGCCGCCCCGCTCGTCATCCCCGCTCCGCGGGTGACCGCCGTCGACTCGACCGGCGCGGGCGACACCTTCGTCGGCGCCCTCGCGGTGGCCCTGGCCGAGGAGAAACCGATCCGCGAGGCCCTGTCCTGGGCGGCAGCCGCGGCGGCGATCTCCGTGCAGCGGGAAGGGGCGACGGAGTCGATGCCGTACCGCCCGGAGATCGAAACCCAGTACACCGCATGAGCACGACACCCGAGTCGCCCATGACGCCCATGACGCCCACAGCACGCACTGCACCCACAGGTCCGGCGACGCACCCCCAGTCCCCGCCCCTCACCGGTCTGCGCGTCCTCGATCTGGCCACCCTCTTCGCCGGCCCCCTCGCCGCCACCTTCCTCGGTGACTTCGGCGCCGAGGTCGTCAAGGTCGAGCACCCCGCCAAGCCCGACCCCTCCCGGGGCCACGGCCCGGCCAAGGGGGGCGTCGGCCTGTGGTGGAAACTGCTCGGCCGCAACAAGCGCACCCTCACCCTCGACCTGTCCAAGCCCGGTGGCCGTGCCACGCTGCTGCGGCTGGCCGCCACCGCCGACGTGATCATCGAGAACTTCCGCCCCGGCACCCTGGAGAAGTGGGACCTCGGCTGGGAGGAGCTCTCCGCCGCCAACCCGCGCCTTGTCCTGACCCGGGTCACCGCCTTCGGCCAGTTCGGCCCCTACGCCCGCCGCCCCGGCTTCGGCACCCTCGCCGAGGCGATGAGCGGCTTCGCGGCGATCACCGGCGAACCGGACGCCCCACCGACGCTGCCCCCGTTCGGGCTGGCCGACTCCATCGCGGCGCTGGCCACCGCGTACGCCGTGATGACCGCGCTCGCGGCCCGGGACCGCACCGGCGAGGGCCAGGTCGTCGACATGGCGATCATCGAGCCGATCCTGGCCGTCCTCGGCCCGCAGCCCACCTGGTACGACCAGCTCGGCTACGTCCAGGCACGCACCGGCAACCGGTCCGCCAACAACGCCCCGCGCAACACCTACCGCACGGCGGACGGCGACTGGGTCGCCGTCTCCACCTCGGCCCAGTCGATCGCCGAACGCGTGATGTGCCTGGTCGGGCGGCCGGAGCTGATCGACGAGCCGTGGTTCGCGACCGGTGCGGGGCGGGCCGCGCACGCCGACGTCCTCGACGCGGCCGTCGGCGGCTGGGTCGCGGTCCGCTCCCGTGCCGAGGTGCTGGCCGAGTTCGAGAAGGCGGAGGCGGCGGTGGCGCCGATCCAGGACGTGCGGGACGTCATGGAGGACCCGCAGTACCAGGCGCTGAACACGATCACGACCGTGTCCGACCCCGATCTGGGCCCCCTGCGCATGCAGAACGTCCTCTTCCGGCTCTCCGCCACCCCCGGCGCGATCCGCTGGACCGGCCGCCCGCACGGCGCCGACACGGACGAGGTGCTGGCCGAGCTGGGCCTGACCCCGGCCGAGGTACGGGCCCTGCGCGCGGAGGGTGCCGTATGAGCGCGGTGCCGTTCCCGCTGACCTGGCTGTACGTCCCCGGCGACCGGCCGCACGTGGTCGCCAAGGCGCTGGCCTCCGGAACCGACGTGGTGGTGATCGATCTGGAGGACGCGGTCGCCCCCGACCGCAAGGACTACGCCCGTACCGCCACCGCCGAGCTCCTCGCCCGCCCGCAGCCGGTCCCGGTCCACGTCCGGATCAACGCCCTGGACACCCCCTGGGCACAGACCGACATCGAGGCCCTTCTCGCCCTCCCCGGCCTCGCCGGACTCCGCCTCCCGAAGGTCACGGGCCCCGAGGACATCCGCCATCTCGCGGCCCGGACCGCCAGCCTCCCCCTCTACGCCCTGCTCGAATCGGCCCTCGGGATCGAGCACGCCTACGCCATTGCCGCCGCCCACCCCGCCCTGCGGGGCATCTCCCTGGGCGAGGCGGACCTACGGGCCGACCTGGGGGTACGGGACGACATCGGCCTCGACTGGTCCCGTTCCCGGATCGTGGTCGCGGCGCGGGCGGCGGGCCTCGCCCCGCCACCCCAGTCGGTCCACCCCGACACCCGCGACCTCAACGGCCTCGCCGCCTCCTGCGCCCACGGCCGCGCCCTGGGGTTCCTGGGCCGCGCCGCGATCCACCCCCGGCAGCTCCCGATCATCGAACGGGCCTATCTCCCGACCGAGGCCGAACTGGAACAGGCGGAAACGGTCATCAAGGCAGCCACCACGGAACAGGGCGCCCAGGCCCTCCCCGACGGCAGCTTCATCGACGCGGCAGTGGTGGCGGCGGCCCGCAGAACGCTGTCCCTGCTGAACCGCCGCTGACCCCGCCGACGACTCGCACACACGAAGAGGGCGCCCGGTTCGATCCCGGGCGCCCTCTTCGTCGTACGACAGGCAGGTCAGCTCTTCTTGGTCCCCGACCCGGCCTCGTCCTTGACCTCGTCCTTCGCCTCATCGGCGTCGGTGTCGGCGTCCTTGGCTCCTGCTTCGGCCCCGTCGCCGGAGGCCTCCGCCTCAACGGCCGCACCGGCACCGCCGGCCTCACCAGCACCGTCAGTCTCACCAGCACCGTCGGCCTCGCCGTCGGAGACGTCCTCACCGTCGGGGACACCCGGCTCGACCACCGTCTCCCGGCCCGGCCGCTTCTTCGCGGAGAGCACCATGTACAGCACCGCGAGCAGGAACACGATCATCGCGGTCCAGTCGTTGAGCCGCAGACCGAGGATGTGGTGGGCGTCGTCGACGCGCATGTACTCGATCCAGCCGCGGCCCACGCAGTACGCGGCGACGTACAGCGCGAACGCCCGCCCGTGGCCCAGTGTGAAGCGGCGGTCGGCCCACATGACGAGGAAGGCGACGCCGATGCACCACAGCGACTCGTAGAGGAACGTCGGGTGGTAGTAGCCCGGCACCCGGCCGCCCTCGGAGGAGGTGATGTGGAGCGCCCACGGCAGATGCGTCTCCCGGCCGTACAGCTCCTGGTTGAACCAGTTGCCCCAGCGACCGCACGCCTGGGCGAGGGCGATGCCGGGGGCGATGGCGTCGGCGTAGGCCGGCAGCGGGATGCCGCGGCGGCGGCAGCCGATCCAGGCGCCCACCGCACCGAGCGCGATCGCGCCCCAGATGCCGAGGCCGCCCTGCCAGACCTTGAACGCGTCGACCCAGTCACGGCCCGCGCTGAAGTACAGCTCGTAGTCCGTGATCACGTGGTAGAGGCGCCCGCCGACCAGGCCGAACGGTACGGCCCAGACCGCGATGTCGGCCACGGTGCCGGCCCGCCCGCCCCGGGCGATCCAGCGCTTGTTGCCGAGCCAGACGGCTACGAAGACACCGATGATGATGCAGAACGCGTAGCCGCGCAGCGGGATGGGTCCGAGGTGGATCACTCCGCGCGACGGGCTGGGAATGTAGGCAAGTTCTTCCATGGCAGGGTCGACGCTACCGTGCCGGACCGGGCCGACGGCAACCAGCCCGGCTACGGCTCCATAACGGGGGCGTGAGAAACGCTTACCCCCCTTACTGCTTGTTCGCGTCCTCGACCAGCTGCTTCAGCTTGGCCGGGGTCATGGTCTGGTCCTGGTAGATGTTCTTGCCGTCGAGCAGGACGGTCGGCGTGCCGTCGAACTTCGCGGCCTGGAAGGCCTGGTTGGACTTGACGACCCAGGAGTTGTGGGTGCCGTTCTTGACACACTTCTGGAACGCCGGCGTGTTCAGCCCCTGCACCTTGCCGGCCAGCTCGATCAGCTTGTCGTTGCTCGCGAACGCGTCGTCGGTCTCCTTCGGCTGGTTCTCGTACAGCACGTCGTGGAAGTCGCGGAACTTCCCGGCGTCCTGGGCGCAGGCCGCCGCGTTGGCCGCGTTCCGGGAGCCGCTGCCGCCGAGGTTGCCGTCGATCAGCGTGACCAGGTGGTACTCGATCCTGAGCTGACCCGCGTCGACCAGCTCGTGGAGCGTCGGGCGGTACGCGGTCTCGAAGGCCTGGCAGGCCGGGCAGCGGAAGTCCTCCCAGACGGTGAGCGTCGCCTTGGCGCCGTCCTTGCCCACCGGGATCGCGAGGCTGTCCTTGCCCTGCGCGCCGGAGGGCGCCACGACCGGCCCGGAACTCGCGCTGCTCTTGTCCTTGCCCGAGTTCGCGGCGACCACGCCGACCACCGCCGCCAGGCCCAGGACACAGACGACGCTCGCGCCGACGATCAGCGCGCGCCGTCGCTTGTCCGCGGCCTTCTGCTTCTCGCGCTCGACCGCCAGCCGCTCACGGGCCATCCGCTTTCCGTCACGATTCTTCTCGCTCACACCCCCAGAACGAACCGGGGAGGCGCACCGCGCCTCCCCGGTCCCAGGTCCACCCGTTCGAGTGACCGAATGTTCTGTCATGCCTGGAGTTCCCCGAGGGGTTACGCCTGGCCGCGCACGCCCTTCGCGAGGTCCCCGGCGAGTTCGCGGACGGCCGCCACGCCGGCCGCGTGGTCCGGCGCGTCCAGCATCCGCTTCACGAAGGCCGAACCGACGATCACGCCGTCGGCGAAGCCGGCGACCTCGGCGGCCTGGGCCGCGTTGGAGACGCCGAGGCCGACGCAGACGGGCAGGCCGGTGCCGGTGGCCCGGGTGCGCTCGACCAGGTCATGGGCCTGCGCCCCGACCGATGCACGGGTACCGGTGACGCCCATCAGCGAGGCCGCGTAGACGAAGCCGCTGCCCGCCGCGGTGATCGTGGCGAGCCGCTCGTCCTTGCTGCTCGGCGCCACGACGAAGACCGTCGCGAGGCCGTGCTTCTCGGCGTGCTCCCGCCACAGCGCCGACTCCTGCACCGGCAGGTCGGGCAGGATGCAGCCCGCGCCACCGGCCTCGGCCAGCTCCGCGGTGAAGCGTTCGACGCCGTAGCGGTCGATGGGGTTCCAGTACGTCATGACGAGGATCGGCTTGCCGGTGGCCTCGTGGGCCTCCTCGACCGTCCGCATGACGTCCGCGATCCGCACGCCGCCGCGCAGGGCGATGTCGTCGGCGGTCTGGATGACCGGGCCGTCCAGCACCGGGTCGCTGTGCGGCAGCCCGACCTCGACGACGTCCGCGCCGCCGTCCAGGGCGGCCTTGATCGCCTCGATGCCGCCGTCCACGGTCGGGAACCCGGCCGGGAGGTAGGCGATGAGCGCGGCGCGGCCCTCGGCCTTCGCGCCGGCGAGGGTGTCGTTCAGCAGCTGAATGTTCCCGCTCACTTGGCGTCCCCCTCGATCTCGGCGGTGTCGGCCGCGTCGGCCTCGACCACGGCGTCGGCTTCGGTGTCGTACAGGCCGAAGTAGCGCGCGGCGGTGTCCATGTCCTTGTCGCCGCGCCCGGACAGGTTGACGACGATCAGCCCGTCCTTGCCGAGCTCCTTGCCGACCTCCAGGGCGCCGGCGAGGGCGTGGGCGCTCTCGATGGCCGGGATGATGCCCTCGGTGCGGGAGAGCAGGCGCAGGGCCTGCATGGCCGCGTCGTCGGTGACCGCGCGGTACTCGCCGCGGCCGGAGTCCTTGAGGTAGGAGTGCTCGGGGCCGATGCCGGGGTAGTCCAGACCGGCGGAGATCGAGTACGGCTCGGTGATCTGGCCCTCGTCGTCCTGGAGGACGTAGGACCGGGAGCCGTGCAGGATGCCGGGCTCGCCGGCGGTGAGGGTGGCCGCGTGCTCGCCGGTCTCGATGCCGTGGCCCGCGGGCTCGCAGCCGATGAGGCGGACGCCCGCGTCGGGGATGAAGGCGTGGAAGAGGCCGATGGCGTTGGAGCCGCCGCCGACGCAGGCGATCGCGGCGTCGGGGAGGCGCCCCGCGCGCTCCAGGATCTGGCGGCGGGCCTCGACGCCGATCACCCGGTGGAAGTCGCGGACCATCGCCGGGAAGGGGTGCGGTCCTGCGACCGTGCCGAACAGGTAGTGGGTGTGGTCGACGTTGGCCACCCAGTCGCGGAACGCCTCGTTGATGGCGTCCTTGAGGGTGCGGCTGCCGGACTTCACGGCGATGACCTCGGCGCCGAGCATGCGCATCCGGGCCACGTTGAGGGCCTGGCGCTGAGTGTCGATCTCGCCCATGTAGACGGTGCAGTCGAGGCCGAACAGCGCGCAGGCGGTGGCCGTCGCCACGCCGTGCTGGCCGGCGCCGGTCTCCGCGATCACCCGGGTCTTGCCCATGCGCTTGGTGAGCAGGGCCTGGCCCAGCACGTTGTTGATCTTGTGCGAGCCGGTGTGGTTGAGGTCCTCGCGCTTGAGGAAGATCCGGGCGCCCCCCGCGTGTTCCGCGAAGCGGGGGACCTCGGTCAGGGAGCTGGGGCGGCCGGTGTAGTTGACCAGGAGGTCGTCGAGCTCGCGGGCGAACTCGGGGTCGTGCTTGGCCTTGTCGTACTCGACGGCGACCTCGTCCACGGCGGCGACGAGGGCCTCCGGGATGAACTTGCCGCCGAAGGCGCCGAAGTAGCCCTCCGGGGAGGGCACCTGGCCTTCTGGGTCAGGGAAGAAGTAGTCGCTGGGCATGCGGAAACCTCACGGTGAGTGCGTGTGAAAAGACACTATTCGCCGTGGGGGCGGAGTCCGTCGTACGACCTCAGACCGTGTGTGGCCGGTCGCGCAGTTCCCCGCGCCCCTTTGGGGCGCGCTGCCATCGACGGCCGTTCACCTGTCCTGGTTCGTCTCCGATGACGTAGCGGACGCGGCGGCCGTGGATTCGGCGGGCCGGCGCACGGCAACCGCGGGGCCGGCAGCCGCGCGCGAGGCGGGCGTACCGGTCCACTGTCGTCGTCACCGTGAGAGTCATCGGGTTCAGCCTAGCGGGTGATCAGCCCCGGCCGTGCCGGAGCGCGGGGTGTTCGCCCGCCGCCACCAGGTCGGCCACCGCCGCCTTGGGATCGCGGCCCGTGACCAGGGACTCGCCGACCAGGACCGCGTCGGCGCCCGCGTTGGCGTACGCGATCAGGTCGTGCGGGCCGCGGACGCCGGACTCGGCGACCTTGACGACGTGGGCGGGGATCTCCGGGGCGACCCGCTCGAAGGTGGAGCGGTCCACCTCCAGGGTCTTCAGGTTGCGCGCGTTGACACCGATCACCTTGGCGCCGGCGTCCACCGCGCGCTCCACCTCGTCCTCGTCGTGGACCTCGACGAGCGGGGTGAGGCCGATGGACTCGGCGCGCTCGATCAGCGACTCCAGGGCCGGCTGGTCGAGGGCGGCGACGATCAGCAGCGCGAGGTCGGCGCCGTACGCGCGGGCCTCCCACAGCTGGTACGACGTGACGATGAAGTCCTTGCGCAGCACCGGGATGTCCACCCGGGCCCGGACCGCCTCCAGGTCGGCCAGCGAGCCGCCGAAGCGGCGCTGCTCGGTCAGGACCGAGATGACGGCCGCGCCGCCCGCCTCGTAGTCCGCGGCGAGCCCTGCCGGGTCGGCGATCGCGGCCAGCGCGCCCTTGGAGGGGCTGGAGCGCTTCACCTCGCAGATGACCTTGACGCCCTCACCGCGCAGCGCGGCCACGCCGTCCTTGGCTGCCCGTGCCTTCGCCGCGCGCTCCTTGAGCTCGTCGAGGCTGACGCGCGCCTGCCGTTCCGCGAGGTCGGCACGGACTCCGTCGATGATCTCGTCGAGCACACTCACGCGAGCGGCCCCCTTCCGGACGGTTCTTCCAGGCGGTCAAAAACCCATGGGCCGAAAACTCATGGTCACTGCGATGGTATCCGGAGGACGGGGCAGGCCCCACATCCGGTTGACGCCGGTCCCAGTAACTGGACATCCATCGGTTGATCAAGGATGCAACCAGCCACCGAAGGGCAGGTTCCGGACAACGGTGAAGACCAGCAGCAACGCGCCCAGGCTCCACGCCTGCACCGGCCTCAGCTCGATCCGGGCGGGTCGGCCGCGCGCCGCGCGCACCACCCAGACGGTCCACACGGCGGCGAAGGCCAGATAGGCGAGGACGCCCGCCGCGTTGTCCCGCAGCGCGGCCGGGAAGTCGCCGTGGACGAAGGCGTGCGCGCTGCGCAGGCCGCCGCAGCCGGGGCAGTACAGGCCGGTGAACCGGTAGAGCGGGCAGACCGGGTAGTGGCCGGGCTGGTTGGGGTCGACGGTGCCGACGTAGGCGAAGGCCGCGGCGACGGCTCCCAGCACCGCGACGGGCATGACCAGCCGGCCCCGGAGGGAGGGCATCACCGGTGGGGCGGTTGCGCTGTGACGGTCGGCGTTCACGCCTCGCATTGTGCCCCGTACGGTCGGCACACGCACGAGAGGGGCGTCCGGATCCGGACGCCCCTCGGGAAAGCTCTGGTCGGTCAGCCCTCGGCGGCGACCGGCTCGCGGGTGACGACCGGGGCGGAGTGCGACATCACCAGGGCGCCGCCGTTGTTCTGCTTCGGCTGGCCGAGACCCATGGAGCGCATGATCATGCCGACCACGCCGCCGAGGACCACGATCACCATGCCGGCCCAGAAGCCGAGCGGCTGGGCCATCACCATGAAGGCGCCCGAGACGCAGAAACCGATGAAGGCGATGGTGACGCCGGTCCAGGCGGCCGGGGTGTGACCGTGGCTGCTGCCCGCCATGACTTGCTCCTCGTTGCTCGTACGTGTCCTTCCGGACGCTCGACCTCCATTGTCCCGTACGAGCACCGGTGCGGGACGCGGGGGTGGCGTCTGATTCGCCACATCGACTGAAACCCCCGCCGGCTGTAGCGCCCCGTAGCTGAAGCGCCCCGTAGGGGCGCGGGGAACCGCGCGACCGGCCCCCACAGCGCCGCAGCCGACGAACGGCCTGTCACGGCGCCCCCCGGCGAAGCGTCACGCGCCGGTGGGATCCTCGCCCCGGTCCAGCGCCTTCCAGATGTCCTCGGGCCGGTCGGGATCGACCGGCTTCGGCGCCCGCCTCGGCCGCTCCGCCCCCGTGCCGCGCTCGTACCGCCCGGACATCGCGGGCCACAGCCGCCCGTACCGCAGCGCCAGCAGCCCGGCGATCAGGATGAGCACACCGCCGGCCGCGGCGACGTACGGCCAGCCGGTGTGGCTGAGGGCGTCCACCGTGGCGGAGGTGTCACCGCTGGCCTCGGCGGCCTTCTCGTCGAGCGCGGAGCCGTCGGACGCGCCCAGCAGGGCCGCGGCGACGATGCCGGCGCCGGAGAGCGCGAGGAGGCCGGAGACCAGGAAGCGGCCGGCCTTGCGGACGGCGAAGACGGCGACGAGCGCGGCGAGGCCCACTATGGCGAGGGCCGCGGGGACACCGGTGACATCGCTGCCCCTGGCGGTCAGCGGGAAGTCGCCGCCGGCCACCGTCGCGGTGCCCTCCGCCCAGCGCTGCCGGGTGGACAGCAGGGCCACGGCCGCGCCGAGTGCGCCGAAGAGCAGCGCCACGGCGAGGCTGCGGCGGCCGGACCGGGCGGGTTCGCCGGCTTCGGAAGAGGGGTGAGGAACAGCAGTCACGTACTCCACTATCGCCTGAACCCCGCACGAACGGTCACCCGGGGTCGGGTGATAAGCACCCCACTTGCCCGGTCCGGTGCGCCTACTTGCCCAGTCTGTTGGCCGTGTGCACCGCCCGCAGGACCGCCGCCGCCTTGTTGCGGCACTCCTGGTCCTCGGCGGCCGGGTCGGAGTCGGCGACGATGCCGGCGCCGGCCTGGACGTACGCCGTGCCGTCGCGGAGCAGGGCGGTGCGGATGGCGATGGCGGTGTCGGAGTCGCCGGCGAAGTCGAGGTAGCCGACGCACCCGCCGTACAGGCCCCTTCTGGACGGCTCCAGTTCGTCGATGATCTGCATCGCCCGGGGCTTGGGGGCGCCGGAGAGGGTGCCGGCCGGGAAGCAGGCGGTGAGGACGTCGAAGGCGGTGTGGCCCTCGGCGACCGTTCCGGTGACCGTCGAGACGATGTGCATGACGTGCGAGTACCGCTCGACGGACATGAAGTCGACGACCTCGACGGAGCCGGGCCGGCAGACCCGCCCCAGGTCGTTGCGTCCGAGGTCGACGAGCATCAGGTGCTCGGCGCGCTCCTTGGGGTCGGCCAGCAGCTCGTCGGCGAGGGCCTGGTCCTCCTGCGGGGTGGCCCCGCGCGGCCGGGTGCCGGCGATGGGGTGCACCATGGCCCGCCCGTCCTCGACCTTGACCAGGGCCTCCGGGGAGGAGCCGACGACGTCGAAGCCGTCGAAGCGGAAGAGGTACATGTACGGGGACGGGTTGGTGGCCCTGAGCACCCGGTACACGTCCAGTGCGCTCGCCGTGCACGGGGTCTCGAAGCGCTGGGAGGGGACGACCTGGAAGGCCTCGCCCGCGCGGATGCGCTCCTTGACGTCCTCGACGGCCGCCTGGAAGTCGGGGCCGCCCCACAGGGCGGTGTACTCGGGGAGTTCGGAGGGCGGCAGGACGGCGGGCGGCTGGGCGACCGGCCGGGAGAGGTCCGCTTCCATCGCGTCCAGGCGGGCCACGGCGTCGGCGTGGGCCTCGTCCACGCCGCTGTCGAGGTCGTTGTGGTTGATCGCGTTGGCGATCAGCAGGACCGAGCCCTCCCAGTGGTCCATGACGGCGAGGTCGCTGGTGAGGAGCATGGTCAGCTCGGGGATCCGGAGGTCGTCGCGCTCTCCCGGGCCGATCTTCTCCAGGCGGCGCACGATGTCGTAGCCGAGGTAGCCGACCATGCCGCCGGTGAACGGGGGCAGCCCCTGGTCGTGCGGGGTGTGCAGGGCCTCGATGGTGGCGCGCAGGGCGTCCAGCGGGTCGCCGTCGACGGGCACGCCGACGGGCGGGACGCCGAGCCAGTGGGCCTGGCCGTCGCGGACGGTGAGGGTGGCGGCGGAGCGGACGCCCACGAAGGAGTACCGGGACCATTGGTACGCCGTGCGGCCGTTCTCGGCGGACTCCAGCAGGAAGGTGCCGGGGCGTTCGGCGGCGAGCTTGCGGTAGAGCGCCACCGGGGTGTCGCCGTCGGCGAGGAGCTTGCGGGTGACCGGGATGACTCGCCGGTCGGCAGCGAGCTTGCGGAAGGTCTCGAGGTCCATGGCGGCAGACCTTACTGATCCGAGGCGGGTACGCCGGTGCCGGTGCCCCTGGGACCGGACTCGGCCCGCCCGGGACCGGACTCGACGCCCTCGTGACCGTGTTCGGCGTCCTTGAGGAGCACGTCGGCGTCGAAGCAGGTGCGGTCGCCGGTGTGGCAGGCGGCGCCCACCTGGTCGACCTTGACCAGCAGGGTGTCGGCGTCGCAGTCGAGGGCGACCGACTTCACCCACTGGAAGTGGCCGGATGTGTCGCCCTTGACCCAGTACTCCCGGCGGCTGCGCGACCAGTAGGTGCAGCGGCCGGTGGTGAGGGTCCGGTGCAGCGCCTCGTCGTCCATCCAGCCCAGCATCAGCACCTCGCCGGTGTCGTACTGCTGGGCGATGGCGGGGAGGAGTCCGTCGGCGCTGCGCTTGAGGCGGGCGGCGATCTCCGGGGCGAGGCCACTGGACGGGGGCGTGCCCGTCCTACCGGTCGTACTGGTCATGTGTGCCATTGTGCCGCGCGGCACCGACAGTCACGGTTCGTGTCCACTGTCCGGACGGTGCGTGTGGTCGTAGGCTGGCGTTATGTCGACCTTCGCCAAGCGTGAACGGCTCCTGCTCGCCGACCTCTTGGAGACCGCCGGTCCCGAGGCGCCCACCCTCTGCGAGGGCTGGGTCACCCGGGATCTGGCCGCGCACGTCGTGGTGCGCGAACGCCGGCCGGACGCGGCCGGGGGCACGGTGATCAAGCAGCTCGCGCCACGCCTGGAGAAGGTGACGGCCGAGTTCGCCGCCAAGCCGTACGAGGAGCTCATCCAGCTGATCCGCACCGGTCCGCCGCGGTTCTCGCCGTTCCAGCTCAAGCAGGTGGACGAGGCGGCCAACACGGTCGAGTTCTACGTGCACACCGAGGACGTCCGCCGGGCCCAGCCCGACTGGTCGCAGCGGGAGCTGGACCCGGTCTTCCAGGAGGCGCTGTGGGCCCGCCTGGAGCGCACCGCCCGGCTGCTCGGCCGGGGCCTGCCGACGGGCCTGGTGCTGCGCCGCCCGGACGGCCAGACGGCGGTCGCCCATCGCGGCGCCCCCGTGGTGACGGTGACCGGCGAGCCCTCCGAGCTGCTGATGTTCGCGTTCGGCCGGCAGGCCGCGGCCAAGGTCGAGGTGACCGGCGACGAGAACGCGATCGCCAAGCTGCAGGAGTCCAGGAAACTGGGCATCTGAGGAGCCCCCGGTGATCAGGGTCGCGATGACGAGCGTGTACGTGGACGACGTGCCGAAGGCGCACGCCTTCTACACGGACGTCCTCGGCTTCGAGACCCGTACCCGCCTGGACCTGGGCGACGGCAGCCTGTTCGTCACGGTCGGCGCCCCGCTGGGCGCCCAGCCGGACCTCCAGCTCCTGCTGGAGCCGGGCCAGGGCCCCCTCGCCGACCCGTACCGCAAGGCCGTCTACGCGGCGGGCCTCCCGGCCATCGTCTTCTCCGTGGACGACATCCGTTCGGAGTACGACCGCCTGCGCACCCTGGGCGTCCGCTTCCCCCACGAACCCCAGGCCCAGGGGCCGGTGCTCGCCGCCGTCCTGGACGACACGGTCGGCAACCTGATCCAGCTGACCCAGCCGAAGGGCTGACCGCGCTCAGCGGGGCAGCTCGGCCCGGCGCAGCCCCGGTACGGCGAGCGCGACGACCCCGCCGAGCCCACACACGGCCGCGCTGACGACGTAGACCGGACCGATCCCGAAGACGCCGATGGCGGCGGCCGTGAACGGCATGCTGAGCGGAGTGAGACCCAGACTGACCAGACCGGACACGGCGGTGACCCGCCCCAGGTAGGCGGGGTCGGCCTGGGTCTGCAGCAGCGCCCCGCACATGGCGCCGCTGAGCCCGGCGAGCAGGCCGATCAGCAGGGCGACGCCGACCGCGCCGGCGAGGCCCGGTACGAAGGCGAGGGCGCCGATCGCGACGGACCCGGCGAGGATCGAGACGCCGGCGACCAGGCCCGCGCGCGGCAGCCGACCCCGCACGGTCAGCAGCAGGGAGGCGGCCCCGGCGCCGGCGCCGAACCCCGCGAGCACCCAGCCCACGCCTGCCGCGCCCCAGCCGCGCCGGTCGGCGAGCAGGGTCAGCCCGACGTTGAGGGGGCTGACGAAGCCCAGGTCGCTGAGGGCTATGGCCAGCATCAGCGGGGCCAGGATCCGGTGGCGGCGGACGTGGGCGAGGCCGGCCCGCAGATCCTGCCAGGGGGTGGGGGCGGCGGCGCGGTCGTCGGCCGGGAGTTCCCGCACCCGCAGGGTCGTCAGCAGGGGTACCGACACGGCGATGAGCAGCCCGGCGAGGCCGAAGGCCGCCGCGGCGCCGCCGACGGCCACGCCGAGGCCGCCGAGCGGGGCACCGAGGATGCTCGCGACGCGGATGGCGAGACCGCGCATGCCCTGTACGCGCGCGAGCTGGTCGCGGCTGGTCACGCGCGCGGGAAGGGCGCCCACGGCGGGCATGAACACGGCGTCGACGATGCCGAAGACCAGGGCGAGCGCGGCGAGCGGCCACAGGCCGGGGCTGGTCAGGAACAGCAGCGCGGAAACGGCGAGGACGGCCGCGCAGCGGACGGCGTCGGAGCCGATGACGACCCGGCGGGGGCCGAGCCGGTCGGCCACCACCCCGCCGAACAGCATCAGCACGGCCCGGGGCAGCGCGCTGACGGACATCACCGCCCCGGCCTGCGCGGGTGACCCGCCCTGGACTGCGGCCCAGGACAGGGCGATGTAGTAGACGCTGTCGCCGACCATGGAGGAGGTGTAGGCGCCGAGCCAGCGCAGGACGTTGGGGTCGCGGTGGGCGGGGCGCGGTGCGGCGGTGGCCGGGGCTGTGAGGGTCGCGGTCACGGAGGTGGGCCCTTCTCAGAGGCGGAACGGGAAGCCGTACACGTGCAGCGCGACGTGCTCGCGCCCTTCGGTGTCGCCGTCGGCCTCGGCGGACCGGCCCTTCTCGTCGTACTTCCTGGCCAGGGCGAGCAGTTCCTCGCGGAGTTCGGCCAGTTCGGCCGCGGTCAGGCGGAGCAGGGACTCGCTGTCGGGGGCGGCGGCGTTCCACTCGGCACTCCAGGTGGCGCGCTCGTCGAGGTAGCGGCGGTACAGGTCGGCCCGCTGGTCGTGGAAGAGCCGGGTGGCGGCGAGGTGGGCGGCGGCCTTCTCGGGCGCGTCCCGGAAGTCGCGGTCCCGGATGGTGATGCCCTCGGAGGCCGGCTGCCACCAGCGCTCCCGGCCGTCCGCGCTCTGCGGTTCGGCCGCTTCGACGAGGCCGTGCTCGGCGAGCTTGCGCAGGTGGTAGCTGACCAGCGAGACGGCCTCGTCGACCTGGTCGGCGAGGTGCGAGGCCGTCGCCTTGCCGGCCACGCACAGGCCCCGGTAGAGCTTCATGCGCAGCGGGTGGGCCAGCGCCTTGAGGGTGCCGATGTCGGTGATCGGGCGGTCCCGTTCCCTGTCCGTCATGCCGTCGACCCTAGATACGAAAGTTATGTTGCGCAATATTTTTTGCGCAACTTTCCTTTCGCATCTGGGCGGTGAAAGGCCCCGGCGTCCTCCGTGGGTGCCGGGGCCGGGGTCGGCGCGGTGTCAGCGCACCGGGTGGCCCGCCTCGCGCAGGGTCTGCTTCACCTCGCCGATCCGCAGGTCGCCGAAGTGGAAGACGGAGGCGGCGAGGACCGCGTCCGCGCCCGCCGTGACGGCCGGGGGGAAGTGGGCGAGGGCGCCGGCGCCGCCGGAGGCGATGACCGGGACCGTGACGTGCTTGCGGACGGCGGTGATCATCTCCAGGTCGTAGCCGTCCTTCGTCCCGTCCGCGTCCATCGAGTTGAGCAGGATCTCCCCGGCGCCCAGCTCGGCGGCCCGGTGCGCCCACTCGACGGCGTCGATGCCGGTGCCGCGGCGACCGCCGTGGGTGGTGACCTCGAAGGATCCCGAGTCCGTGCGCCGGGCGTCGACCGAGAGGACCAGGACCTGGCGGCCGAAGCGTTCCGCGATCTCGCGGATCAGGTCCGGGCGGGCGATGGCCGCGGTGTTGACGCCCACCTTGTCGGCGCCGGCGCGGAGCAGCCTGTCGACGTCCTCCGCCGTACGGACGCCGCCGCCGACGGTCAGCGGGATGAAGACCTGCTCGGCCGTGCGGCGGACCACGTCGTAGGTGGTCTCCCGGTTGCCGGAGGACGCGGTGATGTCCAGGAAGGTCAGCTCGTCGGCGCCCTCCGCGTCGTACACCTTGGCCATCTCGACCGGGTCGCCCGCGTCGCGCAGGTTCTGGAAGTTGACGCCCTTGACGACCCGGCCGTTGTCCACGTCCAGGCAGGGGATGACTCGGACCGCCAGGGTCATGAATCCACGGCTCCTCTGTATGCCTCTAGCTCTGCCTCGACCAGGATGCGCGGGTCGACGAAGCCGGTCACCACGACGAACGTGGTCACCGGGCGCACCAGGTCGAAGACCTCCTTGTGGGCGCGTCCCACCGCGTCCATGTCGCGCGCGTGCGCGAGGAACAGGCGGGTGCGGATCACCGACTCCGGTCCGAGCCCGAACTCGGCGATCGCCTCCAGGGCGCCGGCGAAGGCCACCCTGGCCTGCTCGTACGGGTCGCCCTCCCCGTAGAGCACGGTGCCCTTGAAGGACGTCGTGCCGCCCACCACCACACGGTCGCCCGCCGCGACGGCGCGGGCGAAACCGAAGCTCTCCTCCCAGGGACTTCCGCTCTGCACGCGCCGTACGGCATCGGACGTCATCGTGACACTGCCTCCAGTGCTTCTTCCAAGGTGAACGCCTTGGCGTACAGGGCCTTTCCGACGATGGCGCCCTCGACACCGAGGGGTACCAGGTCGGCGAGGGCCCGGAGGTCGTCCAGCGACGACACGCCGCCGGAGGCCACGACCGGCCGGTCCGTCGCCGCGCACACGTTCTTCAGGAGCTCCAGGTTCGGGCCCTGGAGGGTGCCGTCCTTGGCGATGTCGGTGACGACGTAGCGGGCGCAGCCCTCCTGGTCGAGACGGGCGAGCGTCTCGTAGAGGTCGCCGCCGTCACGGGTCCAGCCGCGGCCCCTGAGGGTCGTGCCGCGCACGTCCAGGCCGACCGCGATCTTGTCACCGTGCTCGGCGATGACCTTGGCGACCCACTCCGGGGTCTCCAGGGCGGCCGTGCCGAGGTTCACGCGCGTGCAGCCGGTGGCGAGGGCCGCGGCGAGGGTGGCGTCGTCGCGGATGCCGCCGGAGAGCTCGACCTTGATGTCCATCGCCCCGGTGACCTCGGCGACCAGCGCACGGTTGTCGCCGGTGCCGAACGCCGCGTCCAGGTCGACCAGGTGCAGCCACTCGGCGCCCGACGCCTGCCA
The DNA here is from genome assembly GCF_040652195.1 of Streptomyces sp. NPDC048278. NCBI lineage: Bacteria > Bacillati > Actinomycetota > Actinomycetes > Kitasatosporales > Streptomycetaceae > Streptomyces > Streptomyces sp. NPDC048278. The sequence goes on from NZ_JBEZLP010000003.1 coordinate 344,176, forward strand.
GGCGAGCGCGGCCTCCAGCGGGGAGCCGTAGGAGGTCTCGGTCCCGGACTCGCCGTGCACGAGGCGGACGGCCTGGCCGTCGCGGACGTCGACGGCGGGGAGGAGTTCGAGCTTGCTCACAGTGTTCCGATCCAGTTGGTGAGGAGCTGGGCGCCGGCGTCGCCGGACTTCTCGGGGTGGAACTGGGTGGCCCACAGGGCGCCGTTCTCCACGGCGGCCACGAACGGCTTGCCGTGCGTCGACCAGGTGACGAGCGGGGCGCGCATCGCCGGGTTCGTCGTCTCCAGGGTCCAGTCGTGGACCGCGTAGGAGTGCACGAAGTAGAAGCGCGCGTCCGTGTCCAGGCCGGCGAACAGTCGGGAGCCGGCCGGGGCCTCGACCGTGTTCCAGCCCATGTGGGGCACGATCTCGGCCTGGAGCGGCTCGACCGAGCCGGGCCACTCGTCGAGGCCCTCGGTCTCCACGCCGTGCTCGATGCCGCGCGCGAACAGGATCTGCATGCCGACGCAGATGCCCATCACCGGCCGTCCGCCGGACAGCCGGCGGTCGATGATCCAGTCCCCGCGCGCCCCGCGCAGGCCCTCCATGCAGGCGGCGAAGGCGCCGACGCCGGGCACCAGCAGGCCGTCCGCGTTCATGGCCTTGTCGAAGTCACGGGTGATCTCGACGTCGGCCCCGGTGCGGGCGAGGGCGCGCTCGGCGGACCGGACGTTGCCGAAGCCGTAGTCGAAGACGACGACCTTTTTCGACGGTGCGGTCAATTCCACACCTCCAGCCTCATGACGCCCGCCACCAGGCACAGGGCGGCGCTGATCGAGAGCAGCACGATCAGGCTGGTGGGCATCTTCTGCTTGACGAAGGAGATGATTCCGCCGACCAGGAAGAGTCCGACGACGATCAGTATGGTCGAGAGGCTGTTCATCGCTTACAGCGCGCCCTTCGTCGAGGGGAGGATGCCGGCCGCGCGCGGGTCGCGCTCGGAGGCGTAGCGCAGCGCCCTCGCGAGAGCCTTGAACTGGCACTCCACGATGTGGTGCGCGTTACGTCCGTACGGTACGTGCACGTGCAGGGCGACCTGCGCCTGGGCGACGAAGGACTCGAGGATGTGCCGGGTCATGGTGGTGTCGTACTCGCCGATCATCGGCGCCATCTTCTCCGGCTCCGTGTGCACCAGGTACGGGCGGCCGGACAGGTCGACGGTGACCTGGGCGAGGGACTCGTCCAGCGGGACCGTGCAGTTGCCGAAGCGGTAGATGCCCACCTTGTCGCCGAGGGCCTGCTTGAAGGCGGCGCCGAGGGCGAGGGCGGTGTCCTCGATGGTGTGGTGCGAGTCGATGTGCAGGTCGCCGTCGGTCTTCACGGTGAGGTCGAACAGACCGTGCCGGCCGAGCTGGTCGAGCATGTGGTCGTAGAAGCCGACGCCGGTGGCGATGTCGGTCTTGCCGGTGCCGTCGAGGTCGATCTCGACGAGGACCGAGGTCTCCTTGGTGGTGCGCTCCACGCGCCCTACGCGGGTCATGCGTCCAGCTCCTTCTTGACTTCACGTACCGCGTCGAGGAACGCGTCGTTCTCTTCGGGGGTTCCGGCGGACACCCGCAGGAAGCCGGGCACGCCGTTGTCCCGGACCAGGACCCCCCGGTCGAGGATCCGCTGCCACACCGCGTGCGGGTCCTCGAACCGCCCGAACTGCACGAAGTTGGCGTCGGACTCGGTGACTTCGAGGCCGATCGCGCGCAGCTCGGCGACCAGCCGGTCCCGCTCGGCCTTCAGCTGCTCGACGTACTTCAGCAGCGTGTCGGTGTGCTCCAGAGCGGCCAGCGCGGTCGCCTGGGTGATCGACGACAGGTGGTACGGCAGCCGTACGAGCTGTACGGCGTCGACCACCGCGGGGTGCGCGGCGAGGTAGCCGAGGCGCAGGCCGGCCGCACCGAAGGCCTTCGACATGGTCCGGGAGACGACGAGATTCGGCCGACCTTCCAGCAGCGGCAGCAGCGAGGCGCCGTGGCTGAACTCGATGTAGGCCTCGTCGACCACCACCATCGACGGCTTGGCGGTCTGGGCGGCCTCGTAGAGCGCGAGGACCGTCTCGGCCGGGACCGCGTTGCCGGTGGGGTTGTTGGGGGTGGTGATGAAGACGACGTCCGGCCGGTGCTCGGCGATGGCCGCCGAGGCCGCCGCGACGTCGAGGGTGAAGTCCGCGTTGCGGGGGCCGGAGATCCAGCGGGTGCCGGTGCCGCGCGAGATGAGCGAGTGCATCGAGTACGACGGCTCGAAGCCGATCGCCGTACGGCCGGGTCCGCCGAAGGTCTGGAGCAGCTGCTGGATGACCTCGTTGGAGCCGTTGGCCGCCCACACGTTCCGGATGGTGAGCGGGTGGTTGCCGGTCTTCGTCAGGTAGCCGGCCAGTTCGGTGCGGAGCTGGACCGCGTCCCGGTCGGGGTAGCGGTTCAGGTCCCGGGCCGCCTCGCGCACCCGCTCGGTGATCCGCTCGACCAGCGGTTCGGGCAGCGGGTAGGGGTTCTCATTCGTGTTCAGCCGTACGGGGACGTCCAACTGGGGCGCGCCGTAGGGGGACTTGCCGCGCAGCTCGTCCCGTACGGGGAGATCGTCGATGCCGAAGCTCACTTGCCCGTCGGTACCTTCCATCCGAACCTTGCCTTGATCGCCGCGCCGTGCGCGGGCAGGTCTTCCGCCTCCGCGAGCGTGACCACGTGGTGCGCGACGTCGGCCAGCGCGTCCTTCGTGTAGTCGACGATGTGGATGCCGCGCAGGAACGACTGCACGGACAGGCCGGAGGAGTGGCAGGCGCACCCGCCGGTGGGCAGCACGTGGTTGGACCCGGCGGCGTAGTCGCCGAGGGAGACCGGCGCCCAGGGGCCGATGAAGATCGCGCCCGCGTTCTTCACCCGGTCGGCCACGGCGGCGGCGTCGGCCGTCTGGATCTCCAGGTGCTCGGCGCCGTACGCGTCGACGACCCGCAGGCCCTCGTCGACGCCGTCGACCAGGACGATCGCGGACTGCCGGCCCTTCAGCGCGGGGACGATCCGGTCCTCGACGTGCCGGGTGGCCGCGACCTGCGGCTCCAGCTCCTTCTCCACCGCGTCCGCCAGCTCCACCGAGTCGGTGACCAGCACCGCCGCCGCGAGCGGGTCGTGCTCGGCCTGGCTGATCAGGTCGGCTGCGACGTGCACCGGGTCGGCGGTGGCGTCCGCGAGGACCGCGATCTCGGTCGGGCCGGCCTCGGCGTCGATGCCGATCCGGCCGGTGAAGTAGCGCTTGGCGGCGGCCACCCAGATGTTGCCGGGGCCGGTGACCATGGTGGCGGGCGGGCAGGACTCGGTGCCGTACGCGAACATCGCGACGGCGGTGGCGCCGCCGGCCGCGTACACCTCGTCGACGCCGAGCAGGGCGCAGGCGGCGAGGATGGTCGGGTGCGGCAGGCCCTCGAACTCGGCCTGCGCCGGGGAGGCGAGGGCGATGGACCCGACGCCGGCCTCCTGCGCGGGCACCACGTTCATGATCACGGAGGACGGGTAGACCGACCGGCCGCCGGGCGCGTAGAGCCCGACGCGCTCCACGGGCACCCACTTCTCGGTCACGGACCCGCCGGGCACGACCTGGGTGGTGTGGTCCGTACGGCGCTGCTCGCGGTGGACGAGACGGGCGCGCCGGATGGACTCCTCCAGGGCCGCGCGCACGGCCGGGTCGAGCTCGTCCAGCGCCTTGGCCAGAGCCTCGGCCGGGACCCGGACCTGCTCCAGCGTGACCCCGTCGAACTTCTCGGCGAAGTCGATCAGCGCCGCGTCGCCCCGATGATGCACGGCCTCGCAGATCGGACGCACCTTCTCCAGGGCGGCCGAGACGTCGAAGTCGGCTCGGGGCAGCAGGTCGCGCAGAGCGAGGCCCTCGGGGAGGGCGTCGCCGCGCAGATCGATTCGGGAGATCACAGGCTCAATTCTCTCAGACGGCACTCGGAGCCCGTCCGCGCGTATCAATGGCTGATACAGAACGTGAGCCGACGACCGCACCGGCCGCCACCGCATGGCCGATACGGGACGCGGGGCCACGGCCGGTGCATAGCCTGGCCGGAACCCGGAAGATCGCCTTCACTTCCTGTGTTCGGGATCTCACCCACCGGGCATCACCGGTTGTACCGAAACATGACTCGCGAGTAGCTGAGGAAGAAGGAAGAGCCGTGACCCTGGGGGACGGCGTCCGGGACGGGGACCTGCCGGACGATCTGACCGCGGCCGAGGCCGGTATGTGGCAGGCGTTCCGCAACGGCAGCGTGTACGACCTGAGCAGCGGCGACCCGCGCGTGGACGATCCGCACGGCGGCCATCCGTGGGGACCCGAGCGGACCGTGCGCGCGCGGATCGTGTGCTGGCTGCTGCTCGACGGGCCGCCCGCGCTCGCCGGCCGGGTGGCCTCGCTGAAGCTGGTCGGTGTCCGGATCACCGGCCCCCTGGACCTGGCGGGCGGCACGGTCACGCCGTACCTGGAGCTGCGCGGCTGCCGGTTCGACGACGAGATCCTGCTGCCGGAGGCGCACTTCACCACCGCGCGGTTCGTGGACTGCACGGCACCCCGCCTGGAGGCCGCCCGCCTGCACACGGAGGGTGACCTGCATCTGCCGCGCTGCCGCTTCCTCGGCGGGGTCCGGCTCACCGACGCGCACATCGGCACCGACCTGCTGCTGAACCAGGCGGTGGTCTACCGGGACCGCAGCGGGCGGTCGATCGCGGCGGACGGCATGACCGTCGGCCAGGACCTGCAGGCGGAGCTCCTGGAGACGCACGGGGAGCTGAGCCTGCGCAGCGCCAAGGTGGGCGTGTCGCTGAGCCTGCGCGGGGCGCGGCTGCGCAACCCCGACGGGCGGTTCGCGCTGAACGCGCCCCAGCTGACCGTCGGCCGGACCCTGTACCTGACCCCCGCCGGGGTGGGCGGCCCCTGGCAGAGCGGGACGACCCCGGCGCGCGGGACGCGGATCCAGCGGTTCGAGTGCCAGGGCGGGATCCGGCTGGACGACGGGCGGTTCGGGGACGCGGTGGACCTGGAGCGGGCGCGGCTGGCCTTCACGGACGACCAGGAGCTGTCCTTGCGCCGGGTGCAGGCGCCGGAGCTGCGGTTCCTCGGGGAGGAGCCGCAGCGCGGACGGGTCGTGCTGTCCGGTGCCCGGGTAGCCAACCTGGTCGACCAGGCGACCAGCTGGCCGGGTCCCGGACGGCTGCACATGGGCGGCTTCGGCTACGAGAACCTGGTGCCGCAGGGCCCGTTCCCGCTGACCCGGCGGCTGGACTGGGTGGCGGCGGCGACCGCCGAGTACAACCCGGAGCCGTACGAGCGCCTGGCGACCGTGCTGCGCGCCGCCGGCGAGGACGAGGACGCGCGCGAGGTGCTGCTCGCCAAGCAGCGGCGGCGCCGCGAGACGCTGCCGCCGGCCGCCAAGCTCTGGGGGTACGCGCAGGACCTGACGGTGGCCTACGGCTACCGGCCGGGCCGGGCGGCGGTGTGGATGGCGGTGCTGTGGGCGGCGGGCACGCTCGCGTTCGCGCACGCCCCGCACCCGCCGATGAACTCGGGCGGCCACCCGGCCTGGGACCCGGCGCTGTTCGTCCTGGACCTGCTGCTGCCGGTGATCGACCTGGGCCAGGTGGGCCAGTGGCGGCTCACCGGCGGCTGGCAGTGGGCGGCGGCGGTGATGATCCTGCTGGGCTGGATCCTGGCGACGACGGTGGCGGCGGGGGCGACGAGGCTGCTGCGGCGGGGGTGACGAGGGCTGCCACCGGGGCAGCGGCGGCGGGCCGGGCGGTGCCTTGCCGTGGCGTGGCGTGGCGTGGCGTGGCACTGACAGGTACCGAACAGGTGAGCAACAGTCACCTTTTACCTTCCCTTGACCGACGGCCGTACAACTTTCGTGGAGTTGGCCATACCGTCTGGCGCTGCCCCGACCTGCGGACTTTCAATGGTCAACGCCATGGCTTCGCTGCGCGCGCTCTTCCGTTCCACACGGAGGGCAACGAACGCTGCGCCTCTCGCCGCCGGACCGCTCCCGGCCGACGACGAGGCGTTCCTCGACGCGCCCGACGAACGCCTCGCCCCCGCGCTGGTCGCGGCAGGCCGGGGCGAGTACCAGGCGGCGGCCACGCTGCTGGCCGGCACCCGGGCCGCGGCCGAGTGGGAGGAACGCGACCGGTACGTGCACCGGCTCGCCCTGTTCGCGCGCTCCCGCGCCGAGTGGCTCGGCCAGTGGGCCGCCGCCGCCCCGCACGACCCGGACCTGCTGCTGGTCCAGGCCCAGCTCGCGGTGGTGCACGCCTGGGACTCCCCCGCCCGCGCGGAACTGCTGCGACCGCTCAGCCCGCTGATCACGGCGGCGGCGCGCGGCGACGACCGGGACCCGGTGCCGTGGCGGATCGCGCTCGACCACGCCCGCGGGACGAACGCCGGCCACAAGTACTTCGAGGAGCTGTGGGAGGCGGCGGTCCGCCGCGCCCCGCACCACTACGGCTGCCATGTGGCGGCGCTGCGCTACCTGGGCACCTACTGGCACGGCTCGCACCACGAGTGCTTCGACTTCGCCGACCTGGCGGCGCAGGACGCTCCGGCCGACTCCCTCGTCCAGGCCCTGCCGGCCCGCGCCGCCTTCGCCTACCTCACCGACGGCTGCGGCCCCGAGGTGCAGCGGGCCCGCCTGGACGCGGCGGCCGACCGGGCGATCGCCCTGTCCGCGCGGTTCCCGGCGGCCGACACCTGGCCGGCCGAGATCCGCAACAATCTGATGTACCTGCTGGTCCGCCTGGAACGCTGGGAGGCCGCCCGGGCCCAGCTGCGGCTGATCGGGCCGCACGTCACGTCCTTCCCCTGGGACCGGCTCTCCGAGGACCCGCTGGGCCATTTCGCAGGCCTGCGCGCCCATCTGCTGGCCGGTACGGAACCGCTCCCCGAGGCCGTACTGATCCCCTCGCCGAGGGCCGCGGGGCGCCCACGGGCCGAGCACGGCGGACATGTTCCCGCCGATGACCACTAGGCTGTGGCGCCGTGACCACCGTCCGTCTCCCCCTCTTCCCGCTGAACTCGGTGCTGTTCCCGGGGCTGGTGCTGCCGCTGAACGTCTTCGAGGAGCGCTATCGCGCCATGATGCGCGACCTGCTGAAGACGCCCGAGGAAGAACCGCGCCGGTTCGCCGTCGTGGCGATCCGCGACGGCCTCGAGGTGGCGCCGAGCGCGCCGGGCATGCCCGACCCGACGGCGCAGCCCGACCGGGGCCCGGCGGCCGGCTTCGGGCCCGACCCCCTCAAGTCCTTCCACCGGGTGGGCTGTGTGGCGGACGCGGCGACGATCCGGGAGCGGGCGAACGGCACGTTCGAGGTGCTGGCCACCGGGACGAACCGGGTGCGGCTGGTCTCCGTCGACGCGTCGGGCCCGTTCCTGACGGCGGAGCTGGAGGAGCTGACGGAGGAGCAGGGCGACGAGGCCGGCGCGCTGGCCGAGGGCGTCCTGCGGGCCTTCCGCCAGTACCAGAAGCGTCTGGCCGGCGCGCGTGAACGCTCGCTCTCCACGGGCGTCGACCTTCCCGACGAACCGTCCGTCGTCTCGTACCTGGTCGCCGCCGCGATGATGCACGACACCCCCACCAAGCAACGCCTGCTCCAGGCCCCCGACACGGCGTCCCGCCTGCGCGACGAGCTGAAACTCCTTCGCTCCGAGACGGCGATCATCCGTAACCTGCCGTCACTGCCCGCGGCGGAGCTGACGCGGTCGCCGACGAGCCTGAACTGAGCCGGGGTCTCCTGAATGCCGAAGAAACCGAAGAAGCAGCAGCAGTCCGGCGCCGGTGGCACCCCGGCGACGGTGGCCCTGACCACGGCGGGCGTGGACTTCACGGTCCACGCCTACGACCACGACCCCGCCCACCCGTCCTACGGCGAGGAGGCGGCGGAGGCGATGGGCGTGTCCCCCGACCGTGTCTTCAAGACCCTGGTCGCGGACATCGACGGCGCGCTGACGGTCGCGGTCGTGCCGGTGGCCGGCAGCCTGGACCTCAAGGCCCTGGCCACGGCGGTCGGCGGCAAGCGCGCGGCGATGGCGGACCCGGCCCTGGCCGAGCGCACGACGGGCTACGTCCGCGGCGGCATCTCCCCGCTGGGCCAGCGCAAGAAGCTCCCCACGGTCCTGGACGCCTCGGCCTCCGCCCACCCCACCATCTGCGTCTCGGCGGGCCGCCGGGGCCTGGAGGTGGAACTCGCGCCGACCGCCCTCGCGACCCTCACGGACGCGACCCTGGCCCCGATCGGCCGTGCGTGACCTCTCGACGAGGCCTCCGTACTGGGTTAAGTACAGAGGACATGTCGAAGAAGACACGGAAAAGAAAGTGGCGCCTGAAGAAGGCCCGCTCGAACCACGGTCGCCGCCCGGCATAGACGGTCGGGGGGCGCCGGACACTCCACCACCCACCACCCCCGCAGAGTCCCCTCACGGGATCTCCGACGCCCCCTGACGACGCATCGCCCCTGACGACACACCGGGCAGGGGCGGCGGGGGCGTGGAAGGTCAGGCCGGTGGGGTGGGGTACGGGCCGTCCTCGTACGGTGGCTCCGGGTCGCGGGGGCCGAACAGTGCCGTCAGGCCCAGGTGCACGACCAGCGCCGACAACGGCCACGCCAGCAACGCCCCCTTCGCCCCGAGCTTCAGCGGCGCGGAGAACGTCACCCCCTTGCCCACGGCCTTCGCATGGGCTATCACGTCCTGCTCCGGCCCCATCCACACCCCGAGCCGCCACGCCAGCACCGACGCCAGCAGCCCCCCGACCCCCAGCGCCACCACCAACGGCACACCCCCACGCCGCCGCCACACGAACGCCACGACCGCGCTCACGACCCCGAACGCGAGCGCCAGCAGCGTGAACGTCCCGTCCACCCCGGCGGCCTGCTCCCCCTCGCTGTCCTTGAGGTAGACCGCCCAGCTCTTCCCGGACTGGTCCCCCACCAGCGGCACGTGCGGCGCCAGCCACAGCCACAGGAACCCGAGCAGCACCCCGCTCACCGCCACCGCGACGGCGATCACCGCGGCCTCCCGCAGTTCGGTCTTCATCCCGGGACCGTCCTGTCCGTACGCTGCGTACTGTCCGTACTCCCCCGCGGCCTCCCCGGCAGGCGGCGGAGGCTGCCAGGCCTGGTGCGGGGACTGGTCGTGCGGCGGCGGAGGCGGCGTCAACGGTGCGGTCACGATGCCATCGTGCCAGTTCGGCCTGTGGGGCGCGTCACCGGACGGCGGCCCTGCGGTACGCCCACGTGGCGACGGCCAGCGAGACGACCCCCACCCCGGCGCAGACACCCAGGTCAGCGAGGACGACGGCCCAGTCCGGCCGCGCCCCGAACGTCCGGGCGTAGGCCTCGACGCCGTACGTCGAAGGCAGCAGATCGCGCGCGAACCGGATGATCCCGGGCATCCGGTCCGGCGGCAGCACGCCGAGCAGCAGCGCCGCCGACATGCCCAGCTGGCCGAGCAGGGTGGCGAGTTCGGGGCGCGGCGCGAGCAGTCCGCAGGCCGCCCCCAGCCCGGCCAGGGCCGCCCCGGCGAGCGGGATCACCGCGACGAGGATCCACAGGTTCCCGAGCGGCAGCCCGAACAGCACGCAGCCGAAGACGGCCGTGACCAGCGTCCCCGGCACGGTGAAGGAGGCGTACGCCGCGGCAGCCCCGAGCACCACCGAGGCGGGCGGCACGGGCAGCGTGGCGTAGTGGTCGAGCCCGCCGCTCGCCCGCAGCTGCCCGAAGTACTGCGCGAGCAGGTTCAGCGCCACGTAGGCGACCACGACCACCGACGAACCCGCCACCACGGACTGGGCCTCGCCCCGCGAGTCCACCACCCCGCGCATCATGATCATGATGCCGACGGACTGGAAGGTCGCGACGAACAGCAGCGGGATCCGTGCCACCCGGGCCCGGGACAGCTGCGCGCGGTAGACGGCCACCAGCGACGGCCACAGCCGCGCCCGCGGGCCCAGCTCGGCCGCCGGGCCGTCCGGCGCCGTCTCCTCCACGGCCAGGGCACCGCCCGGCAGAACCTCAGCGGGTACGACACTCACGTCGCGCTGCTCCCTTTCCCTGCGGCACCTGCGGCCCGTACCGCCGCCGCGTCTCTCCGTACGCGCCCGGCCGCCGTCCTGTTCACCCTCGGGTTCACGTTCACGTTCACGGTCACGCCTTCACCAGCCCCTGCCGTGCGGCGCCGCCCAGCGCCAGGTAGACGTCCTCCAGGCTCGGCGTGGCGAGGGTGAAGTCGTCGAGGGCGGCGAAGGCGGCCCCGCCGGTCACCGTGGCGACGACGGCACGTGCCTCCTCGGGCACGAGCCGCAGTGTCCAGCGCCGGCCGGACTCGACGGCGCGCTCGCGCAGGACAGCCACCTCGGGCACGTCCAGCGGTGCCCGCTCCCGCCACACCAGCTCGACCCGTACCTCGCCGGCGACCCGTTCCTTGAGCCCCGCGGGGGTGTCGCAGGCGATGACCCGCCCCTGGTCGAGGACGGCGACCCGGTCGAGGACCGTCTCGGCCTCGATGACGTTGTGGGTGACCAGCACCACGGTGGCGCCCCGCTCGGCCCGCCGCCGGTCCACGGCGGCCCACACGGCCCGCCGGGCCACGGGGTCCATCCCGGTCGTCGGCTCGTCGAGCACCAGCAGCGACCGCTCCCCGACCAGCGCGGCGGCGAAGCAGGCGAGCCGCCGCTGGCCGCCGGAGAGCTTCTTGAGCGCCCGCCCGGCGATCGGCGTCAGGCCCAGCTCGTCGAGGACGGCGTCGCGCTCGCTCCGCGCCTGCCGTACGTCCAGACCGCGCAGCCGCCCGGTGGTCTCGGCCGCGAGGGAGACGGTCAGCTCGTCGAGGGCGCTGGACTCCTGCCCCAGGTAGGCGAGGATCCGCGCGGCCCGCTCCGGGTGCCGCACGATGTCGTGCCCGAGGATCTCGACACTGCCCGCGTCGGGCCGCAGCAGCCCGGTGAGCTGCCGTACGAGTGTCGACTTGCCGGCGCCGTTCGGCCCGAGCAGCCCGAAGATCTCCCCGCGCCGGACGTCGAGCTCCACCCCGTCGGTGGCCCGCACCTCGGGCACGCCGGGAGCGCCACGCCGTCCTTTGACCGCGGCGTAGGTCTTGGTCAGCCCACGCACGGCACACACGACATCACCCTGCCGCCGAAGTGCCCGACCCACGCCCGTACTCACAAGGGACGAGCCTACGGGGTCGGGCCCGTTTACTCGCCTTTGGGGCGCCTCGCTTCCCGACTCCGTGAGAGGAGCGCCCCTGAAAGGGGCGCGGGGAACTGCGCGAACAACCCCCACCGGCCCGCAGCCGAAGTCACCCTCCGTCACTCCGCGGACGCATGCTCCCCGGCCCCCGCCGGCACATCGAACTCCCTCCAGAACCCCGCCCGAATGGCGTACCGGTCATGCTCGTCGATCTGGTCGTCCTTGTGCGCCAGCAGCCCGAACCGCGCCGCGTACCGCAACAGCTCCCCGTCGATCCGGTGCGGAATCCGCGGATACATCCCCGACAGCTTCTGCAGATGCGCGGGGTCCCCGAGCCGGGACATCCACCGCTTGGCGAACACCTGCCCGACCTCGTACGGGTCCCCGCCGACGGTCGTGATGTCCTCCTCCCGGTCGGCCCACCGCTGCTCCGCGGTGGTCAGCTGCGCCAGCGTCGGCATGGAGGCCGCCTCCGCCGGTTCCGCCGCGACGCCCGGCCGGTCCACCCACCCCTTGTCGGAGGACCACCGCAGCGTGGCCGTGGTCGCCGCCTGCTGGACCGGCTGCGGCACCGGCTGCGCGCCCGGCGCCCGCAGCGCGGCGAGGTCCTTGGGCGTGGGCACCCCCTTCGGCGCGGGCACCCGCTCCGGCGCCCCGTTCTCCACGATGCTCGCGGCAGGCGCCCGGTCCACGTCCTCGGTACCCGGCTCGGGGGCCGCCGCCAGCGACGGCTCGGGCAGCGGCGCCGAGAGGATCGCGGCGATCTCCGGCCGCGGCACCGGCGGCGGCGCACAGACCGCGGTCAGCTCCTTGGCCCGTACCGCCTGGGTGATCCACGCCCGGTCCAGCACCCGCCGCTCGTCGGCCTCGGCGACCAGGTCCTCGGACTGGTTGTAGTCCCCGTCGGCGGCCTGCACGGCCCACAGGTGTACGGCGACCCCGTGCTCCTTCGCGGCCATCATGCCCGGCAGCAGGTCCCCGTCGCCGGTCACCAGGACGACGTCGGAGCAGGCCCTGTTCCTGGCCAGCTCGGTCAGTTCGGCGTGCATGGCCGCGTCCACGCCCTTCTGCGCCCAGCGCCCGTCGCTGCGGGTCAGCGCGCCGAGCCGGACGGTCACCCGGGGCATCACGCGCAGCCGGCGGTGTTCCGGCTGGGGGACGCGGTCGGGGGCGCCGTCGAACCAGTAGATGCGCAGCAGCGGACGCTCGGTGTCGGACTCCGCGCGGTCGCGCAGCGCCTGGATCAGCGCGGCGTGGTCGACGGTGATGCGGGATCGGGAGGGCTCACCGGCGAGGAGACTGGCGGCGGCACCCAGCAGATACCCGGCGTCCACCAGGACGATGCAGCGGTCCACGCGACTCACCCTCTTTCCGGGAGGTTTGCTTTCGGGGCTTCCTTCGAGTCTGCCCGACCACGCGGGGGTTAACGGCCCGAACTCGATCTTCGGCGTGGCGTTTCGGGACCTCGCTCTCCGACAAGCCCTGTCACACACGGTAATTATCCGAAATGCGTCCGTTGTCAGCCTATGTGAATCTGAATTCGGCCCCTAGATCCCCCACAGGAGGCAGATCACCATGGCCAAGAACAAGAACCGCAAGGGTGGCTCCCAGAACCGCACCTCGCAGAGCGAGCAGACCCACGAGCAGCACGGGCAGCGTACGTCGAGCGAGTCCCAGGACTCGCCGGTGTCGCACATCCAGGGCAGCCCGGCCGACGTGGCGCGCAAGAAGCAGAAGAGCTTCGGCCACAACTGAGCGGACTGACCAGGTCCCCACGGGCTGTTGAAGCCCGGGCACACAGGAGGGGCGCACCCGTCGCGGGTGCGCCCCTTCTGCACGTGCAGGACCGGTCTGCACGTGCAGACCGGTCGGGAGCCGGGGTCTATCCGGCCAGGCAGGACGGGCCGAGCAGCACCTTGAGGTCGCCGAACAGCGCCGGGTCCGGCTTCACCCGGTGCCGGTCCAGGCGCAGCACGGTCGTCTTGGTCGGGCCCTGGAGCTTGATCCGGACCTCGCTGTCGCCCTTGTGGTGACTGAGGATCTCGCCGAGCCGGCTGACCATGGGCGGGGTGACCCGGGTGGCCGGGATGGTGAGGATCACGGGCGCGTTGGTGCCCGCGTTGGAGAGGTCCGGGACCGCCAGTTCCATGGCGACCAGCCGGGGCACGTCCTCGCGCTTGTCGAGGCGGCCCTTGACGAACACGACCGCGTCCTCGACGAGTTGGGTCGAGATCAGCTGGTAGGTCGCCGGGAAGAACATGCACTCGATGGAGCCCGCGAGGTCCTCCACGGTGGCGATCGCCCAGGCGTTGCCCTGTTTGGTCATCTTGCGCTGGAGGCCGGAGATGATGCCGCCGATGGTGACGACCGCGCCGTCGGCGTGCTCGCCGCCGGTGAGCTGGGCGATACCGGCGTCGGCCTTGTCGGAGAGCACGTGCTCCAGGCCGAAGAGCGGGTGGTCGGAGACGTACAGACCGAGCATCTCCCGCTCCTGGGCGAGCAGGTAGGTCTTCTCCCACTCGTCGGTGGTGAACTCGACGTCCAGTCCGAAGCCGGGCTCGCTGTTGTCCTCCTCGCCCATCCCGCCGAAGAGGTCGAACTGGCCCTCGGCCTCCTTGCGCTTGACCGCGACCACGTTGTCGATCATCGGTTCGTACTGCGCGGTGAGGCCCTTGCGGGTGTGCCCCATGGTGTCGAAGGCGCCGGCCTTGATCAGCGACTCCGTGGTGCGCTTGTTGCAGGCGACCGCCTCGACCTTGTCGAGGTAGTCGGGGAAGGACGCGTACTTGCCCTTGGCCTTGCGGCTCCTGATGATCGACTCGACCACGTTGGTACCGACGTTGCGGACGGCCTCCAGGCCGAACAGGATCACGTCGTCGCCCTGCGCCGCGAAGTTGTGCACCGACTCGTTGACGTTCGGCGGGAGCACCTTGATGCCCATGCGGCGGCATTCGTTGAGGTAGACGGCCGACTTGTCCTTGTCGTCCTTGACCGAGGTGAGCAGTCCGGCCATGTACTCGGCGGGGTGGTTCGCCTTCAGGTAGGCGGTCCAGTAGGAGACCAGACCGTACGCGGCGGAGTGCGCCTTGTTGAAGGCGTAGCCGGCGAAGGGGACCAGCACGTCCCACAGGGCCTGGATCGCCTCGTCGCTGTAGCCCTTGTCGCGGGCGCCCTTCTGGAAGAGGACGAAGTTCTTGGCCAGTTCGTCGGGCTTCTTCTTGCCCATCACGCGGCGCAGGATGTCGGCCTCGCCGAGCGAGTACCCGGCGATGATCTGGGCGGCCTTCTGGACCTGCTCCTGGTAGACGATCAGGCCGTAGGTGACGGCCAGGACCTCTTCCAGGGGCTCCTCCAGCTCCTTGTGGATCGGGGTGATCTCCTGGAGCTTGTTCTTGCGCAGCGCGTAGTTGGTGTGCGAGTCCATGCCCATCGGGCCGGGACGGTAGAGCGCGGAGACGGCGGAGATGTCTTCGAAGTTGTCGGGCTTCATCAGGCGCAGCAGGGAGCGCATGGGTCCGCCGTCGAACTGGAAGACGCCCAGGGTGTCGCCGCGCTGGAGGAGTTCGAAGGTCTTCGGGTCGTCGAGCGGCAGGGCCAGCAGGTCGAGGTCGATGCCCTTGTTGGACTTCACCATCTTGACGGCGTCGTCCATGATCGTCAGGTTGCGCAGGCCGAGGAAGTCCATCTTCAGCAGGCCGAGCGACTCGCACTGCGGGTAGTCCCACTGCGTGATGGTCACGCCGTCGGTGTGCCGCACCCAGATCGGGGCGTGGTCGACGATGGGCTCGCTGGACATGATCACGCCGGCCGCGTGCACGCCCATCTGCCGGACCAGGCCCTCGACGCCCTTCGCGGTGTCGATGACCTTCTTGACGTCCGGCTCGTTCTCGTACATCCCGCGGATCTCGCCGGCCTCGTTGTACCGGGGGTGCGAGGGGTTGGTGATGCCGTCGAGGTCGATGCCCTTGCCGAGGACGTCGGCGGGCATGGCCTTGGTGAGGCGGTCGCCCATCGCGTACGGGTAGCCAAGGACGCGCGCGGAGTCCTTGATGGCGTTCTTGGCCTTGATCTTGCCGTAGGTGCCGATCATGGCGACCTTGTCGGCGCCGTACTTCTCGGTCACGTACCTGATCACCTCGACGCGCCGACGCTCGTCGAAGTCGATGTCGACGTCGGGCATGGAGACGCGCTCGGGGTTGAGGAACCGCTCGAAGATCAGGCCGTGCGGGATCGGGTCGAGGTCGGTGATGCCCATGGCGTAGGCGACGATCGAGCCGGCCGCGGAGCCTCGGCCGGGGCCGACCGCGATGCCGTTGTTCTTGGCCCACATGATGAAGTCGGCGACGACGAGGAAGTAGCCCGGGAACCCCATCTGGATGATGACGTCCAGCTCGTACTCGACCTGCTTCTGGCGGTCGTCCGGAATGCCGCCGGGGAAGCGGCGCTCCATGCCCCGGCGGACCTCCTCCTTGAACCAGGTGACCTCGGTGAAGCCGTCGGGGATGTCGAACTTCGGCATGAGGTTCTTGGCCTCGAACATGCCGGTGGTGTCGACCATCTCGGCGACCAGGAGGGTGTTGGCGCAGCCCTCCTGCCAGGCGTCCGAGGAGTCGACGGCGTACATCTCGTCCGTGGACTTCAGGTAGTAGCCGGTGCCGTCGAACTTGAAGCGGTCCGGGTCGGAGAGGTTCTTGCCGGTCTGGATGCACAGCAGGGCGTCGTGGGCGGTCGCCTCGTGCGCGTAGGTGTAGTGCGAGTCGTTCGTCACCAGCGGCGGGATGCCGAGCTTCTTGCCGATCTCCAGGAGGCCGTCGCGGACCCGGTGCTCGATCTCGATGCCGTGGTCCATCAGCTCCAGGAAGTAGCGGTCCTTGCCGAAGATGTCCTGGTACTCGGCGGCGGCCTTCAGGGCCTCGTCGTACTGGCCGAGGCGCAGCCGGGTCTGGAGCTCGCCGGAGGGGCAGCCGGTGGAGGCCACGATCCCCTCGGACCACTGGGAGATCGTCTCCTTGTCCATCCGGGGCCACTTCTGCAGCCAGCCCTCGGCGTAGGCGTCCGAGGAGAGCCGGAAGAGGTTGTGCAGGCCGGTGCTGTTCACGGCCCACATCGTCTTGTGGGTGTAACCGCCGGAACCGGAGACGTCGTCCCGCTTCTGGTGCGGCTGGCCCCACTGGATCTTGCGCTTGTTGCGCCGGGACTCGGGGGCGACGTACGCCTCGATCCCGATGATCGGGGTGACCCCGGACTTCTTCGCCGTATGGAAGAAGTCGTACGCCCCGTGCAGGTTGCCGTGGTCGGACATGGCGATATGGGTCATGCCCATCTCGTTGCAGGCGTTGAACATGTCCTTGAGCCGCGCGGCACCGTCCAGCAGCGAGTACTGGGTGTGGACGTGCAGGTGCGTGAAGGGCGGCTTTGACACGGTTTCGGCCTCCGAAATCAAGCAGGTGCGGCGCGAAGCGCCTCGTTGAGGGGCGGTGGTCGGGCGACGGGTGGGCAGGCGTCGACGATCTTCCGACCGGCTGCGGACAGTCTGGTGGGACAGCGGAATCCTATGCCTCGGCACTGACACCCGGCGGGCTGCCCCGCGTACCTTCGTGCCGAGAAAGCGGGCACTCCCGGGGACCGTCGCACGTTGGTCCGGGCGAGAGATCCGCGCCACATGTCAGGCACCACACGCACCAGGAGGCACCCAGCGATGTCGGACCCCCAGCTCAACGGCGAGCAGCGCGGCGAGGAGATCCTCGCCGTATTCGACACCGCCTTCGGCGAGCTCCTGGCCGCCGACCCGGCCGCGTTCCGCGTGAAGTTCCGGAAGATGGCGGCCTCGGCCTTCGCCTTCTACCGGGGCACGGCCGCGCTCTTCTACCACGACCTGGACGCGGAGCACGCCGGTCTCGGCGGCGGGCGGATATACACGGGCCCGTACCTGGACGAGCGCACCTCGCGCGTGTGGATCCACGGCGACCTGCACGCGGAGAACTTCGGCACCTACATGGACTCCAACGGCCGCCTGGTCTTCAACGTCAACGACTTCGACGAGGCCTACGTCGGCCCGTTCACCTGGGACCTGAAGCGCTTCGCCGCCTCCATCGCGCTGATCGGGTACGCGAAGGCGCTCAGCGACGAGCAGATCACCGAGCTGGTCGAGGTGTACGCGGACGCGTACCGCGAGCGGATCCACGCGCTGGCGACGGGCGCGAAGAGCGACGAGGTGCCGCCGTTCACCCTGGACAGCGCCGAGGGCCCGCTGCTCGGCGCGCTGCGCGCGGCCCGCTCGCTGACCCGCTTCGAGCTGCTGGACTCGATGACGGAGATCCGCGACTACGAGCGCCGCTTCGCCTCCGGCGGCGGCTCCATCGAGCTGGACGCGGCCACCCGCTACAAGGTCCTGGCCGCCTTCGACGGCTACCTGGAGACGCTCCCCGAGTCGTCCCTGTCCCGGCCGGACTCCTACCGCGTCAAGGACGTCGTGGGCCGCCGCGGGATCGGCATCGGCTCGGCAGGCCTGCCGTCGTACAACATCCTCCTGGAGGGCGCCACGGACGCCCTGGAGAACGACGTGGTGATCTACATCAAGCAGGCCCAGACCCCGGCGGTCTCCCGGCACGTCACGGACCCGGCGATCCGGGACTACTTCCGGCACGAGGGCCACCGCACGGTGATCTCGCAGCGCGCCCTGCAGGCGCACGCCGACCCGTGGCTGGGCTGGACCGAGCTGGACGGCGCGGGCCAGCTGGTCGCCGAGGTCTCGCCGTACGCGGTGGACCTGGACTGGAGCGACATCGACGACCCGGAGGAGATCGCGGCGGTGGTCGCGGACCTCGGCCGGGCCACGGCGTCCATGCACTCGGCGGCCGACGACACCTCCGGCGAGTCCCTGGTGCCGTTCTCCACCGAGCGGGCCATCGACGCGGCGATCGCGGCCGACGAGGACGGTTTCGCGGGCCTGCTCGCCGACTTCGCGCACAGCTACGGCGCACGCGCGCGTGCCGACCACCAGATCTTCGTCGACCTCTTCCGCAACGGCCGCATTCCAGGGCTGTAACCTTCGCCGATTCTCAGGGCCCTTTTAGGGGTCCCCTACATGAGTACGTGACAGACTCTCCACCGCTATGGACATATCCGGGACCCAGCTCAGAGCCGTGCGCGCGGCGCTGTTCACGGCCTTCGTCGTGACACTCAGCACCGCGTCGCACGTGCTGCTGTCCCGGGCCCCGCTGCCGTTCACGACGGTGGCCGCGGTCGCCGCCGGCGTGTTCTGCACGGCGTACGCGCTGGCGGGCCGCGAGCGCGGCTTCGGCCGGATCGCGGCCCTGCTGATCCCGCTGGAGCTGGCCGCCGACACGATCTTCACCACCGGCCAGCACGCCTGTTACGGCCGGGCGGGCGGCCCCATCGCCGGTCCGCTGCGCGCGGTCGGCTTCGACGTGCTCTGCCACGGCGGCACGGTCGGCACCCCGCTGGCCCGGATGGCCGACGGCTCCCGTGCCGCGGCGGCCCTCACGGACGCCGACCCGACCGCCGCGTGGCTGCTGCTCGCCGCGCACGTCGGTGTCGGCCTGCTCGCCGCCGCGTGGCTGCGCCGCGGCGAGCGCGCCCTGACCCAGCTGCTGCGCGCCGTCGCCGCCACCACCTTCCGCCCGCTGCTCCTCGCCGCCGCCGCGGGCACGGTCCGGCCGGCTCCGGTACGACGGCTGCCGCGCCCGGCGCCGCGCCCGGCCGCCGTCCGCGACCTGCTCCTCGCGCACTCCCTGGGACGACGCGGACCGCCGTGCTCCGGGGCGCTCGCCCTGCCCTTCGCCTGAGCGCCCCGCCCGCCCGAGCACGACGAGTCCCCCACACGTATCCCGCGTACACCATGTGCGCGTCCCCTATGGAGATCACCAACATGAGCAAGCGGAACAGCGCAGCTGCCAAGAACGCGGCCCGGGAGCGACTGCGCGCCGAGCGCGAGAAGCAGGCCAAGCGCGCCAAGGTCAGGCGCCAGCTCATCGTGGCCTGCTCGGTCGTGGCCGTGCTGGCCGCGGCGGGCGGCATAGGCTACGCCGTCGTCCAGGCCAACAAGCCCAGCCACTGGGAGGCCGTGAAGGACGAGAAGGTCGTCGCCCCGGCCAACACCACGGGCACCGACGGCACCACCGTCATCATCGGCAAGTCCACGGCCAAGAAGACCCTCAAGGTCTACGAGGACCCGCGCTGCCCGGTGTGCGCCCAGTTCGAGCAGACCGTCGGTGCCACCTTCAAGAAGGACATCGACGACGGCGAGTTCAAGTTCCAGTACGTCGGCGCCACGTTCATCGACAACAAGGACAACGGTGAGGGCTCCAAGAACGCACTGAGCGCGCTGGGCGCGGCACTGAACGTCAGCGACCAGGCCTTCCTCGACTACAAGACCGCGCTGTACTCGACGAAGTGGCACCCGGACGAGACGACCGACAAGTTCAAGGACGACAGCTACCTCATCAAGGTCGCCCAGACCGTGCCGGCGCTGAAGGACAACACGAAGTTCCAGGACGCCGTCAAGAAGGGCACCTACGACGCCTGGGCGATGGCCATGTCGAAGCAGTTCGACGACAACAAGGACGGCGTGACCGGCACGCCCGGCTTCGTCATGGACGGCAAGCAGCTCAACGGCGGCTCCCCGCTCCTGACGGTGGCGGACTTCAACAGTGTGGTGGGCGCGGCCCTCAAGGCCTGACCCGAGGACCGGCCGCGAGCCTCGGCCGCCGACCACGAGAAGAAGAGCGGGCGAACTTTCACCTGTTCGCCCGCTCCTTTTCATACCGGTCAGTAACCTGATCCCTCGTGACCAGTCGATTCAGAGCCGACGACGGCTCCAACTCGCTTACGCCCCGCCGCCGTACGGTCGTCAAGGCCGCGGCGGCGACCGCTGTCCTGGCTGCGCCGCTGGCCGCCGCGCTGCCGGCCCGGGCCGCCTCGGACGCGCCCGCCTTCCTGCACGGCGTCGCCTCCGGCGACCCGCTCCCCGACGGCATCCTGCTGTGGACCCGGGTGACGCCGGCCGCCGACGCGACGCCGGGCTCCGGGATCGGCCCGGACACCCAGGTCAGCTGGGTCGTCGCCACCGACAAGGCGCTGACGAACGTGGTCTCCAAGGGCTCCACGACCGCGACCGCCGCCTCCGACCACACCGTCAAGGCGGACATCCGCGGCCTGGCCCCGGCCACCGACTACTGGTTCCGCTTCTCGGCCGGCGCCACGGACTCGCCGGTGGCGCGCACCCGCACCGCGCCGGCGGCGGACGCCACCGTCGCGGGCCTGCGCTTCGGCGTCGTCTCCTGCGCCAACTGGGAGGCCGGATACTTCGCCTCCTACCGGCACCTGGCCGCCCGGAGCGACCTCGACGCCTGGCTGCACCTCGGCGACTACATCTACGAGTACGGCACCGGCGAGTACGGCACCCGCGACACCGTGGTCCGGGAGCACGCGCCCACCCACGAGATCATCACGCTCGCCGACTACCGCATACGGCACGGCAAGTACAAGACCGACACCGACCTGCAGGCCCTGCACGCCAAGGCTCCGGTCATCGCGATCTGGGACGACCACGAGTTCGCCAACGACTCCTGGTCCGGCGGTGCCGAGAACCACACCGAGGGCACCGAAGGCACCTGGACGGCCCGTCAGGCCGCCGCCAAGCAGGCCTACTTCGAGTGGATGCCGGTCCGCCCGGCCATCGCCGGCACCACCTACCGCCGGCTGCGCTTCGGCAAGCTCGCCGACCTCTCCCTGCTCGACCTGCGCTCCTTCCGCTCCCAGCAGGTGTCCACGGGCAGCGGCTCGGTCGACGACCCGGACCGCACCATCACCGGCCGCGCCCAGCTCGACTGGCTCAAGGCCGGCCTGAAGGCCTCCGACACCACCTGGCGGCTGGTCGGCAACTCGGTGATGATCTCGCCGTTCGCCATCGGCTCGCTCTCCGCCGACCTGTTCAAGCCGCTCGCCAAGCTGCTCGGCCTGCCCCAGGACGGCCTCGCCCTCAACACCGACCAGTGGGACGGCTACACCGACGACCGCCGCGAGCTGCTGGCCCACCTGCGCTCCAACGCCATCGGCAACACGGTGTTCCTCACCGGCGACATCCACATGGCCTGGGCCAACGACGTGCCGGTCGACGCCGGGACCTACCCGCTGTCCGCCTCCGCCGCCACCGAGTTCGTGGTCACCTCGGTGACCTCCGACAACCTGGACGACATCCTCAAGGTCTCCCCCGGCGTCGTCTCCGCCGTCGCCGCGCCGGTCATCCAGCTGGCCAACCGGCACGTGCACTGGGTCGACACCGACCGGCACGGCTACGGCGTCCTGGACATCACGGCCGCGCGGGCGCAGATGGACTACTACGTCCTCTCCGACAAGACGAAGGCCGACGCCACCTCGTCCTGGGAGCGGTCGTACCGCACCCGCACGGGCACGCAGAAGGTGGAGCGGACGTACGACCCGGTGTAGCTCCGCCGGGAGGCCACCCGCGAATAAATAGATCGCCCGTTCGGAACCCCGTTGGTAGCGTGATCAAGTTGACGGGCCGTCACACCGATGGTCCGTCAGAAACCGATCACGATTGGAGACAAATGGCCACCCCCCAGCGTGCCATGAAGAAGTCCGCCGTACTGATAGCCACCATGGCCCTCGCCGGTCTCGCGACCGTCGCTCAGGCGCAGGAGGCATCGGCGGCACCGGCATACGTCAACCTGACCGTGCTGGACACCCACGGGGCTCCCGTCTACTCCCAGCCCACTTCCTCGTCGACCCGGTACCGCGTAGACGCGTTCAAGACGGTCGAGCGGATCCAGTGCTCGACCACCAAGACCCCGTCGGGCGAACGGTGGTTCCGGATCTACGACTCCCAGCCGACGGCCTGGGTGTGGTCCGGGCACTTCGCGTCGCTGGTGAACCCGCCCAAGGAGTGCTTCCCCGGCTGAGCGGGACCTCCAGCACACCGCAACGACGGTAGACACGCCTGACGTACCGGCCCCGGTCGCGGCTTCATGCGAACAGGCAGCCGAGGCCGGTCACAGCGTGTCGAGGAAGCCGAGCGCCACCCGCCAGGTGGCCTCGGCGGCCTCCGCGTCGTAGTCCGGCAGGCCCGGGTCGGTGTAGAGGTGACCGGCCCCCGGGTACCGGTAGATCTCCACGTCGGCGCCGGCCCGGCCCATCTGCAGGTACCAGGCGCTCAGCCAGTCGTCCGTCTCGAAGGCGTCCGGCTCGGCCACGTGCAGCTGCACCGGCAGCTCGTCCACCGAGGCGCTGGGCGCGATGTCCGAGGTGCCGTGCAGGAGCAGCAGCCCCCGCGCCCGCTCGTCGCCGAGGGCCAGCGTCTGCGCGATCGAGGCGCCCAGCGAGAACCCCGCGTACACCAGCCCGCGCTCCGAGTACGGCGCCGCCGCCAGCACGGCCCGCTTCAGCAGCTCGTCCTTGCCGATCGACTCGTTGAACTCCATGCCCTCCTCGACCGTGTCGAACGTGCGCCCCTCGAACAGGTCCGGCGTCCACACCTCGTGCCCGGCGGCACGCAGCCGGTCCGCGGCCTCGCGCACCGCGGGCCTGAGGCCGTAGGTCGAGTGAAAGAGCATGATGTTCATGAACCCATGGTGCCAGCCTGCCGGGTGACGCCTGTCACCCCCTTCTCGTCGAACGGCATGTTCAGGACCCCGCGGAAGCGGTTACGTTCGGTTCCATGGAGATGGAGAACGTACTCCGCCCGCTGATCGTGGTCGGCGGCGCCGTCGTCCTCACCCT
The DNA here is from genome assembly GCF_040652195.1 of Streptomyces sp. NPDC048278. NCBI lineage: Bacteria > Bacillati > Actinomycetota > Actinomycetes > Kitasatosporales > Streptomycetaceae > Streptomyces > Streptomyces sp. NPDC048278. Next base: position 367,182 of record NZ_JBEZLP010000003.1, read on the forward strand.
GCTGATCGGCTGGGCGACCGACCTGCTGCTGCGCAAGGCCGACACACGGCACAGCGAGACACCCCTGTGGGGCCTGCTGCGCCGTGGTCGCATCCCCTACCAGCTGGTGCTGTGCGCGGCCCTGCTCAGAGGCTCCTACGACCAGGCCCAGCTGATCCGGGAGCACCGGATCGCCGTCGGCCAGGTCCTGACCCTGATGCTGATCGGGTCGGCAGCCTGGCTGGTGGTGCGGATCACGGCGGCCGTCGTGGAGTCGACCTACGACCGCTACGCCCGGGTCCACCACGACGCGGCCCGGGTCCGCCGGGTGCGCACCCAGGTGTCGCTGATCATGCGGGTGGTGACGGCGGTCGTCGGCGTGGTGGCCGTGGCGGCGATGCTGCTGACCTTCCCGGCGATGCGCGCGGCCGGTGCCTCGCTGCTGGCCTCCGCCGGCATCCTCGGCATCGTCGCCGGTGTGGCCGCCCAGTCCACCCTGGCGAACATGTTCGCCGGTCTGCAGATCGCCTTCGGCGACATGGTGCGCCTCGGCGACACGGTCGTGGTCGACGGCGAGTGGGGCACGGTCGAGGAGATCACCCTGACCTTTCTGACGGTACGGACCTGGGACGAGCGCCGGATCACCATGCCGGTGTCGTACTTCACCTCCAAACCCTTCGAGAACTGGTCGCGGGGCACCCCGCAGATGACCGGGATCGTCTACTGGCACGTCGACCACTCGGCACCGATCGAGGCCATGCGGGAGAGGCTCCAGGACATCCTGCGCGAGTGCCCGGCCTGGGACGGGCGGGCCTACGGCCTGGTGGTCACCGACTCCACGCCCAACACCATCCAGGTACGGGCGCTGGTGACCGCCAAGGACGCGGACGACATCTGGACGGTCCGGGTGACCGTCCGCGAGCAGATGATCACCTGGCTGAACGCGGAGCACCCCTACGCCCTGCCCCGGGTGAACACGGCCGACGCGGTCCTGCCGCCCGGCGGGATCATCCCCTCCCAGGACGGGGCGGCGGCGGGCCGGCGCCTGCACGAGCCGCCCCGCACCGGCCGCGGCTGAGCCCCCGTTCAGTGGCCGCGTTCGGCGCCGCCGTTGACCTGGACGATCTGCGAGGTGACGTGCCCGGCGGCCGGGGAGGCCAGCCAGTGCAGGGTGGCGGCGACGTCACCGGGCGTGCCGGCCCGCCCCGTCGAGGTCTCGGCGACGAGGCGCTCCCGCCGGGCCTCCGCCACCGGGCCGCCGAAGAACTCGGTGTCCTCGACGTATCCGGGCGCGACCACGTTCACGGTGACCCCGCGGGGGCCGAGCTCGCGGGCCAGGTCGTGGGCGTAGGGGTGCAGGGCGGCCTTGGACGCGGCGTAGGAGCCGCTCCCCGAGCCCCGGAAGGCCGCGATGGAGCTGAGGAACAGCACTCGACCGCCGGGGTCGGCGAGCCGGTCCTTCAGCGCCTCCGTGAGCAGCACGGCGGTCAGCGTGTTCTGCCGGAAGTTGCCGGTCCAGGCCCGGGCGGCGGCGTCCAGCGGGTCACCGGCCGCCGCGTCCGGCGCGAGCGCCGCGTTCCCCCCGGCGCTGTGGATCAGCACGTCCACGGTCCCGAACTCCTCCGCGACGAACCGCGCGACTCCGCGCACCTGCTCGGGTTCGGCCAGATCGGCGGCGTACACCTCCGCCCCCGGCACTCCCGCCCTCATCAGCACCTCTCTGCGCCGCCCGAGCAGCAGCACACGGTCCCCCTCGCCGGCGAACACCCGCGCCGCGGCGAGCCCGATCCCGGTTCCTCCACCACTGATCACAATGTTCCGAGCCATGATCCGAGACTACGAGGGCGAAGCCGACAGCGCCTGCGACTGTCCACAGCCGCCATGTACTTGTATTACCGGTCGCGGCAGAGCGCCCCGTGAGGGGCGCGGGGAACTGCGCGACCAGCCACGACGGCGCCGCAGCCGACCGACGGCACATCACGGCACCCCCAGCGGAGCGTCACCGCAGGCTACGCACGTCCAAGTGCCGCAGCACCCGGTCCACGATCTCCGGATCCGCCCCCGGCTCGCTGCGCGCCGCCAGCACCTCGTGCCGCGCCGCGCTCAGCATCTCCTGCTGGATCCGCCGCAGCCGCTTCAGCCGCCGCACCCGCTTGTCGTGGCCCTCCCGCCGCTCGTCCTCCACCACGTCGGGACTGATCCGGAACCCGATCTCGAAGGCCCGCCGCAGCATCTGCTCCGTCACGTCCTCGGGCAGGTCCTCGACCTGCTCGATCTCCTTCAGGCGCCGCCGTGCCGCCTTCGCCGCCCGTACCGCCAGCTCCTTCTCGATCTCCTTCTCGCGGTCGGTGTCGGCCCGTACCCCGAGCCGTTTCACCAGCCACGGCAGGGTCAGCCCCTGGAGGACCAGCGTCGCCATGATCACGCCGAAGGCGATGAAGACGATCTCGTCGCGGTCCGGGAAGGGGGATCCGTCGTCGGTCGTCAGGGGGATGGCCAGGGCCAGCGCCACCGACGCCACCCCGCGCATCCCGGACCACCACATCACGACGGTCTCCCGCCAGCTGGTCGGGATCTCCTCGTCGTAGTCCCGCCGGGCGTGCAGCCGTTTGGTCAGCCAGGTGGCGGGCAGCAGCCAGACCAGCCGCACCACGACCACCACGCCCACGATCGCGGCGGCCCAGCCGAGCAGCTCGCCCCAGCGGCCGGACGCCGTGCGGATCGCGTTGTGCAGCTCCAGGCCGATCAGCCCGAACGCGACGCCGGTGACCAGCGTGTCGACGATGTCCCAGAAGGTGTATCCGGCGAGCCGGGTCATGACGTCGTCGGCGTCGGTGGCGTACTCGGCGATGAACAGGGCGGTGGTGAGCACGGCGAGGACGCCGGAGCCGTGCAGCTCCTCGGCGATGACGTAGGAGGCGTACGGGACGATCAGGGTCAGGCCGATCTGGAGGGTCGCGTCGCCGAGGATGTCCATCAGCTTGTTCGCGCCCCAGCCCAGCACCAGGCCCACGGCGACCGCGACCACGGCGGACAGCAGGAAGTCCAGCCCGGCCCGCCAGGGCGAGAACGCGCCGCTGACGACGGCCGCGATGGCCACGTGGTAGAGCACGATGGCCGTGACGTCGTTGAAGAGGCCCTCGCCCTCCAGGATCGACACCAGCCGGCGCGGCAGCCCGAGCTGTCCGGCGACGGCGGTCGCCGCGACCGGGTCGGGCGGGGCGACCAGCGCACCCAGCGCGATCGCGGCGGCGATCGGCAGCCCGGGCACGATCGCGTTGGCGACGACGGCCACGCACAGCGTGGTGACGAAGACCAGGGCGACGGCGAGCAGGAAGATCGGTCTGACGTTGGCCGCGAACTGCCGCCAGGAGGTCCGCCGGACGGCCGCGTAGAGCAGCGGCGGCAGCAGGCCGGGCAGGATCAGCTCGGGCGGGATCTTCACGTTCGGCACGAAGTCGGCGACCGCGAGGACGATCCCGAACAACGTCATCAGCACGGGCGCCGGCAGTCCGAACCGGTCCCCCACCGGAACACTCACCAGGGCCCCGAGCAGCAGCACGAACAACAGGGCCAACTGATCCACGGCCAGCGCTCCGGGTGTAGACGATCACACAGCGGGCCTCAAGCGTGCCATGCCGGCTACAGAACCCGGCGCATCCCCCGGTGCGGAATGCCCGCCTCCTCGTACTCCGGGCCGTACGGCTCGTAGCCCAGCCGCTCGTAGAAGCCCAGTGCGTGGGTCTGCGCGTGCAGGTCCACCGCGGCCAGGCCACGCGCGCGTGCGGCCTCCTCGATGGCGCGGACCAGGGCGACGCCGACGCCGAGGCCGCGGGCCTCCGCGGAGACCGCGAGCCGGCCCAGGGAGCCCAGGGACAGGTCGTTGCCGGTCTTGGCCGCGGCCTGCTCGCCGTAGAGCAACCGGCCGGTGCCGAGCGGTACGCCGTCCTCGCGGACCGCCAGGACGTGCACCGCGACGGGGTCGTAGTCGTCGTACTCCAGGTCCTCGGGGACGCCCTGCTCGACCACGAAGACCTGCTTGCGGACGGCGAAGCACGCCTCCAGGTCGGCGGGATCCTCGGCGACCCGGACCGCGTACGCGCGCGTGCTCATCCGTAGGTCTCCTCGCGGACCTGGTCGAGCGCCTGCTGCAGGTCGGCCGGGTACTCGCTGGCGAACTCGACCCACTCGCCGTCCGCGGGGTGCTCGAAGCCGAGGCGGACGGCGTGCAGCCACTGGCGGGTCAGGTGCAGCCGCTTGGCGAGCGTCGGGTCGGCGCCGTAGGTGAGGTCGCCGACGCAGGGGTGGCGGTGGGCGGCCATGTGGACGCGGATCTGGTGGGTGCGGCCGGTCTCCAGCTTCACGTCGAGCAGGGAGGCCGAGCGGAACGCCTCGATGAGGTCGTAGTGGGTCACCGAGGGCTTGCCTTCGGCGGTGACCGCCCACTTGTAGTCGTGCTGCGGGTGACGGCCGATGGGGGCGTCGATGGTCCCGCTGGTCGGGTCGGGATGGCCCTGCACGAGCGTGTGGTAGCGCTTGTCGACCGTGCGCTCCTTGAACTGGCGCTTGAGCGACGTGTACGCCCGCTCCGACTTGGCGACCACCATCAGGCCGGAGGTGCCGACGTCGAGGCGGTGCACGATGCCCTGGCGCTCGGCGGCGCCGGAGGTGGAGATGCGGTAGCCGGCGGCGGCGAGCCCGCCGATCACGGTCGTGCCGGTCCAGCCCGGCGAGGGGTGCGCGGCCACGCCGACCGGCTTGACGATCACGACCACGTCATCGTCGTCGTGCACGATCTCCATGCCCTCGACGGGCTCCGCGACGATCTGCACGGGCGCGGGCGCCCCCGGCATCTCGACCTCCAGCCAGGCCCCGCCGTGCACCCGCTCGGACTTGCCGACCACCGAGCCGTCGACCTGGACCTTGCCTGCCGCGGCCAGCTCGGCCGCCTTGGTGCGGGAGAAGCCGAACATGCGGGAGATGGCGGCGTCGACGCGCTCGCCCTCCAGGCCGTCGGGCACGGGCAGGGTTCGGATCTCGGGAATCGTGCTCACCCGTCGAGTATGCCGGACACCGCCGGCAGCACCGTACGCAAGCCCCCGGAGGCTCCTCTGCGGGCCTCAGTCCTTGTGGACGGTCCCGTCGGGGTCCAGGCCGCGGAAGGAGAGCAGCACGATCAGGATGCCGCCGCAGACGATCGCCGAGTCGGCCAGGTTGAACACCGCGAAGTCCTTGGGCGCGATGAAGTCGACGACCTGGCCCTCGAAGATCCCCGGCGAGCGGAAGATCCGGTCGGTGAGGTTGCCGAGCGCGCCGCCGAGCAGCAGGCCGAGCGCGACCGCCCAGGGGAAGCTGTACAGCTTGCGCGCCAGCCGGAAGATCACGACGATCACGGCCGCCGCGATCAGCGTGAAGATGATCGTGAAGGCGCCGCCGAAGCCGAAGGCCGCACCCGGGTTGCGGATCGCGTGGAACTCCAGCCAGTCGCCGACGACCTCGATCGGCGCGTGGTGCTCCAGCTTCGCGACCACGATCATCTTGCTGACCAGGTCGAGGGCGTACGCGAAGGCGGCCACCGCGAACAGCACGGCGATCCGGCGCCCGCGACCGGGCCGCCGGTCCACGGTGGACTGCTGATCCGCACCGGACGCACCGGACGCGTCGGGCGCCGCCGTCCGCTCGCCGCCGTCGTCCGGGGTGCCCGGCGTACCGATGATGCGTTCCGCCTCTGCCACGTGAGTCCCTCAACCTAGGTGCCTGCCTCGGGACGAGACTACGGCACGCCCCAGGGGACCCCGATGCTCAGTAGCGGCGTTCCTGCTTCTGCTTGCACTCCACGCACAGGGTGGCCCTCGGGAAGGCCTGCATCCGGGCCTTGCCGATGGCGTTCCCGCAGTTCTCGCAGAGGCCGTAGGTGCCCGCGTCGAGCTTCTGCAGGGCGCGCTCGGTCTGTTCGAGCATCTCGCGCGCGTTGGCGGCCAGGGCCAGTTCGTGCTCGCGGGTGATGTTCTTGGTGCCGGTGTCGGCCTGGTCGTCACCGGCGCCGTCCCCGGAGTCCCGCATCAGCCCGGCCAGGGAGCTCTCGGACGCGTCGAGCTCGGCGCGCAGCCGCATCGCCTCGGCCGTCAGCTCGGTGCGCGCGTCCTCGACCTCCTCCGGCGTCCACGGGTCCTCGCCGGGACGCACCGCGAGCTCGCCCGCAGCCGCCGTGGCGACCCGTGCCTTGGGGACGGCGGTGTCCGCCGCCCTGGCCGTGCCAGGAGTCTTCTTCGCAACCACCGTCGTGGCTCCCGTCTGCTTCGCGGCCCGCGCCGCGTCCGCTTTCTTGGCCGTGCTCTTCTTGGCCGTGCTCTTAGCCGCCGCGGTCTTCGTCGCCGCGGCCCTGGACGCGCTCTTCTCCGCCTTCGCCGACTTCGCCCCGTCGGCCTTCCTGGTGGCGGCCTTCTTCCCGGCCGCCTTCGCCACCGGCGCCTTCGTTACCGCCTTCGTTACGGCCTCTTTCTCGGCGGACCCCTTCTCACCTGGTGTTTTCCTGGAAGGAGCCGCCGCCGCTGTCGCGTGCGTGCCCTTGTCTCCGCTGCCCCCCGCGGTCTTCTTCGCCACCATGGCAGCGACCCCTTCACATATTGTGATCTTGCACGCGAATCGTGCTGGGACGATAAATCGACTTGAGTCCCGCGGCAACGGGGCACGCCGCCCGATCCGCCCGCCCCGCGCCCCCCACGCAGCAGGTATGCATCCGTTGTGCCCAGCTCCCCGCGCGGTAATCCGCCGGGCCGGACATCCCAGGATGCGAACACGCGTACCGCGCCATTCGGGTCATCTCCGCAGGTGGACCGCCCGGCCCCGGCGGCGCCCGGAAAACGGGTCGGCCGCTGTCCGTGCGGCGCCGTACACTGGGCGCAGCGAGAAGCGTGGATGGGGACGAGTAGCGGCGTACGCAGCCCAGAGCGACCCGGGGACGGTGGAAGCCCGGGGGCGAGCGCGACGCGAAGATCACCCCGGAGCCGCCGGAAGAAAGCCCTGCCAGGGTCAGTAGAGCCGGTTTCGCGACCCCAATGAGGGGGCTCACCGGCGCGTACGGCGTCCGGCGGGCCAAGGAGGGTGGTACCGCGGGAGCGCGCCGCACACGGCGTCCGGGAAGACCGGCTCTCGTCCCTCCGACGGAAGGCAGCAAGTCCGTTGGAGGAAGCTCGCAGATGACAGCGCCGACGTACCGCCAGGTGCCCGCACAGGTCGACCTGCCCGCCCTCGAGCACGCCGTGCTCGACTTCTGGCGCGAGCAGAAGATCTTCGCCAAGACCCTGGAGCAGTCCGAGGGCCGCCCCGAGTGGGTGTTCTACGAGGGCCCGCCCACCGCCAACGGCATGCCCGGCGCCCACCACATCGAGGCGCGCGTCTTCAAGGACGTCTTCCCCCGCTTCCGCACCATGCGCGGCTACCACGTGGCCCGCAAGGCCGGCTGGGACTGCCACGGCCTGCCGGTCGAGCTGGCGGTCGAGAAGGAGCTGGGCTTCAGCGGCAAGCCGGACATCGAGAAGTACGGCATCGCCGAGTTCAATGCCAGGTGCCGGGAGTCCGTGCTCCGGCACACCGACGCGTTCTCCGAGCTGACGACCCGCATGGGGTACTGGGTCGACCTGGACGACGCCTACGTGACCATGGACCCCGAGTACATCGAGTCGGTCTGGTGGTCGCTGAAGACGATCTTCGACAAGGGTCTGCTGGTCCAGGACCACCGCGTCGCCCCCTGGTGCCCGCGCTGCGGCACCGGCCTGTCCGACCACGAGCTGGCGCAGGGCTACGAGACGGTCGTCGACCCCTCCGTGTACGTCCGTTTCCCGCTCACCTCCGGTCCGCTCGCCGGCCAGGCCGCGCTCCTGGTGTGGACGACCACCCCGTGGACCCTGGTGTCCAACACGGCGGTCGCCGCGCATCCGGAGGTCACCTACGTCGTCGCCACCGACGGCGAGGAGCGGCTCGTCGTCGCCGAGCCGCTGCTCGCCAAGGCGCTCGGCGAGGGCTGGGAGAGCACGGGCCAGACCTTCACCGGCGCCGAAATGGAGCGCTGGACCTATCAACGTCCGTTCGAGCTGGTTGAGTTCCCGGAACCGGCGCATTACGTCGTCAACGCCGAATACGTCACGACCGAGGACGGTACGGGCCTGGTCCACCAGTCCCCCGCCTTCGGCGAGGACGACCTGAAGGTCTGCCGCGCCTACGGCCTGCCGGTGGTGAACCCGGTCCGCCCGGACGGCACCTTCGAGGAGGACGTGCCGCTGGTCGGCGGCGTCTTCTTCAAGAAGGCCGACGAACGGCTCACCGAGGACCTCAAGCAGCGCGGCCTCCTCTTCAAGCACCTGCCGTACGAACACAGCTACCCGCACTGCTGGCGCTGCCACACCGCGCTGCTCTACTACGCGCAGCCGTCCTGGTACATCCGCACCACGGCGATCAAGGACCGCCTCCTCGAAGAGAACGAGAAGACGAACTGGTTCCCGGAGACGGTCAAGCACGGCCGGTACGGGGACTGGCTGAACAACAACATCGACTGGGCGCTGTCCCGCAACCGCTACTGGGGCACCCCGCTGCCGATCTGGCGCTGCGAGGACGAGCACCTCACCGTGGTCGGCTCCCGCGCGGAGCTGACCGGGCTGACCGGCACCGACCAGTCGGATCTCGACCCGCACCGCCCGTTCATCGACGAGGTCACCTTCCCGTGCCCGCAGTGCGCGAAGACGGCCACGCGCGTGCCGGAGGTCATCGACGCCTGGTACGACTCGGGTTCGATGCCGTTCGCGCAGTGGGGCTACCCGTACAAGAACAAGGAGCTGTTCGAGAGCCGGTACCCGGCGCAGTTCATCTCCGAGGCGATCGACCAGACCCGCGGCTGGTTCTACACGCTGATGGCGGTCGGCACGCTGGTCTTCGACCGGTCGTCGTACGAGAACGTGGTCTGCCTGGGCCACATCCTCGCCGAGGACGGCCGCAAGATGTCCAAGCACCTGGGCAACATCCTGCAGCCGATCCCGTTGATGGACCAGCACGGCGCGGACGCGGTGCGCTGGTTCATGGCGGCCGGCGGCTCCCCGTGGGCGGCCCGCCGGGTCGGGCACGGCACGATCCAGGAGGTCGTCCGCAAGACGCTGCTGACGTACTGGAACACGGTCGCCTTCCAGGCGCTGTACGCCCGTACGTCGAGCTGGGCGCCGTCCGCGGCGGACCCCGCGCCGGCCGACCGCCCGGTCCTGGACCGCTGGCTGCTCTCCGAGCTGCACGCGCTCACCGACCAGGTGACGCAGGCGCTGGAGGCGTACGACACCCAGCGCGCCGGCAAGCTGCTCTCCGCGTTCGTCGACGACCTGTCCAACTGGTACGTCCGCCGTTCGCGGCGCCGCTTCTGGCAGGGCGACAAGGCCGCGCTGCGCACGCTGCACGAGGTGGTGGAGACGGTCACCAAGCTGATGGCCCCGCTGACCCCGTTCATCACCGAGCGGGTGTGGCAGGACCTGATCGCGCCGGTGACCCCGGGCGCCCCGGAGTCGGTGCACCTGTCGTCCTGGCCGGAGGCGGACCTGTCCGCGATCGACCCGGAGCTGTCCAGGCAGATTGTCCTGGTACGGCGCCTCGTGGAGCTGGGCCGGGCCACGCGCGCGGAGTCGGGCGTCAAGACGCGGCAGCCGCTGTCCCGGGCGCTGGTCGCGGCGGTCGGCTTCGACGCGCTCGACCCGGAGCTGCACGGGCAGATCACCGACGAGCTGAACGTCTCCTCGCTGGCGTCGCTCTCCGAGGTGGGCGGCTCGCTGGTCGACACGACCGCGAAGGCCAACTTCCGGGCGCTGGGCAAGCGGTTCGGCAAGCGGGTGCAGGAGGTCGCCAAGGCGGTCGCCGCGGCGGACGCCGCCGCACTGTCGCTGGCGCTGCGCGAGGGCACGGCGTCGGTGGAGGTCGAGGGCGAGACGGTGACACTGGCGCCGGACGAGGTGATCATCACGGAGACGCCGCGTGAGGGCTGGTCGGTGGCGTCGGACTCCGGTGCGACCGTGGCGCTCGACCTGGAGATCACGGAGGAGCTGCGGCAGGCCGGGCTCGCCCGGGACGCGATCCGGCTGATCCAGGAGGCGCGCAAGAACAGCGGGCTGGATGTGGCCGACCGGATCGCGCTCAGGTGGGTGTCGACCGACCCGGCGGTGATCGCGGCGCTGGCGGAGCATGCCGCGCTGATCGCCGACGAGGTGCTGGCGACCGACTTCTCGCAGGGCGAGGGGGATGACGGTTACGGCGCTCCCTTCACCGACGAGGGGCTCTCGCTGACGTTCCGCCTGCGCAAGGCGTAGCCGCCGGACTGTCCGAGAAGGGGCCCGGTCTCCATGGTGGGGATCGGGCCCCTTCTCATGGGTGCGGGCCGGAGCAGCCGCCGTGCGCGGTTCCCCGCGCCCCTTCGGAGGCACCAGCCCCTCACGTCCGCGGGTCGGGACCGTGAGCGTGCGCGGTTCCCCGCGCCCCTTGGTGGGGGTGGGGGCGCGGAGAGCGCAGCTGGGAAGCGGGGTGGGACGCAACCCGCGTAAAAAGGGCGGGGCCCCGGATCGGAATCCGGGGCCCCGCCCTTTGATGCTCTGCCGACGGCTACGCGCGCGTTACGCGCCCGGCGTCAGTTGTCGTCCTCGTCGATCAGGAAGCCGCGCATCGGGGACGGCGCCTGGCCCATCGGAGAGGGGCCCTGCGGGCGTACCGGCGCCATCGGCTGGGTCATCGCCGGCGTCATCTGCTGCTGGCCGCCGTAGGACGGGGCAGCGGGGGACGGGGCGCCCATCGACGGGCCACCCATCGAGGGGCCGCCCATGGACGGGTTGCCGCCGTAGGACGGGGCGCTCGCGCCGGCCGGGGCCATGGAGGGCGTCGGGGACGGCGGGAGGGAGGCCGCGGCCGGGGTGCGCGGAGGCGCCAGGGAGTCGTCGGCCTGGGTCTCCAGCTGACGCAGCTGCGACTCCAGGTACGACTTCAGACGCGTGCGGTACTCGCGCTCGAAGCCGCGCAGGTCCTCGACCTTGCGCTCCAGCGTGGCGCGCGCGGACTCCAGGGAGCCCATGGCGACGCGGTGCTTCTCCTGCGCGTCCCGCTCCAGCGCGTCGGCCTTGGCGCGGGCGTCGCGCTCCAGACCCTCGGCGCGGCTGCGGGCCTCGCCGACGATCTTGTTGGCCTCGGAGCGGGCCTCGGCGATCGCCTGGTCGGCGGTCTGCTGGGCCAGCGAGAGGACACGGGCGGCGCTGTCGCCACCGGGGCCCTGACCGGGGCCGCCCATCGGACCACCCATGGGGCCGCCCATCGGGCCGCCCATCTGCTGCTGCATGGGGGGCTGGCCACCCATCGGGCCCATGCCCTGACCCATCGGACCGGGGCCCTGGCCCATGCCCTGACCCATCGGGCCGGGACCCTGGCCCATGCCCTGGCCCATCGGACCCTGGCCCATCGGACCCTGACCCATCGGGCCCTGGCCCATCGGACCGGGACCCTGCGGACCGCCCTGGCCACTGGGACCGGCCGGCAGCTGCGGGGCGCCGCTCGGCAGCTGCGGGGGACCGCCCATGGGGCCACCCATCTGCTGCTGCGGCGGGCCCGATATGCCGGCGGGCACCGGAGCGCCGGGACCTCGCATGCCCTGCTGCGGCATACCGCCCTGGGGCATGCCCTGCTGCGGCATGCCACCCTGCTGGGGCATGCCCTGCTGCGGCATTCCGCCCTGCTGGGGCATGCCGCCCTGGTCCTGCGGCTCCGGAGGCTTGCGCATGTTCTGCTGGTTCTGGGCAGCGGCGCGCGTGGCCGCGGCCAGCTTGGCGCGCAGGTCCTCGTTCTCGCGGAGCAGGCGCGTCAGTTCGGCTTCGACCTCGTCGAGGAAGGCATCGACCTCGTCCTCGTCATAGCCTTCTCGGAGGCGGACGGTCGTGAACTGCTTGTTCCGCACGTCCTCGGGGGTCAACGGCATCTCTTCACCTCAACGTAGTCGTCGGCATCGGCAAGACGGTAGGTCACATCGCTCATCACAGCCGACCAACGATCGCGATCAGGATGTAGACGATGATCATCAGTACGAAGAAGGACAGGTCGAGCGCCACGCCCCCGAGACGCAGCGGCGGGATGAACCGCCGCAGAAGCTTGAGCGGTGGATCGGTGACAGTGTAGGTGGCCTCAAGTACGACCACCATCGCCTTGCCGGGTTGCCATGAGCGGGCGAACTGGAACACGTAGTCCATGACCAGCCGGAAGATCAGCACGATGAGGAAGCACATCAGCGCGATGTAGATCACATCCAGGAACACGCTCATGATCCGTGCTTTCCCTCTCCCCTGTTTCCGTGCCTGGTACCGGTCTTGCGTCTCAGCTCTGGTTGAAGAACCCGCCCTCTGCGATGCGGGCCTTGTCCTCCGCCGTGACATCGACGTTAGCAGGCGACAACAGGAACACCTTCTGCGTCACCCGCTCGATGCTTCCGTGAAGACCAAACACCAAACCGGCCGCAAAGTCGACAAGTCGCTTCGCGTCTGTGTCATCCATCTCAGTCAGATTCATGATCACCGGAGTGCCCTCACGGAAGTGTTCCCCGATGGTACGGGCCTCGTTGTACGTCCGGGGGTGAAGCGTGGTGATCCGGTAAGGCTCTCGTTCCGACACGACCTTGGGCATGATCACCGGTGCGTTCTTCTCCAGGCTTGCGCGTTCTTGTGTGATGGACGCCACGGGGGCGATGCGCGCCGGGCGTCCCGATTCCGCGGGGAGCGCGGCGGAATGCGACACCGGTTCGCGCGGGGGCGACGGTTGCACCACTCGTACCGAATCGTCCCTTTGGGACAGGTGTGAACCGTGGGACTGGTGTGGCGGCTCGTGCCGCCGGTGGTCCCGCTCGGGCTCCGGGTCCAGTTCGGGCTCGAAGTCGTCGTCAGGGTCGAATCCGCGGCCGTCGTACCCATCGTCCTCCACGAGGCCGAGGTAGACCGCCATCTTGCGCATCGCGCCGGCCATGCTCTGAGTCCTCCGCTCTGTGGTGGATCGGTGACGACTGCCAAGTCCCGCGATCCACAAGGTCGTTGTGACCGCCTTGGGGCGGCATTGACCATATTTTCTGCTGTGGTCCGACTTCTTGGCGACGTTACCCGAGCCTGGGGCGGACTCCGAGTACCGCAGTGCCGACGCGTACATGTGTCGCCCCGGCGGCCACGGCTTCCTCAAGGTCCGCACTCATCCCTGCGGAGACCATGTTCGCAGCCGGATGGTCTCGGCGCAGGTCGGTCGACAAATCCATCAACCGCTCGAACGCCGCGCGTTGGCGCCCCGCATACTCCCCGGTGAGCGGAGCGACGGTCATGAGGCCGTCGAGCCGCAGTCCCGGCGAACGGGCGACGAGGGCGGCCAACTCTTCGATTCCGTCCGGAGCCACGCCGCCGCGTTCCCCCCGGCCGTTCGCGCCCGCGTCGAGCGCGACCTGGAGGAGGCAGCCGACCTCGCGCCCGGCCCGCACCGCCTCCCTGGACAGCGCGTCCACGAGCCTGGGGCGGTCCACGGACTGCACGAGGCCCGCGTAACCCACCACGGATCGCACTTTATTGGTCTGCAGTTGACCGACAAAGTGCCAGATCAAGGGGAGATCCGAACATTCGGCGGCCTTGGGGGCCGCGTCCTGGTCCCGGTTCTCGGCGACGTGGCGCACCCCCAGCCCCGACAGGATCCGCACGTCGCTCGCCGGGTAGGTCTTGGTGACCACGATCAGGGTCACCTCCTCCCGCTTGCGCCCGGCCGCCGCACAGGCGGCGGCGATGCGCTCCTCCACTTTCGCCAGGTTTGCGGCGATCTCCGTCTTACGGTCCGTCATGCCCCATCAGTCCAGCCACACATAGCCGGCGAGCCGCCCGGTGGTGCGGTCGCGCCGGTACGAGAAGTGATCGCCCGACTCCAGCGTGCACACCGGCGACTGCGCCCGGTCGAGCACTCCGGCGCGCGCGAGCTGCGTGTGCACTCCGGCGCTCACGTCCACCGCCGGAGTGCCCCAGCTGGTCTCGGCGTGCGCCGTCGGCTCGACGGCGGCCACCTCGGCGCGCATCGCCTCCGGAACCTCGTAGCATCGGCCGCAGACGGCGGGTCCGGTGCGGGCGACGATCCGGGCCGGGTCGGCGCCGAGCTCCGTCATGGCGCGTACGGCGGCGGGGACGACTCCGGCGATCATGCCGGGCCGGCCCGCGTGGGCGGCGGCCACGATCCCGGCGGCCGGGTCGGCCAGCAGGACCGGCGTGCAGTCGGCGGTGAGCACGGCGAGGGCGAGCCCCCGGCGCGCGGTGACCACCGCGTCGACCTCGGGCACCGGCCGGTCTCCCCAGGGTTCGTCCACGACGGCGACGTCGTTTCCGTGGACCTGGTTCATCCAGACCACCAGTCCGGGGTCCAGGCCGAGCGACTTGGCGGCGATCTCCCGGTTGGTCCGTACCACGCCGGGGTCGTCGCCGACCGCCCCGCCCAGGTTGAGCTCCTCGTACGGAGCGGCGCTCACCCCGCCCCACCTGTCGGTGAAGACGAAGTGCGCGCCGCTCACGGTCTCGCGCTGTCCTATCACGTCGTAAGGATCACTTGAGGAAGTCCGGTACGTCCAGTTCCTCGGCCGCGCTGTCCGTGTAGGAACGGGACGGCGGGACCGGCGGGGCGACCGGGATGTCGGCCACCGGCTCGGGCGCCGGCTCCGGCTCCTCCTTCGGGGTCACGCTGCCCAGCGAGCCGAAGGAGGGGCGCTCGGGCTCGCGCCGGGCCGGAGCGGGCTCCTCGCGGCGGGCGGAGGCCGAGGACGAGCCGAGCACGTTGTCCCGGCGGGCCGGGGGCTGGCCCCCGTCGAAGCCGGCCGCGATGACGGTGACCCGGACCTCGTCGCCGAGGGCGTCGTCGATGACCGCACCGAAGATGATGTTGGCCTCGGGGTGGGCGGCCTCGCTGACCAGCTGGGCGGCCTCGTTGATCTCGAACAGGCCGAGGTCGGAGCCGCCGGAGATGGAGAGCAGGACGCCCCGGGCGCCGTCGATGGAGGCCTCCAGGAGCGGCGAGGAGATCGCCATCTCGGCGGCGGCCACCGCGCGGTCGTCGCCGCGGGCCGAGCCGATGCCCATGAGGGCCGAACCGGCCTCGGACATGACCGACTTGACGTCGGCGAAGTCGAGGTTGATCAGACCGGGGGTGGTGATGAGGTCGGTGATGCCCTGGACGCCGGAGAGCAGGACCTGGTCGGCCGACTTGAAGGCGTCGAGCACCGAGACCTGGCGGTCCGAGATGGACAGCAGCCGGTCGTTCGGGATGACGATGAGGGTGTCGACCTCTTCGCGGAGTTCGGCGATGCCGTCCTCGGCCTGGTTGGCGCGGCGCCGGCCCTCGAAGGTGAACGGGCGGGTGACCACGCCGATGGTGAGGGCGCCCAGCGAGCGCGCGATGTTGGCCACGACGGGCGCGCCGCCGGTGCCGGTGCCGCCGCCTTCGCCGGCCGTCACGAAGACCATGTCGGCCCCCTTGAGGACCTCCTCGATCTCCTCGCGGTGGTCCTCGGCGGCCTTGCGGCCGACGGCCGGGTTGGCGCCGGCACCGAGTCCGCGGGTGAGTTCGCGGCCGACGTCGAGCTTGACGTCGGCGTCGCTCATCAACAGCGCCTGTGCGTCGGTGTTGATGGCGATGAACTCGACGCCCTTGAGGCCGACCTCGATCATCCGGTTGATGGCATTGACACCACCGCCGCCGACACCGATGACCTTGATGACTGCGAGGTAGTTCTGCGGTGCTGCCACGTCGAAGGCCTCTCGCCTCGAATTACGTTGCCGTCCACGTACGGTGCCCGCGCGGGACGGCAGATGCCGATTGGGACGGTCCGTAGCGCCGACCCGAACCCTAACGTTGAAGTTTAGGGTTACCAGTGTGTCCGTTCCTTGAAGTCTTCTGAACAGGACACTAAGTCGACAAGTGGCGCCCGTTCAACGAACACGCCGAACCTCCCGTTTTTCTTTTCACCCTATGTGATCAGCCGTAGCAGTGCCCAACCAGGGTGCTGGCCTGCGCTGATGTGCGTCAACTCGCCGATGACGCAGGGGCGGTGGGAACACTCACGTCGAAGTGCCGGGCGCCCGGAGCGGCTTTCAGGAGTGCGGTGAGCGTACGCGCCTTCGCGGCGCCGTTCTCGGAACTGCCCCACTCCACGACACGGCCGCCGCCCAACTCCAGCGAGATGTCGTCGTAGGAACGGACCTTGAGGGTCCGGGTGTCCCGGCGGACGACGGCCGGAACGGCCCGCGCGACGTCGACCGCCTCCCGCACGAGCCGGTCGGTGCCGAACCGGCGCAGGCTCGCGGTGGCCGAACCCGACCGGGACAGACTCAATTCCAGCGCCGGGACGCCTTTCGGCGCTCGCGAAACCGTGGCGAACCGGACGCCTTCCCGGTCCACTTCGGTGAAATATCCGCCCTTTTCGATGAGCAGCACGGGAGTACGCTCGGTCACTTTCAGCCCGATTCCGCGGGGCCAGGAACGGACCACGTCCACCGTGTCGATGCGGGGCAGTTTCCGGCGCAGCCGGGCCTCGATCCCGTCGGTGTCCACGGAGACCAGCGGCGCCCCGACGGGGACGTCGGCGGCCTCCAGGACCTCTTCGGGGGTCAGAACGGCCGTACCGGAGACGGAGACATGGCGGACGCGCAGCCACGGGGAGCCGTACAGCAGCCAGACGGAGCCGGAGCCGAGGAGCAGCACGGACAGCACCAGGATGACGATCCTGCGAAAGCGCCGGTTCCGCAGCCGGCGGACGAGCGGCGGGCCGGACGACTCCCGCTGGCGTTCACCGCGTTCGGCGGTGGTGGTCGGTCCGGCCACGCTGCTCACTTGCCTTTCGTCATACGGTCCTACCGGCTTGAGGCGATCGCCTCGTACACCATGCCGACGAGCAGGTCGTCGGCGTCCCGGCGGCCGAACTCGCTCGCCGCGCGGGACATCTCGTACAGCCGGTGCGGGTCGGCGAGCACGGGCAGGACGTTCTGCTGCACCCATTCCGGGGTGAGTTCCGCGTCGTCGACCAGCAGGCCGCCGCCGGCCTTGACCACCGGCTGGGCGTTCAGCCGCTGTTCGCCGTTGCCGATGGGCAGCGGGACGTAGGCGGCCGGGAGTCCGACGGCGGAGAGCTCGGCGACGGTCATCGCGCCCGCGCGGCAGAGCATCATGTCGGCCGCGGCGTACGCGAGGTCCATCCGGTCCAGGTAACTTACCGGGATGTACGGGGGCATCCCCGGCATCTGGTGCACCTGCGGCAGTTCGTTCTTCGGGCCGACCGCGTGCAGGATCTGGATGCCGGCCTGCTGCAGCCAGGGCGCGACCTGCTGGACGACCTCGTTGAGGCGGCGGGCGCCCTGGGAGCCGCCGGAGACCAGCAGCGTGGGCAGGTTGGGGTCCAGGCCGAAGCGGTGGCGGGCCTCGGGGCGGGCGGCGGCGCGGTCCAGGGTGGCGATGGAGCGGCGCAGCGGGATGCCGATGTAGCGGGCGTCGCGCAGCTTGCTGTCCGGGGTGGAGACGGCGACCTTGGCGGCGTACCTGGAGCCGATCTTGTTGGCGAGGCCGGGGCGGGCGTTGGCCTCGTGGATCACGATCGGCACGCCGAGGCGCTTGGCGGCGAGGTAGGCGGGCAGGGCGACATAGCCGCCGAAGCCCGCGACACAGTCCGCCTTGGTGCGCTCCAGGATCTGCTCGGCCGCCTTGATGGTGCCGCGCAGCCGGCCGGGGACGGTGATCAGCTCGGGGGTGGGCCTGCGGGGCAGCGGCACCGCGGGGATCAGCGCCAGCTCGTAGCCGCGCTGCGGGACGAGCGTGGTCTCCAGGCCGCGTTCCGTGCCCAGGGCCGTGATCCCCACGGTGGGGTCCTGCCTGCGCAGGGCGTCCGCGAGGGCGAGCGCGGGCTCGATGTGGCCGGCGGTCCCCCCACCAGCGAGTACGACATGCACCGAAATTCACCGCTCTCCGGACGGGCGGGCCGCGGGGGCACGCCGTCGCATCGTGTTCCATCTCCGAGGCCCCTGAGGGCCCCCGGCTCCCCGCTTTCTACCAAAGCGAGGTTGCCGCATCGCAAGCGCCGCCCGCGCACCGGGCTCGTCGCGCGCGAAGGCGATCAGCAACCCGATGGCGAACATGGTCGGCAGCAGGGCGGAGCCTCCGTAGGAGAACAGCGGGAGGGGGACGCCGGCGATCGGCAGCAGACCGAGCACCGCACCGATGTTGATCACCGCCTGGGCGGTGATCCAGGTGGTCACGCCTCCCGCGGCGTACCTCACGAAGGGGTCCTCCGTGCGTCCGGCCACGCGGATACCCGCATAGCCTAGAGCCGCGAAGAGGGCCAGTACCGACAGCGTCCCCGCCAGGCCCAGTTCCTCACCGGTGACGGCGAAGATGAAGTCGGTGTGGGCTTCGGGGAGTTGTCCCCATTTCTCCACACTCGCACCGAGGCCGGAGCCGAAGAGACCGCCGGAGGCCAGGGCGTAGATGCCATGAACCGCCTGCCAGCAGTCGGCGACGCCGCTCCTCGGCTCGGTGGCGCCGATGCAGGCGAGCCGGGCCATCCGGTTGGGGCTGGTCTTGATGAGGATCACACCGAGCACGCCCGCGATGGACAGCACGGCGGCGAACAGCCGGGTCGGGGCGCCCGCCAGCCACAGCAGGCCGAACAGGATCGCGGTGAGGATGATCGCCGTGCCCATGTCGCCGCCGAGCATGATCAGCCCGAGCAGCAGGAAGCTCACCGGAACGAGCGGCACCAGCATGTGCTTCCACTGGGTCAGCAGCCGCTTCTCCTGTTTGCGGGCCATCAGGTCGGCGCCCCACAGCACCAGGGCGAGCTTGCCGAACTCGCTGGGCTGGATCTGGAAGGAGCCGCCGAGCGAGATCCAGTTCTGGTTGCCGTTGACGGACATCCCTATCCCGGGGACCTGCACGAGGGCCATCATGAAGACGGCGCCGGCGAGGATCGGGTAGGCGAGCGCCCGGTGCAGTTTCACCGGCATCCGGGAGGCCACAAGGAGCAGCACGCCGCCGATGCAGGCGGCCAGGAACTGCTTCCGGAAGAAGAACGAGCCGGGCAGCGACATCTGCAGCGCGGTGATCTGGGAGGCCGAGTAGACCATCACCAGGCCCAGCACGATGATCAGCAGGCTGCCGCCGAGGATCAGGTAGTACGCGGTCAGCGGCCGGTCCCAGGCGCGGTGGGCGCGCAGGTAGAACCGCCGCAGCGGGTTCTCGCGTCCGGCGCGGGGCGCGCCGGGGCGGCGGACCGCCCGCTGTACGGGCGGGCGGCCGGTGCGGCTACCGGACATCAACGCCTCCGCTGAACGTCGACCGTCCCACGCGTCCCTCCCAAGGTCGCCCGGCAGGCGGCCGGGTCAGGCGCCGAGTTCGCGAACAGCCTGGGCGAACGCGTCACCGCGCTGGTTGTAGTTGGCGAACATGTCCATGGAGGCACAGGCGGGCGCAAGGAGCACCGTGTCGCCCTCGACCGCCAGCCGCCGGGCCTCCTGGACCGCCGCGAGCATCGCCCCAGTGTCGGTCCGGTCGAGGTCGACGACCGGGACTTCCGGCGCGTGTCGCGCGAGGGCGTCCCGGATGAGGGCCCGGTCGGCGCCGATGAGCACCGCGCCGCGAAGTCGCTTTGCCGACTTGGCGACCAGCTCGTCGAAGGTCGCGCCCTTCGCCAGACCGCCCGCAATCCATACGATCGACTCATATGACGCCAACGAGGCTTCGGCCGCGTGGGTGTTGGTCGCCTTGGAGTCGTCGACGTAGGCGACCCCGTCCACGTCGGCCACGTGCGCGATGCGGTGGGCGTCCGGCGTGAAGGCCCGCAGCCCGTCGCGTACGGCCGCGGGCGGCACCCCGAAGGCGCGGGCGAGGGCCGCGGCGGCGAGGGCGTTGGCGATGTTGTGCGGGGCCGGCGGGTTGACGTCGGAGACCTCGGCCAGCTCCTGGGCGTTCTTCTGCCGGTTCTCGACGAAGGCGCGGTCGACGAGGATCCCGTCCACGACGCCCAGTTGGGAGGGGCCCGGGGTGCCGAGGGTGAAGCCGACGGCCCGGCAGCCCTCCTCGACGTCGGCCTCGCGCACCAGCTCCTCGGTGAGCTTGTCGGCGACGTTGTAGACGCAGGCGACCCGGTTGCCCTCGTAGATGCGGCCCTTGTCCCTGGCGTACGCCTCCATGGAGCCGTGCCAGTCCAGGTGGTCCGGGGCGAGGTTCAGCACGGCCGCGGAGTGGGCGCGCAGCGAGGGCGCCCAGTGCAGCTGGTAGCTGGACAGCTCGACCGCGAGGACGTCGTACTCCTCGTCACCGAGGACCGCGTCGAGCAGGGAGACGCCGATGTTGCCGACGGCGGCCGTGCGCAGGCCCGCGGCCTTCAGGATCGACGCCAGCATCTGGACGGTGGTCGTCTTGCCGTTGGTGCCGGTGACGGCGAGCCAGGGGGCGGCCTTTCTGCCGTCCCGGCCGCGGAGCCGCCAGGCGAGTTCGACGTCGCCCCAGATCTCGATGCCGGCCGCGCGGGCCGCCGTGAACAGCGGCTTGTCCGGCTTCCAGCCGGGCGCGGTGACGATCAGTTCGGTGCCCTTGGGCAGGGTGGCGCCGTCACCGAGCCGGACCGTGACGCCCAGGGCCTCCAGTTCGGCGGCCTGTTCACGCGCGCGTGCGTCGTCGCCGTCGTTGACGACCGTGACGACCGCACCGCGCGCGTGGAGAACCTTGGCCGCCGGGACACCGGAGACGCCGAGCCCGGCGACGGTGACGTGCTTGCCCTGCCAGTCGGTCACTTGTCCGCTGCCCATCCTGCATAGAAGAGCCCGAGTCCGACAATCACACAGATGCCCTGGATGATCCAGAAGCGGACCACCACAAGGACTTCGGACCAGCCCTTGAGTTCGAAGTGGTGCTGGAGTGGTGCCATCCGGAAGACGCGCTTGCCGGTGAGCCGGAAGGAGCCGACCTGGATGACGACCGACATGGTGATGAGGACGAACAGGCCGCCCATGATGGCGACGAGCAGCTCCGTGCGGGAGAGGATCGCCAGGCCCGTCAGGACACCGCCGAGCGCGAGCGAACCCGTGTCGCCCATGAAGATCTTGGCCGGCGAGGTGTTCCACCACAGGAAGCCGAGGCAGGAACCCATCAGCGCGGAGGCGATGACCGCGAGGTCCAGCGGATCGCGTACCTCGTAGCAGGCGTTGGGGTTGGTCAGGGTCGTCGCGTTGGCGCAGGACTCCTGGAACTGCCAGACGCCGATGAACGTGTAGGCGCCGAAGACGAGCACGGAGGCGCCGGTGGCCAGACCGTCCAGACCGTCCGTCAAGTTCACGCCGTTGGACATCGCGAGGATCATGAACAGCGCCCAGACCACGAACAGCACCGGGCCGATGGTCCAGCCGAAGTCCGTGATGAAGGACAGCTTGGTGGAGGCCGGGGTGTTGCCGCGGGCGTCGGCGAACTGAAGCGAGAGCACCGCGAAGGAGATGCCGACGATCAGCTGCCCGGCCATCTTCGCCTTGGCCCGCAGGCCGAGCGAACGCCGCTTGACGATCTTGATGTAGTCGTCCAGGAAGCCGACCAGGCCCATCCCGCACATCAGGCCGAGCACCAGCACGCCCGAGTAGGTCGGGGTGTAGCCGGTGATCACCTTGGACAGGAAGTAGGCGGCGACCGTCGCCAGGATGAAGGCGATACCGCCCATCGTCGGCGTACCGCGCTTGCTGGCGTGCTCGCGCGGGCCGTCGTCACGGATGTACTGGCCGTAGCCCTTGCGGGCGAGGAGCTTGATCAGCAGCGGGGTGCCGATCAGCGTCAGGAAGAGACCGATGACACCCGAGAAGAGGATCTGCTTCATCATCGGGCATCAACACCCTCGGCACCGGTCTGGAGGAGCGCCTGCGCAACGCTCTCCAGGCCCACCGACCGTGACGCCTTCACGAGGACGACGTCCCCCGGGCGCAACTCGCTGCGCAACAGGTCGACCGCCGCCTGTGCGTCGGACACGTGCACCGACTCCTCACCCCACGAACCCTCGTTATATGCGCCCAGTTGCAGCCAGGAGGCTTCCACTCCCCCGACGGCGACGAGCTTGCCGACATTGAGCCGGACGGCGAGCCGTCCGACCGCGTCGTGCTCGGCGAGAGCCTCGTCCCCGAGCTCGGCCATCTTGCCGAGCACCGCCCACGTGCGTCCCCCCCTTGCCTGTGCGGCTGTGCCCATGGCCGCGAGCGCGCGCAGCGCGGCTCGCATGGACTCGGGGTTGGCGTTGTAGGCGTCGTTGACGATGGTCACGCCGTCCGGGCGCTCGGTGACCTCCATACGCCAGCGGGAGAGGGAGCCCGCCTCGGAGAGCGCGAGGGCGATCTCTTCCGCGGACATGCCCAGCTCATGGGCGACGGCGGCCGCGGCGAGCGCGTTCGACACGTGGTGCTCACCGTACAGGCGCATGGTCACATCGCTTGCACCGGAGGGTGTGTGAAGGCTGAACGCGGGCTGTCCCGTGTCCGTGAGTCGTACGTTCTCGGCCCGTACGTCCGCTTCGGCCGACTCTCCGAAAAGGACCACCTTCGCCTTGGTACGGGTGGCCATGGCCGACACCAGCGGGTCGTCCGCGTTGAGGACCGCGACCCCGCCGTCCTCGGCCGCGGGCAGCGCCTCCACCAGCTCGCCCTTCGCCTGGGCGATCTGCTCCCGGCCGCCGAACTCGCCGATGTGGGCGGTGCCGACGTTGAGGACCAGGCCGATCCTCGGGGGCGTCAGATCGGCGAGGTAGCGGATGTGGCCGATGCCGCGGGCGCCCATCTCCAGCACCAGGAACCGCGTGTCCTCGGTGGCGGACAGGGCCGTCAGCGGCAGTCCGATCTCGTTGTTGAGCGAGCCGGGCGTGAAGACGGTCGGCGCCTTGGTGCGCAGCACCTGGGCGATGAGGTCCTTGGTACTGGTCTTGCCGGCCGAGCCGGTCAGCGCCACGAGGGTCGCGCCGAGCCGTCGTACGACATGACGCGCGAGGGCGCCGAGGGCGGTCTGGACGTCGTCCACGACGATCGCGGGCACGCCGACGGGGCGCGACGCCAGTACGGCGACCGCGCCCTGCTCGACGACCTGGGCGGCGAAGTCGTGGCCGTCCACGCGCTCGCCCACGAAGGCGGCGAACAGACTGCCCGGCCCCACCTCGCGGGAGTCCCGGACGACTTCGCCGGTGACCTGGACGGACGGATCCGGTATGTCGTGCGTCTGCCCGCCGACGACTTCTGCGATCTCGGCGAGAGAGAGGGCGATCACAAGTTCATCCCTGGGTCTTCTGGATAGCTTCGCGAAGCACTTGGCGGTCGTCGAAGGGACGGATCACGCCGGCGATGTCCTGGCCCTGCTCGTGGCCCTTTCCGGCCACCAGCACGGTGTCGCCGGGGTGCGCGCGGGCGACGGCGGCCTCGATCGCGGCGGCCCGGTCCTCGAAGAGGAGCACCTCGCCGCGCTCGTGGGCGGGCACCGAGGCGGCGCCTTCGAGCATGGTGGCGAGGATGGCGAGGGGGTCCTCGGAGCGGGGGTTGTCGGAGGTCAGTACGGCGCTGTCGGCGAGCCGGGCCGCGGCGGCGCCCATCGGGGCCCGCTTGGTCCGGTCGCGGTCCCCACCGCAGCCGAGGACGATGTGCAGCCGGCCCTTGGTGACCTTGCGCAGGGCCCGCAGGACCGACTCGACGGCGTCCGTCTTGTGGGCGTAGTCGACGACCGCGAGGTAGGGCTGACCGGCGTCCACCCGCTCCAGGCGGCCCGGCACACCGGGCACGGCGGCGACGCCGTCGGCGGCGGTCTGCGGGTCGAGCCCGGCGGCGGCGAGCGCGACGATCGCGGCGAGGGTGTTCGCCACGTTGAAGGGGCCCGGCAGCGGTGACTTGGCGGCGATCCGCACGCCCTCTGGCCCGACCACGGTGAACGTCGAGTCCATCGGGCCGATGTGCACGTCCGCGGCCCGCCAGTCGGCGTCGGGGTGGCCCTCCGCGGAGTAGGTGACGACCGGGACGGACGCCTCCCGGGCGAGCCGGCGGCCGTACTCGTCGTCGACGTTGACCACACCCCGTCTGCTGCGTGCCGGGGTGAACAGCTGTGCCTTGGCCCGGAAGTAGTCCTCCATGTCGGAGTGGAACTCCATGTGCTCCGGGCTGAGGTTGGTGAAGACGGCGATGTCGAAGACGCAGCCGTCGACCCGGCCGAGGACCAGGGCGTGGCTGGAGACCTCCATGGCGACCGCCTCGACCCCGCGCTCGCGCATCACGGCGAACAGGGCCTGGAGGTCGGTGGCCTCGGGGGTGGTGCGCTCGGACTTGATGCGCTCGTCGCCGATGCGCATCTCGACGGTGCCGATGAGACCCGTGCTGCGCGTGGTCTTCAGGCCGCCCTCGACGAGGTACGCCGTGGTGGTCTTCCCGGACGTGCCGGTGATGCCGATCTGGAGCAGGTCGCGGCCCGGGCGGCCGTAGATGGTCGCCGCCAGCTCGCCCATCCGCGCGCGCGGGTCGTCGACGACCAGGACCGGCAGGCCGGTCGCGGCGGCGCGCTCGGCGCCCGTCGGGTCGGTCAGCACGGCGACCGCGCCGAGGCCGGCGGCCTGGGCGGCGAAGTCGGCGCCGTGCAGCCGGGCACCCGGCAGGGCGGCGTACAGGTCGCCGGGGCGGACCGCGCGCGAGTCATGGGTGATGCCCGTGACGTCGACGGTGCGTTTCGCGGGTTCCGGCTCGGCGGCACCCAGCTGATCGGCGAGCTCCGCGAGGGGTGTTGCGGAGACCTGAACCGGCCTGGGCGGCCCCGGATATGTCACGGAAGCGCCCTTCTGGGTGGTTTGGGACTGATCAGCGTGTGGCACGGCGGTGAGCGTACCGGGCGCACCCTCCTGCGAGCGAAGCGAGGGGCGCGGCGTCCCGTGGTTCCCGGGATCGGGGGTGATCGTTGTCACGAGCTCGTTCCTGGTGGTCTGTGCGAAGTGCTGGGGCGCTGATCAGGGCTTGTAGTCGACGGGCAGATCGGCCGCCTTGGCTCCGGTCGGCGGGATCTGGAGGGTCTTGAGGGCGAACTCCATCACCTGCTTGTAGATCGGACCGCAGATCTGGCCGCCGAAGTAGCTGCCGGCGGTGGCGTTCTGGATGGCGCAGTAGACGGTGATACGGGGCTTGTCGGCGGGTGCGAACCCGGCGAACGACGAGGTGTAGCCGCGGTACCTGCCGGTGGCCGGATCCACTCGGTTGGCGGTGCCGGTCTTCCCCGCGACGTTGTAGCCGGGGATGGCCGCCTTGGCGCCGGTGCCCTGCTCGTCGTCCACGACGGACTCCAGCATCTCGGCGAGGGTCTTGGCCGTCTTCTGGCTGATCACGCGGGTCTTCCGGGGCTGGACGGCCGGGGTGAAGCGGCCGTCGGCACCCTTGGC
Source organism: Streptomyces sp. NPDC048278 (assembly GCF_040652195.1). Classification (NCBI taxonomy): domain Bacteria; kingdom Bacillati; phylum Actinomycetota; class Actinomycetes; order Kitasatosporales; family Streptomycetaceae; genus Streptomyces; species Streptomyces sp. NPDC048278. Next base: position 392,632 of record NZ_JBEZLP010000003.1, read on the forward strand.
GCCGCGCACCAGCGTCGGCTCGACGCGGACCCCGCCGTTGGCGATCGTCGAGTAGACGGAGGCCGCCTGCATGGCGTTGATGGAGAAGCCCTGACCGAAAGGAATCGTGTACTGCTGCGAGGTCGACCACTTGTTCGGAGCGGCCAGGATGCCCTTGGTCTCGCCGGGGAAGTCCAGCCCGGAGTAGCTGCCGATGCCGAACTTGCGCAGGTACGAGTAGAGGACCTGGTTGGCCTGCTCCTGGGTCCTGCCGAGCTGGCCGGTGGCGAGGATGGTGCCGATGTTGCTGGACTTGGCGAGCACGCCGTTGAGCGTGAGGTACCAGGTGTCGTGGTCGACGTCGTCCTTGAAGAGCCGGTCGCCGCGGTGCAGCCGGTTGGGCACCACCACGTGCGTGAGCGGGGTGGCGGCGTTCTCCTCCAGGACGGCCGCCATCGACATCACCTTGGCGGTGGAACCGGGCTCGTAGGCGTCCTGGACGGCCGCGTTGCCCATCGCGTCGGCGTCGGCCGTCGAGAGGTCGTTCGGGTCGAAGCCGGGCGAGTTGGCCATCGCCAGGATCTGCCCGGTCTGCGTGTCCTGGACGACCACGTAGCCGCGGTCCGCCTTCGACTTCTTGACCTGCTCGGTGATGGCGTTCTGCGCGGCCCACTGGATGTCCCGGTCGATGGTGAGCTCGACGTCGGAGCCGGGCACGGCCGGAGTCTCGGTGGAGCCCGCGGTGGGCACCTCACGGCCGCCGGACTGGGCGTAGCGGATCTTGCCGTCCTTGCCGGTCAGCTCCTTGTCGAGCTGCTGCTCGATGCCGCCGCCGCCCTTGCCGTCGGCGTTGACCCAGCCCAGTATCCCGGCGGCCAGGTCGCCGTTGGGGTACACGCGCTGGCTGCTCGGGTCGGCGAAGACGCCGGCCAGCACGTTGACGGTGCCGCTGTCGGTCTCGGCCTTGGTGGTGAGCGCCGACTTCAGGTCCTTGATCTGCTTCCAGACCTGCGGGGTCTGCCGGGTGGCGAGCCGGACGTAGCGCAGGTCCTTGTTCTGCGGCCTCAGCAGCTTGACGAGGTCGGCCTGGTTCCTGCCGAGGATCGGGGAGAGCAGCGCGGCGGCCTGCTCGGGGCCGTCGTTCACCTTGAGCTGCTTGCTGGTGAACATCGTGGGGTCGGCGGTGATGTCGTACGCGTCCTCGCTGATCGCCAGTGCCACGCCGTTGCGGTCGGTGATCCCGCCGCGCTCGGCGGCCAGGGTGTGCACGACGTAGCGGTTCTGCTCGGCCTTCGCCGCGTAGGCGCTGGCGTCGACGGCCTGGACCTGGAGCAGGCGGCCGACGAAGACCATCAGCACCAGGGTCAGGGCGAGGCCGACCATGCGCAGCCGGGGGCGCGGGCTGCCGAGGCGCAGCGGGGGTGCGGCCGGGGGGCGCGGTCCGCCCGGGCGGCGCACCGGGCGGGCGCCGGGACCGGGGGCGGACCGGCTCCGGACGGCACCCCTGGGGTCCCGGGGGCGGGGCGGCTTGGCGGGGCCGGGCACACGGCGGCGCGGCGGCTGCCTGTTTCCAGAAGTGTCTGGCACTTCCGTCACCTGCCGGGGGTCGTGGTCGGGAGTGTCCCGGGCGTGAGGGCCGGGTCGGGTGTCGGCGTGGCCGTCGGCGTGGCTGTCTGCGCGGGGGTCGCCCCCGGCGCCCCGGGCGCGGTCACCGGCGCGGAGTCGGAGACCGTCGGTGCGGGCGCGCCGGCGGACTGCGTGCCGAGCGCCTCGGGGGCGGGCGGCACGGTGGTCTGCCGGAGGGCGGCGGGGCTGGGGACGCCCTTCACGGTGCCGTCCGGACCGAGGAAGACCGGGTCGCCGCCGGGGACCATGCCGAGTTCGCGGGCGCGGCGCTGGAGGGCGTCGGGGGCGGAGTAGGCGTCGATGTCCCGCTGCAGCGCCTGTTCCTCGTCGGTGAGGTTCTTCGTCCGCTTCTGCAGGTCGTCGAGTTTGAACGAGCCCTCGCTGAGCGCCGAGTTCAGCACCAGCAGGCCGATCAGGCCGCCGCCGAGGAGCAGGACGACGAGCAGGACGAACGGGGTGCGGGCGGCCTGGCGGGCACGGCCGGCCGGAAACAGCCGGGCGAGCCGGGCCGCCCGCCCGCGCAGCTCGGGTTTCCTACTCACGCGTCCTCCGGTGGGTCCGCGAACCCCGCTCGCTCACTCGGCTTCCTCCCTGATGCGCTGGGCTCCCCGAAGACGCGCCGGAGCGGCCCTGCGGTTCTCGGCGACCTCTTCCTCGGTGGGAAGTTCGGCACCGCGCGTGAGCAGCTTGAGCCGGGGCTGGTACTGCTCGGGCACGACCGGCAGCCCGGGCGGCGCGGTGGTGGCGGCGCCGGCCGCGAACACCTGCTTGACGAGGCGGTCCTCCAGCGAGTGGTACGACAGCACGGCGATCCGTCCGCCGACCGCGAGGGCCTTCACGGCGGCCGGGATCGCCCTTTCCAGTACGGCGAGTTCGCCGTTGACCTCGATGCGCAGCGCCTGGAAGGTGCGCTTGGCCGGGTTGCCACCGGTGCGCTTGGCGGCCTGCGGCAGCGCGTCCCGGATCAGCTCGACGAGCCGGGCGCTGTTGGTGAACGGCTCCTTCTCGCGCTCCCGGACGACCGCCGAGACGATCCGTTTGGCCTGCTTCTCCTCGCCGTACTGGAACAGGACGCGGACGAGATCACCGGGCGGGTAGGTGTTGAGGACCTCCGCGGCGCTGATGCCGGTCGTCTGGTCCATGCGCATGTCCAGGGGCGCGTCCTGGGCGTAGGCGAAGCCGCGGTCGGCCTCGTCGAGTTGCATGGAGGAGACGCCGAGGTCGAACAGCACGCCCTGCACGCGCGCGATGCCGAGGCGGTCGAGTACGGCGGGGAGCTCGTCGTAGACGGCGTGCACCAGGGTGGCGCGGTCACCGAAGGGGGCGAGCCGCTCGCCGGACAGGCGCAGGGCCTCCTTGTCACGGTCCAGGGCGACCAGACGGGCCTCGGGGAAGCGGGTGAGCAGCGCCTCGCTGTGGCCGCCGAGGCCGAGGGTGCAGTCGACGACCACACTGCCCGGCCGCTCCAGAGCGGGTGCCAGCAGATCCAGGCACCGCTGGAGCATCACCGGGACGTGTCGACTCTGGCTCAAGGGGGCCTCTCAGTTCCGGCACGGGGACGCACCGCCGGGTCCCCGCCCGCTCGGTACGCGCACCGCGCACGTGGGGAGACGGCCCGGGCACAGTGCCGGGGTCTCCAGGGGATTTCACCAGCGGGGAGAGCCTCGCCTCCCGCTTCGCGTCACTTTAGTCCACCGTGTCGCGCGGTCAATCAACCGGCCTGCGCGGCGCGTACGGCGTCCCGGCCGGGACGGGGATTCATCGGAAATCACCCGTGCGGACGCGTTTTGCCCTCCGTGTGGGTTAGCTCACAACAAGCCACGATGACGTTCTTTGTCCCCTCTCACAGCAGGCCCTGAACGCGCGTGACCAGTAACGTCATGACTATGACGACTTCCGCAGCAGTTCCCACTGGATCCGAAGGCGCCATAACCATGGACGGCACCGTGACGGACCGCCTGGTCGACGCCAACCGGACCTACGCGTCCGCCTTCACCGACCCCGGCATGGACGCCCGGCCCGTGCTGCACGTGGCCGTGGTGGCCTGCATGGACGCCCGCCTCGACCTGCACAAGGCACTCGGCCTGCAACTCGGCGACTGCCACACCATCCGCAACGCCGGCGGTGTGGTCACCGACGACGTGATCCGCTCCCTCACCATCAGCCAGCGCAAGCTCGGCACCCGCAGCATCGTGCTGATCCACCACACCGGCTGCGGTCTGGAGGCCCTCACCGAGGACTTCCGCACCGAGCTGGAGATGGAGGTCGGCCAGCGCCCGGCCTGGGCGGTGGAGTCCTTCCGGGACGTCGACCAGGACGTCCGGCAGTCCATGCAGCGGGTGCGCACCTCGCCGTTCCTGCAGCACACCGACGACGTACGCGGCTTCGTCTTCGACGTCCGCAGCGGCCTCCTGCGCGAGATCGACCCGGCCTGACCGGCCGCCCCGAAGCTCCACCCGCCCGACCGGGCCGCCCCTCGGCCCGGTCCGGGCGCGTCACACCCCTGCACCACCCCGGCCCCTGCCCCCTGGCATCGATCCCGGCTCCGGCGCCGCGCTCGGGTCGGCCGAGCAGACCGTGCGCCCCGGAACGGGCCCGCCGTAAGCTGTCGGCCCCCTGTCGAATAGGCGGTCGAAAGGCCGTAAGACCGACATACTGCGGGCAGTTGTCCACAGGCGAGTGACACGAATCGGTAACGGCAGCAAGAATGCGGTGTGAGACGTCGCGCGGAACCATTCACGCGTGGTGTCCGTGATTCGGGGTGGGCCGGTTGTGCGAGACGACGCACCGGCCGGGCAATAACGGGCCGAGGAGGGCCGGGTGACGACCTATGACGATCGAGCGAGCCTCACTGATCTGACCGCCACTGTGGAGCGGGTCCGCAGTTCGGTGGAGGGTGTGATCGAGGGCAAGCCCGAGGTCGTACGGCTTTCGCTGACCGTGCTGCTCGCCGAGGGACATCTTCTGATCGAGGACGTCCCTGGCGTGGGCAAGACGATGCTGGCGAAGGCCTTGGCGCGGTCCATCGACTGCACGGTGCGGCGCATCCAGTTCACGCCCGACCTGCTGCCGTCGGACATCACCGGCGTGTCCATCTGGGACCAGCAGCGCCGGGACTTCGAGTTCAAGCCGGGCGCGATCTTCGCGCAGATCGTGATCGGCGACGAGATCAACCGCGCCTCGCCCAAGACCCAGTCCGCGCTGCTGGAGTCGATGGAGGAGCGGCAGGTCACCATCGACGGGCAGACCTACGAACTGCCCAGCCCGTTCATGGTGGTGGCGACCCAGAACCCGGTCGAGATGGAGGGCACCTACCCGCTGCCCGAGGCCCAGCGGGACCGCTTCATGGCCCGCGTCTCGGTGGGCTACCCCAGCGTGGAGGCCGAGTTGCAGATGCTCGACATCCACGGCGCGGTCAACCCCCTGGACGACCTCCAGCCGGTCGCGCACGCCCATGACGTCGTGAAGCTGATCGAGGCCGTGCGCGGGGTCCACGTCGCCGCGCCGGTCCGCAGGTACGCGGTGGACCTGGTCGCCGCCACCCGCAACCACCCCGACCTCAGACTCGGCGCCTCCCCGCGCGCGACGCTGCACCTGCTGCGCGCGGCGAAGGCGGCGGCGGCCCTGAGCGGCCGGGAGTACGCGCTGCCGGACGACGTGCAGGCGCTCGCCGTCGCGGTCCTGGCGCACCGGCTGCTGCCCACCGCCCAGGCCCAGCTCAACCGGCGCACCGCGGAACAGGTCGTCCAGGAGATCCTGCAGGCCACCCCGGTGCCCGCGGCCTCCCCGCAGCAGACCGGCCTCGGCGGTCTCGGCCGGGGCGTGCCGGCCTATCCCCAGCAGCCCCCGCGGAGTCTGTGATGGCCGCCCCGGCGGAGGCCGGCCGCGAGGAGGCGGGCGGGCTCCGCACGGCCCTGGCCGGGCTGACCACCCGCGGCCGGTCCTTCCTCGCGGCCGGCATCGCGGCGGTGATCTGCGCGTACATCCTCGGCCAGGCCGACCTGCGCCGGGTCGGGCTGCTGCTCGCCGTGCTGCCGCTGCTCTGCGTGGTCGTGCTCTACCGCACCCGCTACCGGGTGTCGGGCAGCCGCCGGCTCTCCCCCGCGCGGGTGCCGGCCGGCAGCGAGGCCCGGGTCCATCTGCGGATGGACAACGTCTCGCGGCTGCCCACCGGTCTGCTGATGCTCCAGGACCGGGTGCCCTACGTCCTCGGCCCGCGCCCCCGCTTCGTCCTGGACCGGGTGGAGCCGGGCGGCCGGCGCGAGGTGTCCTACCGGGTCCGCTCGGACCTGCGCGGGCGCTATCCGCTGGGCCCGCTCCAGCTGCGCCTGACCGACCCGTTCGGCATGTGCGAACTGACCCGCTCCTTCTCGACCTTCGACACCCTGACCGTGATCCCGAAGGTCGAGCCGCTGCCGCCGATCCGGCTCAGCGGCGAGGCGAAGGGCTACGGCGACGGGCGGCAGCGCTCGCTGGCCCTGGCCGGCGAGGACGACGTGATCCCGCGCGGCTACCGGTACGGCGACGACCTGCGCCGGGTGCACTGGCGCTCCACCGCCCGCTACGGCGAGCTGATGGTGCGCCGCGAGGAGCAGCCGCAGCGCGCCCGCTGCACGGTCCTCCTCGACACCCGGGGCGGCGCCTACGAGGGCGCGGGCCCGGACTCGGCGTTCGAATGGGCGGTGTCCGGTGCCGCCTCGGTCCTGGTCCACATGCTCGAACGCGGCTTCTCGGTCCGGCTGTTGACCGACACCGGCAGCTCGGTGCCCGGCGAGGGCACCGACGGTTTCGCGGGCACGGGACAGGAGTCGGCGGAGGCGGCCGGGCTGATGATGGACACCCTGGCCGTGATCGACCACTCGGACGGCGCCGGCCTGTCCCGCGCCTACGACGTGCTGCGCGGCGGGAACGAGGGGCTGCTGGTGGCCTTCCTGGGCGACCTCGACGAGGAACAGGCGACGGTGGCCGCGAAGATGCGCCAGCGCAGCGGCGGTGCCGTGGCCTTCGTGCTGGACCCGGACACCTGGGTCAGGGAGCCGACCGACGTGCCCGCTCCCGGCGACGCGTACGAGGAGCGGCTGCGGATGCTGCGCGAGGCCGGCTGGACGACCGTCAGCGTGGAGCGCGGCGCCTCGGTGGCCGAGCTGTGGCGGCAGGCCGACCGGGAGCGCACCGGGTCGGCCGCGCTGAGCGGGGAGGCATGGCGATGAGCGGACGCGCCCGGCTCGCGCTCACCGCGGCGGCGGCGACGCTGATGGCGTCCTGCTCCCTGCTGCCGCTGGTCTCCCCGACGACCTGGCTGTTCCAGGCGGCGTTCCTGCTGGCGGTGCAGACGGGCGTGGGCGCCGCCGCCCGGCGGGTGCCGCTGGCCCGGTCGCTGACCGTGGCCGCGCAGGCCCTGGTCACGCTGCTGATGCTGACCGTGGTCTTCGCCCGGAGCCACGCGATCGCCGGGGTGATCCCCGGCCCGGACACCTTCCGCTACCTCGGCGACCTGCTCCAGCAGGGCTCGGACGACGTCAGCCGGTACGCGATACCCGCGCCGCTGACGCCCGGGATCCGGCTGATGGTGATCGGCGGGGTGCTGGTCGTCGGACTGGTCGTGGACACCCTCGCGGTGACCTTCCGCAGCGCGGCCCCGGCCGGGCTGCCGCTGCTCGCGCTGTACTCGGTGGCGGCGGGGCTGTCCGACGGGCCGACCGACTGGCTGTGGTTCCTGGTGGCGGCGGCCGGCTATCTGATGCTGCTGCTCGCCGAGGGCCGGGACCGGCTCGCGCAGTGGGGCCGGGTGTTCGGCGGGGCCGCGCGCACCCCGGGCGGCCAGGAGAGCGGCGCGGTGGCCCCGGTGCGCACCGGGCGCCGGATCGGTTTCGCCGTGCTGAGCGTCGCCCTGTTCGTGCCCTTCGTGATGCCCTCGATCCAGGGCGGCCTGCTGGACGGCGCCGGGGCCGGTGTCGGCGTGGGCGACGGGAGCGGCGGCACGATCTCCGCGGTCAACCCGCTGGTCTCGCTGCGGGACAGCCTCAACGTGGACGAGGACCGCCAGGTGCTGTCCGTGCGGACCACCAGCGACGACGTCTCCGACCTGTACCTGCGGATCGTGTCCCTCGACGACTTCGACGGCACCACCTGGAAGCCGGCCCAGCGGCACATCACCGGTGTGCCGGGCAGGTTCCCGACCCCGGCGGGGCTGGGCGCCGACGTCAAGCGGACGACGGTGCAGTCGACGATCGCCGCCGCCGACTGGTACGCCCAGGACTGGCTGCCGATGCCGTACCCGCCGAGCGGGGTGAAGGTGCCCGGCACCTGGCGCTACGAGCCGGTCGGGATGACCCTCGTCGGCGACCACGGGCAGAACACGCGCGGCGAGACCTACCAGGTCACCAGCCTCGACGTGCAGCCGACGGCGGAGCAGCTGGCCTCGGCGCCGGACGCCTCGGCGGCGATGGAGAAGGAGTACACCAAGGTGCCCTCCTCGCTGCCGTCGGTGGTGGCGCAGACGGCGAAGGAGGTCACCGCGGGCTCGGCGAACCACTACGAGGAGGCGGTCAAGCTCCAGGACTACTTCGCGGTGACGGGCGGCTTCCAGTACGACACCCAGGTGGAGGTCGGCCGGGGCGAGGGCGCGATCGCGAACTTCCTGAAGCAGAAGCGCGGTTTCTGCGTGCACTTCTCCTTCGCGATGGCCGCGATGGCCCGGACGCTGGGCATTCCCGCCCGGGTCGCGGTGGGCTTCGCGCCGGGCACCCCGCAGGCCGACGGCACGGTGTCGGTGGGCCTGAAGGACGCGCACGCGTGGCCCGAGCTGTACTTCGAGGGCGTGGGCTGGACCCGCTTCGAGCCGACCCCGACCCGGGGCACCACCCCGTCGTACACGGTGTCGCAGACGCCCGGCTCCTCGGTGCCGGACGAGGCACTGCCCTCCAAGGGCGCCTCGGCGGAGCCGTCGGCCTCGGCCTCGCAGAGCGAGAGCTGCACGCCGCAGATGCGCAAGCAGGGCGGCTGCGCCGACCCGTCCGCGGCGGCCACGGTGCGAAGCGGCGACGGCGGCCCGCCGTGGTGGCAGCTGGCCCTGTGGGCGCTCGGCGGTCTCGCCGTACTGGCGGTGCCGCTGTCGCCGCTGCTGTACCGGCAGCGGGCGCGGGCGAGCCGGCTCGGGGCGCACGACCGTACGCCCGCGGGCATGGCGGCGCACACGCTGGCGGTCTGGCTGGAACTGACCGACACGGCCTGGGACTTCGGCATCCTCCCGGACGAGTCGCTGACCCCGCGCAACGCGGCTGCCCGGATCGTCCGGCTCGGCAGCCTGGATCCGGCCACCGGGGCCTCGGTGCACCGGGTGGCGGACGCGGTCGAACAGGTGCTGTACGCGCCACGGCCGCGGCCGACGGCGGGCCTCGCGGACGACGTCCGCCGGGTGACGGCCGCGTTCAACGGCACGGTCGGCGTGCCCACCCGTCTGCGGGCCCTGTTCGCTCCGCGGTCGAGCGTGCGCGCGGTGTGGGCGGCGTCGGCAGCCTGGACCCGGCTGCGGGAGCGGGCAGCGGCGCTCCGGCCGACCCTGCGCAAGCCGTCGGAGCAGGAGAGCTGAGGGGGCCGGCGCCGGGGGGTGGGGTCGCTCACCGGCGCTTGCCGGGTGCCGCCGCGCCCACCCGTGCCGCCCTGCGGCACGCCTGCCCGCAACCAGGTCTTTCTCTTTTGGGGGCGCGGGGAACTGCGCGAACAACCCCCGCCGGTCCGCGGCGATGGCTCGGCGCTCGGCGACGACTGAGGGGTGACCGTCCGGTGACGGTCACCCCTCAGTCACGCTCTGCCAGGCCTGTCGGCCCCTCCGGCGAAGCCGTCAGTGGCCCTGCTCGTCACGGCGGCGCTGCCACCGCTCCTCGATGCGGTCCATCACGGACCGCTTCGGCCGACCCTGGCGGCGGGCCTGCGGCCCTGCCGCGGGCTGCTCGCCGGGCTTGGGGGCCTTGCGCCAGCCGGTGACGGCGAGGACCGCACAGCCGAGCATGACGAGGAAGCCCACCACGCTGACCCAGACCTGCTGGACGACCATTCCGGCGATGAGGAGCGCGATACCCACGAGGAAGCCGGCCACCGACTGGTAGACCCGGCGCCGGGTGTACGTCCGCAGGCCGCTTCCCTCAAGCGCTGTCGCGAACTTGGGGTCTTCGGCGTACAGCGCTCGCTCCATCTGCTCAAGCATTCGCTGCTCGTGCTCCGAGAGCGGCACGGCGTCCTCCTCATCGTGCAGTCGCCGGGGCGACCCGGGGGGTCCCTTCAGGATAGGCAGGGAATCGCCCCCGTGAAACCCGCCCCTCTAGGCCAATTGGCCAACCGGAACCCGCCATGGCAGTCCCGGCTCGCTGAGGCTTCCATTCCCCGGGAGCCGACCCGTCATGCCGGGTTGGTCTCCCTCGATCATACGGCGCAAACCCCTCGATCGGGGGGCCTGTGGCGTACTCCATCCGCTGTCGAGCCCCTGATCAGCGGGCTCGGCCCAGGAGAGTCTCAGACCCCGGTGGCACCCGGTGTCTCACCGAGCACGTGCAGCTGGGTCGCGACGGCGTGGAAGGCGGGGAGCTCGGCCGCGGCGGCCTCCAGCTTGAGGAGGGCGTCCAGGGCGCCCGGCTCGGTGTCCACCAGGACGCCGGGGACCAGGTCGGCGAAGACCCGCACGCCGTGCACGGCGGTCACGGCCAGGCCCGCACCCTCGACCAGGCCGGTGAGCTGCTCGGCGGTGAAGCGGCGCGGCATCGGGTCACCGCTGCCCCAGCGCCCCTCGGGGTCCTCCAGGGCCTGCTTGGCCTCCGTGAAGTGGCCGGCGAGGGCGCGGGCGACCACGGCTCCGCCGAGCCCGGCGGCGAGGAGGCTGAGGACGCCCTCGGAGCGCAGCGCGGCCACCGTGTTGCGCACGCCCTCGGCCGGGTCGTCGACGTGCTCCAGGACGCCGTGGCAGAGGACCACGTCGTGGGCGCCGCGCTCGACCACGTCGAACAGGCCGAGGACGTCGCCCTGGACGCCCTTGACCCGGTCGGCCACGCCGGCCTCGGCGGCCCGGCGCTCCAGCGCGAACAGGGCGTTGGGGCTCGGGTCGACGACGGTGACGCGGTGGCCGAGGCGGGCCAGGGGGACGGCGAAGTTGCCGCTGCCGCCGCCGGTGTCCAGGACGTCCAGCGCGTCCCGGCCGGTGGCCTTGACCCGGCGGTCGAGGGCGTCCTGAAGAACCTCCCAGACCACGGCGGTACGGAGAGAAGCGCGGGGTCGAGTGGGGTCCGGCACGGCAGTTGACTCCTCGGCGCGGCACCGCCTGTTGCCCGGCGGCGCGAACGGGGTGCCTGCCCGGCCCGGGGTGCGGGAGGCGGGAAGGCTTCAGGCGCTCTCCACCCTATTGCCTCCGCCGCCTTCGCCCTATCGCCTCCGCCGCCTGTTGCCCATGCCGCCCAGCCTGGTCACCTGCCTGGTCATCCCGCGTCGGGCAGCTCCCTTCCCGGGTCGCCGGCGGGCCGCTCCCCGTCCTGGCGGCGCGGCTGCGGCAGCACCGGCTGGAGGACGAGCATCCGCTCGACGATACGGAGGAACATCGCCACGTCGCGTATCAGGTCGTCGGCGTCCCGGCGGCCCGCCGCGCCCTGGATGCCGGCCACGGCACGGGCCCGGCGGGCGGCGCCGGAGGCGAACAGCGCGCTCCACTCGGCGAGCTCGGGCGCGACCTCGGGGAGCACCTCCCAGGCGCTGCGGATCCTGGCCCGGCGCCGGGGCGAGGTCTCGGGGCGGGCGCGGGCGGCGAGTACGGCGGCGGCGGTACGCAGGGCGGCCAGGTGGGCGGTCGCGTAGCGCTCGTTGGGGGTGTCGAGCAGTTCGGCCTCGTCGAGGGCGGCGCGGGCCTGGGTGAGCAGGTCGAGGGCGGCGGGCGGGGCCGTGGCCCGGCGGAGCACGGGGTGCACATCGCTCGCCGGGCCGGTCAGTGAGGGGGCAGGGCCGGTGGCGCGGCGCCGGTGGGCGGCGGACGCTGACGAGTTGGCCATGACGAACCTCCTGTCGTCTGAGTGACGGCGCCCTCACACGGGGTGCCGTATGTGCCCATCGTGAGGTATGGCACTGACAATCCGTTCCGACCTGGGCTTTTGCTTCGATCACAGGTTCGGAGTAGTTTTTGCACTGACCAGTCAGTTCAAAAAATTTCCGAAGGAAGAGCAGGGGGGAACCTGTGCACGGCGTACCTGTCACGGCCGAGCGCCTCGGGCTCAAGGGCCCGCGGGGCTGGGCGTTCCGGGGGATCTCCCTGGACGCCGGGCCCGGCGCGCTGATCGCGGTGGAGGGGCCGTCCGGCTCCGGCCGCACCTGTCTGCTGCTGGCGCTCACCGGCCGGATGAAGGCCACCGAGGGCACCGCGACCGTCGGCGCGGCCCGGCTGCCGAAACAGCTGTCGGCGGTGCGCCGGATCAGCGCGGTGGCCAACGTGGCCGGGGTCACCGACCTCGAACCCGCCCTGACCGTCGGCGAGCACCTGCGCGAACGGGCCCTGCTGCAGCGCCGGTTCGGTGACTCCCTGCGCGCACTGCTGCGTCCGCGCGCGGAGCGCGGGGCGCGGGCCCGGCAGCGGATCGACGACGCGCTGGCCGCTGCCGGGCTCGACCCGGAGTCGCTGCCCAAGGGCGCCCGGACCGCCGTACGGGATCTGGAGCGGATCGAGGCACTGCGGCTGTCCGTGGCGCTGGCGCTGGTCGGAAAGCCGCGGCTGCTGGCCGTGGACGACGCGGACCTGAAGCTGTCGGAGTCCGAACGGGCCGAGGTGCGCGCGCTGTTGGCGTCGATCGCCGAGGCCGGGACGACGGTGGTGGCGGTGTGCGGACAGGCGATGGCGGGGGCCGTCGTCGTCAGCACCGCGACCGCACCGGCATCGGAGGAAAACGCCGAAGACGCCGAAGACAAGGAAGACGACGAAGACGACGAAGACGAGGAGGCCGGCGATGCGCTCGCCACGACTGGCCGCGCTTGAGCTCAGGCGCTTCGGACGGGGCCGGCTGCCGCGCGCGGCCCTGGTGGCCCTGCTGGTGCTGCCGCTGCTGTACGGCGCGCTGTACCTGTGGTCGTTCTGGGATCCCTACGGCCGCCTCGACCGCATCCCCGTGGCGCTCGTGAACGACGACAAGGGGGCGACCGCGAGCGGCAGCAGGCTCACCGCGGGCGACGACCTCGTGGCCGGGCTGAAGGACAGCAGGACCTTCGACTGGCAGGAGGTGAGTGCCGCCGAGGCCCGCAGGGGCGTCGAGAACGGCACGTACTACCTGTCGCTGACCATGCCCGCCGACTTCAGCGCGCGCATCGCCTCCAGCGCGGGCGACTCCCCGGAGACCGGCGCGCTCCAGGTACGCACGAACGACGCGAACAACTACATCGTCGGGCAGATCTCCCGCACGGTCTTCAACGAGGTGCGCTCGGCGGCCTCCACCAAGGCGTCCCGCTCCTTCCTGGACCGGATCTTCATCTCATTCGCCGACATCCACGGGCAGACCGTGAAGGCCGCCGAGGGCGCCGACACCCTGGCCGGCGGCATCGGGAAGGCCGAGAAGGGGTCGAAGGACCTCGCGGACGGCCTCGCGGACGCCAGGACCGGCAGCGCGAAGCTCGCCAAGGGGATCAGGAAGCTGGACGCGGGCGCCGGCACGCTGGCCGACGGCTCGCGGCAGGTCGCGGACGGCACCCAGGCCCTGGCGGACCAGGTCGACGGGGTCTACGGCAAGGTCGGCCCGTACCTGGCGAAGAACGAGAAGACCATCGGTGACACCGCCCGGCTGGTCGCCGACTCGGCGGGGACCGTCCGGGACAACCTGGGCGTCCTGGTGAAGACGGCTCCGGCGGCCCGGAAGACCGCCCACGCGGCGGCGGACACGCTGGACCAGGTCTACGCCGCGCGCTGCTCGGCGGACCTGCTGACCGACCCGGTCTGCCCCGACCTGAAGAAGGCCAGGGACGCGGCCGACGACGTGGCCGCCGTCGCCGACGACCTGAACACGCTGATCGCCGACCAGAACGGCGACCTGAAGACGCTCGACGGGAACCTCGGCACGCTCCAGACCCAGGCGCGGGCCCTCGCCGACCGCGCCCCGCACCTCTCCGAGGACGTCGCCGACGCCGTCAAGAAGATCGACACGCTGAACGACGGCGCGGCCCGGGTCGCCGCGGGCGCCGCGAAGCTGCACACCGGACTCGGCACCGCCGTCACCGGCGCCACCGGCCTCGACAGCGGCCTCGGCAGGCTGGAGTCCGGCGCCTACGACCTCAACGGCGGGATGTACAAGCTCGCCGACGGGTCCAACACGCTCGCCGGCGGCCTGCACGCCGGCGCGGCGAAGATCCCCGACTACGACAAGCAGGACCGTGACGAACGCACCGGGGTGATGTCCGACCCGGTCCAGCTCGCCTCGCACGACCTGCACAAGGCGCCCAACTACGGCACCGGGTTCGCCCCGTACTTCATCCCGCTCTCCCTGTGGGTCGGCGCGATGGTGGCCTACATGCTGATCCAGCCGCTCAACCGGCGTGCCCTGGCGGCCGGTTCGGCGGCCTGGCGGATCGCGCTGGCGGGCTGGCTGCCGGTGGCCGCGGTCGGGGTGCTGCAGACGTCCGCCCTGATGGCCGTACTGCACTGGGCGATCGGGCTGCAGATGGCCCGCGCGGCCGGGACGGTCGGGTTCCTGTTCCTGGTCGCGGCCTGTTTCGCGGCGATCGTGCAGTGGCTGAACGCGCGCTTCGGGGCGGCCGGACGGATCCTGGTGCTCGCCCTGCTGATGCTCCAGCTGACGTCGGCGGGCGGCACGTATCCCGTGCAGACCAGCCCGGGCTTCTTCAACGCGATCCACCCGTTCCTCCCGATGAGCTACGTCGTGGCGGCCCTGCGGCGGCTGATCACGGGCGGCGGACTGGGGCCGGTGTGGCAGGCCTGCGCCGTCCTGGTGGCGTTCACGGCGGGTGCCCTGGCGCTCACCGCCGTCTCCGCCCGGCGCCGCCAGGTGTGGACGCTGGACCGGCTGCATCCTGAACTGAGCCTGTGAGGACCTCCATGACCTCCTCTTCGGTGCCCGCGGGGGCCGCCGTTCCTGTGAGAATCGGGACCATGGAAAGCAGCAGCACCACGGGCGGCAGCACACGCCGTGAGGCCACCCGGCAGAAGCTCTACGAGGCCGCCGTCACGCTCATCGCCGAGCAGGGCTTCTCGGCCACCACGGTGGACGAGATCGCCGAACGGGCAGGCGTCGCGAAGGGCACGGTCTACTACAACTTCGCGAGCAAGTCGGTCCTCTTCGAGGAGCTGCTGCGGCACGGCGTGGGCCTGCTCACCGCCTCCCTGAAGGATGCCGCCGAGCGGACCGCGCGGGAGGGCGGCAGCCGGGTCGACGCGCTGGACGCGATGGTCCGCGCGGGCCTGGTCTTCATCGAACGCTACCCGGCCTTCACCCAGCTCTACGTCGCGGAGCTGTGGCGCACCAACCGGGCCTGGCAGTCGACGCTGATGGTGGTCAGGCAGCAGGCCGTCGCGGTCGTCGAGGGGGTGCTGCGCGAAGGGGTGGAGAACGGCGAGTTCAGCGACGAGATCGACGTCCAGCTGACGGCTGCCGCGCTGGTCGGGATGGTGCTGGTGGCGGCCCTGGACTGGCAGTCCTTCCAGCCGGAGCGCTCTCTGGACGACGTCCACGCGGCGCTGTCCCGGCTCCTCCAGGGGCGGGTGAGCGGGAAACGCTGAGCCGGGTGTGCGAAAGCGCCGGTCCGGCGCCGGCCGCGTCCCCCGCGGGCCGCCGTCGGACCGGCGCCTTCCGTGCACCCCCGTGCACCTTCGTGCTCCCCCGTGTTCCCCCGGTTTCCCGCTGTTCCCCCGGGTCCCCTCTCCCCCGTGTCTCGCTTCCGCCGACGCGAATCGGCGGAAGGAGCGGTCAAGGGCGAGGGTGCCGTTCCGCCGCCCCGTGTCGGCGGTGCCGGACCCCGCGCCCCTTTCCGTGTCTCCACTCTCCCGTTCCCGCAGGTCGCGGCCCATCCGTGCGCGTACTCAACTCGATCCCTGGGTAGACGTACTCAGGTCTGCGCACCTGCGCCCAGGACGCGCGGCCCCGGACTGGTTACGATCGCGTCCGTGTCGGTACTCCCCTTGGTCTTCACCAGCGGCTGGGCCAGCGGAATCAACGCCTACGCGGTGGTGCTGCTGCTCGGTCTCTTCGGCGCGACGGGCCTGAGCGACGACGTCCCCGAGACGTTGCAGCGCCCCGAGGTGCTGATCGTCGCGGGCGTGCTCTTCCTCTGCGAGGCGGTCGCCGACAAGATCCCGTACGTCGACTCGGTGTGGGACTCCGTGCACACGGTGATCCGGCCGGTGGCGGGCGCCTGGGTCGGCGCGCTGCTCGCCGGGCACAGCGGCTCGGTCAACGACGTGGTGGCCGGGCTGGTCGGCGGTTCCACGGCCCTGGCCAGCCACACCGTGAAGGCCGGGACCCGGATGGCGGTCAACACCTCGCCGGAGCCGTTCAGCAACATCGTGCTGAGCTTCGCCGAGGACCTCGGGGTCGCCGGGATCGTGTCGTTCGCGATGTTCCACCCGCTGGCCGCTGCGGTCGTCGCCGCGGTGCTGCTCGCCACGGGTCTGATCGTGCTGGTGTTCCTGATCTCCCGGATCCGGCGGTTCTGGCGCCGCAGGGCCCAGCGCCGGGAGGAACGGCGGCTGGCCGCGCACCTGCCCCCGCCACCGGGCTGACGGCCCACCGGACCGCACTGTCAGTGGCGGTCGATAAAGTCGCGGGCATGGGACGGATTGCGGTGATCGGCGCCGGGATGGGCGCCATGGCGGCGGCTGCCCGGCTGGCCGTCGCGGGCCACCGGGTGACGGTGTACGAGCGCACGGAGACGTACGGCGGCGCGGTGCGCCGGTTCGAGCGCGACGGGTTCGCCTTCGACACCGGCCCCGGTCTGCTGCCGCTGCCCGCCGTGTACCGGGATCTGTTCGTCAAGACCGGCAAGGAGCCGCTGGAGGACTGCGTCGAGCTGGTCCAGGTGGACCCGTCGGCCCGGCACGTCTTCGCGGACGGCACCGAGGTGTCCCTGCCGAACGCGTCCCGCGCGGGTGTCGTCGCCGCCCTGGACGAGGCCCTCGGGGCCGGTGCCGGGCAGCGCTGGGGCGACTTCCTGGTGCGGGCCCGGGAGGCCTGGGACCGCACCCGGCGCCCGCTCCTGGAGGAGCCGCTGTGGCCGAACTGGCAGGTACTGGCCGACCGCGAACCGTACCCGTCGGTCCCCCACAAGAAGCTGCTGCGCACGCGCCGGGCGGGCACGCTGTTCCAAATCGGCGCCTGGGAGTTGCGCGACCCGCGGCTGGGACAGCTGCTGGACGGCTACGCGCTCGCCCACGGCATCGATCCCGGCAGCGCCCCGGCGAGCACGGCCGTGCTGCCGTACCTGGAGCACGCCTTCGGCACCTGGTACGTGCGGGGCGGCATACGGGAGTTGGCCCGCGCGGTGTACGAGCGGTGTGTGAAGCGGCGGGTGGAGTTCGTCTTCGGCGCCGAGGTCGTAGGGGTTTCGGAGAAGGAGGGCCGGGCGGCCGGGGTGGAGCTGGCCGACGGCACGGCGGTGGAGGCGGACTTCGTCGTCGGTACGGGGCCGTGGCGGCTGGGCCGCCTGGTCGCGGACAGGGAGCTGTACGGCCCGCAGGACGTGCGCCCGCAATCCGAGGACGGCTACCTGGGCCGGGTGGTCGTGTGTCTGGCGCTGCGCGGCGCACGGGAGCCGACCGCCGTACACCGCACGGTGGTACACGGCCCCGACGCCGAGGGCGACCTGGACACGTTGAGGCACGGGGAGCTGCCCGATCTGCCGACGGTCGTCGTGGACCGGCCGGACGATCCGGCCCTGCGTCCCGACACAGAGCACGAGTCAGTGGTCGTGACGGCCACGGTGCCGTCGACCGCCTGGCACGACTGGGCCGCTCCGGGGGCCGCCGACGCCTTCGCGGACCGGATGGTCGCCGCCGCCGAGCGTGCCCTGCCGGGGCTGTGCGAGCGGGTGCTGTGGCGCGAGGTCCGCACGCCCGTGGACACCGAGCGGGAGACCGGCGCCTCGGGCGGTGCGGTGCCGCCGCCCGCGCTGGCCGCGGCGGAGGGTGCGCTGCATCCTTCCAACACCACGGCGGTACCGGGCCTGTTCACCGCCGGCGGCTGGTCCCATCCCGGTGGCGGGCTCCCGCACGCGGGTATGTCGGGGGCGATGGTGGCCGGGCTGATCGTGGAGGGGCCGGAGTTCCGCGGCTCGCAGTGAGACGCGGTGCCGCCCGGACGGGGACGAGGACGGTTCAGAAACGGTACTGCTCGTCGTACCCGTTGCCCTGGTGGCCCTGCTGCTGCCCCTGGCCGTCGCCCTGGCCCTGGCCCTGGTAGGGGTACTGCTGCTCCTGCGGGAGTTCGCCGCCGTAGGTCTCGTCGGCGCGCTGCTGCGGGACCCAGACACCGCCCGCCGGGGTCTCGCCGTAGCCGCCGGTGGCGTTGCCGTTGCCGTACTGACCCTGGGCATAGCCCTGCTGGTCGTACTGCTGGGTGCCGTACGACGACTGGTCGTACCCGGCTCCGCCGTAGGTCTGGTTGCCGATGTACGGGTCGGAGTAGTTGGCGTACTGCTGCTGGCCGCCGCTCGTGTCGTAGCCGTACTGCTGCTGGCCGTAGCCGGAGTAGTCGTAGGCGTAGTTCTGGTCGGTGCCCTGGGCGGCGTACGCCTGGTCCTGGCCGGCGGTCGCGTAGGCGGCCTGCTGGTCGCCGGTGGCGGCGTAGCCGGTGTCGCGGTAGACGCCGTAGGAGCCGGTGTCGTCGGGCATCGGCTGCGGCTCGTACACCGCGGTGCTCTCGGCCGCGCCGGGCTCCATGGTGCGGGCCGCCGGGGTGAACACGTCGTCGCGGTCGTACTCGTCGCCGCCGTAGGACGGATCGCCGCCGCCCGGGGCCGCGGCGTAGGCGCCCTGCTGCTCGGCGTAGGCGGCGTCGGCCGCGTCCGGGCCGGTGGCCTCCGGACCCTGGTCCTCGTCCGGCTCGCCGCGGCGGCGCTTGGTCAGGCCGCCGCCCTCACCGTCCGCACCGGGGCGCTTGACCGCCCAGCCGGCCTCGAAGCCGCGGCGGAAGGACAGCGTGACGTAGGTCTGGCCGACCGCGAAGGCGATCGCGCCCACACCGATGACGATGACCGACGGGATCAGGACACCGAAGACGACTCCGAGGAATCCGACGAAGGCGAGCAGCCGCCAGCGCAGCCGCGCCTTGTACTGCAGCAGTACCTCGCCGAGCAACCACAGCGCGACGATGCCGAACGCTACGTAGAGGACCGTCCAGCCCATGTACGCCCCTCTCCCTGTGACCGCTACGCAGTGTGTCCTACTCCGGTGCGGCCGGTCTAGGCCCGCGGGGGATGGTGCAGGCCCAGGTTCTCGTAGATTTCCAGCGTCGCCGTGGAGTTGTTGAGCGTGATGAAGTGCAGTCCTGGCACTCCCTCGGCCAGCAGCCGGGCGCAGAACTCCGTGGCGTGTTCGATGCCAATGGAGCGTACCGCCGCCGGATCCTCTTTTGCTGTGAGGATCCGCTCTTTCAGGGCGTCCGGGAAGGCCGCGTTGCTGAGTTTGGGCAGCCGTTCCAGCATCTTCACACTGGTGACGGGCAGGATTTCCGGAATCACCGGCGTCTCGCAACCGGCCGCGGCGACCCGGTCACGAAGGCGAAGGTACGACTCGGGCTCGAAGAACATCTGCGTGATGGCGTAGTCGGCGCCCGCGCGGCACTTGTCGACGAAGTGCCGGACGTCGGTGTCCCAGTCGCTGGAGCGCGGGTGCATCTCCGGGAAGGCGGCGACGCCCACGCAGAAGTCGCCCGACTCCTTGATGAGGCGGACGAGTTCGGCCGCGTAGGTCAGACCCTGCGGGTGCGCCACCCACTCCCCCATGGGGTCGCCGGGCGGGTCGCCGCGCACCGCGAGCATGTTGCGGATCCCGGCGTCCGCGTACTGCCCGATGATGTTGCGCAGTTCGGCGAGCGAGTGGTCGACCGCGGTGAGGTGGGCGACCGGGGTGAGCGTGGTGTCCGCGACGATCTGCTGGGTCTCCCTGACCGTGCCGGCGCGGGTGGAGCCGCCGGCGCCGTAGGTCACGGAGACGAAGTCGGGGGCGACCGCCTCGACCCGCCGGAGCGCACTCCACAGGTTCCGCTCGCCCTTGGGGGTCTTCGGCGCCGAGAACTCGAACGAGTACGTGGTCTTGCCGGTGGCGAGCATGTCGCGCACGGTGCGTGCGCGGTCAGTCCTGGTGGATGCGGTTCCAAGGGCCATACCCGCAGGTTAGTCAGGGGCGGGCGGTCACCCAACCGCAGTCGGGACATTTGCCCGAATTGTCGACATCTCGTGGACCTCGTGTCCGGATACTGGACACGTCACAGCGCCCGCAGCCGCTTCGCGAACTCGGCCGCCGCCGCGCCCGGGTCGTCGGCCGCGGTGAGCGCGCGGACGACGACCACCCGGCGGGCGCCCGCGTCCAGCACCTGGTCGAGGTTGCCGAGGTCGATGCCGCCGATCGCGAACCAGGGGCGGTCGGTGGCCAGGGCGGCGGTGTACCGCACCAGACCGAGGCCGGGGGCGGGGCGGCCGGGCTTGGTGGGGGTGGGCCAGCAGGGACCGGTGCAGAAGTAGTCCACGCCGTCCTGCACGGCGGCCTCGGCGGCCTCGGACCCGGCGTGCGTGGAGCGGCCGATCAGGACGTCCGGGCCGAGGATCGCCCGGGCGGCCGGGACCGGCAGGTCGCCCTGGCCGAGGTGGAGCACGTCGGCACCGGCCGCGTGCGCCACGTCGGCACGGTCGTTGACCGCGAGCAGCTTGCCGTGCCGGGCGCAGGCGTCGGCGAACACGGCGAGGTGCTCCAGCTCCTCGGCGGCCTCCATGCCCTTGTCGCGCAGCTGCACGATGTCGACACCGCCCGCCAGGACCGCGTCCAGGAACTCCGTGAGGTCGCCCTGCTCCTTACGGGCGTCCGTGCACAGGTAGAGGCGGGCGTCGGCCAGCTGGGCGCGGGCGGTGTCGGTCATCGGTGGTCCCCCGTGGTGTCGGTACTGGCTGCCTCAGACGGCGAGCGCCTGGGCGCGGCGCTTCACCTCCGTGCCGCGATTCTCGCTGAGCGCCTGCGCGGGGGTGCCGGGCAGGGTCTCGTCGGGAGTGAAGAGCCACTCCAGCATCTCTTCGTCGCTGAAGCCGTCGTCCCGCAGGAGCGTCAGGGTCCCGGACAGGCCCTTGACGACCTTGTCGCCGTCGATGAAGGCGGCGGGGACGTGCAGTGCCCTGTTCTCACCGCGGCGGACGGCGATGAGCTGGCCCTCCTTGACCAGCTGGCGCACGCGCGTCACCTCGACGTCCATCATCTCTGCGATGTCGGGGACGGTGAGCCAGGCGGGGACGAGAGCATCGATCTTCGTGTCAATCTCGGTCACGGGGTCAAGGGTAGGCGCATTGCCGGGTGGGCCGCGATGGGTCGTTGTTCGGGTGCGGCGCGGTGGGGGCTGGTCGCGCGGTTCCCCGCGCCCCGTGCGGGGCGCCGTTCAGCCGTACGTCGCATCCTTCAAGGGGCGTCCAGGGTCCGCCAGTGCCTCGGCGTCCATCTGGCGCCCCGCCTCGATCAGGCGGCGGCCCTGGGCCAGGTCCCGGGGGCGGCCTACCGCCAGGAGGGCGACCAGGCGGTTCTCGCGGAGCCAGCAGACGCTCCAGGACGGGCCGGCCGGGTCGCCGCGCCAGATCAGGTGGTCGGCGGCGGCGTGATGGCCGGCGTACTGGACGAAGCGGCCGAACTGTTCGGACCAGAAGTACGGCACCGGGTCGTAGACGGCGTCGGTCTCGCCGAGGATGTTGGCGGCGACCGTGCGCGGGCCCTGGAGGGCGTTGTCCCAGTGGTGGATCAGCAGGCGCTCGCCGTAGCGGCCGGACGGGAAGGACGCGCAGTCGCCGACGGCGTAGACGTCGGGGACGTCGGTGCGCAGGCGGTCGTCGGCCAGCACCTCGCGGTGGGTGCCCAGCTCGATGCCGGAGCCGGCCAGCCAGGCCGTGGCGGGGCGGGCGCCGATGCCGACCACGACGGCGCCCGCGGGCAGCCGTGAGCCGTCGTCGAGCACCACCGCGCCGGGTTCGACGCCCGCCACGCGCGCGTGCGTGCGCAGGTCGGTGCCGCTGTCCGCGTACCAGGCGGCCATCGGCGCGGCGACCTCGGCGGGAAGCGCTCCCGCGAGCGGACGGTCGGCGGCCTCGACCACGGTGACCGCGCAGCCGGCCTCGCGGGCCGCGGTGGCGAACTCGGCGCCGATCCAGCCGGCGCCGACGACCACGATGTCGTGCTGCCGGGCCAGCACGGGCCGCAGCCGCTCGGCGTCGTCCAGGGTGCGCAGCAGATGCACGCCGGGCACGCCCTCGGTGCCGGGCAGGGTGATCGGCTCGGCGCCGGTGGCGAGGACCAGGACGTCGTACGGCACCGGTCCGGTCCCGGTGTCCAGCTCGCGGTCGGCGGTGCGCACGCCCAGGGCCTCGCGACCGAGCGCCAGCTCGATGCCGAGCGCCTCGAAGTCGACCTCGAAGGCGGACCCCTCCGACTTGCCGAGCAGTACGGCCTTGGAGAGCGGCGGCCGGTCGTACGGCTGGTGCGGCTCGGCGCCGATCAGCGTGACGGTCCCGGTGAACCCCTGCTCGCGCAGGGCGACGGCGGTCTGCACCCCGGCCATGCCCGCGCCCACGACGACCACGCGCCGCGTCTGTGACGTGCTCCGTCGCTGCGTCTGCTCGCTCACGTGATCACCATAGACAAGAACGATAGACAACTGACAAAGAGTCAGTCAGGGGCGCGACGAGTGACCTGTTCCACAGCACTCTCCGCTGCGCTGTCCGCCGCACTGGCCACAGCGCCGCCCGAGGCCGTCTTACAAGGGCGGAGCCCCGCGGGCTAGGGTGGCGGGGAAGCACACGCGGGAGCCCGGACGCACCGGGCTGAGAGGGAGGCTGGCGGCCTCCGACCGTACGAACCTGATCCGGGTCATGCCGGCGAAGGGAGGGGCTGGACGCCCATGTCCTCACGTACGTCCGACGTCCTCGTCATCGGGGGCGGCATCATCGGCCTGGTCACGGCCTGGCGGGCGGCCCAGCGCGGGCTCGCCGTCGCCGTGGTCGACCCCGCGCCCGGCGGCGGTGCCGCGCAGGTCGCGGCCGGGATGCTGGCCGCGGTCACCGAGCTGCACTACGGCGAGCAGACCCTGCTGGGGCTCAACCTGGCCTCCGCGCGCCGCTATCCCGCCTTCGCCGCCGAGCTGACCGAGCTCACCGGCCACGACCTCGGCTACCGGCGGTGCGGCACCCTCGCGGTCGCGCTGGACGCCGACGACCGCGCCCATCTGCGCGAGCTGCACGCCCTCCAGCAGCAGTCGGGCCTGGAGTCCGAGTGGCTGTCCGGGCGGGAGTGCCGGCGCCTGGAGCCGATGCTCGCGCCCGGTGTGCGCGGCGGGCTGCGGGTCGACGGCGACCACCAGATCGACCCGCGCCGGCTCTCGGCCGCGCTGGTGGCCGCGTGCGAGCGGGCCGGGGTGGTGTTCCACCACGACTGGGCCGAGCGCCTGGAGGTGGCGCGGGAGCGGGCCACCGGTGTCCGCACCCGCGCGGGTGACACGTGGGGCGCCGGGCAGGTGGTCCTCGCCGGCGGAAGCCTGAGCGGGCGGCTCGCGGGCGTGCCCGACGACGTGCTGCCGCCGGTGCGGCCGGTCAAGGGGCAGGTGCTGCGGCTGACCGTGCCCGCCCCGTACGCGCCGTTCCTCAGCCGGACCGTCCGGGCCGTGGTGCGCGGCGGGAACATCTACCTGGTGCCCCGGGAGAACGGCGAACTGGTGGTCGGCGCGACCAGCGAGGAGCTGGGCTGGGACACGGCGGTCACCGCGGGCGGCGTGTACGAGCTGCTGCGCGACGCGCACGAGCTGGTGCCCGGGATCACCGAGCTGCCCCTGACCGAGACCCGGGCCGGGCTGCGCCCCGGCTCCCCCGACAACGCGCCGCTGCTCGGGCCGACCCGCCTCGACGGACTGCTGCTGGCCACCGGCCACTACCGCAACGGGGTGCTGCTCACGCCGGTCACCGGAGACGTGATGGCCGAGCTGCTGACCGGCGGCGAGCTGCCGGCGGAGGCCCGTCCGTTCACACCGAGGCGCTTCGGCCCGGTTTCCGACGTACTCGTGGAGCAGACCGCATGAACATCTCCGTCACCATCTCCGTCAACGGGGAGCGCCGGGAGATCGCCCCGGGCACCGCTCTCGACTCGCTCGTACGGTCCCTCACGGTCGCGCCCTCCGGGGTGGCCGCGGCCGTCAACGAGACCGTCGTACCGCGCGGGCAGTGGGCGACGACCGGGCTCGCCGACGGCGACCGGGTGGAAGTCCTGACCGCCGTGCAGGGAGGCTGAACGCCATGGCCGACGATCCGTTCGTCCTCGGGGGTACGACGTTCTCCTCCCGGCTGATCATGGGTACCGGGGGTGCGCCCAGCCTGGAGGTGCTGGAGCGGGCGCTCGTCGCGTCCGGGACCGAGCTGACCACGGTCGCGATGCGGCGGGTGGACCCGGGGGTACGAGGGTCCGTGCTGTCGGTGCTCGACCGGCTCGGGATCCGGGTGCTGCCGAACACGGCGGGCTGCTACACGGCCGGTGAGGCCGTACTGACGGCCCGGCTGGCGCGGGAGGCGCTGGGGACCGATCTGGTCAAGCTGGAGGTCATCGCCGACGAGCGGACGCTGCTGCCGGACCCGGTCGAGACGCTGGACGCGGCGGAGACACTGGTCGACGACGGGTTCACGGTGCTGCCGTACACGAACGACGATCCCGTCCTCGCCAGGAAGCTGGAGGACGTGGGGTGCGCCGCGGTGATGCCGCTCGGGTCGCCGATCGGGTCCGGGCTCGGGATCCGCAACCCGCACAACTTCCAGCTGATCGTCGAGCACGCGCGGGTGCCGGTGATTCTGGACGCGGGGGCCGGTACGGCGTCGGACGTGGTGCTGGCGATGGAGCTGGGGTGTGCCGGGGTGATGCTGGCGTCGGCGGTGACGCGGGCGCAGGATCCCGAGCGGATGGCTCACGCCATGCGGGCCGGGGTGGAGGCGGGGCGGCTGGCCCGGCTGGCGGGGCGGATTCCCCGCCGGTACCTCGCGGAGGCGTCCTCTCCTGCGGAGGGCCTGGCCGTGCTGGACCCCGAGCGCCCTGCCTTCTGAACGCCGGTCCGCTCCCGCCTTCGCTCCCACCCACGCACCGCCCGAAACTGTTCGCTGGAAGGCCGGGCTCTCCCGTGGGGGCCGAGCGCCGTCGGCGGCTGCGGGACGGGGGGAATGTATTTCAGCCAGGTGCAAAGCGTCACAGGTGCGCTGCAGTCACCCGGGGAAAGCGGTCTCACCTGTGGGGGTGTCAGCCGGTGCTCGTACACTCGCTGGGTGGATACGACCCTTCAGGACCCCCTTGTCGGGCAGGTGCTCGACGGCCGGTATCGCGTCGACGCGCGGATCGCCGTCGGCGGGATGGCCACGGTCTACCGGGCCCTGGACATCCGGCTGGACCGCGTGCTCGCGCTGAAGGTGATGCACCCGGCGCTCGCCGCCGACGTCTCCTTCGTCGAGCGGTTCATCCGGGAGGCCAAGTCCGTCGCCCGGCTGGCCCACCCGAACGTGGTCCAGGTCTACGACCAGGGGGCCGACCGGTCGTACGTGTATCTCGCCATGGAGTACGTCGCCGGCTGCACCCTGCGGGACGTGCTGCGCGAGCGCGGCGCGCTGCAGCCGCGGGCCGCGCTGGACATCATGGAGCCGGTGCTGGCCGCGCTGGGCGCCGCGCACCGGGCCGGGTTCGTGCACCGGGACATGAAGCCCGAGAACGTGTTGATAGGGGACGACGGGCGGGTCAAGGTCGCGGACTTCGGGCTGGTGCGGTCCGTGGACTCCGTCACCAGTACGACCGGCGCCGTGCTCGGCACCCTGTCGTACCTGGCGCCCGAGCAGGTCGAGAACGGGACCGCCGATCCGCGGGTCGACGTCTACGCGTGCGGTGTCGTGCTGTACGAGATGCTCACCGGGGAGAAGCCGCACGACGCGGACTCGGCCGCGGTGATCCTCTACAAGCATCTGCACGAGGACGTGCCGGCGCCGTCCGCCGTCGTGCCGGGGCTCGCCCACGAGCTGGACGAGCTGGTCGCCCTCGGGACCGCCCGCAATCCCGCGGTCCGGCCGTACGACGCCGTCGCGCTGCTCGCCCTGCTGCGGGAGGCGCGGAGCAGGCTCGGCGCCGAGCAGCTGGACGCCGTACCGCCGCAGGCGCTGGCTCAGGCGCACGACATCGCCGAGGACCGGACCAGTGTCATACCCCGGTCGCTGACGGTGCCCCGGCCGCTGCCCGTCAACGAGGAGGACGAGGGGGTGCTGCGGACCAGCAGGTTCGAGGCGCCGCCTGTACCCGACCGGCGGCGCGGGGGCCGTCGGTCCCGGCGCGGGCTGCTGACGCTGGTCGTCGCCGCGCTGATCCTCCTCGGCGCGGGCACCGGCGTCTGGTACATCAACTCGGGGCAGTTCACCAAGGTCCCGCCGCTGCTGTCGAAGACCGAGGCCCAGGCCACCGCGCGGCTGAAGGAGGCCGGGCTCGACGTCGGGTCGGTCGAACACGCCTACAGCGACACGGTGAAGCGGGGCACGGTGATCAGCACCGACCCGGAGGCCGGCAAGCGCATCCGCAGCAACGACTCGGTGACGCTCACCGTCTCGGACGGCCCCGAGACGGTGGCCGTGCCGGACGTGCAGGGGCGGACACTGGCCAGGGCCAGGCTGCTGCTCACGGCGGACGGGCTGGAACCGGGCATGGTGACCCGGGAGTTCAGCGAGGACGTGGCCAGGGGGACGGTCATCTCGACCGATCCGGGGGCGGGGAGCAAGCGGCACGCGGGGACCGCGATCGCGCTCGTCGTCAGCAAGGGCGCCCCGGTCGACGTCCCGGACGTCACCGGCGACGACCTGGACGACGCCCGGCAGGAGCTCCAGGAGGCCGGGCTGAAGGTGACGGTGTCCGCCACCGAGGTCAACTCCGAGTACGACCAGGGGCAGGTCGCCCGGCAGACCCCGGCGGGTGACGCGCAGGCCGCCGAGGGCGACACCGTGACGCTGACGCTGTCCAAGGGCCCGGAGCTGGTCGAGGTGCCGAACGTGCTCGGGGCCACCGTGGACGATGCGACCAAGCTGCTGGAGCAGTCCGGCTTCCAGGTCAAGGAGGACCGCGGGCTGCTCGGGCTGTTCGGCAACACCGTGCGGAAGCAGTCGGTGGACGCCGGCGAGCAGGCGCCCAAGGGGTCGACGATCACGATCACCATCCGCTGACCGGGCGCCGGCGGCGCCGTGACACCCTTGACGGGTGAAGAGTCAGCAGTCAGGCCCCGCCCGCAACCCCGTCGGCGGCCACGTCCCGGTGGCCGGCGGTCTGCACTCCGTGGGGCTGTCCTACGCCCGTGAGCTGAAGGCCGAGACCGTGCAGGTCTTCGTCGCCAACCCGCGCGGCTGGGCCACCCCGGCGGGCAGCCCCCGGCAGGACGAGGCGTTCCGCGCGGCCTGCGCCGAGGAGTCGATCCCGGCGTACGTGCACGCCCCGTACCTGATCAACTTCGGTTCGCACACCGAGGCGACCGTGGAGAAGTCGGTGGAGTCGCTGCGGCACTCGCTGCGGCGCGGCCGGGAGATCGGGGCCCTGGGAGTCGTCGTGCACACCGGCAGCGCGACCGGCGGGCGGGCCCGGGACGTGGCGCTGAAGCAGGTGCGGGCACGTCTGCTGCCGCTGCTCGACGAGCTGACCCACGACGACGACCCGTTCCTGCTCCTGGAGTCCACCGCCGGACAGGGCTCCTCGCTCTGCTCGCGGACCTGGGACTTCGGCCCGTACTTCGAGGCACTGGACGCCCATCCGAAGCTCGGTGTCTGCCTGGACACCTGCCACGTCTTCGCCGCCGGGCACGACCTGACCGGGCCGGGCGGGATGCACGGGACGCTGGACCTGCTCGTGTCGACCGTCGGCGAGGGGCGGCTGAAGCTGATCCACGCCAACGACTCGAAGGACGTGGTGGGCGCGCACAAGGACCGGCACGAGAACATCGGCTCCGGGCACATCGGCGAGGACCCGTTCCGTGCGCTGATGACCCACCCGGCGACCGCGGGCGTACCGCTGGTCATCGAGACGCCCGGCGGCAAGGAGGGGCACGCGGCCGACGTCGAGCGCCTCAAGCGGCTCCGGGAGAGCTGAGCCGGGCCCTCGCCCGCGGCTCAGAGTTCCGGGCCGTCCCCCGGTCCCTCCTGGTAGGAGTAGCGCTGTTCCTTCCAGGGGTCGCCGATGTTGTGGTAGCCGCGCTCCTCCCAGAAGCCGCGGCGGTCGGCGGTCATGTACTCGATGCCGCGGACCCACTTGGGGCCCTTCCAGGCGTACAGGTGGGGGACGACCAGGCGGACCGGGAACCCGTGCTCGGCGGTAAGCAGTTCACCGTCCTTGTGGGTGGCGAAGAGGGTGCGCTCGGCGGCGAAGTCCGCGAGGCGCATGTTGGAGCTGAAGCCGTACTCCGCCCAGACCATCACATGGGTGACATCGGGGGCGGGCGGCGCGAGCTCCAGGACGGTCCGGGCCGGGATCCCGCCCCACTCCGCGCCGAGCATGCTGAACTTCGTCACGCAGTGCAGGTCCGCGACCACGGTGGCGTACGGCAGGGCCGTGAACTGCTCGTGGTTCCAGACGTGCGCGTCCCCGTCGCCGGTGGCGCCGAAGATCCGGAACTCCCAGCGCTCGGGCCGGAACTTGGGCACCGGGCCGTAGTGGGTGACCGGCCAGCCGCGCTGCAGTCGCTGTCCCGGCGGAAGCCCGGCTCCCGCGGTTTCCCGAGACGCGCGCTCCACCGGATGACCCATGCCTTCCATCCTGACAGACCACGGACGGTGCATCTGACCAGGCAGACCACCCACGGATCAACAAATCGGGCAACTGGCTCCAAGTATGCACTTACTTACTAAGTCAACACTTACTGGACGATCTTCTACGCCGGTGCAATCATGCGCCGCAAACACCCCAGTCCGTGGAAGGAGCCTCTGCGATGCAGGGCGACCCCGAGGTCATCGAATTCCTCAACGAACAGCTCACCGGTGAGCTCACCGCGATCAACCAGTACTTCCTGCACGCGAAGATGCAGGAGAACTTCGGCTGGTACAAGCTCGCGAAGTACACCCGGCACGAGTCGTTCGACGAGATGAAGCACGCCGAGGTGCTCACCGACCGGATCCTGTTCCTGGAGGGGCTGCCCAACTACCAGCGGCTGTTCCACGTCCGCGTGGGGCAGACCGTCAAGGAGATGTTCGAGGCCGACCGGCAGATCGAGGTGGAGGCGATCGACCGCCTCAAGCGCGGGATCAAGGTGATGCGCGAGAAGGGCGACATCACGTCCGCGAACATCTTCGAGGACATCCTGAAGGACGAGGAGCACCACATCGACTACCTCGACACCCAGCTGGAACTGGTGGAGAAGCTCGGCGAGGCGCTCTACATCGCGCAGATCATCGAGCAGCCGGAGAGCAGCTAGGCGCTCCGCGGGAAGGGCCGAGGCAGGTCGTCGGCCGTCTGCGGGCCCGTCACGGCCGGTCGCGCCCCCGCGGCGGAGCCGCCGTTGGACACAGCCCCGCGCCCTTCGGGGCTCAGGGCCGTGAGCACCGGCTTGCCCTGGTCGGCGAGGTCGCGGCGTGGGCAGTTGCCGCGGCCGAGGATCGCCTGGATGCGGCGGACGCACGAACCGCAGTCCGTACCCGCCTTGCAGGCGGACGCTATCTGGCGGGGGGTGCAGGCACCGTCCTCCGCGTGCTGCTTGACCTGCGCCTCGGTCACTCCGAAGCAGCTGCAGACGTACACGCGGATTCACCTCCCGCCGGGATCGATCAGTGGTGCCGCCCCGATGGATCGGTGAGGCAATCCTAACCTTACCCATCACCCGGCGAGCGCAAAAGTGGGGTGGGGCGCGGATCGTATGTGATCCGCGCCCCACCCCCCTGTGAGGCCGCCCTACTGGTCGCGGTACATCTCCGCGACGAGGAACGCCAGGTCCAGGGACTGGCTGCGGTTCAGCCGCGGGTCGCAGGCCGTCTCGTAGCGCTGGTGCAGGTCGTCGACGAAGATCTCGTCGCCGCCGCCCACGCACTCGGTGACGTCGTCGCCGGTGAGCTCCACGTGGATGCCGCCCGGGTGGGTGCCGAGCGCCTTGTGGACCTCGAAGAAGCCCTTGACCTCGTCGAGCACGTCGTCGAAGCGGCGGGTCTTGTGGCCCGAGGCCGCCTCGAAGGTGTTGCCGTGCATCGGGTCGGTCACCCAGGCCACGGTGGCGCCCGAGGCGGTGACCTTCTCGACCAGCTCGGGGAGCTTGTCGCGGACCTTGTCGGCGCCCATCCGGACGACGAAGGTCAGCCGGCCGGGCTCCCGGTCCGGGTCGAGGCGGTCGATGTACTTCAGCACGTCCTCGGCGGTCGTCGTCGGGCCGAGCTTGAGACCGATCGGGTTGCGGATCCTCGAGGCGAACTCGATGTGCGCCCCGTCCATCTGCCGGGTGCGCTCACCGATCCACACCATGTGCGCGGAGACGTCGTACAGCTTGCCGGTGCGCGAGTCGACCCTGGTCAGGGCGGACTCGTAGTCCAGCAGCAGCGCCTCGTGCGAGGAGAAGAACTCGACCGTCTTGAACTCCTCGGGCTCCGCGCCGCAGGCCCGCATGAAGTTCAGCGCGTTGTCGATCTCGCGGGCGAGCTGCTCGTAGCGCTGGCCGGACGGGGACGACTTCACGAAGTCCTGGTTCCAGGCGTGCACCTGGCGCAGGTCGGCGTAGCCGCCGGTGGTGAAGGCGCGCACGAGGTTCAGCGTCGAGGCGGAGGCGTTGTACATCCGCTTCAGCCGCTCGGGGTCCGGGATCCGGGCCTTCTCGTCGAAGTCGAAGCCGTTCACCGAGTCGCCGCGGTACGTCGGCAGCGTCACGCCGTCGCGGGTCTCGGTCCCTTTGGAGCGCGGCTTGCTGTACTGGCCGGCGATCCGCCCCACCTTCACCACGGGCACCGACGCGGCGTACGTCAGCACGGCACCCATCTGGAGGAGGGTCTTGAGCTTGTTGCGGATGTGGTCGGCGGACACCGCGTCGAAGGCCTCGGCGCAGTCGCCGCCCTGGAGGAGGAACGCCTCGCCCTTGGCGACGGCCGCCATCCGGGCGCGCAGCTGGTCGCACTCGCCCGCGAAGACGAGCGGCGGATACGACTCCAGCTCCGCAACGACTGCGCGCAGAGCCTCGGGGTCGGGGTACTCGGGCTGCTGCGCCGCGGGCAGGTTTCGCCAGGTGTTGCCAGCACCGAGGCTGGTCTTAGCGTTCACGGTCACCTCGTAAACATTACGGGGTCGTGTCGCCATGTTTTCCTCCCGCTCGACTGGTGAGACAGAGTGATTGTCCTGTGGACAGGGCGCTCGCTGGGGTATGGTTCCCCGCATGTTCGCGCATTCGACCCAGAACTGGTGGTGGACCGCTTCTCCGGCGGCCCACTGACTGCGCGTACGCAAGACTTCGCGAAGGCCGCCCGGAGGGGCGGCCTTCGGTGTTTCCGGGGCCGTTCCTCCCTCACCCGCCGCACCAGGCAGAGGAACCATGGACCTGACCCAGCTGCTCCACGACGACCGTCCCTTCGCCCTGCTCCGCCGCCGCACGCCCGGCCACGAGGGGGACACGGTGGAACTCCTCCTCGGCCCGGTCACCTCCCGTGACCGGCTCGCCGACCTGCCCGAGGAGGGGCTGGCGCTGATCCCGTACCGGCAGATCAGGGAACGGGGGTTCGACGTGCGGGACGACGGGACACCGCTGCTGGTCCTGACCCCGACAGTGGTATGTCACATTCCACTCGACGAGGCGCTCGCCGCCCTCCCCTCCCACCACGTCCACGTCGAGTCCGGCGCCTTCGACGTCGACGACGACGCGTACGCGGAGATCGTCGACCGGGTGCTGCGCGAGGAGATCGGCCGCGGCGAGGGCGCGAACTTCGTGATCCGGCGGACGTACGAGGGCGAGATCCCGGGCTTCGGACGCGCCGACGCGCTGGCGCTGTTCCGCCGGCTCCTCGAGGGCGAGCGGGGCGCGTACTGGACGTTCGTGGTGCACACCGGGGACCGGACGCTGGTCGGCGCGAGTCCGGAGGTGCACGTGCGGATGTCCGGCGGCACGGTGGTCATGAACCCGATCAGCGGCACGTACCGCTACCCGGCCGAGGGCCCCACCCCCGAGCACCTGCTCGGCTTCCTCGCCGACGGCAAGGAGATCGAGGAGCTGTCGATGGTCGTCGACGAGGAGCTCAAGATGATGTGCACGGTGGGCGACATGGGCGGTGTGGTCGTCGGGCCCCGGCTGAAGGAGATGGCGCACCTCGCGCACACCGAGTACGAGCTGCGCGGCCGGTCCTCGCTGGACGTGCGGGAGGTGCTGCGGGAGACCATGTTCGCGGCGACCGTGACCGGGTCCCCGGTGCAGAACGCCTGCCGGGTGATCGAACGGCACGAGGTGGGCGGGCGCGGCTACTACGCGGGGGCGCTGGCGCTGCTCGGCCGCGGCTCCGGCGGCGGCCAGACCCTCGACTCCCCCATCCTGATCCGTACCGCGGACATCGACGCGGACGGCAGGCTGCGGGTCCCCGTCGGCGCCACCCTGGTACGCGGCTCGGACCCGGCGGGCGAGGTCGCCGAGACGCACGCCAAGGTGGCGGGGGTGCTGGCGGCCCTCGGGGTACGGCAGGCCCGGCCGCGCGCGGAGCGGACGGGGCCGCGGCTGGCCGACGACCCCCGGGTGCGGGCCGCGCTGGACGGGCGGCGGGCCTCCCTGGCGCCGTTCTGGCTGCGGATGCAGGAGCGGACCGGGGAACTGGCCGGGCACGCGCTCGTGGTCGACGGCGAGGACACGTTCACGGCGATGCTCGCGCACGTGCTGCGGGCCGGCGGGCTCGACGTCACCGTCCGGCGCTACGACGAGCCGGGGCTGCGGGCGGCCGTGCGTGCGCACGGGGGCCCGGTGGTGCTCGGCCCCGGGCCCGGCGACCCGTCCGACCTGGACGATCCGAAGATGCGGTTCCTGCGGGAGCTGACGTCGACCGTGATCCGCGAGCACCGCCACGGGGTGCTGGGCGTCTGCCTGGGGCACGAGCTGATCGCGGCGGAGCTGGGGCTGGAGATCGTCCGCAAGGAGGTGCCCTACCAGGGGGCGCAGACGGCCGTGGACCTGTTCGGGCGGCCGGAGACGGTCGGCTTCTACAACAGCTTCGTGGCCCGCTGCGACGAGGAGGCGGCGCGGGAGCTGGCGGCGCACGGGGTGGAGGTGAGCCGGGCGGAGAACGGGGAGGTGCACGCGTTGCGGGGGCCGGGGTTCGCCGGGGTGCAGTTCCATCCCGAGTCGGTGCTCACGCTGAACGGGGCGGTGATTGTCCGCGAGCTGGTGGGTCAGTTGCGCGGCGCTGGAACCGTTCAGGCTTGAGTTGCGGGTGCGGGTGCGGGTGCGTGGGGGCTGGTCGCGCCCACGCGGCGGAGCCGCATATCGAATACAGCCCCGCGCCCCTCAGGTGTCTCGCCGCAGCCGTTGCGTCAAAGCTCGGCCTTGTGCAGGACGCCGCCGCGCGTCGTCACGGTGACCGTGACGACGCGCGGGCCGGGAGAGGTGGCCGACGGCTGTCAGCCGAAGAACACCCCGACCTCCTCGTACAGCTTCACGTCCACGGTCTTCAGCTTGGCCGTGGCCTCCGCGATCGGCACCCGGACGATGTCGGTGCCGCGCAGCGCGACCATCTTGCCGAAGTCGCCGTCGCGGACGGCGTCGACCGCGTGCAGGCCGAAGCGGGTGGCGAGCCAGCGGTCGAAGGCGCTGGGCGTGCCGCCGCGCTGGATGTGCCCGAGGACGGTGGTCCGGGCCTCCTTGCCGGTGCGCTTCTCGATCTCCTTGGCCAGCCACTCGCCGACGCCGGAGAGCCGGACGTGCCCGAAGGAGTCCAGCGTGCCGTCCTTGAGGACCATCTCGCCGTCCTTGGGCATGGCGCCCTCGGCGACGACCACGATCGGGGCGTACGACGCCTTGAAGCGGGAGGTGACCCAGGCGCACACCTGGTCGACGTCGAAGCGCTGTTCCGGGATGAGGATGACGTTGGCGCCGCCGGCGAGGCCGGAGTGGATGGCGATCCAGCCGGCGTGCCGGCCCATCACCTCGCAGACCAGGACCCGCATGTGGGACTCGGCGGTGGTGTGCAGCCGGTCGATGGCCTCGGTGGCGATGCCGACGGCGGTGTCGAAGCCGAAGGTGTAGTCGGTGGCGGACAGGTCGTTGTCGATGGTCTTCGGGACGCCGACGACGGGCACGCCGTACTCGTCGGTGAGGCGCGCGGCGACGCCGAGGGTGTCCTCGCCGCCGATCGCGATCAGCGCGTCGACCTCCAGCTTGGCGAGGTTGTCCTTGATCCGGCGGATGCCGTTCTCCTGCTTGAGCGGATTGGTCCGCGAGGAGCCGAGGATGGTGCCGCCGCGGGGCAGGATGCCGCGCACGGCGGGGATGTCGAGGCGGACGGTGTCGCCTTCGAGGGGTCCGCGCCAGCCGTCCCGGAAGCCCACGAAGTCGTAGCCGTACTCCTGCACGCCCTTGCGGACGACGCCCCGGATGACGGCGTTGAGCCCGGGGCAGTCGCCGCCTCCGGTCAGTACTCCGACCCGCATGGAAATGTCCCTTCGCCGCGGTTGCCTGGTGGGACTCACGCTAATGGTGATCCAGCTCACACAGGGATGGGCGCGGAAGGGCAATTCCGGTGAATTGTCAGGCGGTTGGTTTACGGCCACCCGAAGATCAGATCAGATCAGTCGTCGTCGAGGCCGGCCTCTATCGCGTACCGCACCAGCTCCACCCTGTTGTGCAGCTGGAGTTTGCCGAGGGTGTTCTGGACGTGGTTCTGGACCGTGCGGTGGGAGATGACGAGGCGTTCGGCGATCTGCTTGTAGCTCAGGCCCTTGGCGACCAGGCGCAGCACCTCGGTCTCGCGGTCGGTGAGCCGGGGCGCGTCGGGCCGGTCGGCGTCCGCCTCCGGGGCGGGCTCGGAGGCCAGCCGGCGGTACTCGCCGAGGACCAGACCGGCGAGGCCGGGTGTGAACACCGGGTCGCCGACGGCGGTACGGCGGACCGCGTCGAGGAGTTCCTCCGTGGAAGCCGACTTGAGCAGATAACCGGTCGCGCCGGACTTCACGGCCTCCAGGACGTCCGCGTGCTCCCCGCTCGCGGAGAGGACCAGGACCCGCAACGCCGGGTTGTGGCCGACGAGTTCCTTGCAGACCTGGACGCCCGGCTTGGCCGGCAGGTTGAGGTCCAGGACGAGGACGTCGGGCGCGGCTGCCTTGGCGCGGCGCACCGCCTGCTCGCCGTCGCCCGCGGTGGCGACCACCTCGAAACCGGACTCGGCCAGGTCACGGGCGACCGCGTCCCGCCACATCGGGTGGTCGTCGACCACCATGACCCTGATGCTCATCGCCGCTCCGCCTTCCCCGGGGAGACCTTCGGTACCTTCAGCTCTACTTCCGTGCCCTGCCCGGGAGTCGAGAACAGCTCGGCGCTGCCGCCGAGGTCGCGCAGCCGGCCCCGGATCGACTGGGCCACCCCGAGCCGCCCTTCGCCCTCGGCCTGGGCGAGCCTGCCCTCCGGGATGCCGGGGCCGTCGTCCCGTACGGTCACCACGACCTCGCCGGGCTCGTCCTCGACGAGGATCCAGGCCCGGGCGGCCTCGCCCGCGTGCCTGCGCACATTGTCCAGGGCGGCCCCGACGGCTGCGGCCAACTCGCGTGCGGCGCCCGGCGGCAGCTCCACCGGCGCGCCCGGCTCGGCGAGGCTGACCCGGGACCCGGCGTACCGCGAGAGCAGCGGGCGCAGGTCGACGGGGCCGCTGTCGTCCGGCTCCTCGACCAGGCGCACGACCGCGCCCTCGGCCTCGTCCTCCGAGAGCCGCGAGGGCGGCACCAGGCCGCCGGAGACCAGGGTCCGCAGGGCCACCTCCTGCTCGCCGGCCAGCCGGCCCAGTTCGCCCGCCTCGCCGCCGAGGTCCGCGCCGCGCCGCTGCACCATGGCGAGCACCTGGAGCACGCTGTCGTGGATGTCCCGGGCGAGCCGCTCCCGTTCCCGGGTCGCCGCCTCGATCTCCAGGGCGCGGGCGAGGGTGCGCTCGGAGGCGCGGGCGACCTCGACGACGTACCCGATGGCGATGGAGGCGACCCAGACCAGGATCACGTTGTGGACGGTGTCGCGGGCCGGGTGGCCGCGTTCGACGAGGTTGGCGGCTGCCACCGGGGTGGAGGCGAACGCGGCCCAGCGCCAGCCGCCCTTGAGGGCGTAGGCGAGGACCGAGCCGGCGGTCCAGATCGACGGCAGGGTCGGGCCGCCGCGGTCGATGTGGCCCTGGGTGACCACCCAGGGGGTCAGCACGATGCCGGTGAGCGCGACGGCGAGGTCCACGGCGAGGAAGCGCTTGGTGCAGGCCGCCGCGTTCTGCACGCGGGGCAGGGTCGCCAGGGTCCAGACGGTCAGGACGGCGTAGTAGGCGATGGCGACGCCCACGCGGTCGTAGTCGTCGTAGGCCGAGGCGAACAGGCCGATCGCGTACAGCAGGGTCAGCACGCGGTAACCGGTGAGGGCACGCCACAGCGGCTGCTCGACCGACATCCGTATGACGCGTTCCCGCTTGCTCATGTCCCCCAGTCCCCCTGCCCGTCCCCGGCCGCCGGTCCCCCCGGCTGCGGGCCCCCTGCCGCCGGCCTAGGACTCGGCGGCCTTCTTCTCGGCCTTCGCCGCGTCCTTCCCGGCCTTGGCGGCCTCCGCGATCTGCCGCTTGGCGGCCGTCGCGTAGATGTCCACGTACTCCTGGCCGGAGAGTTTCATGATCTCGTACATGACCTCGTCGGTCACCGCGCGCAGCACGAACCGGTCGTGCTCCATGCCCTGGTAGCGGCTGAAGTCCAGCGGCTTGCCGATCCGGATGCCCGGCCGCATCAGCTTGGGCATCACCTGCCCCGGCGGCTGGATCTTCTCCGTGTCGATCATCGCGACCGGGACGACCGGGGCGCCGGTCGCGAGCGCCACACGCGCGAGGCCGCCGGGCTTGCCCCGGTAGAGGCGGCCGTCGGGCGAGCGGGTGCCCTCCGGGTAGATGCCGAACAACTCGCCGCGCTCCAGCACGTCTATGCCGCTCTGCACCGCGGCCTCGCCGGCGCCGCGGGCGCCGGAGCGGTCGACGGGGAGCTGGCCGACGCCCTTGAAGAAGGCGGCCGTGAGGCGGCCCTTCAGCCCTGGCGTGGTGAAGTACTCGGCCTTCGCGATGAACGTGACCTTGCGGTCCAGCACCGCGGGCAGGAAGAACGAGTCCGAGAACGACAGGTGGTTGCTCGCCAGGATCGCCGGACCCTCGGCCGGGACGTTCTCCAGGCCCTCCACCCAGGGTCTGAAGGTGACCTTGAGCGGTCCCCCGATAGCGACCTTCATCGCGCCGTACAACACCGAGTGCCTCCTGTTTCCGTCGATCAGACCTTAACCCGGAGCGCCGGGAATGGGCCCGACGACCCTGGTCGGTGTCAGTGCCGTCGCGTACGGTGAAGCACAACTGGAGTCGTCGTCCACGGCTCTCGCAGTTCCACCCCCGCCGAACGATTCGAACGATTTCGAACGAACTCGAATGAATTGGAGACCGAAGGTGCCGGTTCTCCCCGGAGCCGAGCCGTACCGCCATGACGGCGGGGAGGCCGGCGTCCTCCTCTGCCACGGCTTCACCGGATCGCCCCAGTCGCTGCGCCCCTGGGCCGAACACCATGCGGCACACGGCCTGACCGTGTCCGTGCCCCTGCTGCCCGGACACGGCACCCGCTGGGAGGACCTGGTGGTCACCGGCTGGCAGGACTGGTACGCGGAGGTGGACCGCGAGCTGCGGCTGCTGCGCGAGCGCTGCTCCCAGGTCTTCGTGGCGGGCCTGTCCATGGGCGGCACGCTGGCGCTCCGGCTGGCCGCGCGGAACGGTACGGGTGTGGACGGCGTGGTGATCGTCAACCCGGCGAACAAGGTGCACGGCCTGTCGGCGTACGCGCTTCCGGTGGCCCGGCATCTCGTGCGCACGACGAAGGGCATCGCCAGCGACATCGCGAAGCCGGGCGCCGCGGAGACCGGGTACGACCGGGTGCCGCTGCACAGCGCGCACTCGCTGCGGAACCTCTTCCGTCAGGTGGACAAGGAACTGCCGCAGGTGACCCAGCCGCTGCTGCTCCTGCGCAGCGCCGAGGACCACGTGGTTCCGGCGGTGGATTCCGCCCGCATCCTGAGCCGGGTGTCGTCCACGGACGTAACGGAGGTCGTGCTGGAACAGAGTTACCACGTCGCGACGTTGGACCATGACGCGGACCGGATCTTCGAGGAGAGCCTCGCCTTCATCGGCCGGCTCGCACCCAGTGTCGGCAAGGAAGGGACGGCCGCAGTTGGCTGAGCACGACTCCGACCGCGAGGACCGCGAGCCGGACGAGACGGGGGTGCCCTTCGACGAGGAGGCCGCCTGGGCGGCGATCGTCGCGGGGTACGGCGACGAACCGCCGGACCCCCCGGGCACGACGCCGTACAAGCCGGTGAAGGACTTGGCGCTGCCCGCGATGGACGAGGACGGGACGACCGACGCGAACACCGAGGCCGCCGGGACGGGAGCCGCGGCGGCCGAGGAGCAGCGGCCCGTCCAGCCGCTGGGCGGTTCCGTCTCCTTCGCGCCCGGGGTGGGCCCGCGCGACTACACCGCGCCGGAGCCGTCCGAGGACGACTTCGACGAGGACGACGAGGGCCACTTCGTGCCGCCCGAGCCGCCGCCGCTGCCGGAGGCCGACGCCACGGCCAAGTTCGCCTGGCTGGGCGTGGTGGGCGGCCCGATCCTGCTGCTGCTCGCGGTGCTGCTGGGCTGGGACATGACCTGGTGGCTGGCGACGCTGGGCATCGGCGGCTTCCTGGGCGGCTTCGTCGCGCTGGTGACCCGCATGAAGACGGATGACGAGGACGAGGGGGACCCGGGGCGGGGCGCCGTGGTCTGAGCGCCCGCCGGGACGCGGGACGGAGACAGACCCTAGGACGCTGCCGGAATTCTGAGGGCGGCCAGGACCGGAAGGTGGTCCGTGGCCGCCCTCAGGTCTGTTCCGGTCACGCCGGGCAGGTCTTCGGGGACGCCGCAGCCGAGCACCTCGATGCCCTTCGTCGCGAAGACGGCGTCGATGCGCTGGTGGGGGTCGGTGGACGGGGAGGTGAGCTCGCCGCCCCAGGGTGCGGTGGTCCGGCAGTCCTGGTAGGCGGCGGCCAGGCGGCGGAAGGTGCGGCCGTCGGGGCGGTCGTTGAGGTCGCCGCCCGCGACGGCGTGCTCCACGCCCAGGCCGGCGACCCGGTCGAGGAGCATGCCGCCCTGCTCGTAGCGCTCGTCCTGCTGGAGGCTGAGGTGGAAGCTGGTGACGCCGAGGCGGGCGCCGCCGAACCGGACGACGGCGGTCGCGAGGCCGCGGCGGTGCAGGCCCGGGGTGAGGGGCAGGAGGACGTCCTCGGTGCGCTCGACGGTGGCGCGGAGGTCGCAGAGGATCGCCGGGCCGGCCGCCGTGCCGCCCCCGGTGAGGATCACCAGGTCGGCGGCGGAGGCCAGGCGGGCGAGCTTCTTGCGCCAGCGGAAGAAGCGGGGGGCTTCCTGGACCAGGACCAGGTCGGGGGCGCAGGCCTTGATGACGCGGGCGAGGGCGCCGGTGTCGTCCCGCAGGGACCTGATGTTGTAGCTGAGGACGCGGATGACGGCGGAACCGTCGGGCTCTGTGTGGGAGTTGGGGAGCGTCGCCATATTGATCAATGTACGCCGGGAGAGGGGCTGTGCGCCTACGGGGGTGGGGCGCGAGGTGAGTGGACGACTGCCGGTGCGTGGTGGCTGGTCGCGCAGTTCCCCGCGCCCCTCAGAAGCAGGTGGGACCCGTGGGCCGCGATTACATGATCGGGTCGGGTTCCCGGGCCAGGTCGGCCGCGCCGACCAGGCCGGCCTCGTTGCCCAGCTGGGCCGCGATGACCTCGGCGACCGGGCGCCAGTTGCCGCCTACCAGCCAGCGCTTGTAGGACTTGCGGATCGGGTCGAGGACCAGTTCGCCCTCGTCCGAGAGGCCGCCGCCGACGATGAACGCGGAGGGGTCGAAGAGGGAGGCCAGGTCGGCGAGGCCGGCGCCGGCCCAGCGGGCGAGCTCGCGGTAGGAGTCGACGGCGACCGGGTCGCCCTGCCGGGCGGCCACGGAGATGTGCTTGCCCTCGATGCCCTCGGGGGTGCCGTCGCCGAGGGCGAGGAGGACCTCGGCGTTCTCGGGGGTGGCGTTGGCGCGCTGCTTGGCGTACCTGACCAGGGCGCGGCCGGAGGCGTACTGCTCCCAGCAGCCCTGCGAGCCGCAGCCGCACAGCAGCCCGTCCGGGACCATCCGGATGTGGCCGAACTCGGCGGCCACACCGAAGTGGCCGCGGCGCAGCTTGTTGCCGATGATGATGCCGCCGCCGAGGCCGGTGCCGAGGGTGATGCAGATGACGTTGCGGTGGCCCTTGCCCGCACCGAACTTGTACTCGCCCCACGCGGCGGCGTTGGCGTCGTTCTCCACGACCACGGGGAGGCCGACGCGGGCCTCGACCTCCTCCTTCAACGGCTCCTGGCGCCAGTCGATGTTGGGCGCGAAGTAGACCGTGGAACGCTGCCGGTTCACGTAACCGGCGGCGCCGATGCCCACGCCGACGATCTCGTGCCCGGCGCGCGCACCCTCTACGGCGGAAGCAATGGCGTCCACGATGCCCTCGGGCGTACCCGGGGTCGGCACCTTGTGGGTCGAGAGGATGTTGCCTTCCTCATCGACCACGCCGGCCGCGATCTTCGTGCCGCCGATGTCGACGCCGATGGTGAGTCCCATGAATCCCTCAGTTTCGGTCGAGCCCCGCTACGGCCAACCGTACCCGAGGGGGGCTGTCAGTCGAGATCGATGCGTTCGCCGGGGCCGGGCTCCTCGCCCTTGTCAGGGGTGCCGGAGGTCCAGCGGGTCTCCTGGTGCTGGACCGCGGAGCGGTAGGCGGCGAGGAGTTCGCTGCCGGCGGCGGCCAGGTGGTCGAAGACGTCCGGGTTGCGCTCCAGGACGGGCTCGACGGCGTTCTTCGCCTGCTGGACGACCTGCCTGACCACCTGCTGGGCGGCGGGTCCGGCGACCGCGCCGAGCAGCGGGGTCTGGATGCCGGAGAGCTTGTCGGCGACGGCGTCGACGAGCCTGCGCAGTTCCTCGGCGGCCGAGCCGGGGGGCGGGCCGTACTGGGCGCGGCGGCGGGCCTTCTCGGCCTCCAGGTCCTCGGCGCAGGCGGTGGCCCAGGCGTCGTCGTCCGTCGCCCGTACCTCGTCCGCGGCCTCGGAGGCGTCGGCTGCGGGGCGCTCTTCGCTCATGACGGACTCCTGACTACGGTTCGTCTCTACGACGTTACCCGAACGGGCGTACCGGTTTCACCGTCAGCGCGGCCACAGCTCCGGGTCCGGCGCGAACCGCAGGCGCAGCTCGCCGTCGCGCAGGGCGGCCCCGGCGACGGTGCAGCGGCGCAGGGCCGACGGCAGGGCGACGATCCGGCGGAAGCCGCCCACGGTGATCACGATCTCGTCGCCGCGCCGGACGAGGTCGAGGCCGTCCCGTATCGCGCCGGGCAGCGGGATGTGCCAGACGAGGACGCCGTCCGCCTCGATCCGGTCGGCGACCTGCCACTCGACCGGGGCGGGCGCGGCGTTGACACCGGGTACGGCGAGCGCGGCGAGGTCGTCGGTGCCGCGCGGGTCGTGGCCGAGGTGGGCGACGGCGGTGACGTCGTACGTCTCTCCCCACTCCGCGAGGGCCTTGCGCTGCTGGGCGACGAGGGCGTGCAGGGGGGTGGCCTCGGGCAGCACGCGGTTGGCGACCAGGGTCGCGGCGGGCAGGCCGTGCAGGGCGAGACCGAGGCGCGCGGTACGGACGGCGTCGGCGCCGGCCGGGCCGGGTTCGGCGACCAGGCGTACGGCGGTGTCGCGGTCGGCGAGGACGGCCGCTACGGCGGCGAGCTCGACGTCCCAGCGGGCTGCCGTCTCGTAGAGCCAGTCGGCGGGCATGGGGACGCCGGCGAGGCGGCCGAGGACGGGGCGCAGGGCGCGGGCCGCCTGCCGTTCGGGCGGGAGCAGGCGGCGCAGGTAGCGGCGGAGTTCCTCGGGGAGGGAGAGGAGGGCGAGCGCCTGCGGGGCGGGCGGGAGGTCCACGACGAGCAGTTCGTAGCGCTCGGAGAGGGCGGCGTCGCGCAGGGCGCGGAGGAAGGAGAGTTCCTCGGCGCCGGGGAGGGGGGTGAGCTCCTCGGCGTCCAGGCGGGAGGCGCCGAGCAGGTCGAGGACGTTCGCGGCGCGGGTCTGGAAGGCGGTGAGGTCCTCGCGGAAGCGGGCGGCGGCGTCCGGGCGCCAGGCGGTGAGGGTGGGGGTGACGCGGGTGGGCTCCGGTCCTGTCGCCGTGCCCAGGGCGGCGCCGAGGGTGTCCGTGCGGTCGGCGCTCAGGACGAGGGTGGGGGTGCCGTCGGCCGCGGCGCGCAGGGCGGTGGCCGCGGCGACGGTCGTACGGCCGCTGCCGCCGGGGCCGGTGATCAGGATGGTGCGCATGAGGGTGAACCGTAACCGAAGCGGGGCTCGCTTGATCGGTGCCCTGTGCTGGGGGCCGGGGGTGGGGACGCTTACCGGCGCTTGCAGGGTGCCGCCGCGCCCACCCGTGCCGCCCTGCGGCACGCCTGCCCGCAGCCAAGAAGCCCCTTCAGGGGCGCGGGGAACTCGCGAGCAACCCCCACGGACCCGCAGCCGGACGGCCACGGGACCCCCGCGACGCGTCCCTGCGTCACTTCTCCCCCGACTCGACCCTCTTCTTCAGGCCCGCCAGTGCTCGGTCGATGATGACCTTCTCGGCCTTGCGCTTGATCATGCCGAGCATCGGGATCTTCACGTCCACCGTCAGCGAGTACGTGACCTCGGTGGAGCCCGCGCCCGCCGGCTTCAGGAGGTAGGAGCCGTCCAGGGAGCGGAGCATCTGGGACTTCACCAGCGTCCAGGAGACCTCGTTGTCGCCGGTCCAGGTGTACCCGAGGACCTGGTCGTCCTTGATCGCGCCGGCGTCCATGACCAGGCGGACCTGCTCGGCACGGCCCTGGGCGTCGGTCTTGAGGACCTCCGCCTCCTTCACTTCGCCGGTCCAGTCCGGGTACCGCCCGAAGTCGGCGATCACCGCCATGACGTCGGCCGGGGCCGCCTCGATCGTGATGTTCGAGCTGGTGTGTTCCGCCATCGCCGTGGCTCCTCCAGATACGGGCCGGTGGGACCGGTGGGACCAGTAAAGGGGTCGGCGTGCGCGGGCGTACGCACGCGTGTGCCGCGTGAAGGCTACCGCGCGCCCGACCAGCCGACTTCACCCCCAGTCCGGGGTCGTCACCATTCCAGCGCCCAGGGCCGGCCGGTACCGGCGAAGTGCCCGACGTTCACGCACTCGGTGGCCCCGATCCGCATCCGCTTCACCAGCGGCTGGTGGACGTGGCCGAAGAGCGAGTAGCGGGGGCGGGTGCGGCGGATGGCGTCCAGCAGGGCGCGGCTGCCCCGTTCGAAACGGCGGGCCACGGTGTCGTAGACCAACTCCGGTACCTCGGGCGGGATGTGCGTGCAGAGCACGTCGACCTCGCCGAGCGCCTCGATCTTCGCCGCGTACTCCTCGTCGGAGATCTCGTAGGGGGTGCGCATGGGGGTGCGCAGGCCGCCGCCGACGAAGCCGAAGACCCACCCGCCGATCTCGACCCGCTCGCCGTCCAGCACGGTGGTGCCGGGCCCGGCGTACTCGGGCCACAGCTGCGGCATGTCGACGTTGCCGTAGGTCGCGTACGTCGGTGTCGGGAGTGCGGCGAACATCTCGGCGTACTGCTTGCGCACGGCCTTCTCGATGGCGGTGGCGCGGTCCATGCCGATGCCGCCCCAGAGCCGGGCGCC
The DNA here is from genome assembly GCF_040652195.1 of Streptomyces sp. NPDC048278. Taxonomy (NCBI): domain Bacteria; kingdom Bacillati; phylum Actinomycetota; class Actinomycetes; order Kitasatosporales; family Streptomycetaceae; genus Streptomyces; species Streptomyces sp. NPDC048278. The sequence continues at coordinate 436,417 of NZ_JBEZLP010000003.1, forward strand.
GAGTTCCCGGGCCTCCTCGAAGCGGCGGGCGGTGCGGAGTTCGACGAGGAGGTCGGCGTTCTCGACGCCGAACAGGTCGGGGAAGATGCCGCGGGAGTGGTCGGCGTAGTCGAGGAAGAGGACCAGGTCGCCGAGACAGATCAGGGCGTCGGCGCCGTCACCGGCTCTGGCCAGGTCACGGACGTTGCCGTGCACGTCGCTGACCACATGGACGCGGGTCCTTCGGGTACCCGGGGGTGTTGCTGCCATGGTGATCAAGCGTAGGCCTGTGCGGCAAACGTGAACAGGCGATGGCCGGACCTGCGGTTACTGGTCAGTCACTAAGGCCTTGGACTACCGTACGCAATGGAACACCAACCTGTGTGACGCACCGAACATCTCGCCGGACCCCCCTGTCGAAGAAGCCATACCGGCGGGTAACGTCCGGGCAGTCCAGTCGTGCTCAGGATTTCAACCAACGGATCTTCCAGCCCGTGGCGATGCCCTGAGTACCTGCCCGAGCCTTGGACCGCACCGTCGCATCGCACAACGTCGTGGCGTCGGCGCCCTATGAGGAGCAGCAGTCTTGCGCGAGTTCAGCCTTCCGGCTTTGTACGAGGTCCCCGCGGACGGCAATCTGACCGACATCGTCCGCAGAAACGCCGCGCAGCATCCCGACGTAGCCGTCATGGCCCGCAAGGTCGGGGGTGTGTGGACGGACGTGACCGCCACCGCCTTCCTGGCCGAGGTGCATGCGGCGGCGAAGGGCCTCATCGCCTCCGGCATCCAGCCGGGCGACCGGGTCGGCCTGATGTCCCGCACCCGCTACGAGTGGACGCTCCTCGACTTCGCGATCTGGAGCGCCGGCGCGGTCACCGTGCCGGTGTACGAGACCAGCTCGCCCGAGCAGGTGCAGTGGATCCTCAGCGACTCCGGCGCGACCGCCTGCATCGTCGAACTCGACGGCCACACGGCCGCCGTCGAGTCGGTGCGCGAGACGCTGCCCGCCCTCAAGCACGTCTGGCAGATCGAGGCCGGCGCCTTGGAGGAGCTCGGCAGACTCGGCCAGGGCGTCACCGACGCCACGGTCGACGAGCGCAGCTCGCAGGCGAAGGCGGACGACCCGGCGACCATCGTCTACACGAGCGGTACGACCGGCCGCCCCAAGGGCTGCGTCCTCACCCACCGCGCCTTCTTCGCGGAGTGCGGCAACATCGTGGAGCGGCTGCGCCCGCTGTTCCGCACCGGCGAGTGTTCGGTCCTCCTCTTCCTCCCGCTCGCGCACGTCTTCGGCCGGCTCGTCCAGATCGCCCCGATGATGGCGCCGATCAAGCTGGGCTGCGTCCCCGACATCAAGAACCTCACCGACGAGCTGGCCGCGTTCCGGCCGACGCTGATCCTGGGCGTCCCGCGCGTCTTCGAGAAGGTCTACAACTCGGCGCGCGCCAAGGCGCAGGCGGACGGCAAGGGCAAGATCTTCGACAAGGCCGCGGACACCGCGATCGCGTACAGCAAGGCGCTGGACACCCCGTCGGGCCCGACCCTCGGCCTGAAGATCAAGCACAAGACCTTCGACAAGCTCGTCTACAGCAAGCTGCGCGCGGTGCTGGGCGGCAGGGGCGAGTACGCCATCTCCGGCGGCGCCCCGCTCGGCGAACGGCTGGGCCACTTCTTCCGGGGCATCGGCTTCACGGTCCTGGAGGGCTACGGCCTGACCGAGTCCTGTGCGGCGACCGCGTTCAACCCCTGGGACCGGACCAAGATCGGCACGGTCGGGCAGCCGCTGCCCGGCTCGGTGATCCGCATCGCGGACGACGGCGAGGTGCTGCTGCACGGCGAGCACCTGTTCAAGGGGTACTGGAACAACCCGGCCGCGACCGCCGAGGCGCTGGCCGACGGCTGGTTCCACACCGGGGACATCGGCACCCTGGACGAGGACGGCTACCTCAGGATCACCGGCCGCAAGAAGGAGATCATCGTCACCGCGGGCGGCAAGAACGTCGCCCCGGCCGTGATCGAGGACCGCATCCGCGCGCACGCGCTGGTCGCGGAGTGCATGGTGGTCGGGGACGGGCGGCCGTTCGTGGGCGCGCTGATCACCATCGACGACGAGTTCCTCGGCCGCTGGGCGGCGGACCACGGCAAGCCGGCGGGTTCCACCGCGGCGTCGCTGCGTGACGACCCGGATCTGCTCGCGGCGATCCAGGATGCTGTCGACGACGGCAACGCCGCGGTGTCGAAGGCGGAATCGGTGCGGAAGTTCCGCATTCTGTCCTCCCCGTTCTCGGAGGAGTCGGGCCACCTGACGCCGTCCCTGAAGCTCAAGCGCAACGTGGTGGCGAAGGACTACGCGGACGAGATCGAGGCCATCTACCAGAAGTAGAGCGGCACCCGGGGCGTCCTTCCGGCGCTCAGAAGTCCTCGGCGAGAACCCGTTCCATCGCCCGCTCGGCGAGCGCGGTGATGGTGACGAACGGGTTCACACCGATGTTCCCGGGCACGAGCGAGCCGTCCGTGACGTACAGCTTCGCATACCCCTTCACCCGGCCGTAGCTGTCGGTCGCCTGGCCCAGTACGCAGCCGCCCAGCGGGTGGTAGCAGAAGTCGTCGGCGAAGACCTTGCTGCCGGACCCGAACAGGTCGTACCGGTAGATCGTCGCGTTGGCCGCGTTGATCCGGTCGAACAGCTTCTTGGCCATGGCGACCGAGACCGCGCTCTGGGCCGCGGTCCAGCCCAGCTTCACCCCGTCGCTCGCCGCGTCGTAGGTGAAGGAGGCCCGTTGAGGGTTCTTGGTGATCGCCAGGTACAGGCTCACCCAGGTCTCGAACCCGATGGGCAGCGGGGCGATCTCCGCGAAGACCGGGTTGTCGGTGTTGGCCCAGTCGTCGATGCCCATGACCGGCATGGTCGCCTGGTTGGCTCCGGTGGTGTCCCAGATGTGGTTGGCGCGCCCCAGCATGGTGTTGCCGTTGGTGCTCCAGCCCGCCCCCACACTGGAGTTGAGCGCGGGCAGCGCCCCGGTGTCCCGGGCCCGCACGAGCAGCTCGGTGGTCCCGAGACTCCCGCCGCCGAGGAACAGGTACGTACAGCTGTACTGCTTGCTCTCGACGACGGCCCCGGTGGTGTCGATCCGGTCGACGCTCAGCAGGTACGACCCGTCGCTCGCCCGCGTGATCGCCTTCACCCTCTCCAGGGTGTGGATGGTGAGGTTGCCGGTGCCGAGGGCGGCGGCGAGGTAGGTCTTGTCGAGGCTCTTCTTGCCGTAGTTGTTGCCGTAGATGACCTCCTGGGCGAGCGCGGACTTGGTGGCGGTGCCGGCGGCCTCCTGCTGCATGTACCCGAAGTCGTAGACGTTGGGCACGAAGGTGGTCTTGAGCCCGGTGTTGGCGGCGGCCTTCCGGGAGGTCCGGGTGAACTGGTACCACTCGGTCGACTCGAACCAGGTGGAGTCGACGGTGTTGACGCCGAGCATGGTGCGGGCGCGCGGGAAGTACGTGTTGTACATCGCGGTCGCGTCCACGGTCGGGAACTGCTCGGTGAAGTACGACTGGAGCGGGGTCACGGCCATCCCGCCGTTGACCAGCGAGCCGCCTCCGACGCCGCGGCCCACGTACACGGACATGTTGTCGTAGTGCACCCGGTCGAGGACTCCCGGATACGAGGCGATGTCCTTGTTGACGACGTCCAGCCAGAGGAAGGTGGCGAGCGGGGCCTCGGTGCGGGTCTTGAACCACATGGACCGCTTGTCCGGGGCGGCGGTGGAACAGAAGATCTTGCCGTCGGAGCCGGCCGTGTTCCACAGCTGGCCCATCTCGATCATGAGGGTGCGCACCCCGGCCTGGCCGAGGCGGAGCGCGGCCACGGCCCCGCCGTACCCCGAACCGACCACGATCGCGGGCGCGTTGTCGACGTCGGCCGCCTCCTCGGCGGCCTGCGCCGACTGGAGACCGACACGGGTGAGACCGGCCGCGGCGGCGGTCTGGAGGGCGATCATGCCCAGGATGTGACGTCTCGTCAGCTGACGCTGCATCAGTTTTACTGTCATGCGCGCAGCATGTGCGGATTTTCCGGTTCCGCCTAGAGGTACGACAGAGTTAGTGACAACGCGCCCCGAAGGGGCGCGGGGAACTGCGCGACCAGCCCCGACGCACCCGCAGCCGACACCTGACCCGGCCCTCTAGAGCAACGTCTCCAGCCTCTCCGCAAGGAGATCCCACCGCCACCGCTCCTCGACCCACCGCCGCCCCCGCTCCCCCATACGCTGACGCAGCTCGGCGTCCCCCAGGAGCGCCACGATGCGCTCGGCGGCCTCCTCGGCGGAGCCGCCCCGCACCACCCACCCGGTCTCCCCGTCGAGCACCGCGTCCGGTGCCCCGCCGGAGTCCCCCGCCACCACCGGCAGCCCGGTCGCCGAGGCCTCCAGGTACACGATCCCGAGCCCCTCCACGTCCAGCCCGCCCCGCCGGGTCCGGCACGGCATGGCGAACACGTCGCCCGCGCCGAAGTGGGCCGGCAGCTCGGCCCACGGCACGGCCCCCGTGAACCGCACCGACGCCTCGACCCCGGTCTCCCGGACCAGATGCCGCAGCGCCTTCTCGTACGGCCCGCCGCCCACGATCAGCAGCACCGCGTCCGGCTCGGCGGCCAGGATCAGCGGCATCGCGAGGATCAGCGTGTCCTGCCCCTTGCGCGGCACCAGCCGCGACACGCACACGACCACCGGCCGGTCGCTCAGCCCCAGCCGCGCCCGCACCGCCGCCCCGCCCGAGCCGGGATGGAAGGTCTTCTCGTCCACCCCCGGCGGCAGCTGCACCATCCGCCCCGCCGCCTGCGCGCTGAGCGCGGTCGCGATCCGGGACCGCGTGTACTCGCCGAGGTAGGTGATCGTGTCGGTCGCCTCGCCGATCCGGCCGAGCAGCTGCCGGGCCGCGGGCAGCTGGGCCCAGCCCGCCTCGTGCCCGTGGGTGGTGGCGACCAGCCGCCGCGCACCGGCCTTGCGCAGCGCGGGCGCCATCAGGCCCAGCGGCGCCGCCGCCCCGAACCACACGGACGTGCACCCGTGCTCGCGCAGCAGCCCCACCGCCGTCCGGGTCGCCCCTGGCGTCGGCAGCAGCATCGTCGTACGGTCGCGTACGACGGTGAAGGGCTGCTCGGCGTCGAACGCGGCGGTGGCCTCGGCGCCCTCCCGGCCCCGCTTCCACGTCGACGCGTAGACGACGACCCGCTCGGGGTCCAGACGCAGGGCCATGTTGTGCAGGAAGGCCTGGATTCCGCCCGGCCGGGGCGGGAAGTCATTGGTCACGACGAGGGTCTTGTCCATCGGCGCCGACCCTACCTGCACAGTGTGTTCGGCCGTGCTTCATGGCCCCCGCACAGGACGCCGGGAGATCATGTGGCCGATTCGACCCGGCGGTGCCGACGGACAGGGGCTCAGGTGGACAGGACGGACGCGCGGCGTGCCCTGGCGTTGCCGCTGGTTGTCTGGAGCGCCACCCGGCTGGTGCTGCTGCTGTTCGTCCTGAAGGTGTTCGTGTTCCCCGGCGCGGACGTCACCAGCGACGTCTCCGTCATCTACCAGGGCTGGTACGAGGTCCTGCGGCACGGAACGTTTCCCCTGGACGACGTCACCTGGCAGTACCCGCCCGCGGCTGCCCTGGCGATCCTCTCCCCCGGGCTGCTCCCCTTCCTGGACTACCCGACCGCCTTCTTCGTGCTGGCCTGCCTCGCGGACGCGGTGGTCCTCGCCCTCCTGCTCTACGCGGGCCGGCGCCCGGGCCGTACCCTGCGCGGCGCCTGGGTCTGGGTGCTGGGCGTCCCGCTCCTCGGCCCGACCGTCTACTCCCGCTACGACCTGATGGTCACCGCCGTCGCCGTCGCCGCGCTGCTCGCCGGGGCCCGGCATCCCCGGCTCATGGGCGCGCTGGCGGGCTTCGGCGCGATGGTCAAGGTGTGGCCGGCGCTGCTGCTGGTGGGCGCCGTACGGCGGCGGGCCTGGGCGTCGGCGGCCCTCACCGCGGGCGCGGTCGGCACGCTGTTCGCGGTGGCCATGCCGGGCGCGTTCTCGTTCCTGACCTTCCAGCGGGACCGGGGCACCGAGGTGGAGTCCCTCGGCGCGCTGGTCTTCCACGTCGCCCGGCACTACGGCTGGCACGGCGAGGTGCTGCTCAACTACGGCTCGATCGAATTCCTCGGCCCGCACGTGCAGGCGGTGAGCACGGCAGCCCTGCTGCTGACCGCGCTCGCGTTCGGCTGGCTGCTGCTGTGGCGGCTGTCGGCGGTCCGCTTCCGCTCCCACACGCTCGCGGACGCGGCCTTCACCGGCGTCCTGATGTTCACGGTCACCAGCCGGGTGATCAGCCCCCAGTACATGGTCTGGCTGGTGGGCCTGGCCGCCGTCTGCCTCTGCTTCCGGGCCGGCCGCATGACCCTCCCGGCCGTCCTGCTCCTCCTGGCGGCCTTCGTGACGGTCCTGGAGTTCCCGGTCGGCTTCTCGCACGTCGTCGTCAGCGACTGGTACGGCATCACCCTGCTGGCCCTGCGCAACGGCCTGCTGGTCGCGGCGACGGTGACGGCGGCCCGCACCCTGTGGCGCGCCACGGTGACCGAGACCGCCGTCGCCCCCTTCCCGGCCCAGGCGACCCGCGCGGAGGAGACCCCGGTCTCCTCCTGAGCCCGGGTGCGGCCGGCTCAGCCGCCCAGCTGAGCCGTCAGGTAGTCGCGCCAGCGGGCGGTGAAGTCCGGCAGGGTCGTGCCGAGCTCCGTCTTCAGGGCGTCCTCCACCGCGCCCGGGCGCTGCTTGTGCGCGCCGACGGCCCGGTAGAAGGCGCCGAGCCTCTCCTCGCCCCAGTGGGCGGCGATCATCCGGCAGGCCAGCCAGCCGCCCTCGTAGGCCTGGGCCAGCTTGGTGGGGTCGTCGGTGAAGCCGAAGTCCTGGTCGGCCGGGAGGTCCGCGGGGACGTCCCCGGCCTCGACGGCGCGGGCGAGTTCGGGGGCCGCCTCGGTGGGCGTGCGGCCGGTGTCCAGGTAGCCGATCCAGTCGGCGTAGCCCTCGGAGAGCCAGAGCGGGGTGGCGGCCGTGGTGTGCGCGCGGGTGGCCACGTGCGTCGTCTCGTGGGTGAGGACGACCTGTCTGCCGACCGCGCCGAGGACGGCGTACGCCTCCGGGTTGAGGATGACCCGGTCCGCCGGGGCCTGCCCCGAACCGCCCGCCTCGCCGGTGGTGACGGCGGCGATGCCCTTGTAGTTGGCGGCGGGGGCGCCCAGCAAGCCCGCCATGCCGTTCAGCGACCCGGGGACGAGCAGGACCACCCGCCGGGTCCAGTCCGTGCCCCAGGCCTTGGAGACCTCGGGGACGGCGGTGTCGGCGAGGTGGGCGTAGCCGCGCAGGGTGGCCCGGGACTGTCCGACGCCGAGGACGAGGGTGTGGGTGCTCCTGACGGCGGTCACCTCGCCCTGGTCCCAGAGCTGCTGCCCGGACTTCTTGGCGGGCTTGTCGTATGTGACATACCACTGTCCGTCGGCGGTGCGGCTGAGGGTCAGCGCCCGGTCCGTCGTCACCGGTGCCTTGTCGTACCCCTGTATCCGGTAGCTGAGCTGTGCGTCGGCGGTGGCGCCCGCGCCGTCGGGGTGGAGGGCGGTCAGCCGGTAGCTCCAGTCCGCGAGCGGTACGGCCCGCAGGTCGGCGTACGAGCTCCGGGCGCCGGTCGCGGCGTACGCCTGCTCGTCGTGGCCGAGGACCGCGGCCGAGCGGCGGTCCAGGAGCTGCTGCACCTCGGCCATCGCCGTGCCGGTCGACGACTGCCCGCCGCCGCATCCGGCCAGCGGCAGGAGCAGCAGACACAGCCCCACCGCTCCTGAGCGCCACGCCCGTCCACGACCAGCCACTTTCCGATCGTAAGGGCAGGAGCCCGGAAGTCAGGGCCTGGTGACGGAGGAGACCGGCATCATTCCGACCGGGTCGTAGCGGACCGGGGCGCCCGGGTAGGGGGCGTGGATGACCTGGCCGTCGCCGACGTACATGCCCACATGGCTGGCGTCGGAGCGGTAGACGACCAGGTCACCGGGTTGCGCCTGGGAGAGCGGCACCTGGTGGCCGGCGTAGCGCTGCTCCTGCGAGGTGCGCGGGAGGTGGACCCCGGCGTGCGCGTACGACCACTGCATCAGGCCCGAGCAGTCGAAGCCGGAGGGGCCGTTGGCGCCCCAGACGTAGGGCCTGCCGAGGGCGGAGCGGGCGGCGGCGATCGCGGCGGCGGCGCGGCCGTCGGGGACGGCGACGTCGGAGAGGTCGGGCAGGTCGGCCCGGTCGTCGCCGCGGGAGGAGTGCTCGAAGGCGGCGCGGTCGGCGGCGGGCAGCGTGTCGAGCAGCCGCCGGGCCCTCGCGAGCTTCTTCTCCACGACGGCCTTGTGGGCGGCGACCGTCCGGCGGCTGCGCTCCAGTTCGGCGAGGTTCCCGGTGGTCTCGGCGCGCTCCTGGGCGAGTTCGCGCATCGCCGCCCGGAGCCGCCTGAGCTGGCCGGCCTGGCGGACGTCGATGCGGTCGAGGAGGGAGGCCCGGTCGAGGTAGTCCTGCGGGTCGTCGGAGAAGAGCAGGGCCACGGTGGGGTCGATGCCGCCGGAGCGGTACTGGGCGCCGGCGAGCGAACCGAGCGCCTCCCGCATGGTGTTGATGCGCTCCTGCTGGCGGGCGATGCGGTCCTGGGAGTCGTTCACCTCGCGGCGCAGCGCGCCGGCCCGCTCGTCGGCCTTGTCGTAGGCCTGGGTCGCCTCCTCGGCCTGCTGGTACAGCCGGTCCACCTCGGCACGGCTGTCGGCGTGCGGGGCGGCGCTCGCCGGTACGGCGCCGAGCGCGGCGGCCGTGGCCGACAGCACGCAGATTGCGGCACCGGCGCCCCGGTTGAACCCGGACGACGGTACGAGACGGTGAGACCCCACGGGAAGCCGCATTCCTTCCGATCGTCGGACGCCGACGGTCTCCCCCGGCGTCGGGGGAAACGCGCCAGACATTGACGCCCTCCCCCGCCCAGGGCAGGAGATCCGGTCCGCGCCGCTCAGCGGCGCCACCGCGGGTTCCTGCTTCACAGGCCGCCGCCGACCCGTGCGGGTCGGTCCTACGCAGCCTCCACAGGCGTGACTTCCCGCCCGTCCGGCGGTAGGTCCGGCGACTTCCGTCACTGGACGCGGCGATGCTAGCCGCGCGGACACGCACCGGCCAAAGGCCCTCCCCGGCCGCACAACGCGACGCCCCGCCTCTGACGCAGGTCACAGGCGGGGCGGGGGGTACATCAGGCTGAAACAGTTCGCCCGTTCGGACGCCCGGGCATCGCGATCTTGACGGGGCGCGGAGTCTCGGCGGTGGTCAGATCCGGACGCCGAACTCGAAGGTCATGTCGCTCATCGCCTCGTAGCGGACCACGGCGCCGGTGTGCGGGGCGTGCAGCACCTGGCCGTTGCCGGCGTAGAGGCCGACGTGGTGGTAGTCGCCGTAGAAGATGACCAGGTCGCCGACCTTGAGGTCGCTCGCGCTGTAGATGCGGGTGCCGGCGTTGGCCTGCGCCTCGGAGGTGCGGGGTATGGTCACGCCGGCCTGGGCGTAGGCCCAGGAGGTCAGGCCCGAGCAGTCGAAGGAGGACGGGCCGGAGGCGCCGTAGACGTACGGGGAGCCGATCACGGACTGGGCGGCGGCGAAGGCGGACGCGGCCCGGCCGGAGGCGGAGCCCGTGTTGCCGAGGTCCACGCGGGAGGAGGCGCGGCTGGCGGCCTGGGCCTGCTCGGCGTCGAGGGCGGCCTTCTCCTTGGCGGTCAGGGTGTTGAGCAGCTTCTGCGCGTCGGCGAGCTTGCCCTGGACGGCCGACTTCTGCTTGGCGAGCTCGGTGCGGGTGGCGGAGAGGTCCTTGAGCTTGTCGGAGGCCTCTGCCCGCTCCTGGGCGAGTTCGCGCTGTTTGTCCTGGATCTTCTTCAGGGCCTCGACCTGCTGGCTGCTCAACTGGTCGAGCGTGGAGGCCTTGTCGAGGTAGTCGTCCGGGTCGGACGAGAGGAAGAGCTGGACCGACGGGTCGATGCCGCCGGAGCGGTACTGCGCGGTGGCCAGCGAACCGAGACTGTCCCGCAGCTTGTTGAGGTCCTCCTGCCCCCGGGCCACGTTGTCCTGGATCGTGGAGATCTCCTTCTGCAGCTTCTGCTGCTTGTCCTTGGCGCCGTCCAGCTTCTCGGTGGCCTGCTCGGCCTCCTCGTAGAGCTTGTCGACCTTCGCCTTGACCTCGTCCTTGGTCAGCTTCTCGCTGGGCGCCGCGTTGGCGGCGTTGGCGCTGAGGACTACGGCTGCGGCGGCTGCGGTCGTGAGCACGGTCACGCGCGCACGGCTCTGCTGCTTGGGTCGACGATGGGACGCCACGGAGACGGGCTCCTTCGTTTGAGTGATCACCCGTGTGGAGGTTCGAGGCTCGACCCTAGTGACCTCGCCGTGATCAGTTCAAACCCAACAGCGAAAAATCTGGTCACGCAACGCACTCTTTGCACATAACTCACGAGCGGTAATGCTCGATTGACGCTACGTTGCGTGACGCTTCGGTCAATTCGGGCATTGCATATGCGGGTTGAACGTTCAGGACAGTCGCTTCAGAAGCATCGCAGAAGCGACCGGACGGGCACCCGCCTTCGCGACCCCGTCGGCGACCTCGCGGTCGGTCGAGGCGACGATCACCGGGCGGCCCGGCGGCTCGGCACGCACCAGCTGGCGGATCAACTCGTCCGCGGTGACGCCCGGCTTGGAGAAGAGGACCCGGACCCCGCGCGGCGGGGCGAGCAGCACCGGCGCGGCCAGCTCGGCGCCGTCGAAGACACAGGTGACCTCGGCGCCGGTCTGGGCGGCGAGCGTGGAGAGCTGACCGAGCAGCCGCAGCCGCTGCTTCTCCAGCGGCATCTGCGGATAGCCGGTCTTGGTCACGTTGTAGCCGTCGACGACCAGATGCGCCTGGGGCAGCGCGAGCAGCTGGTTGAGGATGGCCGGGTCGTGCTCGGACAGTGCGCGCGCCGCGATGTCCTTCGGGGTCATTCGTCCCGGTTCGACCGCGTCCACGGTCTCGGCGGGCCGTACCGACACCGGTGGCAGGGCCAGCTCCCGGCGCAGCCCCTGGGCCGCGTCGAGGACGGTGTCGAGCAGCAGCCGCAGCCGCATGTCCTCGACGCTGCGCCCCTCGCGGGCGGCCCGGCGGCTGGCCTCCAGGGCCGCCTCGACCTCGCCGAGGCGGGCCTTGAGCCGACGGCTCTCGCTCTCCGCGGCGGACACCAGGGACTGCCCCTCGGCCCGCCCCGTCTCCATCTCGCCCTGCAGCTTGCGCAGCGCGGCCTCGCCCCGCTTGACGTCGCTCAGCGCGGCCCGCAGCTTGCGGTGAAGCGATTCCGCTTCCTTCTTCGCCGCGTCCAGCTCGGTGCGCAGCCGCTCCGTCTCGGACCGGGTCTGCTCCCGGGCCCGGTCCAGCTCCTCGCGCAGCCGCTCCAGTTCGGCCCGGCTCTCCTCGTCGGCCCGCTCGGCGTCGGCCCGCTGGGCCTCCTCGCCGGCCGCCGCCACGAGCTTCACCCAGCCCGTGGGGCGCAGTACATAGGCCGCGGCCGCCACGTCGAGCGGGTCCGCGGCCGGGGGCGGGGAGCCGGAGTCCAGGGCACCGGCCAGTTCCGGATGGGCCTCTCTCAGCTTCTCCCCGATCCGCTGCCGGAAGAGGGTGTCCGTCTCCAGCGCGGCGGCCATCGCGTTCCCCGCGAACTTGGCCCGGCGATTCGGGGCGAAGCGGGCGTACTGCCGCAGCTGTGCGGGCAGTTCGGCGACGGTCAGACCGCCGAAACCGTCGGACACGATCTGTACGACACGCCGTCGCACGCCGTCGGGCAACGGACGGTCAAGCACCTCGGCGGTGCCGTCGCCCGGCCCCCCGCCTGTGGTCTCCACCATCCGTCACACCCCATCGCCTGTGCGGGGCCGCTCCCGGTCTCAGGAGTCGGCGCCCGGCCTGTCCACGAGTTCCACCTGGTCCACCGCGTTGCACCAGCGGCAGCGCACCGACTCGATGGTCTCACTGACCACCTCGCGCTCCTCGACCTTCGGCTCACCGGCCAGGTCGAGGTGGACGTACTCGACCACCTTCGACGAGCGGGTCACGTCGAAGCGGGTGAGGTTGCCGCAGAGGGTGCAGCGCCACCGCGTCGTGGCGGTCGGCAGGGGAACCGTCATCGTGGCTTGTTCGCTTCCTTCTAGTGTCCGTGACGCGCCGTCCCGACGCGTGTGGCTCGTAACCCTACGGCCTGGCGGGTACTCGACGCCGCCCTGTCCGCGGCGGCGAGGCGATCTGCACCACTGCGTCCCGTTACGCCATGCTCTATGTCCATGATCGGCAACTGGAACACGACGGCGGCCCGGACCCTGCGAAGTCTGCGGGGCACGTCCGCGCCCATGACGTACACCCTGATCGCCGTGTGCTGCCTGATCTTCGTGCTCGGCCCCGCCTCCGGCTTCAACCCGTCCTACGGCACCGGGGAGGCCCTCGCGACCGCCCAGCGGGCGTACTTCCGGCACTGGGGGGTGGTGCCCGCCGACCTGTTCGACGGTCCGGTGCGGGAGGCGCTCACCCCGGCCACGGCGCTCTTCATCCACGGCAGCTGGGTGCACCTCCTCGGCAACATGCTCTTCCTCTTCGTCTTCGGGGCGATGACCGAGGAACGGATGGGCCGCGTGGAGTTCACTCTCTTCTACATCTGCTGCGGCTACCTCGCGCTGCTCGGCTACGCGGTCGCCAACGCCACGTCCCCGCAGTCGCTGGTGGGCGCGTCCGGGGCGATCTCGGCGGTCCTCGGAGCATTCCTGTACCTGTTCCCCAACGCCCGCGTGACCAGTCTCCTCCCCTTCCTCTTCTTCCTCCCGCTCCGGTTCCCGGCCTGGGTGGTCCTCCCGTTCTGGGCGGCCCTGCAGTGGCTGGCCCTGGGCCAGGCCCCCTCCGGCCCCGGCGTCGCCTACCTCGCGCACCTGGTCGGCTTCGGGCTCGGGTTCGGCTACGCGTGGGTGCGGTACAGGAAAAAGAAGGGCGCGAAGCGCGGCCTTGGAAGGGTGGTGGTGGGCGACGGGCGGGCGACTAAAGTGAAGGTCGCCCCAGCTCCGGCACCCGAGGGAGAGAACCAGCCGTGATCACCGCGATCGTCCTCATCAAGACCAGCGTGGACCGGATCCCCGAGATCGCGGAACGGATCGCCGCGCTGGAGAGTGTCAGCGAGGTCTTCTCCGTCACCGGCACGTACGACCTGATCGCCATGGTCCGGGTGAAGCAGCACGAGGACCTGGCCGAGGTCATCCCCGGCTCCATCAGCAAGATCCCGGGCGTGGAGGCCACGGACACGCACGTCGCGTTCCGCACGTACTCCCAGCACGACCTGGAAGCGGCGTTCGCGATCGGCCTGGACAGCTAGAAAGCGCCGCCCGCTGAAGCGCCCCGCCAGGGGCGCGGGGAACTGCGCGACCAGCCACGACGGACCCGCGGGGGGCCACGGCGCTTCGTGCCCGGCCGCAGGCCGGTGGGGGCTGAGCGCGCAGTTCCCCGCGCCCCCAAAAAACAGGTGGGTCAGCTCACCGCCGGGACGCAGCGGCCGTCCTCCGTGCGGTAGGACCACTTGGCGCCGTCGGTCACCAGTTCCCGTACCGCCGTCACGAAGCGCTCCACGTGCTCGTCCGGCGTCCCCGCTCCGAAGCTCACGCGGATCGCGTTGAGGGACTTCTCGCCCGGTGCCGCCTCCGGCGCCCCGCACTCGCCCTGGGTCTGCGGGTCGGAGCCCAGCAGGGTCCTGACCAGCGGGTGGGCGCAGAAGAGGCCGTCGCGGACGCCGATGCCGTACTCGGCGGAGAGGGCGGCGGCGAAGTGGGAGCTGTTCCAGCCCTCCACCACGAAGCTGATCACGCCGACGCGGGGGGCGTCGTCGCCGAAGAGGGAGAGGACCCGGACCTCCGGCACCTCGGCAAGCCCCGCCCGCACCGCATCGATGAGCTGCCGCTCGCGGGCGACCAGCGTGTCGAAACCGGCCTCGGTGAGCGCCTTGCAGGCGGAGGCGATGGAGTAGGCGCCGATCACGTTGGGCGAGCCCGCCTCGTGCCGGGCCGCGCTCTCGTGCCACTCCACGGCCACTCCCCCGTCCTCGCGCCGGGTGACCTTGCGGCTGGCGCCGCCGCCCGCGAGGTACGGCTCGGCGGCCTGCAGCCAGTCGGCGCGGCCGGCGAGGACGCCGGAGCCGAAGGGGGCGTACAGCTTGTGTCCGGAGAAGGCGACCCAGTCGACGTCCAGGTCCTGGACGGAGACGGGGTGGTGCGGGGCCAGCTGGGCGGCGTCCAGGACGATCCGGGCGCCGTGCGCGTGGGCGGCTGCCGCGAGTTCCCGTACCGGCCACAGCTCGCCGGTGACGTTGGACGCGCCGGTGACGCAGACCAGGGCCGGGCCGTAGGGGTCACGGTCGGCGAGGGCGCGCTCCAGGGTCTCGACGGCCTGCCGCGGGGTGCGGGGTGCGTTGAGGTAGGTGACGCGGGCGTCCTGCCACGGCAGCAGGGAGGCGTGGTGCTCGGTCTCGAAGACGAAGACCTGGCAGTCGGCGGGGAGGGCGCGGGCCAGGAGGTTCAGGGAGTCCGTGGTGGAGCGGGTGAAGACGAGCTGGTCGTCGGGGCGGCAGTCGAGGAACTCGGCGACGGTCCGGCGGGCGTTCTCGAAGAGGTCCGTGGAGAGCTGGGAGAGGTAGCCGGCGCCGCGGTGGACGCTGCCGTAGTAGGGCGCGTACGCGGCCACGTCGTCCCAGACCCGCTGGAGGGCGGGGGCGCTGGCCGCGTAGTCGAGGGCGGCGTAGGCGACCTCGCCGCCGGTGACGAGCGGGACGGTGACATCCCGGCCCAGAACGGGCAGGGGTGCACAAACGGACTGGGCGGCGGCAGCGGTGGAGACGGACATGGCGGAACTCCTGTGAGAGGCAAGGGGTATCACCGCGCGAACCGGTACGGCTCAAGCACGGGGAAGGGTGAAAGGGGTGTGCGGAGGCGGGGCTCGGCGCCCTATCGCATTCGCTTGCTCACAGAAGGCTCCCTCGACGACCAGGACCCCTGGTGTTTCGTGAGGGGTCCGCGCTTGCCGTAGACCTCGCTGCCTACGACCTGGTCTTCACCCGGGGCACCCCGCCACGGACGGAGGGTTGCCGGACAGTCGGCCGGGGCCTCATGACTGTCACTCATGACCTGGAAAGAAACGTATGGGAAGTGATCGCCGCCGCGCAACTTCTGTCCGGATGACGGGACGGGGGCCTGGCCGGCCGGGCACCGCCGACAACACCGTGTCGGGTTGCGCGCCGTTGCGTCGGAACAAGAGGCACCGGCGGTCAGCCGCGACGGCGGGGCCCGGCGGGGCCTGACCGCGCCTCCGCCCCGTCGGCCGTGCCGCCTACTTGTTCGTCGCGGCTGCCCAGCGCTCGAGCACCCGCTTCGCGGCACCCGAGTCGATCGACTCGGCCGCCCTGCCCATGCCGGCCCGGAGCTGCTCGGCCAGTGCCCCGGTGCCCGGATCCAGGGCCACCAGCGCCGCCGCCGAGTTCAGCAGCACCGCGTCCCGTACCGGGCCCTGCTCGCCGTCCAGGAGCCTGCGGGCGACCTCCGCGTTGTACGACGGGTCGCCGCCCCGCAGCGCCTCCACGGGGACCAGGTCGAGGCCGGCGTCACGGGGGTCGAAGGTCTCCTCCGTGACCTTGCCGTCGCGGACGATCCAGACGCGGGACGTGGCCGTCGTCGTCAGCTCGTCGAGGCCGTCGTCGCCGCGGAAGACGAGGGAGGAGTGGCCGCGCTCGGCGAAGACGCCCGCGACGACGGGGGCCATGCGGGGGTCGGCGACGCCGACGGCCTGGGCGCGGACCCGTGCCGGGTTGGTCAGCGGGCCGAGGATGTTGAAGACCGTGCGGATGCCCAGCTGGCCGCGCGCGGCGCCCGCGTAGCGCAGCGCCGGGTGGAACTTGACGGCGAAGCAGAAGGTGATGCCGGCCTCCTCGGCGACCTCGGCGACCCGCTGCGGGGTCAGGTCGAGGTTGACGCCGAGCTTCTCCAGGACGTCGGAGGCCCCGGACGCGGAGGAGGCCGCGCGGTTGCCGTGCTTGACGACCTTCGCCCCGGTGCCGGCCACCACGAGCGCCGACATCGTGGAGATGTTCACCGTCTTCGCGCCGTCGCCGCCGGTGCCGACGATGTCGACCGTGCGGCCCGGTACCTCGATGACGTTGGCGTGCTCGTACATCGTGCGGACGAGCCCGTTGATCTCCTCGACGGTCTCGCCCTTGGCCCGCAGGGCGACGACGAAGCCCGCGATCTGGGCGTCGGTGGCCTGCCCGCGCATGATCTGGTCCATCGCCCAGGACGTCGCGTCGGCGCTCTGGTCCTGGCCGTACAGCAGCGCGTTCAGTACCTCGGGCCAGGAACGGCCCGCCGCGGTGTCGCCTCCAGCGGGGGTCACAGCGCTCATACGGCCGCTCCTGATCGTCGTACGCCACATATCCGGTTTCCAGACCTACCCTATCCAGCTCCGGGCACGGCGAAGGGCCCCCGTCCGATGTACGGACGGGGGCCCTTCGGCTGTGGCGTGGCGACGCGGTCGATCAGTGGTGGCCGTGGCCGCTCGTGATCTCCTTGTACTCCTCGACGGTCGGCTTCGGGATCTGGTTGTCCTCGCCGTAGTAGGCGCTGCTCAGCTTGGCGCGGAGCTTCTCGGCGCCCTTGACCTTGCGCTCGACACCGTTCTCGTCGACCGCCGGGCCGACCTGGGCCGGCTCGTACTGGTGGTGCGCCGTGAGGGTGTGCAGCTGCTCCTGCGAGAGCGGCTCGTGGACCTCGATGAACTCACCGTGCGGCAGCCGCTTGATGATGCCGGTCTCGCGGCCGTGCAGCACCTTGTCGCGGTCACGCCGCTGGAGGCCCATGCAGATCCGCTTGGTGGCGATGAACGCGATCACCGGTCCGGCGAAGAAGAAGATCCGGACGAACCAGGTCACGTCGTTGATCGACAGGTGGAAGTGGGTGGCGATGAGGTCGTTGCCACCACCGATCAGGCCGATCATGTACACCGTCACCCAGGCGACACCGAAGGCGGTGCGGGTCGGGGCGTTGCGCGGGCGGTCCAGGATGTGGTGCTCGCTCTTGTCGCCGGTGACCCAGGACTCGATGAACGGGTAGAGCGCGATCGCGCCCAGCACCAGACCGAACAGGACCAGCGGGATGAAGACGCCCAGGACCAGGGTGTGGCCCCAGAAGTTGATCTCCCAGCCGGGCATGTACCGGATCAGACCCTCGGCGAAGCCCATGTACCAGTCGGGCTGGGCGCCGGTGGACACCTGGTCCGGGCGGTAGGGGCCCATGGCCCAGATCGGGTTGATCTGGGTGGTCGCCGCGATGGCCGCGATGACACCGAAGACCAGGAAGAAGAAGCCTCCGGCCTTGGCCATGTAGACCGGCAGCAGCGGCATGCCGACGACGTTCTTCTCGGTCTTTCCGGGACCCGCGAACTGCGTGTGCTTGTGGTAGAAGACCAGGATCAGGTGGCCCACCATCAGGCCGAGCATGATGCCCGGCAGCAGCAGGATGTGGATCGAGTAGAACCGCGCCACGAAGTCGTGGCCGGGGAACTCGCCGCCGAAGAGGAAGTACGAGATGTACGTGCCGACGATCGGCATCGACAGGATGGCGCCCTCGGTGAAGCGGACACCGGTGCCGGAGAGCAGGTCGTCCGGGAGCGAGTAACCGGTGAAGCCGGTGAACATGCCCAGGACGAACAGCAGGAAGCCGAACAGCCAGTTGATCTCACGCGGCTTGCGGAACGCGCCCGTGAAGAACACGCGCATCATGTGCACGAACATGCCGGCGAGGAAGATCAGCGCGGCCCAGTGGTGGATCTGCCGGATGAGCAGGCCACCGCGCACGTCGAAGGAGATGTGCAGGGTCGAGTTGAACGCCTCGGACATCAGCTGTCCCTGGAGCGGGACGTAGCTGCCGTGGTACGCCACCTCGTTCATCGACGGGTGGAAGAACAGCGTCAGGTACACACCCGTCAGGATGATGATGATGAAGCTGTACATGCACACTTCGCCCAGCATGAACGACCAGTGGTCGGGGAAGATCTTGCGCATGTTGGACTTGGCCAGGGAGTAGATCCCGAGCCGTCCGTCGGCCCAGTCGGCGACTCGCTCGCCGGCCGGTGCCTTCCCGCGCTCGCGGGACTCGGTGTTCTCTGTAGTGCTCATCCGCGCTCCCAGAAGGCAGGACCGACGGGCTCGTCGAAGTCGCCGAGCGCCTGGAGGTAGCCCTCCTCGCTCACGCCGATGCGCAGCTGCGGCAGGGCGTGGCCGGCCGGGCCGAAGATCACTCGGGCTCCGTCGGAGAGGTCGAAGGTGGACTGGTGGCACGGGCAGAGCACGTGGTGGGTCTGCTGCTCGTACAGCGAGATCGGGCAGCCCACGTGGGTGCAGATCTTCGAGAAGGCGACGATGCCCTCGTGCGACCACTCCAGCTCGCGCTTGTCCTTGATGTTGTCCGGCTGCAGCCGGATGATCATCAGGGCCGCCTTCGCCATCACGTTCTGGAAGTCCTCCTGGGACTCCTCGACGCCCTCGGGCTTGGCGAAGGTCAGCGAGCCGACGGCGACGTCGGAGGGACGCAGCGGCTCGTTGGTGTTCATGTTGACGAGCAGCTTGCCCTTCGACCACGCCGTGTGGCGCAGCGAGGTGCCCGGCAGCGGGCCGAGGTCGCGCAGCAGCACGACGCCGGAGAGCGGGACCAGGGTCAGCGCGCCGAACATCGTGGTGCGGATCAGCTTGCGCCGGCCGATCGCCGATTCCTTCGCGCCCTGCTTGAAGTCGGCCAGGACCTTGGCCTTGACCTCCGGCTCGGCCGCGATGGCGTGCCGCTCGTCGGCGACCTCCACGTCGGACATCAGGGTGCGGGCCCAGTGGACCGCGCCCGCGCCGATGCAGAACAGCGCCGCACCGAGGGTCAGGCCCAGCGCGAAGTTCAGCGCGCTGATGTGACCGATCGGGAAGACGAAGATCGACTTGTCCTTCGGGATCGTCACGTAGGACGCGATGAACCCGACGGTGGCCAGCATCGACACCGTGAACAGCAGGGCCACGACGCGCTCGGACCGCTTGGCGGCCCGCTCGTCGATGTCCTGGATCCGGTGCTCGTGGGGCGGCAGACCCGGGTCCGAGAAGGGGTCCTTCTCGTCCGCGAGGCTCACCGCGCCGTGCGCGTGGTGGTCCTGCTCAGCGGGCAGGTTCTCTTCTGGAATGTCTTGGCTACTCATGACTTCTTGGCCTTTGCGGTCCGAGCGGCGACCCAGACGGCGACCGCGATCAGTGCACCGAGACCGAAGATCCACGCGAACAGACCCTCGCTGACCGGCCCGAGGCCGCCCAGGTTGAGACCGCCGGGGTTCTCCGTGTTGCTGCTGTTGACCGCGTTCAGGTACGCGATGATGTCCTTCTTGTTCTTCTCCGTCAGCGTCGTGTCGGGGAAGGACGGCATGTTCTGCGGGCCCGTCTGCATGGCCTCGTACATGTGCTTCGGGTCGACGCCCTCAAGGCTCGGGGCGAACTTGCCCTTGGTCAGCGCACCGCCCGCGCCCACGAAGTTGTGGCACTGCGCGCAGTTGGTGCGGAAGAGCTCGCCACCCTTGGCGATGTCGGCACCGTCCGGGCCGTACTGCTCCGAGGTCGGGACCTCGGGACCGGCGCCCAGCGAGGCGATGTACGCCGCGAGCTGGTCGATCTGGGCCTGGGTGTAGATGTTCTTCTTCTTGACGACCTGCGGACCCTGCGAGGTGGCGGCCGGCATCCGGCCGGTGCCGACCTGGAAGTCCACGGCCGCGGCGCCCACGCCCACCAGGCTGGGGCCGTCGGACGAACCCTGACCGCCGGTGCCGTGGCAGCTGGCGCAACCGACCGAGTAGAGCTTCTTGCCCTCCTCGATGGTCAGGGACTGGGATGTTTCATCGGCCTGCGCCTTGCCCGCGGGTGCGAACGCGGCGTACAGCCCCCCTGTGCATGCCAGCGCGAGGAGTAGGACGACGACCGCCGCCAGCGGATGGCGTCGTCGTGCGGAGAGCTTTTTCACGGATTACCCCGGTGTCAGGATCTTCTGCGTCGATGCTTCTGGAAGCTTCTGGAAAATGCGCTTCTGCGGCGCGTGGTGCCGGCCCGGCTACTTGATCAGGTAGATCGTGGCGAAGAGGCCGATCCAGACGACGTCGACGAAGTGCCAGTAGTAGGACACGACGATGGCCGCGGTCGCCTGCTCGTGCGTGAACCTCTTCGCCGCGTAGGTGCGCCCCAGGACGAACAGGAAGGCGATGAGGCCGCCCGTCACGTGCATGCCGTGGAAGCCGGTGGTCAGGTAGAACACCGAACCGTACGGGTCGGAGGAGAGCGAGATGCCGTCCTCCTTGACCAGGTTCGTGTACTCGTAGATCTGACCGCCGATGAAGATCGCACCCATGATGAAGGTGACGATGAACCAGCCCCGGAGCTTCTTCACGTCCCCGCGCTCGGCGGCGAACACGCCGAGCTGGCAGGTGAGGGAGGAGAGCACCAGGATCGTGGTGTTGGTCGCCGAGAAGGGGATGTCGAGATGACTCGCCATCTCCTTCCAGTGAGCCTCGCCGGTCACCGATCGCAGGGTGAAGTACATCGCGAAGAGGGCCGCGAAGAACATCAGCTCGGAACTCAGCCAGATGATGGTTCCGACGCTGGTGAGGTTCGGCCTGTTGACCGACGGGTGCGCGTGCCCGGTTTCTACTGTCGTTGCTGTCGCCACGACCGACATTATGTCGGTCGCTTATCTCGCGCTCACTCCGGGGGGTGCCGTTCGGAGTGTCCGCCCCCTGTGTAGTGCCCGGATGGCCCATCGAAGCGGTGTTCCAACAGGTGTTGACGAGGTGTTCAGGGGAGTAGCATCCGGCCCATCGGTCCTGTCCGTACGACGACTCCCGTCCCCGCGTATCGGAGGAACAATGCAGCCGACCGCCACGGTGCTGGTCTACAGCGACGACTCCAACACCCGCGAGCAGGTGCGGCTCGCCGCCGGCCGGCGGCCGGCTCCCGATGTGCCGTTCGTCGAGTTCGTGGAGTGCGCGACGCCTGCGGCGGTCCTCGCCGAGCTGGACAAGGGCGGCATCGACGTGTGCGTGTTCGACGGCGAGGCCGTGCCGATGGGGGGCATGGGGATGTGCCGGCAGATCAAGGACGAGGTGTTCAACTGCCCGCCGGTGCTGTTGCTGATCGGGCGGCCTCAGGACGCGTGGCTGGCCACGTGGAGCCGGGCGGACGCGGCTGTGACGCTGCCTGTGGAGCCGGTGGAGTTCGCGGGGGCGCTGGCGTCCTTGTTGCGGCAGAAGAGGCTGCTGAGCGCCTAGGGGGCGGTGGGGCGCGGTGCGTGCGCGAGTGCGGGCCGGTGGGGGCCGTTCGCGCAGTTCCCCGCGCCCCTGGGTCGGCTGCCCTTGGGGGCGATTCACAGTGCGGCCGGCTGCACTCTCACCGCGTTCTGTGGGTTCGGGCTGTCCGAGGTGCCGTCGGTGAGGGCGCTGCCCTTGCGCCAGTCCTTCCAGGCGAGGTTCCAGTCGCCGAAGCCGTTGCCGAAGTTCTCCATCGCCTTGCCGTTGGAGTTGACGACCTTCACCAGGTCGCCCGGGTGGAAGGTGTCGAAGAACCACTCGGCGTTCGAGGTGTTCATGCCGGTGCAGCCGTGGCTGACGTTCGCGTACCCCTGGGACCCCACCGACCAGGGCGCGGCGTGCACGTACTCGCCGGACCAGGTCACCCGGGTGGCGTAGTAGACCGGCAGGTCGTAGGAGTCCGAGGTGCCCTCGGCGATGCCGACCGTGGTGCCGCGCATGCGTACGAAGTACTGCTTCTCCAGGACGACCTTGACGCCGTTGCGGGTCTCGAAACCCGGTTTGCCGGTGGTGACGGGGATCTGGTTGATCTCCTTGTCGTCCTTGTAGACCGTCAGCTGGTGGGCGGCGGCGTCCGTGACGGCGAGGAGCTTGTCGCCGATGGTGAGCTTCAGCGGCGCGGCGGGGCCGCCCCACAGGCGGTCGCTGATCCTGATGCCGTCCAGGTTGCTGTGCACCTGGACGGTGGCGTGGGCGGGCCAGTAGTCCTTGGGCCGGTAGTGGAGTTCCTTGTCGCTCACCCAGTACCAGGAGCCCTCGACGGCCGGGACGGAGTCGACCCGGAGAGCGCGCTCGACGATGGCGCGCTGGGCCTTGTCCTTGATGGCCTGGTCGAGTTGGGCGGTGACCGGCTGGCCCACGCCGTACTCGCCCGCCTTGGGGCCGAAGGTCACCTTCAGCCGCTGCCGGGTGGTGGGCGTGCTGGTGTCGAAGGCGAGCGTCTTGCGGCCGGGTGCGCCGTCCTGGTCCTCGGTGCTGACCTGGACCGTGTAGTGGGCGTTGGCGGCCAGCGGGGAGGTGCTGTGCCACCGGCGGCCGTCGGCGTCGAGTTCGCCCGCCACGAAGCGACCGGTGGCGTCCTGGGCCGTCACGTCCGTGATGCGGTCCTCGTCGCTCTTGGCGACCACCTCCAGGGGTTTGTCGGGGTCGGCCCGCTTGCCCGTCCCGGTGGGGGTGTTGAAGGAGATCTGGTCCGCCGCGTCGTACGGCTTGTCCGCGAGGGGGTTGCCGTCCGCGCTGCAGGCGGTGAGGCCCACGCCGAGGGCGGTCACCAGCAGGGTGCAGCTGACGACGGTACGGGCGCACGGAGAGTGACTCATGCTGTCACGCTATGAGATGTTTTCCGGACCGGCGCGGCAGGTAGTCCGGACGGGGGACCCGCACTGCGCCGAAGGCGCGAACGGCCGGAAACGGCGGGAGCCCGGACTCTCCTGTCGGAGGGTCCGGGCTCCCGCTGCGTTCGGCGCGTGCCTACTGGGTGCGGTTCTCACCGCGGTAGTACTCGAACACCCAGCCGAAGAGGCCGATCATGATGATGGGTGCCGAGAAGTACAGCAGCCACCAGCCGACGGCGACACCGAGGAAGGCCAGCGCACCGCCGACGCCCAGGGCGAGCGGCTGCCAGCTGTGCGGGCTGAAGAAGCCGATCTCGCCGGCCTCGTCCGCGACGTCGGCCTCCTTGTTGTCCTGGGCACCCGCGTCGACGCGCGAGGCGGTGAAGCCCAGGTAGAAGCCGATCATGATGCAGAGGCCGAAGGCCAGGAAGAGTGCCGTGGTACCGGCCGGTTCCTTCGACCACACGCCATAGACGATCGCGATGACGAGGACGAAGACACTCAGCCACACGAACATGCGGCCCTGGATCTTCACTTGCCGGCCTCCTTGCTGCCCGCGACAGCGGCGACGGCCTGGCCGTGCTCCAGCTGCTCCAGGGCGGCGATCTCAGGGTGGTGCAGGTCGAAGGCCGGCGATTCGCTGCGGATCCGCGGCAGGGTGACGAAGTTGTGCCGCGGCGGCGGGCAGGAGGTCGCCCACTCCAGCGAACGGCCGTAGCCCCACGGGTCGTCGACGCCGACCGGCTTGCCGTACTTGGCCGTCTTCCACACGTTGTAGAGGAACGGCAGGATCGACAGGCCGAGCAGGAAGGAGCTGATCGACGAGATCGTGTTCAGGGTGGTGAAGCCGTCGGCCGCCAGGTAGTCGGCGTACCGGCGCGGCATGCCCTCGGCACCGAGCCAGTGCTGGACCAGGAAGGTGCCGTGGAAGCCGATGAACAGCGTCCAGAAGGTGATCTTCCCGAGCCGCTCGTCGAGCATCTTGCCCGTCATCTTCGGCCACCAGAAGTGGAAGCCGGAGAACATCGCGAAGACGACCGTGCCGAACACCACGTAGTGGAAGTGCGCCACCACGAAGTACGAGTCGGAGACGTGGAAGTCCATCGGGGGCGAGGCGAGGATGACACCGGTCAGACCACCGAAGGTGAAGGTGATCAGGAAGCCGGTGGCCCACAGCATCGGTGTCTCGAAGGACAGCGAGCCCTTCCACATGGTGCCGATCCAGTTGAAGAACTTCACACCGGTCGGTACCGCGATCAGGAAGGTCATGAAGGAGAAGAACGGCAGCAGCACACCGCCGGTGACGTACATGTGGTGCGCCCACACGGTCACGGACAGACCGGCGATCGAGATGGTCGCGGCCACCAGACCCATGTAGCCGAACATCGGCTTGCGGGAGAAGACCGGGATGACCTCGGAGATGATGCCGAAGAACGGCAGCGCGATGATGTACACCTCTGGATGGCCGAAGAACCAGAAGAGGTGTTGCCAGAGCAGTGCTCCGCCGTTCGCCGCGTCGAAGACATGTGCCCCGAATTTCCGATCCGCCTCCAGCGCGAACAGCGCGGCGGCGAGGACGGGGAAGGCGAGCAGGACCAGGACGGCGGTCAGCAGCACGTTCCACACGAAGATCGGCATGCGGAACATCGTCATGCCGGGCGCGCGCATGCAGATGATCGTGGTGATGAAGTTGACCGCGCCGAGGATCGTGCCGAAGCCGGAGAAGGCCAGACCCATGATCCACATGTCGGCGCCGATGCCCGGCGAGCGGACCGCGTCTGACAGCGGGGAGTACGCGAACCAGCCGAAGTCGGCCGCGCCCTGCGGGGTGAGGAAGCCGCCGACCGCGATGGTCGAGCCGAACAGGTAGAGCCAGTAGGCGAACATGTTCAGCCGCGGGAAGGCGACGTCGGGGGCGCCGATCTGGAGCGGCATGATCCAGTTCGTGAAGCCGGCGAACAGCGGCGTCGCGAACATCAGCAGCATGATCGTGCCGTGCATCGTGAACGCCTGGTTGAACTGCTCGTTCGACATGATCTGCAGACCGGGGCGGGCGAGCTCGGCGCGCATGAGCAGCGCCATCACACCGCCGATCAGGAAGAACGCGAACGACGTGACCAGATACAGCGTTCCGATGGTCTTGTGGTCGGTGGTGGTGAGCCACTTGATGACCACGTTGCCGGGCTGCTTGCGCCTGACCGGCAGCTCATCTGCGTAAGAGCCTTCAGCTGCCGCGGCACCCTGGGGTTCGTTGAGGATGCTCACAGGTTGTTCGTCTCCCGGTTCTTCTCGTGGCTCGTCTGCGCGATGCCGGCGGGAATGTAACCGGTCTGCCCCTTCTTGGCGAGGTCCTTGAGGTGCTGCTGGTAGCGCTCGGGCGAGACGACCTTCACGTTGAACAGCATCCGGGAGTGGTCGACGCCGCAGAGCTCGGCACACTTGCCGAGGAAGGTGCCCTCCTGGTTGGGAGTCACCTGGAACGCGTTGGTGTGGCCCGGGACGACGTCCATCTTCATCAGGAACGGCACCACCCAGAAGGAGTGGATGACGTCACGCGAGGTGAGGACGAAGCGGACGGTCTCGCCCTTGGGGAGCCAGAGCGTCGGACCGGGGTTGCCGGTCTGCGGGTTCTTCGTGCCCGGCGTACCGACGTCGTACACACCACCGGCGTTGGCCGGGAACGCGTCCTTGAACCGGTCCGGAATGGCGGCCAGGTTCTGGTCGGTCTTCGCGTCGCCGGAGACACCGTCGACGGGCGTGATGTAGTTGAAGCCCCAGCTCCACTGGAAGCCGACGACGTTGACCGTGACGTCCGGCTTCTTGTCGGAGAGGCTGAGGAGCTTCGTCTCGTCCCGCGCGGTGAAGTAGAACAGCACCGAGACGATGATGAGCGGCACCACCGTGTACAGCGCCTCGATCGGCATGTTGTACCGGGTCTGGGCCGGGACTTCGATCTTGGTGCGGCTGCGCCGGTGGAAGATGGCGCTCCAGATGATCAGGCCCCACACCAGCACGCCGACGGCGAGCGCGGCGGCCCAGGAGCCCTGCCACAGGGAGAGGATCCGCGGAGCCTCTTCCGTGGTCGGGGTGGGCATACCAAGGCGGGGGAAGTCCTTGTATGTACATCCGGTAGCGGATGCCAGGACCAGGCCCGCGGTCATTGCCTGCAGCAGCTTCCGCCGCATCGGGCGCCGCGGCGAGCGGTCGGAGCCGTTGGGACTCACGTAGCGCCTTCCCGAGAGTCTCGCCCGCGCGGTCGGCTGCGGCCTTCTCGCTGGTCGGTCGCCGCCCTGCGTCGGGCAGGGGTTTGGATGTTTATGCGGACCAAACCCTAGCCGACGCGATTCGGGGGTTCGCGGGGAGGGGGGCATACGCGCCGCCTGTCACTCCGTAGGGGTGGGAATGGGCGCCCAATAGCTCGGGTTGGTGCGGTTTGCGTTGCGGGTGCAGCTGCGTTGCGGCTCGTCGCGCCCACGCGGCGGAGCCGCATATCGGCACAGCCCCGCGCCCCTGAGGTCGGGTGATCCACCGGCGTTCTACCGTTGCCGTGTGCCCTACTTTGACGCTGCGTCCGCTGCTCCCCTCCATCCCGTCGCTCGGCAGGCCTTGTTGGCCGCTCTGGACGACGGGTGGGCCGATCCCTCTCGTCTCTACCGGGAGGGGCGGAAGGCGCGGATGCTGCTGGACGCCGCGCGGGAGGCGGCTGCCGAGGCCGTGGGGTGCCGGGCGGACGAGCTGACGTTCACCCCCTCGGGCACCCGGGCTGTACACGCGGGCGTCTCGGGTGCGTTGGCCGGTCGGCGCCGTACCGGACGTCACCTGATCGTGTCAGCCGTCGAACACTCCTCGGTGCTCCATTCGGCCGAGGTGTTCGAGACCGAGGGGGGTGCGGTCGCCCAGGTGCCGGTGGGGCGCACGGGAGCCGTGGAGGTGGGGTCCTACGAGGCCGCTCTCCGCCCCGACACCGCGCTCGCCTGCCTCCAGTCGGCCAACCATGAGGTGGGAACGGTGCAGCCGGTGGCGGAGGTGGCCGAGGTGTGCCGGACGGCCGGGGTGCCGTTGCTGGTGGACGCGGCGCAGTCGCTGGGGTGGGGGCGGGTCGAGGGCGGCTGGTCGCTGCTGACGGCGAGTGCGCACAAATGGGGCGGACCGGCCGGGGTGGGGCTGCTCGTGGTGCGCAAGGGGGTGCGGTTCGCCGTCCAAGGGGCCTCGGACGAACGGGAGTCGGGGCGGGCACCGGGCTTCGAGAACCTGCCGGCGATCGTCGCGGCGGCGGCCTCGCTGCGGGCCGTACGGGCGGAGGCGGAGCAGGAGGCCGTACGGCTGCGGGAGCTGACGGCACGGATCCGGGTACGGGTACCGGAGTTGGTGGAGGACGTGGAGGTGGTGGGCGACCCGGAGCGGCGGCTGCCCGGGATCGTCACCTTCTCCTGTCTCTATGTCGACGGGGAGACACTCCTCCACGAGCTGGACCGGGAGGGCTTCTCGGTCTCGTCGGGATCGTCCTGCACGAGCAGCACGCTGACGCCGAGCCATGTGCTCAAGGCGATGGGCGTGCTCAGCGAGGGGAACGTTCGGGTGTCGCTGCCTGCGGGGACGGCCGAGGGGGATGTGGAGCGGTTCCTGGCGGTACTGCCGGGGGTGGTGGCGGGGGTGCGGGAGAAGCTGGGGGCGCCGGTGCCGACGGCCACGGTCCACGCGGCGGAGGTCGTCGTCGACTCACTGGGCAAGCGGTGCCCGATCCCCGTCATCGAACTCGCGAAGGTCATCGGCACCGTGCCGGTGGGCGGCAGGGTCCGGGTCCTGTCCGACGACGAGGCGGCACGGCTGGACATCCCGGCGTGGTGCGAGATGCGGGGCCAGGAGTACGAGGGCGAGGAGAAGGCGGAGCGAGGAACGGCTTACTTGGTACGCCGGCTCAGCTGAACGCCCCTGAAAGGGGCGCGGGGCCGGGTCGATGTGCGGCTGCCGCCGCGTGGGCGCGACCAGCCCCCACGCACCG
Organism: Streptomyces sp. NPDC048278; assembly: GCF_040652195.1. Taxonomy (NCBI): domain Bacteria; kingdom Bacillati; phylum Actinomycetota; class Actinomycetes; order Kitasatosporales; family Streptomycetaceae; genus Streptomyces; species Streptomyces sp. NPDC048278. The sequence goes on from NZ_JBEZLP010000003.1 coordinate 464,221, forward strand.
GCACCCGACGACGTCAGACCAGGTACCCGCGAACCTCTTCCGCGGCCTCGTCCCCGTACGCCTTGGTGAACCGCTCCATGAAGTGACCCCGCCGCAGCTGGTACTCCTGCGTCCCCACCGTCTCGATGACGAGCGTCGCGAGCATGCAGCCCACCTGGGCCGCCCGCTCCAGCGAGACCCCCCACGCGAGCCCGGACAGGAACCCGGCACGGAACGCGTCGCCGACACCCGTCGGGTCGGCCTTGCGCTCCTCGTCGGGGCAGCCGACCTCGATGGTCTCCTCGCCGGCCCGCTCGATCCGCACCCCGCGTGCGCCGAGCGTCGTCACCCGGTGGCCGACCTTCGCGAGGATCTCCTCGTCGCTCCAGCCGGTCTTCGTCTCGATGAGCCCCTTCTCGTACTCGTTGGAGAAGAGGTACGTCGCGCCCTCCAGCAGTATCCGGATCTCGTCGCCGTTCATCCGGGCGATCTGCTGGGAGAAGTCGGCGGCGAAGGGGATGGACCGGGTCCGGCACTCCTCCGTGTGGCGGAGCATGCCCTCCGGGTCGTCCGCGCCGATCAGGACCAGGTCGAGTCCGCCGACCCGGTCGGCGACCGTCTTCAGCTCGATCAGGCGGGCCTCGCTCATCGCGCCCGTGTAGAAGGAGCCGATCTGGTTGTGGTCGGCGTCCGTCGTGCACACGAAACGCGCGGTGTGCAGGGTCTCGGAGATACGGACGGAGTCCGTGTCGACGCCGTGCCGGTCGAGCCAGGCCCGGTACTCGTCGAAGTCGAAGCCCGCCGCGCCGACCAGGATCGGCCGGGTGCCGAGCTGCCCCATGCCGAACGCGATGTTCGCGCCGACGCCGCCGCGCCGCACGTCCAGATTGTCGACCAGGAAGGACAGCGAGACCGTGTGCAGCTGGTCCGCGACCAGCTGGTCGGCGAAGCGGCCGGGGAAGGTCATGAGGTGGTCGGTGGCGATGGAGCCGGTGACTGCGATGCGCACGGCTGGGACTCTCCTGAAGGGGAGGCGTTATTGACAGTTAACGCTACCGGGTCCGGGTGGGCGCCCTGAAGGTGCCAAAACTACCCGATAGTAGATCTTTCTTCGCGGCACCCGGCGTGCTTACGGTTCCGTCATGACGAACCTCAAGGTCCACGCCCCCGCTCCGGCCGACCTCGACGACGACCTCGCGTCGCTGCGCGGGGACTGCGCCCGGATGGCTCCGCACTGGGTGGTTCCCGATCACAGCGATGCCCGCCCGGTGCCGCCGTCACTCATCCACGGGGTCACCGTGCCGAAGAAGTCCGCCAGGCTCCTGGACGCGATGTCCGACTACGGCGACTGAGAGTCCCGCCCGGCGCGTTTCCAGGGAACCGCGCGCTCCCCTCCCGCGTCCCATCGCCGTCCCCCGTGAAGGGGAGGCGGGATACGACACGGCAAGGAGCGATGCGGTGAAGAGCGAGCGACCCGAGAACGAGGACGACGCGACCGCGGGCGGCACCGGGGAGCCCCCCGAGGCCCGGGAGACCACGGAGTCGCCGAAGGCTGCCGAGGTCGAGGCCGAGGCGGTCGCCGCCGCCGATGCCCGCTCCGATGCCGACGCGGAGCCCGCCGAGGACGCCGTAGCAGCCGAGGCCGCCGTAGCGGAGGTGCCGGAGCCCGACGAGGCTCCCGAACCGGAGGTGGCCCCGGCCGCCGAGACCGTCGCCGAGCCCGCCGCCCCGGCCGCCGCCGAGACCGCGGAGCCCCAGCCCCCGGCCGAGGCGGAAGCGGCCGTGGGCTCCGATGCCTCCGGCGCTCCTGAGGCTCCCGGAGCACCCGAGGCCGAAACCGGCGCCGAAACCGACGCCGGTGCCGAGGAGGCCGCGGACCTCGCCGACGACCTCGCTCCCCGCCGCCGCTCCCCCGCCCTAGTCATCGCCTCCGTGGCCGCCGCCGTCCTGCTGGTCGGCGGCGGGGGCGCCTACCTCGCCGCGAGCACGGGTTCCGGCTCCGACTCCGGCGGCGGTACGACCACCGGCGCGTCCGGCGGCTCCACTCCCCCGCCCCTCGCCCTGGACGGCTACTCCTCGGGCTCCTCGGGCGGCAACGGCATAGCCCCGGGCGAGCCCAATCCCTACGGCGTGACGTACCGGGCGAGCGGATCGCTCCCCGCGGGCCCCGGCTCGGCCGCCGTGTACCGGCCCTCCGGCGAGGTCTCCAAGGACCGGGTCGCCGCGCTGGCGAAGGCGCTCGGGATCGAGGGGTCCCCGGTGGCCGAGGGCCAGGTCTGGAAGGTGGGCACCGACAACGACGGCTCGGGCGGGAGCCTCCAGGTGAACCGGGCCGCCCCGGGCCTCTGGACGTACAGCCGCTACGCCCCCGGCACCGACAACTGCAAGAGCGGCCTGGTGTGCGCGCAGGACCCGGCGGCGCCCGCCGGTGACCCGGTGAGCGTCGGTGACGCCGAGCAGGCGGCGGCGCCGGTGCTGAAGGCGCTCGGCCAGGACGGCGCGAAGCTCGACGCGAGCCAGGTGATGGGTGCCCAGCGGGTGGTGAACGCCGATCCGGTGGTCGGCGGGCTGCCGACGTACGGCTGGACGACCGGGCTGACCGTGAGCAGGCAGGGCGAGGTGGTCGGCGGCAACGGGATGCTCGCGGTGCCCGCCAAGGGCGACACGTATCCGGTGCTGGGCGCCGAGAAGACGCTGGCGCTGATGAACGCGGCACCGCGCTCCGACCACCGGATGGGCATCGGCGGCTGCGCCAGTTCCGTACCGCTGAAGGACCGGCTGGAGCAGCCGTGCGGCGCGTCGACGCCGTCCGCCGCGTCGACGCCGTCGGCGGCGGCGTCCGCGGCGTCCGCCGTGGTCGAGAAGGCGGTGTTCGGGCTCGCCGCGCAGTCCGTCGACGGGCGGCAGGCGCTGGTGCCGTCCTGGCTGTTCCGGGTGAGCGGGGCGGCGGACTCGTACACCGTGACCTATCCGGCGGTGGACCCGAAGTACCTGGCCTCCGCCTCGACGCCGACTCCCTCGGCGAGTGCGAGCGCCTCGGCGGGGACCACGAAGGACGTGAAGGTGGACGGCTACACGGCCGACGGCCGCGAGCTGACCGTCGCCTTCACCGGCGGGGTGTGCGCCGACTACAAGGCCACGGCCGACGAGGGGTCGGAGCAGGTGGTGGTGCAGGTGACCGCGACGCCCTGGCCGGACAAGATCTGCGTCATGATCGCCAAGCAGTACCACCAGACGATCCGCCTCGACGCGCCCCTGGACGGCCGGAAGGTGGTCGGCACGGACGGCGGCGCCGTCCCGAAGGAGAAGGCGACGACGCTGACCCCGCAGGTGCGATGAGCATCCGCATCCACACAGGAAGGCGGCGGCCCCTCACCACGAGGGGCCGCCGCCTTCCTGCTGTGTGCCCTTCGGTTCAGCTGAAGGAGTCGCCGCAGGCGCAGGAGCCGGTCGCGTTCGGGTTGTCGATCGTGAAGCCCTGCTTCTCGATGGTGTCGACGAAGTCGATCGACGCGCCGCCCAGGTACGGAGCGCTCATACGGTCGGTGACGACCTTGACACCGCCGAAGTCCTTGACGACGTCGCCGTCGAGGGAACGCTCGTCGAAGAAGAGCTGGTAGCGCAGGCCGGAGCAGCCACCGGGCTGGACGGCGACGCGCAGGGCGAGGTCGTCACGGCCTTCCTGGTCGAGCAGGGCCTTGACCTTGGCCGCGGCGGCGTCGCTCAGGATGATGCCGTCGGTGGCGGTGCTGGTCTCGTCCGATACGGACATCTACATCTCTCCCGGGTTGTACGGAGACTGCTTGCCGACGAGTGCAACCGGCGGGTCCGCTGATTCATTCCGGGCCGGCATGCGCGTTCTCGCGTTTTTCCTACGTCTTCATGCTCGCACATGCCCGCGGTGACACACAGCAGTCGCCTTGGCCACCCACGGCGACCTGCACACATGGCGACCACACCGCGGCCACCTGGCGGCCACCCTCCCGTTCGGCGCCGGGATTGATGTCACATCGACGCTATGGCCATCGTCAAAGTGACGTGAAGCAGTTATGATAGATAACGTCAGAACGACGAAAAGTAGAAAGGGTGCGTGTCGTGACCACCGCCCAGACCACGGAGCTCGACGTACAGCCGAGCCCGCTCGCCCTGCTGCTGCTCGGCCGTGAGGCCGACCCGAAGAGCGAGCGGGGCGTCGAGTGTCCCGGCGACCTGCCCTCGCCGTCCGACCCCGACCTGGTCGCGCGCGCCCGCGCGGCCAAGGAGAAGCTCGGCGACAAGGTCTTCGTGCTCGGCCACCACTACCAGCGCGACGAGGTCATCCAGTTCGCCGATGTCACGGGCGACTCCTTCAAGCTGGCCCGGGACGCCGCCGCCCGCCCGGAGGCCGAGTACATCGTGTTCTGCGGTGTGCACTTCATGGCCGAGTCCGCCGACATCCTGACCTCCGACGACCAGAAGGTGGTCCTGCCCGACCTGGCGGCGGGGTGCTCGATGGCCGACATGGCCACGGCCGAGCAGGTCGCCGAGTGCTGGGACGTGCTGACCGAGGCCGGGATAGCCGAGCAGGTGGTCCCCGTCTCGTACATGAACTCGTCCGCGGACATCAAGGCGTTCACGGGCAAGCACGGCGGCACCATCTGCACCTCGTCCAACGCGCAGCGGGCGCTGGAATGGGCCTTCGAGCAGGGGGAGCCCTCGGCAACAAAGGTGTTGTTCCTGCCGGACCAGCACCTGGGCCGCAACACCGCCGTCCGGGACATGGGCATGTCCCTGGAGGACTGCGTCCTCTACAACCCGCACAAGCCGAACGGCGGGCTCACTGCGGAGCAGTTGCGGGACGCGAAGATGATCCTGTGGCGCGGCCACTGCTCGGTGCACGGCCGTTTCAGCCTGGACTCCGTCAACGACGTGCGCGAGCGCATCCCCGGCGTGAACGTCCTCGTCCACCCGGAGTGCCGGCACGAGGTCGTGGCCGCGGCCGACTACGTGGGCTCGACGGAGTACATCATCAAGGCCCTGGAGGCCGCCCCGGCCGGCTCCAAGTGGGCGATCGGCACCGAGCTGAACCTGGTCCGCCGGCTCGCGAACCGTTTCGCGCCCGAGGGCAAGGAGATCGTCTTCCTCGACAAGACGGTCTGCTTCTGCTCGACCATGAACCGCATCGACCTCCCCCACCTGGTGTGGACCCTGGAGTCGCTGGCCGAGGGCAACCTGGTCAACCGCATCGAGGTCGACAAGGAGACCGAGGCGTTCGCCAAGCTGGCCCTGGAGCGGATGCTGGCACTGCCGTAGCCGTACGGCCCCTGTGTCACCCCGGGTCGACCGCAGTGCGCTCGGGGTGCGCGGGGTCGAGGGTGAAGAGGGTGCCGTCGGAGGTGGAGAGGACGAGCGCGCCGCGGTTGAACCACACCGTCGGCAGCAGGCCGCTGTTGCCGAGCACCTCGGCGCGGGCGGTGGACTCCCACAGGACGGTGCCCTCGGCCACGTCGAGCGCGACCACCCGGCCGCTCATGCCCGCCATGTAGACCGTGCGCCCCTTCGCGTCCACCGAGGCCTGGCCCGGCGACTCCAGGGTCGTGTGGCTCTCCCAGAGCCGGGCCCCGGTCGTCGGTGAGAACGCGGTGACCAGGCCGCTGGAGGTGGCGAGGAAGAGCGTGCCGTGGGCCAGGGTGGGCAGCCCGCCCCGGTACTTCTCGGGCAGCGGGGTCAGAGTGCGTTCGCCGGTGCCGGGGTCGACGCGCACGATGCGGTTGTAGATGAGATCCGGGCCGTTCTTGACGTCCTGGTCGTCCGACTCCAGGAAGATCAGCTGTCCGGAGAGGGTGCCGACGAAACTGGCCGTCTGGGCGGGAGAGTTCAGGGTGCGCACCGAGCCGTCGGCGGGGTGGACGACGTAAAACTTCGTGGCGTGCGAGCCGTCCGACTGGTCGCCGCAGTCCACATAGGGGAAGTCACCGGCGGAGAGCATCGAGCAGAGCCAGCCGCCGGGCACCGGGACGGTGCTGATCACGCTGCCGTCCCGTGCCGAGCGGACGGTGAAGGTGCTGCCGTCGCCCTCCTGGGTCAGGGTCACCCCGTCGCCGTAGGCCGAGCCCAGTGAGTCGGTGCGGACCGCGTGGGACCAGAGCCTGCTGCCGTCCTTGCCGTCGAGCGCCATGACGGACTGCGCCTTTCCGGCGCCGTTCTCGTCGGTGATCTGGAGTTCGACGAGGACCCGGCCGTCGTCGACGCCGAGGACGGTGGTGATGTAGCGGTCGGCCGGTGTGCCCGTGGGGGCGATGCCGGCGCGCCAGAGGGTCCGGCCGGTGGTGGCGTCGACCCGGGTGGGGAGGAGGGCGGTGCCGCCGCAGTAGACGGAGGACCCGTCCGAGACGCAGGTCGGCGAGGTGTCGCCCTCGTAGCCCGGCGCCTTCTTCACGCCCTGCTCGGCGGTCGCGGACACCGTTGTCTGCCAGGGTTTCCAGCCGTCGGGGAGGCCGCCCCAGCGGGATCCGGAGGTCGACGCGGTGTTCGTGCGGGCCTCGCCGTCGCCGTTCCACGGGCCGGGCAGGAAGTAGCCGGCGAGGGCGACGGCCGTCACCGCGGCCACGGCCAGCAGGATCCGGGGGGTTCGGCGGGGGCCCGGGCGACGGCCGTGGTCCGGCGCGGTGGCGTCGTCCAGGGCCCGGGCGGACGGCAGCCGCAGGGTCATCGTCCCGGTCTCGCCGGGGGCCGGCTCCGGCAGGGCCGCCGCGAACTGGCGGGCCAGGTCGTCGAGTCCGGGCCGGGCATCGGGTTCCTTGGCCAGGCAGCGCTCCAGGACCGCGCGCAGCGGGCCGGTGACGCCGTCCAGGACGGGCTCGTTGTGGACCACCCGGTAGCCGGTGAGGTACGGGCTGTCGGCGTCGAAGGGGCCGCGTCCGGTGACGCAGTACACCAGCAGCGCGCCCAGCGAGAAGACGTCGGAGGCGGGCCCGACGGTACGGGCGTCGGTGAACTGCTCCGGGGACATGAACGGCGGGGTGCCGACCATCTGCCCGGTCTCGGTGAGGGTGTTGTGGTTCTCGGCGGCCCGGGAGATGCCGAAGTCGATGACGCGGGGCCCGTCCTCGGCCATCAGCACGTTGGCCGGTTTCAGGTCCCGGTGCACCACCCCGGCCCGGTGGATCTCCCGCAGCGCCTCGACCAGGCCGAGGGCCAGCGGTCGCAACTCGGTGACGCGGAGCGCGCCGTGGGCCCGGATGCGGGCGGCGAGGGAGAGGCCGGGCACGTACTGGGTGGCCATCCAGGGCGCCGGCGCGTCCGGGTCGGCGTCCAGGACGGGGGCGGTGAAGGCGCCGCTGACCCGGCGGGCGGCCTCGATCTCCTGCCGGAACCTGGCCCGGAAGACGGGGTCCTCGGCGTACTGGGCGTGCACCACCTTGACGGCGACCTCGCGCCCGGAGCGCGAGCGGCCCCGGTAGACGATGCCCATCCCGCCGGCCCCGAGCCGGTCGGCCAGCCGGTACCCGCCGAGGGACCTCGGGTCGTCCTTGTGCAGCGGCACGCCGAAACTCCCCTTCCCCGTCGTGCAGTTCGCGGCGCCAGCATACGGAACCCGCATGCGTGGGCGGCCGGTTCCCGGAGGTGTTCCGGAAACCGGCCGCCGTTCGCGGGACCGTCACACAGCCGCGGGCTGCGGCTCCTCGGACGCGGGGGCGGACTCCGTGTCCTTCCGCCCCTTCTTCGCGGCCCGCTTCCCGGCCCTGCGCTCCTTGCGGAGTTCGACCATCGCGTACAGCGTCGGCACGAGCAGCAGGGTGAGCAGGGTGGAGGTGATCAGACCGCCGATCACGACCACCGCCAGCGGCTGGGCGATGAACCCGCCCTCACCGGTGACGCCGAGCGCCATCGGGAGCAGGGCGAAGATCGTCGCCAGGGCCGTCATGAGAATGGGCCGCAGACGGTGCCGGCCGCCCTCGATCACGGCCTCGACGACGCCGTACCCCTGGCTGCGGTACTGGTTGACGAGGTCGATCAGGACGATCGCGTTGGTCACCACGATGCCGATCAGCATCAGCATGCCGATCATCGCGGGAACGCCCATCGGGGTGCCGGTGACGACCAGCAGGCCGAGCGCGCCGGTCGCCGCGAACGGGATGGAGACCAGCAGGATCAGCGGCTGGACCAGCGACCGGAAGGTTGCGACCAGCAGCATGAAGACGATCGCGATCGCCGCGAGCATCGCCAGGCCCAGGTTCTTGAACGCGCTGTCCTGGTCCGAGGTGACCCCGCCGATCGAGGCCGTGGCGCCCGCCGGGAGCTTCAACGCCTTGATCTTGGACTGGAGTTGGGTGCTGACCGCGCCGGTGTTGTCACCGGTGGGCTTCGCGCTGACGGTCGCGGCGCGCTGGCCGTCGATCCGGGTCATCGACACCGGGGCGTCCACCAGCTTCACGGTGGCGATGTCGCCGAGCCTGACCGGGCCGAGCTTGAGCGCGCGCAGTTGCGCGAGGGTCTCGGCGGGCTTGGCGGACTTCACGACGACGTCCCGCTCGGTGTCGTCGAGGGTGGCCTTCGCGGCGGTGGTGCCCTTGACGGCCTGGGTGACGGCGGCGCCCAGCGTCTGGTCGTCGAAACCGGCCGCCGCGGCCTTGGAGTTGGCCTTCACCGAGATGCGCGGCACGCTCTGCGCCAGGTCGCTGGTGACGTCGGTGACGTCGTCGAGGCCCGCGACCGTGGCCCGGACCTGCTCGGAGGCCTTGCGCAGCACATCGCCGTCGGCCGCCTTCACGACGACGCTCAGGTCCTGGCTGCCGAAGCCGTCACCGGCCGACACGGTGGTCGTACCGATGCCGGACAGCTTGTGCAGGCCGTCCTCGATGGCGTTCTGCACCTTGTCGTACGACTTCGCGTCGTCCAGCATCACCGAGTACGACGCCTGGTTGGTGTCGGTGCCGCCGCCGAAGGCCGCCATGAAGCCGGAGGAGCCGACGGTGACCTGGTAGTCCTTGACGCCGTCGACGGAGGCGAGGAGCTTCTCGACCTTCTTCGCCTGGACGTCGGTCGCGGCCAGGCTGGTGCCGGGCTTCAGCTCCTGCTTGACGGTGAGGACCTCCTGGTCGCCCTGGTCGAAGAAGTTGGTCTTCAGCAGCCCGGACATGCCGAACGTGACGACCAGGACGGCGATCGCGATCAGCACGCTGGTGAGGCGGCGCCGGGTCGCGAAGCGCAGGACGGGGACGTAGAGGCGCTGGAGGCGGCTGCCGGCCTCCTTCTCCTCGGCCTTGCGGCGGGCCTCCTCGGCGTCCTCCGGGGTGCTCTTGGGGGCGCGCAGGAACCAGTAGGACAGGACCGGCACGACCGTCAGGGAGACCAGGAGGGAGGCCAGCAGGGCCGCGGTGACGGTGAGGCTGAAGGGGCCGAAGAGCTGGCCCACCATGCCGCCGACCAGGCCGATCGGCAGGAAGACGGCGACCGTGGTGAGGGTGGACGAGGTGACCGCGCCGGACACCTCACGCACGGCCGTGAGGATGGCGGACCGGCGCTCCTCGCCGTAGCCGAGGTGGCGCTTGATGTTCTCCAGGACCACGATCGAGTCGTCGACGACCCGGCCGATGGCGATGGTGAGCGCGCCGAGGGTGAGCATGTTGAGGGAGAGGCCGCGGGTCCACAGCACGATCAGCGTGAGGACCACGGACAGCGGGATGGACACCGCGGTCACCAGGGTCGAGCGGACCGAGGCCAGGAAGAGCAGGATGACCAGGACCGCGAAGAGCAGGCCGAGGGCGCCCTCGGTGGTGAGGCCCTTGATGGACTTGGAGACCGCCGGGCCCTGGTCGCTGACGACCGTGAGGGTGGCGCCGGAGCCGAGGTCCTGGCGCAGCTTCGGCAGCTTGTCCTTGACCGCGTTCGAGATGGAGACGGCGCTGCCGTCGTGGTCCATGGTGACGTTCACGGCGAGGCTGGGGCGGCCGTCGGTGCGGGTGATCGAGTCGGCCGGGGCCTCCTGCTCCTGCACCGTGGCCACGTCACCGAGGCGCACGGGCTTCTGCACGCCCTGCCCGGTGACCATCAGGTCCCTGATCTGCCGCAGCGAGGTGAGGCCGCCGCCGACCTGGACGGTGCGGTTGGCGCCGTCCTCGTCGAAGGAGCCCGCCGGGACGGTCGCGCCGGCCGCCTGGAGCGACTGGGCGAGGGCCGCGGAGGTGAGACCGGCCTTCGCCAGCTCCGCGTCGTCGGGGGTGACGTCGACCTGGAGGTCGCGGACACCGGTGACCTGGACGCGGCCGACGCCGTCGACGTCCTTGAGGGCCGGGACGACGGTCTTGTCGAGCTGGTCGGCGAGGGCCTGCTGGTCCTTGCCGGAGGTGACGGCGAGGACCACGGTCGGCATGTCGTCCGTGGAGCCGGAGATGACCTGCGGGTCGACGGAGTCCGGGAGCTGGGCGCGGTTGACGGCCAGCTGGACGTCGGCGACCAGCTGCTTGGTGTCGTTGCCGTAGTCGAAGGACGCCATGATCACGGCGTTGCCCTCGCTCGCGGTGGAGGTGACGCCGGTGACGCCGTCGACGCCTTCGAGGTTGTTCTCGATCGGCTCGACGATCTGCTTCTCGACGACGTCGGGCGCCGCCCCCTGGTACGGGGCGATGACCGACACCATGGGCAGGGAGATCGTCGGCAGCAGCTGCTGCTTGATCTGGGGGATGGCGATCGCCCCGAAGACGAGCGCGATCAGGGAGACGAGGCCTATCAGGGCCCGCTGCGCGAGGCTGAATCTGGACAGCCAGGACATGGGTCGGGGTCTCTTTTCGGTGAGCTGCTGTGAGCGGCAGACGGACGGCACAGGGGGCACCTGTGAGCGCCCACCGCACCACTCTCACCCATGCGCGGACCTGCTCGGGTAGCCCCAGGGTGCCGTTCCCTTATCCGGCTCCTACTCCGCCCGCAGTACGCCCGGGTGGAGATCAGTCCATCCTCGGGCGGACCAGCCCCGACTCGTACGCGATCACCACGAGCTGCGCGCGGTCCCGCGCGCCCAGCTTGGCCATGGCCCGGTTGACGTGCGTCTTCACGGTCAGCGGGCTGACCTCCAGGCGTTCGGCGATCTCGTCGTTGGAGTGCCCGCCGGCGACCTGGACCAGGACCTCGCGCTCGCGTGAGGTGAGGGCGTCGAGCCGGTCGGTGCGGGCCGGGTCGCGGCCGTCGTCACCGAGGTCGCCCTGGGCGAGGAAGCGGGCGATCAGCCCCTTGGTGGCCGTCGGGGAGAGCAGCGCCTCGCCGCCGGCGGCGACCCGGATGGCGCTGAGGAGTTCCTCGGGTTCGCTGCCCTTGCCGAGGAAGCCCGAGGCGCCCGCACGCAGCGCCTGGACGACGTAGTCGTCGACCTCGAAGGTCGTGAGGATCACCACGCGGACATGGGCGAGGGAGGGGTCGGCGCTGATCAGCCGGGTGGCGGCGAGCCCGTCGGTGCCCGGCATCCGGATGTCCATCAGGACGACGTCGGCCGCCCGCTCCCGGGTCAGCGCCACCGCCTCGGCGCCGTCGGAGGCCTCGCCGACCACCTCCATGTCGGACTCGGAGTCGACGAGCACCCGGAACGCGCTGCGCAGCAGTGCCTGGTCGTCGGCGAGCAGGACACGGATCGTCATACGGAATCCCCCAGGGCGGCCGTGCGGCCCTTGGCCCGGCCGTGCGCACGGTCGCCCGTACGGTCGTCGGTGTCGGTCTTGACCGGCAGGATCGCATGGACGCGGAAGCCGCCGCCGTAGCGGGGGCCGGTGGTGAGGGTGCCGCGCAGGGCGGTGACGCGCTCGCGCATGCCGAGCAGCCCGTGGCCGCCGCCCTCCTCGGGGGCGGTGTCCTCGCCGGAGCCGTTGTCGAGGACGGTGACCTCGATCTGCGGTCCGACGCGTACGACGCTCACCTCGGCCTTGGCGTCGGGTCCCGCGTGCTTCTGCACGTTGGTCAGGGCCTCCTGGATGATCCGGTAGGCGGCCAGGTCGACGGCGGCCGGCAGGGTGGCGCCCTGGTCGGCGCGGGCGACCTCGACCTGGAGGCCGGCGTTGCGGAACGTGTCGGCGAGTTCGTCCAGGATGTGCAGGCCGGGGGCGGGCTCGGTCGGCGCCTCGGGGTCGCCGGACTGGCGGAGCAGGCCGACGGTGGCCCGCAGTTCGTTCAGCGCGGAGCGGCTGGCCTCGCGGACGTGGCCGAGGGCCTCCTTGGCCTGGTCGGGCCGCTTGTCCATGACGTGCGCGGCGACCCCGGCCTGCACGTTGACCAGGGCGATGTGGTGGGCGACGACGTCGTGCAGGTCCCGGGCGATGCGCAGCCGCTCCTCGGCGACCCGGCGGCGGGCCTCCTCCTCCCGGGTCCGCTCGGCGCGCTCGGCCCGCTCCCGGATGGCCTGGACGACCGCGCGCCGGCTGCGGACGGCGTCCCCGGCGGTGGCGCCGATGCCGGTCCAGGCGAAGATCGCGAGGTTCTCCTGGGCGTACCACGGCAGCGGGCCGGCGACCATCGCGGCGGTGGTCAGCACGGTCATGGTGAGCAGGCCGGCCCGCAGGGTGGTGCGGCGGTCGGTGGTGGCGGCGACGGTGAACAGGGCGACCACGGCCGCCATCGCGACGGGGGCGCGGGGGTCGCCGGTGACGCACTCCACGACGGAGGCGGCGCCGGTGACGGCGAGGACCGTCTTCGGGGCGTACCGGCGGAAGACCAGGGCCGCGGCGGCGAGCGTCATCAGCAGCAGGCTGAGCGGATCCGGGGTGCGGATGCCCCAGGCGACGCCGTGTGCGCCGTGCGGCACCGCGAAAGAGCTCACGACCATGCAGACGAGGGCGCCCGCGGCGATGACCGCGTCCACGGCGAGTGGATGGGCGCCGGCTCTGCAGCGGGCTCTTTCGAGAGTGCTCACGTACTGAACAGTACGGCGGGTTGGTGCGGGCCGGAACTGTCGGTTCGGGCCGCCGCGGGCACCGTCCTCCCTGGGGGCTGCCGCCCCCAGACCCCCGCTTCGGCCTGAACGGCCTCGTCCTCAAACGCCGGACGGGCTGTCTACGTGAGCGTCAGCCTGGAATGAGACCGTCGTCCCGGAGCAGGGCCCTGACCTCCGCCAGGGTCGCGTCCGGGGACGGGAGGATGAGGTCGGAGGGTTCCAGGGCGTCGTCCGGGAGCGGAGTGCCCAGTTCCCGGACCTTGTCCAGGAGGGCGGTCAGGGTGCGGCGGAAGGCTGCCTCGTCGCCGGACTCGGTCTCCGCGAGGAGCTCGTCGTCCAGCTTGTTCAGTTCGGCGAGGTGGCTTTCGGCCAGCCTCACCTGGCCCTCCCCCATGATCCTCACGACCATGTCGGCCATGTCGCCCTCCAGGCGTCGGCTACTGCTTGTCGAAGCGCGGGGTGTCCTGCGGCTGCTGCGACTGCTGGCCCTGGCCGGTGCCGCCCTCGATCGCCTGCTGGGGCGAACCGCCGGCGAGCTCGGCCTTCATGCGCTGCAGCTCCAGCTCCACATCCGTACCACCGGAGAGCCGGTCCAGCTCGGCGGCGATGTCGTCCTTGGCGGTGCCGGTCGGGTCGTCCAGGGCGCCGGAGGCGAGGAGCTCGTCGATGGCGCCGGCCCGGGCCTGCAGCTGCTGGGTCTTGTCCTCGGCGCGCTGGATCGCGAGGCCGACGTCGCCCATCTCCTCGGAGATGCCGGTGAAGGCCTCGCCGATGCGGGTCTGCGCCTGGGCGGCGGTGTAGGTGGCCTTGATGGTCTCCTTCTTGGTGCGGAAGGCGTCCACCTTGGCCTGGAGGCGCTGGGCCGCGAGGGTGAGCTTCTCCTCCTCGCCCTGGAGGGTGGCGTGCTGCGTCTCCAGGTCGGTCACCTGCTGCTGGAGGGCGGCGCGGCGGGAGAGCGCCTCGCGGGCGAGGTCCTCACGGCCGAGCGCGAGCGCCTTGCGGCCCTGGTCCTCCAGCTTGGAGGACTGCTGCTGGAGCTGGTTCAGCTGGAGTTCGAGCCGCTTGCGGCTGGTCGCCACGTCGGCGACGCCGCGGCGGACCTTCTGCAACAGCTCCAGCTGCTTCTGGTACGAGTAGTCCAGGGTCTCGCGCGGGTCCTCGGCCCTGTCCAGGGCCTTGTTCGCCTTCGCGCGGAAGATCATCCCCATACGCTTCATGACACCGCTCATGGGCTTCGCGCGCCCCCTTCTGACGGACTCCAGCTCACAGATCCTGCGACAGAACCCACAGTACGGGCCCTGCCTCCATTACCGCACTGTTCGGGGACCGATGCGCTCATCCCCAAGGACGACTACCGACAGCTCCGCTCCGGCACAGGTAGTAGGTGTCTCCCTGAGCGAAGCGTCCCCGACGTCCCCTCTGTCCCCCCATGGAGACGACCGGCGTTGCGGGATCGTTCCCCGCCGGACTAGGGCCCACACCCCGCCACCCCGTACCCTTGGGTTTTGTGTTCCGTAGCCGTGCCAAGGATGAGAAGGCCCCCGCCGACAAGGCGGTCGTGACCGACTCCAAGCAGACCCGTGACCCGCAGGCCCCCAAGGGCAGGCCCACTCCCAAGCGCAGTGAGGCCCAGACCCAGCGGCGCAGCGTGGCCAACACGCCGACGACGCGCAAGGACGCCGCCAAGCGTCAGCGCGACGACCGGCGCGCCGCCATGGAGCGGCAGCGCCAGGCGCTGGCCACCGGCGACGAGCGGTACCTGCCCGCCCGTGACAAGGGCCCGGTCCGCAGGTTCGCCCGCGACTGGGTGGACTCGCGTTTCAACGTGGCGGAGTTCTTCCTGCCGCTGGCCGTGGTCATCCTGGTCATGAGTGTGGTCAACAACACGGCGATCAAGAACATCGCGCTGCTCCTGTGGCTGGTCGTGATCGTGCTGATCGTGCTCGACGCGGTGATCAGCGGCCTGCGGCTGCGCAAGCGCCTCGCCGAGCGCTTCCCCGACCAGAACAAGAAGGGCGCCGTCGCCTACGCCCTGATGCGCTCCCTCCAGATGCGTCGGCTCCGGCTGCCCAAGCCGCAGGTCAAGCGCGGAGAGCGGCCCTGAGCGCTGAGCCGTTCTCCGAGAGTGCGGCAGAAGCCTGGCTGAACAGGCTGGGCGGGCTGCGTGACGTCGTACGGCAGCAGTTGGTGGCCCGTCAGCTCGACGAGCAGATAGCCGGGCGGTTCCCGGTCGGGCAGCGGCTGCGGGTGCTCGACGTGGGGATGGGCCAGGGCACGCAGGCGCTGCGGCTGGCCCGGGCCGGGCACCAGGTGACCGGTGTCGAGCAGGAACCGGCGATGGTCACGGCCGCGCGCCGGGCCCTGGCCGCCGAGCCGGAGGGCATCCGCGAGCGGGTGCGGATCGTCCAGGGGGACGGCCGGGACACGGGTGTCCACTTCCTCCCCGGCAGCTTCGACGTGGTGCTCTGCCACGGGGTGCTGATGTACGTCGAGGAGCCGGACGCGCTGCTCGCCGGACTGGCCCGGATGCTGGCCCCGGGCGGCCTGCTGTCGCTGCTGGTGCGCAACGCCGACGCGCTGGCCGTGCGGCCGGGGCTGAGCGGTGACTGGGCGGGCGCCCTGGAGGCCTTCGACACCGTCTCGTACCGGAACAGGCTGGGCCTGGACGTCCGGGCCGACCGGCTGGCCACCCTCACCGGCGCGCTCGCCGGCATCGGGGCGCCGCTGCAGTCCTGGTACGGCGTACGGGTGTTCACGGACACCGCCGCGGACGACGCGGCGGCACCGGCCGACCTGGAGACGCTGCTGGCGGTGGAGGAGCGGGCCGGGCGGACGGATCCGTACCGGTCGGTCGCGGCGCTGCTGCACCTGTGCGGGGTCCGCGGCTGAGCACACCCGGTGGCCGGTGCCGCTGCCGCTCGTTCGGGCCAGCAGCGCGAGCCGGAGCGTCACCGTCGCGGCGAGACTCGGGACATGGACGCTTCCCCCGCCCGCCGGACCCTGCGTACGGCCGCCGCGCTCGGTTCCTGCTGCCTCGCCCTGGTCTCCGGATGCTCCGCCCTCGACGGTGACGCGGCCGAGGACACCGCCGCCGCCCGTGCGGCGGCCGTCCCGCTGGCGGCGACCGAACTGCAGGACCGGTACCAGAAGGTGATCAAGGACGTCCTGCCGTCGGTCGTGCAGATCCAGGCCAGCAGCGACCTCGGCTCGGGCGTGGTCTACGACGGCAACGGACACATCGTCACCAACGCGCATGTCGTGGGCGACGAGAAGCGGTTCAAGGTGACGACCGCCAACACGGAGGAACCGCTGACCGCGACGCTGGTGTACTCCTACCCCCAGCAGGACCTGGCGGTCATCAGGCTCGACAGGATCCCGGACGGGCTGAAGGCGGCTGCCTTCGGGGACACCGAGAAGGTCTCGGTCGGGCAGATCACGCTGGCCATGGGATCGCCGCTCGGGCTGTCGTCCAGCGTGACCGAGGGCATCGTGTCGGCGACCGGACGGACCGTCAGCGAGAACAGCGCGGGCGGCGGTACGGGCGCCACCATCCCCAACATGGTGCAGACCTCGGCGGCCATCAACCCCGGCAACAGCGGCGGTGCGCTGGTCAACCTGGACGGCCAGGTCATCGGCATCCCCACGCTCGCCGCGAGCGACCCCGACCTCGGCGGCAGCGCGGCGCCCGGGATCGGGTTCGCCATCCCGGGGTCGATGGTGAAGACGGTCGCCGACCAGATCATCAAGCAGGGGAAGGTGACCGACTCGGGGCGGGCCGCGCTCGACATCTCCGGGCGCACGGTCGTCGACGTGAACTACCAGCCGGCCGGGGTGGCCGTGGTGACCGTGGAGCACGGTGGCGCGGCCGACAAGGCGGGCATCCGGCCCGGGGACATCATCACCCGGGTGGGCCACGACGACATCACCACCATCACCTCACTGGCCGAGTCGCTCGCCTCGGACCGGCCGGGGCAGAAGACGACGGTGACCTACAGCCGGGACGGCATCGGCAGGACGGTGGACGTGACGCTGGGCGAGCAGTGACCGGCGGGGCGGCCGGCGAGGGCCGCCCCGGACCGGCATGCCTCAGGACTCGTCCGCGTGCAGACTCATCGGGCCGTAGATCTCGGTGGCGTCCTCGAAGAGCCGCACCTGGTCGGCGCCGCCGGCCAGCAGGGCCTTCCACTGCTCGCCGATCCACGACTCGGCGTCGCCCTGGGTGGTGAACTCCTCGGGCTCCACCGCGGGCTGGACCTCCGTCCCGTCGGACTTCTCGAACCGCCATGTCCATGCCGCCATGTAGGCCTCCTTTGATCCAACTGGTGCATCGTATAAGGGCGCCGACGAAAACTCCGCTGGTTGTGGGGCAGGTGCCGGGCCGGTGGGGGCTGGTCGCGCCCACGCGGCGGCAGCCGCAAGTCGAATACAGCCCCGCGACCCTTCGGGGGCGCGTCCCACCGGACGCCGCTCAAGCAGGAACCGTTGGGACGGGTGAAAATCAGGGCGTGGAAGTGACTTTGCTCGGTACCGGTGCTCCTGCGGGGCTGCCTTCGCCCGGTTGTCCCTGTGCGGCCTGTGCGTGTGCCGTCGGGGAGGACGCGCGGGCCGCCACCGCGGTGCTCGTCGACGGGACGCTGCTGCTCGATCTGACGCCGGGTGTGGCGTTCGCGGCGGCCCGGGCCGGGCTGTCCCTCGGCGGGGTACGGCAGGTGCTGCTGTCGCATCCGCACGACGGGCCCGCCGTCGAGGTGCCGGCCGGGCTGCCGCAGCCGGGGCGGGTGCCGGACGGGCGGGAGCTGGCGCTGCTGACGGGGCATCGGGTGCGGGCGGTGGCGATGGACGCGGGCGGCACCGGGTACGCGGTGACCGGCCCCGACGGGCAGCGGCTCCTGTACCTGCCGCCGGGCGGGGCGCAGGCCGGGCTGGAGAACGGGAGCGCGGAGGCGTACGACCTGGTGCTCCTCGACGTCGTCGGGCGGCCGGACGCGCTGGCGCGGCTGCGGGCGGTCGGCGCGGTGGGGCCGACCACGGATGTCGTCGCCGTCCATCTCGGCCACGAGGTGCCGCCAGGGCCGGAGTTGCGGCGCCGGCTGGCGGCGGCCGGGGCGCGGGCGGTGCCGGACGGGACGACGCTGACCGTGGGGGTGTACGAGGACGTGCCCGACGTACCGCGCCGGACGCTGGTGCTGGGCGGGGCCCGGTCCGGGAAGTCCGTGGAGGCCGAACGGCGGCTGGAGTCCTTCCCGGACGTGCTCTACGTCGCCACGGGCGGTACCCGCGGCGGGGACACCGAGTGGGCGGCGCGGGTGGCCGTGCACCGGGAGCGGCGGCCGGGGTCCTGGCGTACGACGGAGACGTGCGACCTGGCGCCGTTGCTGGCGGAGGACGGGCCGCCGTTGCTGGTCGACTGTCTTTCGCTGTGGCTGACGGACGCGATGGACTCCGTCGGGGCGTGGGACGACACGGAGTGGGCGTCGGGCGGGGAGAAGGCCCTGCGGGAGCGGGTGCGGGAGCTGACGGAGGCGGTGCGGGCGAGTCGGCGGACGGTGGTGGCCGTCTCCAACGAGGTGGGGTCGGGGATCGTGCCGGCGACTGCGTCGGGACGGCGGTACCGGGACGAACTCGGGCGGCTGAACGCGGCGTTCGCGGGTGAGTGCGAGCAGGTTTTGCTGGTGGTGGCGGGGCAGGTGGTGGTGCTGAGGTGAGTGGGGGCGGGGGGACGCTCACCGGCGCTTGCCGGGTGCCCCCGCGCCCACCCGTGCCGCCCTGCGGCACGCCTGCCCGCAGCTGAGTAGCCACGACAGCTGCAACGCCCCGTAAGGGGCGCGGGGAACTGCGCGGGCAGCCCCCACCGGCCCGCGGTGAACCGGCTGACCGCGGCGGGGTCTTTAGTCTTTTGGGGGCGCGGGGAACTGCGCGGGAAAGCCCCGCCGGTCCGCGGGCGCGCGAGCGGTCGTCAGCGGGCCTTTCTCGCGACGATCCGGTACGCGTTGGAGAACGGTGTGCGGCGGAGCAGTGGGGCCAGGGTGTGGTCGGCGAGGCTCGCCGCGGCGACCAGCGGGGCCGCTACCCGCAGCCACCGCTTCGGCAGGAGCCGGCCGAGCACGAGGCCGACCGCCGCCGAGATGTCGTACGGCAGGTGGGGCGACTTCCGGTCGGTTCCGAGGATCTCGCAGCCCTGGGCCTCCAGCTCCGCCCGGAGGTTGCCCAGCGGCATCAGGTGCAGGTGGCGGGGCTGGCCGTAGGGGATCCACCACCTGCCGAGGAGCCGGGCGAACGCGCTGCGCGGGTTCGGGACGTCGATGAGGACGTGGCCGCCGGGCCGCAGCGCGGTGAGGGCGGCGCGGAGTTCGGCGCGCGGGTCGGGGGTGTGCTGCAGGTGGTGGAACATGCTGACGACGTCGTAGCGACCGCGCAGGCGGGCCAGCACCTCCGGCGCGGCCAGGTACCCGCAGTGGGCCTCCTCGATGTGGCCCTCGGTCTGGGCGCGCCCCACCCGGAGGGTCGGGTCCAGGCCGTCGAACGAGGTGTAGGCGAAGAGTTCCTTCGCCGCGCGCGGGAAGTGGGCGTGGCCCGTGCCCACGTCCAGCCAGCTCTCCGGCTCCGGCAGCGCCAGCATCACGCGGGCGGCGGCGCGGTGCCTGCGGCGGCCCGCGCGGGTGGTGTGGAGGCGGTCGGTGTAGTCCTCCAGGCGGCCGTCGTAGAAGTCCCGGTGGTAGAGGGCGAGGCCGGCCGCGGACAGCCGGGGGTTCTGGAAGGTGTGGGCGCAGTCCCGGCACTCGTCGACGGTGAACGTGCCCGGCCGGTGGTGGAGGAGGTCGGTCGTGCGCAGGCGGGTGCGCAGCCGCCGGGAGCCGCACCAGGGGCAGCCCTCGCGGCGCGGCTCGTGGAACCGGTCGGGGCCCGGGGCGGGTTCGGGCGTGCGCGGCGGCATGGGCGGCTCCCTGTGCTCCCGGTACGGGCGAGTACTCCCTGAACGCAATCCACTGCAAACCGGAACGTATGGGATACCGATCTTGCCTGCCAAGGCGCCGTGCGGGTGTGGTGGCGATCTGGCACCTAACCGTTCGTCGGTTGCCGGTACTGTTCGGCGAATGAGCTCGCTTAATCTCGACGACTTCACCGATCTGATCGAGCGCCCCGACGGCGGTGTGCGCCGTGACGCCGAGGCACGCCGGGAGCGGCTGGCCGTGCCGCCCGGGTCGCTGGGCCGCCTCGACGACCTGGGTGAGTGGCTGGCCGCCGCGCAGGGTTCGGTACCGGTACGGCCGGTGGAACGGCCGCGGGTGCTGCTCTTCGCCGGCGACCACGGCGTCGCCGAACTCGGCGTCTCCGCCCGGCCGGCGGGCAGCGCGGAGGTGCTGGTGCGGGCGGTTCTGGAAGGGGCCAGCCCGGTGGCGGTGCTCGCCCGGCGGCTCGGGGTACCGGTGCGGATCGTGGACATGGCGCTGGACTGCGACCCGGACGCGCTGCCCGAGGAGGTCGTGCGACACCGGGTGCGGCGGGGCAGCGGCCGGATCGACATCGAGGACGCGCTGACCCTGGAGGAGGCCGAGGCGGCCTTCCGCGCGGGTCTCGCGCTGGCCGACGCGGAGGCCGACGCGGGGACCGACCTGGTGGTCCTCGGCGACGTCAGCGTCGGCGGCACCACGGCGGCCTCCGTCCTGGTCGCGGCGCTCTGCGGGACGGACGCGTCCGTGGTGACCGGACGGGGCGGGCTCCCCATCGACGACCTCGCGTGGATGCGGAAGTGCGCGGCGATCCGGGACGCGCTGCGGCGGGCGCGGCCGGTGCTCGGGGACCAGTTGCAGTTGCTGGCGACGGTCGGCGGGGCCGACCTCGCGGCGATGACCGGGTTCCTGCTGCAGTCCGCCGTGCGGAAGCTGCCGGTGGTGCTGGACGGCGTGGTGGTGGCCGCGTGCGCGCTGGTCGCGCAGCGGATCGCGTTCCGGGCGCCGGACTGGTGGCTGGCCGCCCACGACAGCGGGGAGCCGGGCCAGGCGAAGGCCCTGGACCGGATGGCCCTGGAGCCGCTCCTGGAGCAGGGCGTGCGGGTCGGCGAGGGCGCGGGCGCCCTGCTGGCCCTGCCGCTGGTGCAGGCCGCGGCGGCACTGGCGGCGGAGCTTCCGGAGAAGCAGCCCGAGCCCGAGGAGAAGCCGGAGGAGAAGCCGGAGGAGTAGCGGGCCCGCGGGTCACGGCCGGGACGGCACCGCCGGGATACGCCGTCCTGGCCGACCACCGTCGCGGCGGGCAGAGGAGACCGGCGGGGAGACGGAGCCGGCACGCACGGCCGGCAGAGGAGCGAAGCCGACAAGGGTGCGTGCGGCGGGGTTTGAGGTGTGGGCGCCCATATGATCGCTCTCCATGGGAGATGTCCGAATTGCCGTGGAGCGGTCCGAGGGACGTGGGCCGGGGCGGCGGGGTGCCGGGGTTTCCCAGCGGGCCGCCGCCTTCGCCGTGTGGTACTTGCGGGCCGTCGCCTTCGTCAACTTCCTCAGCGCGGTGTGGGTTTCGCTGGGCCAGGACGTGCGGCGGCACAACCAGGAGAACCTCTTCACGCCGTACCTGCTGACGGCCGGCTTCGCCTCCGGCGTCTTCACCGCGTTCCTCGCGATCACGATGCGGCGGCGCAAGCGGGCCGCGTGGATCCTCAACCTGGTGCTGAGCGGGCTCTTCCTCGCGCTGTTCGCGTTCGCCATGGCGTTCCCGGAGATCCGGCGGTACGCGCAGAACTGGATCTCGATCGTGCTGACCGCCGCCTTCGTCGTGGCCCTGCTGGTCGGGCGGCGGGAGTTCTACGCGAAGGGCGACCGGTCGAACCCGCGCCTCGCCGCCACCGTCGCCGTCGCCGGCGGCCTCGTCGCCTCGCTGCTCGCCGCCCTCCTGGTGACCGTCACCGACCAGGCGCCGCACGCCGCGCGTTCGACGTTCCTGGAGCGCTGGCACTACGGCACCCTGCGCCTGGTGTCGGTCGCCGCCGACCCGTCCCGGTTCCCGTACATCGCCCCGCCGAACTGGGTGAACGTCGTCGTCAACGTGCTCAGCACGGTCCTCGTGCTCGCCGTCCTCTACGCCGCCTTCCGCTCCCGCCGCGCCGTCGACCCGATCACCGAGGACGACGAGAAACGGCTGCGGGAACTGCTGGAGCGGCACGGCGAACGGGACTCGCTCGGGTACTTCGCGCTGCGGCGGGAGAAGAGCGTCGTGTGGTCGCCCACCGGGAAGGCGGCGGTCGCGTACCGGGTGGTGGGCGGGGTGTCGCTCGCCTCCGGGGATCCGATCGGGGATCCGGAGGCGTGGCCGGGGGCCATCGTGCCGTGGCTCGCCGAGGCGCGGGCGCACGGGTGGATCCCGGCGGTGATGGGGGCGGGCGAGGAGGCCGGGACCGTGTACGCGCGGCACGGCCTCGACGCGCTGGAGCTCGGGGACGAGGCGATCGTCGAGGTCGCCGAGTTCACGCTGGAGGGGCGGGCGATGCGGACCGTCCGGCAGGCGTACAACCGGGTCGGCCGGGCGGGGTACGAGGTGCGGATCCGCCGCCACGAGGACATCCCGGCGGACGAGATGTCGTACCTGGTCCGGCGCGCGGACGACTGGCGGGACGGGGCCACCGAGCGCGGGTTCAGCATGGCGCTGGGGCGGCTCGGGGACGGCCGGGACGGCCGGTGCGTGATGCTGGAGTGCACGGACGGGGAGGGTGAGCTGCGGGCCCTGCTCTCCTTCGTGCCGTGGGGGCCCGGCGGGCTGTCCCTGGACCTCATGCGACGCGACCGGGACTCCGACAACGGACTGATGGAGTTCATGGTCATCGAACTGCTCCGGCGTGCCCGGGAGATCGGGATCACGCAGGTCTCGCTCAACTTCGCGATGTTCCGTTCGGTCTTCGAACGTGGTGCGCGTCTCGGCGCGGGGCCGGTGCTGCGGCTGTGGAGGTCCTTGCTGAGCTTCTTCTCCCGGTGGTGGCAGATCGAGTCCCTGTACCGGGCCAACGCCAAGTACCGGCCCATCTGGGAACCCCGGTTCCTGCTCTTCGAGAAGAGCCCGGACCTCCCGCGCATCGGCCTGGCGTCGGCGCGCGCGGAGGGGTTTTTGGGGCCCACGGCTCCGGGGCTGCCGAAGTGGGTGCACCGGCGGCAGCTGGACACGCGGAGGGAAGTGCAGGGATGAGGACCGCCGTATGACGCCGGCCGCCCGCTGGGCCCGCGCCGAGTGGGGGCTGCTGTACGCCACCGTGCGCGGCCCGCTGACGAAGCGCCGGCTGCGGGCGGTGCCGCTGACGGTCGGGGCGGTGTGCCTGACCGCGCTGCTCCAGTTCACGCAGAACCAGTCGTGGGGCTACCGCCTCGTGCAGAACGCCGGGGCCGTGCGCGCCGCGGACCCGCTCTGGGCGGCCCTGCTGCGTACTCCCCTGTCGCTGTTCGTGCCGGCGCTCGACCTGCCGGTGTGGGGCGCGCTGGTCCAGGTCCTGGTGGTCCTCGGCATCGCCGAGGTGTGCCTGGGCTGGTACCGGACCCTGGTCGTCGCGTACGTGGCGACCCTCGCCGGCACGCTGTACGCGCGGACGGGCATCGCGCTGGGGCCGCACGGTCCGCTGGGGCTGCCGGCCTCGGACGCCCTGGTGGTGGACACCGGACCGTCGGCCGCCGTCGTCGGGCTCGCGGTCTACCTGGGCTGGCGGTACGGCGCCTACGTCACCGCCGGTGCGGTGGTGGCCGCGATGGCGGTCGAGGTGGCGCTGAAGGACAACCTGGCCGGAAAGGAGCACCTGGCGGCCATCGCGGGGGTCGCGTTGCTCTGCGCGGTGGGGCCGGCGGGGCGGCGGCTGTGGCGCCGGTGGCGTCACCGGCGGCCGGGGTCGGGACCGGGGCTGGGGCCAGGGCCCGGGCCCGGGCTGCGGCCGGGCAGTTCCAGTGGTTCGGGGCGGTCGGGTTTGCCGCCGATCCAGTCCTGAAGGGTCAGGGTGAGCCGGGACCAGCGGCGGTCGTGGTGATAGCTGCGCAGCCCGGCCCGAGCACGGGCGCGCGGCCGGTTGCCGTAGAAGCGGCGGGCCCAGGCCGAACCGGGGCGGGCCAGCCGGAACGCGCCCACGAGGGCGACCAGCGGGACGATCACCCCGAAGATCGCGGTGCGCGTCTTGCCCTTGCTCAGGGCGACGAGGGAGAGGCCGAAGTTGGCCACGACGTTGGCGATGACGGCCCCCCGGTCCTGGAGTTCGTCCGCCGAGAGGTCGTTGACGCCGAACGGCGAGAAACCGGCGAGCAGCAGCCCGACCAGCGCGGCCGTGATGACGACGGCCTCGACGCTCTTGCGGCCCTCCTCGGTCCAGTAGACGTCGCCGAGGTGCAGGATCAGCGCGAACTCGTCGAGGACCAGTCCCGCGCCGATCCCGAAGACGATCGCGGCGAGGGCCGCGCCGACGCCGTTGCGGGAACCGGCGACCGCGCCGAACCCGCCCACGACGACGAGGATGACGCCGGGGACCACGTGGTGGATGTGCAGCCCGCCGGCCTTCACGTTGCCGAACGGGCCTTTCCCGGCGCGGATCAGCCGCGTGATGACCCGTGTGATCACGAAGGTCAGGACGAAGGCGGTCAGGGCGAGCAGCAGTGGGAGTTTGCCCGGCTCGACGATGTTCCGGTCCAACCAATGTCCCATGTGCGCACTTTATCCCTGGCGTCGAGCCCCACCGGGAGTCCGGCCCGGACGGGGCTTCCTGACCACCGGGTAACCTGCGCCGGTGGCTGTGACCTCTGCGACTCCCTGGCTCGACGGCGTCCGCTTCGCCTTCGGCACGCTCACCGTGTTCCCCGTGAAGGTCACCCGCTGGGACCGCGAGGCGGCCCGCGGCGGCATGCTGTCCGCTCCGCTGGCCGGTCTCGCGGTCGGCGCCTGTGCGGGGCTGGTCGGCGCGCTGCTGCTGGCGGCCGGGGCGAGCGCGCTGGTGGCCGCGGTGGCCGCCGTCGCCGTACCGGCCGTGCTCACCCGGGGGCTGCACCTGGACGGGCTCGCCGACACCGCGGACGGCCTGGGCAGCGGCAAGCCCGCCGAGGACGCCCTGCGGATCATGAAGCAGTCGGACATCGGGCCGTTCGGGGTCGTCACCCTGGTCTTCGTCCTGCTCGGGCAGGTGGCCGCGCTGGCCCAGGCGTACGGCGACGGATGGCAGCGGGGTGCCCTGGCGGCGGTCGTCGCGGCGACGGTGGCCCGGCTGGCGCTGACGCTGGCCGCGGTGGAGGGGGTGCCCGCCGCCCGGCCCGAGGGGCTGGGGGCGGCGGTGGCCGGGGTGGTGCCCAAGATGGGGGCGACCGTGGTCACGTTCGCGGTGATGCTGCTCGCGGCGGGCGCCGGGGCGCTGGTCGGGCCGGGCGACAGCCTGCGGGCGCTGCTCGCGGTGGTGGTGGCGGAGGGCGCGACGGACGGGCTGCTGCGGCACTGTCGGCGGCGGTTCGGCGGGGTGACCGGGGACGTGTTCGGGGCGCTTGCGGAGACGGCGGCGACTGCGGCGCTCGTGGTGTTCTCGTTCGGGGGCTGACGGGTCGAGTCACACCTGCGGGCCGGTGGGGGCTGGTCGCGCAGTTCCTCCCCCAGCCTTCGGCCGGGGGGACCCCCAGCGCCCCTTTGGGGCGCGGCGCTTCAGCAGGCCCTCCGCCACACTCCCAGCTCGTACTTCTTCTCCAGCGAGCTCAGTCGGAGCTTGCGGGACTGTGCGCAGAACCTGGTCGTCGGCAGTTCGTACTCCACGTGGAAGACCGCCTTGTCCGCCTTGACGAACGGCTTCAGGTCGTCGCACTCGCCGTACTGGGCGCACTGTTCGTTCACCGCGAAGTCGAAGTCGCCCACCAGCTGCGGTATCTGGTCCAGGTCGTTCTTGAGGCCCACCGCCATGCCGCGGTCGTGGGCGAGCCCGGCGACGAGCCTGTTGTAGCGGAGCTGGTCGGCCGCGGTGAGGGGGAAGCCCGTGCGGTTCTTGTAGCCGTCCATGTTGTCGGGCTCCACCGCGTCGAAGCCCTTGTCCTTGCACATGTCGATGCGGGCCGCCATCAACGGCTTCAGCACGTCCGTACGGCGGATGTCCAGCCAGCGCTCGCCCTCCCAGCCGTTGCCGCGGCCGAGCACCGACGCCGGGAACTTCTTCGCGTCGGGGCGCCAGTCCTCGTAGGCGCCGGTGGAGAGGTAGCAGATGACCTTGCGGCCCTTGCCGTGCAGTGCGGCGACCGTCGCCCCGGACTGGTCGAACCCGTCGATGTCGTAGACGGACGCCTTGACGGTGGTGTCGACCCGGCCGCTGAGCTGCCACTGCCAGCTGATGCCCGGCCGCGGCTGCCAGCGCCCGGCGTCACCCGCGTCCGGGGCCTGGGTGCAGCCGGCGAGCAGGGCCGGGACGGCGAGCAGCGGGGCGGTGCGGAGTTTCACCGGGCGGGCTCCAAGGGGTGCGGCGGGAGGCGGCGGGGTTCCCCCTGGATGATCTCCCATCCCCGGTACGGCCCGGACACCGAGGGCCGGTGCGGCGTCCGGTGCGGTGTCCGGGCCGAGGAAAGTGGCTACGACGCCACCCCCAGGTGAACGACCGCAGGAATGAGCGAACGCATCCACACGCGTAGGCTCGTCCCGGGTGTTCGCCGACGGGGTGAAGGCCCCGGTCGCAACGCGGCCCGAGGACACTCCTTAGGGTCGCTTCCCGGGCCCGGTCGACCCACCCGCTCGGCCACTGCAACTCAACATCGGAAGCGAGATCCCACTACCGTGACTGCTCTCACTCTCAGCACCTCGGCGGCGCCAGGCCTCCGGGCCGACGCGATCGTGATCGGTGTAGCCAAGGGCGCCAAGGGCCCGGTCGTCGCCCCGGGCGCCGAAGCCGTGGACACGGCCTACGACGGGAAGCTGGCCGCCGTCCTGGAGACCCTCGGAGCCTCGGGTGCCGAGGGCGAACTGACGAAGCTGCCCGCTCCGGCCGGCTTCAAGGCGCCGCTGGTCATCGCGGTGGGCCTGGGCGCCGAGCCCGGCCCGGACGCGGACTACGAGGCCGAGGCCCTGCGCCGGGCGGCCGGTGTCGCCGCCCGCGCGCTGGCCGGGGCCAAGAAGGCGGCCTTCGCGCTGCCCGTCGAGGACGCTGCCGCCGTCGGCGCGATCGGCGAGGGCGTGCTGCTCGGCGCCTACTCGTTCGACACGTACAAGGACAACGGTGCCGGCACCGGCAAGAGCCTGAAGGCGAAGAACGGCCGGGTGCCGCTCGCCGACGGCGTGCTGCTCGGCGGCAAGCCGCGGGACGCCGCCCACAAGGCGGCCCTGGCCCGCGCCACGGCCGTCTCCGAGGAGCTCAACCGGGCCCGTGACCTGATCAACACCCCGCCGAACGACCTCACGCCGGCCGCGTTCGCCGCGATCGCGCAGGGTGCGGCCAAGGAGCACGGCCTCAAGATCCAGGTGCTCGACGACAAGGCCCTCGCCAAGGACGGCTACGGCGGCATCCTCGGCGTCGGCGGCGGCTCGGCGGCGACCCCGCGGCTGGTGAAGCTGTCGTACACGCACGCGGACGCGGACAAGCACCTCGCGTTCGTCGGCAAGGGCATCACCTACGACTCGGGCGGCATCTCGCTCAAGCCGGCCGGCCACAACGAGACGATGAAGTGCGACATGAGCGGCGCGGCGGCGGTCTTCGCGGCCGTCGTCACGGCGGCCCGGCTCGGCCTTCCGGTCAACGTGACCGGGTGGCTGGCGCTGGCCGAGAACATGCCGTCCGGCACCGCCGTGCGCCCGGGTGACGTGCTGCGCATGTACAGCGGCAAGACCGTCGAGGTGCTCAACACGGACGCGGAGGGCCGGCTGGTGCTCGCCGACGCGCTGTGGGCGGCGTCGGCCGAGCAGCCGGACGCGATCGTGGACGTGGCGACGCTGACCGGCGCGATGATGCTGGCGCTGGGCAGCCGGACGTTCGGGATCATGTCCAACGACGACGCGTTCCGCTCCGCGGTGCACGAGGCCGCGGAGGAGGTGGGCGAGCCGGCGTGGCCGATGCCGCTGCCGGAGCACCTGCGCAAGGGGATGGAGTCGCCGACCGCGGACATCGCGAACATGGGTGAGCGGATGGGCGGCGGGCTGGTCGCCGGGCTCTTCCTGCGTGAGTTCGTGGGCGAGGGGATCACCTGGGCGCACCTGGACATCGCCGGGCCCGCGTTCAACGAGGGGGGTGCCTTCGGTTACACGCCGAAGGGGGGCACGGGGTCCGCGGTGCGGACGCTGGTGCGGCTGGCCGAGCTGACGGCCGAGGGTGACCTGGGCTGACGTCGGGTTTTGTGGACGGGGCCTCGCATGCGGGTAGCGCGAGGCCCCGTCGCCCATTGACCCGGTCCGGTCCGTCGTCCGGCGGCTGCGGGCCGTGGGGGGGGGTTCTCGCGCAGTTCCCCGCGCCCCTTTCGGGGCGCTCCCCTCGGGGCGTTATCAAGTGAGCGTGTGGTGTCTCACACCCCAGCCCCGCGTCTCGTTCACCTCCGACAAGTGCGAAGATGGGGCTCGGCAGGACAGGGCCCCACCCACAGGGCCGAAGAAGAGCGGCCGGACACCAGCCGACCGACCGGTCAACCACCCGTATGGGAAAAAGGTGCCCGGCGTACGGCGCACATGCATGGAGGACGTGACGTGGCGAACGACGCCAGCACCGTTTTCGACCTAGTGATCCTCGGCGGTGGTAGTGGCGGTTACGCCGCGGCCCTGCGCGGGGCGCAGCTGGGCCTGGACGTCGCCCTGATCGAGAAGGACAAGGTCGGCGGTACCTGCCTGCACCGGGGTTGCATCCCCACCAAGGCCCTGCTGCACGCGGGCGAGATCGCCGACCAGGCCCGCGAGAGCGAGCAGTTCGGCGTCAAGGCCACGTTCGAGGGCATCGACGTCCCCGCCGTCCACAAGTACAAGGACGGTGTCATCTCCGGCCTGTACAAGGGCCTGCAGGGTCTGATCGCCTCGCGCAAGGTGACGTACATCGAGGGGACGGGGCGGCTGTCCTCCCCCACCTCCGTGGATGTCAACGGCCAGCGGATCCAGGGGCGCCACGTGCTCCTCGCCACCGGCTCCGTGCCGAAGTCGCTGCCGGGCCTGGAGATCGACGGCAACCGCATCATCTCCTCCGACCACGCCCTCGTCCTGGACCGCGTGCCGAAGTCCGCGATCATCCTGGGCGGCGGTGTCATCGGCGTCGAGTTCGCCTCCGCGTGGAAGTCCTTCGGTGCCGACGTCACCGTCGTCGAGGGCCTCAAGCACCTCGTCCCGGTCGAGGACGAGAACTCCTCCAAGCTTCTTGAGCGCGCGTTCCGCAAGCGCGGCATCAAGTTCAACCTGGGCACCTTCTTCTCGAAGGCCGAGTACACCGCCGACGGCGTCAAGGTCACCCTCGCCGACGGCAAGGAGTTCGAGGCCGAGGTCCTGCTCGTCGCCGTCGGCCGCGGCCCCGTCTCCGCCGGTCTCGGCTACGAGGAGCAGGGTGTCGCCATGGACCGCGGCTACGTCCTGGTCGACGAGTACATGCGGACGAACGTCCCGACCATCTCCGCCGTCGGCGACCTGGTCCCGACCCTCCAGCTCGCGCACGTCGGCTTCGCCGAGGGCATCCTGGTGGCGGAGCGCCTGGCCGGTCTGAAGGCCGTCCCGATCGACTACGACGGCGTGCCGCGGGTGACGTACTGCCACCCCGAGGTCGCCTCCGTCGGCATCACCGAGGCCAAGGCCAAGGAGATCTACGGTGCGGACAAGGTCGTCGCCCTGAAGTACAACCTGGCGGGCAACGGCAAGAGCAAGATCCTGAACACCTCCGGCGAGATCAAGCTCGTCCAGGTGAAGGACGGTGCCGTGGTCGGCGTCCACATGGTCGGCGACCGCATGGGCGAGCAGGTCGGCGAGGCCCAGCTGATCTACAACTGGGAAGCGCTGCCCGCCGAGGTCGCCCAGCTCATCCACGCCCACCCGACGCAGAACGAGGCGCTCGGCGAGGCCCACCTGGCCCTGGCCGGCAAGCCCCTGCACTCGCACGACTGACCCTCGGTCGACACAAGCGACTCCGCTTGAACACAGACTTCCGCAATTCGTAAGGAGCAACCGAAACCATGGCGGTTTCCGTAACCCTTCCGGCGCTCGGCGAGAGCGTCACCGAGGGCACTGTCACCCGCTGGCTGAAGGCCGAGGGCGAGCGCGTCGAGGCCGACGAGCCGCTGCTCGAGGTGTCGACCGACAAGGTCGACACCGAGATCCCGGCCCCCGCCTCGGGCATCCTGGCCTCGATCAAGGTCGCCGAGGACGAGACGGTCGAGGTCGGCGCCGAGCTGGCGATCATCGACGACGGCACCGGCGCCCCCGCTGCCGCTCCGGCCCCGGCCGCCGAGCCCGTGGCCGCCCCGGCTCCGGCCGCTCCGGCCCCCGCGCCGGTCGCCGAGGCCCCCGCAGCCCCCGCCCCGGCCCCCGCCGCCGCGCCCGCCGCTCCGGCCGGTGGCGCGTCCGGCACGGACGTGGTCCTGCCCGCGCTCGGTGAGTCCGTCACCGAGGGCACCGTCACCCGCTGGCTGAAGTCGGTCGGCGACTCCGTCGAGGCCGACGAGCCGCTGCTCGAGGTCTCGACCGACAAGGTCGACACCGAGATCCCGGCGCCCGTCTCGGGTGTGCTGCTGGAGATCACGGTCGGCGAGGACGAGACCGCCGAGGTCGGCGCCAAGCTCGCCGTCATCGGCGCCGCGGGTGCCGCTCCGGCGGCTGCCCCGGCCCCGGCCGCCCCGGCTCCGGCGCCCGCCGCCGCTGCCCCGGCCCCCGCGGCTCCGGCTCCGGCTCCTGCCGCGCCGGCCCCCGCGCCCGCCCCGGCCGCTCCGGCGCCGGCTCCGGTCGCCGCCGCTCCGGCCCCGGCCGCTCCGGCTCCGGCCCCCGCGCCGGTGGCCGCCGCCCCCGTCACCCCGGCTCCGGCTCCGGCCGCTCCGGTCGACGAGGGTGCCTACGTCACCCCGCTGGTCCGCAAGCTCGCCGCCGAGAACGGCGTCGACCTGGGCAGCGTCAAGGGCACCGGCGTCGGCGGCCGGATCCGCAAGCAGGACGTGCTCGCCGCCGCCGAGGCCGCGAAGGCCGCCGCCGCTGCCCCGGCCCCCGTGGCCGCCGCCGCTCCGGCCGCCGCCGCTGCCAGGAAGGCCCCGGCCCTGGAGGTCTCCCCCCTCCGTGGCCAGACCGTCAAGATGCCCCGCATCCGCAAGGTCATCGGCGACAACATGGTCAAGGCGCTGCACGAGCAGGCGCAGCTGTCCTCGGTGGTCGAGGTGGACGTGACCCGCCTGATGCGCCTGCGCGCCCAGGCCAAGGACTCGTTCGCGGCCCGCGAGGGCGTCAAGCTCTCCCCGATGCCGTTCTTCGTGAAGGCGGCGGCCCAGGCGCTGAAGGCCCACCCGGCCGTCAACGCCCGGATCAACGTGGAAGAGGGCACGATCACCTACTTCGACACCGAGAACGTCGGTATCGCGGTGGACTCGGAGAAGGGCCTGATGACCCCGGTCATCAAGCACGCGGGCGACCTCAACATCGCCGGTATCGCCAAGGCCACGGCCGACCTGGCCGGCAAGGTCCGCGCCAACAAGATCACCCCGGACGAGCTGTCCGGCGCGACCTTCACCATCTCCAACACCGGCTCGCGCGGCGCGCTGTTCGACACGATCATCGTGCCGCCGAACCAGGTCGCGATCCTCGGCATC
This sequence comes from Streptomyces sp. NPDC048278, assembly GCF_040652195.1. Taxonomy (NCBI): domain Bacteria; kingdom Bacillati; phylum Actinomycetota; class Actinomycetes; order Kitasatosporales; family Streptomycetaceae; genus Streptomyces; species Streptomyces sp. NPDC048278. The sequence continues at coordinate 495,805 of NZ_JBEZLP010000003.1, forward strand.
GGTGCCACGGTCAAGCGTCCGGCCGTCATCGAGACGGAGGAGGGCACGGTCATCGGCGTCCGCGACATGACGTACCTGACCCTGTCCTACGACCACCGCCTGGTGGACGGCGCCGACGCGGCCCGTTACCTGACGGCCGTCAAGGCGATCCTGGAGGCGGGCGAGTTCGAGGTCGAGCTCGGTCTCTGATCCACAGGGTTCACTGTGCCCCGTCCGGAGTTCTTCCGGGCGGGGCACCGTCGTCCCGGTGTTCGTGTAAGTCTCGTCTCACCTGCGCGAAAGCGCCCCCGTGCGCCTCTCCCGAAAGACGGTCCGGCCTTATTGTCTAAACGTCAAACGCCCTTAAGGAGCTCCCATGACCGCGCCCGTCGTCCACTCGCTGCGCGAACAGATCCGCGAGCACATCGTGGAGGGAATCGTCAGCGGGCGCTGGAAGCCGGGCGAGCGGATCGTGGAGCGACGGATCGCGACGGAGCTGGAGGTCAGCCAGACGCCGGTGCGGGAGGCGCTGCGCGAGCTGGAGTCGCTCCGGCTCATCGAGTCGGCGCCGAACAAGGGCGTGCGGGTGCGGAACCTGACGGCGGCCGACCTGGAGGAGAGCTACCCGGTGCGGGCCGGCCTGGAGGCGATCGCGGCGGAGCTGGCGGCGGAGCGGCTGGCCGAGGACTGCTCGGCGCTCGAACCGCACGTGGCGGCTCTCTACGACGCCGACCGCAACGCCGACGGCACGGCCCAGGTCCGCCACACGGTCGGCTTCCACCGCGAGCTGGTCCGGGCGGCCGGCAACTCGGTGCTGCTGCACACCTGGGAGGGCCTCGGCATCGAGGTCTTCACGGCCCTGTCGATCCGCTGGCTGGGCACGGTCCAGCAGTCCTACGCCGAGGAACACGAAGAACTGGTCGCCGCCTTCAAACGCCGCGACCCCCGCATCGCCGACATCGTCAAATCCCACGTCCTGGGCTGCGCCCCAAGACCGTGAGCCGAAAAGCGCCCCCTCAGGGGCGCGGGGAACTGCGCGACCAGCCACGACGTCGCGGCACCCGACCGAGCACCGCGCCCCCAGAAAATCGGCGCCCCCACACAAGAGCGCTCCCCCGCTCAAACACCGCCCCACCTGCGTAAACGTCGACTGGATCACGTCACCCGGTGCCATTGCCGAAGGCACCCCGTGCCGACTTTCTCGGAATCGAGAGGTTTTGCCCGCAACCCTTTGATCGATCATCGATCAGGGAGTTAGAGTCACCGACGGGCCCGCACCCGGGCCCTCTGCCCTGTCCTGCCAAAGACCAAGGGCACCCCTGAACCCCTTGCCGATGAGGGAACCCCCTTCGACTGAGGAAGGCGGCGACATGACCGACCCCCAGGCCATCCAGCCGAGCGCGCTCGACCAGCTCCCCGACCGGGACCCGGAGGAGACCGCCGAGTGGCGGGCCTCCCTGGACGCCGTGGCCAGGGAGGCCGGGCCGCACCGCGCCGCATACCTGATGCGCCGCACGCTGGAGCGTGCCGAGGCGGACGGCGTCGCGCTGCCGAAGCTGCTGGAGACGGACTACCTCAACACCATCCCCACCGCCGCCGAGACGGCCGTCCCCGGCGACGAGGAGATGGAGCGGAAGATCACCGCGTGGAACCGCTGGAACGCGGCTGCGATGGTCACCCGGGGCGCCAAACACGGTGTCGGCGGGCACATCGCGACCTTCGCCTCCGCCGCCTGGCTCTACGAGACCGGCTTCAACCACTTCTTCAAGGGCAAGGAATCCCCTGAGGCGGCCGGCAGCGGCGACCAGCTCTACATCCAGGGCCACGCCTCCCCCGGCATCTACGCCCGCGCGTTCCTCGACGGCCGCCTGACCGAGGCGCACCTCGACAACTTCCGCCAGGAGGCCGGCGGCAACGGCCTCCCGTCGTACCCGCACCCCCGCCGCCTGCCCTGGCTGTGGGAGTTCCCGACGGTGAGCATGGGCCTCGGCCCGCTCTCGGCCATCTACCAGGCCCGCTTCAACCGGTACCTGACCGCGCGCGGCATCAAGGACGTCTCGCAGTCCCACGTCTGGGCCTTCCTCGGCGACGGCGAGATGGACGAGCCCGAGTCGACGGCGGCGCTCGCCCTCGCCTCCCGCGAGGGCCTCGACAACCTCACCTTCGTCATCAACTGCAACCTGCAGCGCCTCGACGGCCCGGTCCGCGCCAACTTCAAGATCGTGCAGGAGCTGGAGGCCCAGTTCCGCGGCGCCGGCTGGAACGTCGTCAAGACGCTCTGGGGTACCGCCTGGGACGAGCTGTTCCAGCTCGACACCACCGGTGCGCTGGTACGCCGCCTCCGCGAGGTACCGGACGCGCAGGTGCAGACGTACCAGACCCGCGACGCCGCCTACATCCGCGCCGACTTCTTCGGCAAGGACCCGGCGCTCGCCGAGATGGCGAAGCTGCTCAGCGACGACAAGATCCTGGAGTGCTTCCACCTCTCGCGCGGTGGTCACGAGGCGCGCAAGGTGTACGCCGCGTACAAGGCCGCCGTCGAGTTCAAGGGCGCGCCGACCGTGATCCTCGCCCAGACCGTCAAGGGCCACACCCTCGGCAACGGCTTCGCGTCGAAGAACGCCAACCACCAGATGAAGAAGCTGACGGTGGACGAGTTCAAGACGATGCGGGAGCTGCTGGAGCTGCCGATCCCGGACAGCGCCTTCGCCGACGGCGTCGTGCCCTACGGCCACCCGGGCGCCGACTCCCCCGAGGTGCGTTACCTCCAGGAGCGCCGCGCGGCCCTCGGCGGCCCGGCCCCGGCCCGCCGTACGCACGCCCTCGCCCCGCTGCCCGCCCCCGCCGACAAGGCCTTCGCCTCCTTCGACAAGGGCTCCGGCACGCAGAACGTGGCGACGACCATGGCCTTCGTCCGCCTCGTCAAGGACCTGGTCCGCGACAAGGAGACCGGGAAGCGCTGGGTGCCGATCGTCCCCGACGAGGCGCGCACCTTCGGCATGGAGAGCCTCTTCCCCTCCCTGGGCATCTACTCGCCCAAGGGGCAGACGTACGAGCCGGTCGACCGCGACCAGCTGATGTACTACAAGGAGGCCAAGAACGGCCAGATCCTCAACGAGGGGATCACCGAGGCCGGTTCGATGGCCGACTTCATCGCCGCGTCCACCGCGTACGCGACGCACGGCGAGGCGATGATCCCGTTCTACATCTTCTACTCGATGTTCGGCTGGCAGCGGACCGCCGACCAGATGTGGCAGCTCGGCGACCAGCTCGGCCGCGGCTTCCTCGTCGGCGCCACGGCCGGCCGTACGACCCTGACGGGCGAGGGCCTCCAGCACGCCGACGGCCACTCCCCGGTGATCGCCGCGACCAACCCGGCCGCGCTGTCGTACGACCCGGCCTTCGCCTACGAGATCGCGACGATCGTCAAGGACGGTCTGCGCCGGATGTACGGCGAGGCGGCCCCCGGCGAGGACCCGAACGTCTTCTACTACCTGACCGTCTACAACGAGCCGCTCCCGCAGCCCGCCAAGCCGGCCGGGCTCGGTGTCGACGAGGGCATCGTCAAGGGTCTGTACCGCTTCAACACGGCGGAGTCGGCCGGGCTGTCCGTGCCGGCGAACGCCCCGCGCATCCAGCTGCTCGGCTCCGGTACGGCGATCCACTGGACGCTGAAGGCGCAGCGGCTGCTCGCCGAGGAGTGGGGCGTGGCCGCCGACGTCTGGTCCGCCACCTCCTGGACGGAGCTCCGCCGTGACGCCATGGAGGCGGACGCGGCCCTGCTGCGCGGCGAGGAGCGGGTGCCGTACCTGCGTCAGGTGCTGCACGGCGCGGAGGGCCCGGTGCTGGCCGTGTCCGACTACATGCGCCAGGTCCCGGACCAGATCGCGCAGTGGGTCGAGCAGGACTGGTCCTCCCTCGGCGCCGACGGCTTCGGTCTCTCCGACACCCGGGACGCGGCCCGCCGCCACTTCGGTGTCGACGCCGAGTCGGTCGTCGTGGCGGCCCTGGCCCAGCTGGCCAGGCGCGGCGAGGTCAAGGCGACCGCGGTGAAGGAAGCACGGGAGCGCTACGCGCTCTGACCGGTTGACGGGGTGACGCACGCCGGAGTGACGGTGGATAACAATCCGCACCACTCCGCGTGCGCCCCCGGCGCCCAGGCACGATGCTGGACCCGTGATGGACGAGACGGAGTTCTGGGAGCTGGTCGACACCACCCGCGAGGCGGCCGAGGGCGACCCGGAGGAGCAGGCCGACCTGCTCGTGGAGCGGCTGCTCCAGCTGGAGCCCGATCTTGTCCTGGACTTCGCCCGGCACTTCGAGGCCCGCTACAACCGCGCCTACCGCTGGGACCTGTGGGGTGCCGCCTGGGTGCTGCTGGACGGGGCCAGCGACGACGCGTTCGACTTCTTCCGTTGCTGGCTCATCGCCCAGGGCCGGGAGATCTTCGAGGGCGCCCTGCACGACCCGGACGCGCTGGCCGAGCTGCTCGCCGACTTCGACGAGGAGATCGACGGCGACGGCGAGGAGCTGGGGTACGCGGCGGACGAGGCGTACGAGCAGCTGACCGGGACGGTGGCGCCGGACCTGGGCATCGCCCCCGCGCCCTCCGAACCCGAGGGCGCCCCGGTCGACTTCGAGAACGGCCGGGCGCTCGCCGAGCGGTTCCCCAGACTGTGGGACCGCTTCAAGGGGTAGGGCCCGGACGGTTGGAACTTGAGGTCGGACCCGGACGGGTGTGGCTCAGGCCGCGGTACGGCGGCGGGTCGCGTCCGACGGGATGTACGCCTGGGTCTGCTCGGCCTTGACCGCGTGGTGCATCGGCGCCGCGTTGGCCTGGTCGAGGGCGGACGCGGTGACCGCGGCCGGGCCGAGGACGACCGTCGCGACCGCGCACACCACGGCCCAGGGTCCCCAGGACCTGCCCCGGCCGCCCTTCTCCGTGGCCTGCGTGGCGTCCGTACGGGCTTCGGTACGACTGCTGTTCATGATCCCCACCTCCAGTCGGCTTCTGATGTCCCTGACGGTAGGGCGCGGGGATCTGAGCCGCCTGCGTGCCGCCTATGGCGTTCCTGTGGACGCTTTCGCGGGTGGTCCGAGGGCGGTCGTCGGGGGCTTTTCCATGAGGGTGCGCAGAGGGGTTCCCGCCTGGGCCGACCTGCCCTGCAACCGGGCCGCCGTCTCCCTGATCTCCGGGAGACTGGCGGCGAGGGCGGCTCCGGGGCAGTTGGTGCGGTAGCCGTCCTGGTGGCCGGCGACCGCGGGCAGGGCGACGACGGTGCCCTCCCGGTACCGGCTGAGGCCGTTGCTGGAGACCAGCCGGGCGCTGCCGCGCGGGTCGACGCCGGCCAGCCCGAGTTTCCAGGCGGCGACGGCGGCGATCGCGTCGGTCATGGCGCGCGGCACGGGTACCCCGGCGGTGAAGGTGCCGAGGGCGGCGATGCCGGCGGTGCGGTGGTTGAAGCCCTGGGTGTGCGCGCCGGTGACGGCCCGGTCCGCGCCGCCCGCGCGGCCCTCGTAGACGGTGCCGCACCGGTCGACGAGGAAGTTGTAGCCGATGTCGTCCCAGGCGCGGTCGCCGGTCTGGCCGGTGTACAGGCGGCGGATGATCTCGGGGGACTGCGCGCAGGAGTAGCCGTTGGGCGAGTCGGTGTGGTGCACGAAGACGGCGACGACCTGGTCGTCGTAGCGCGGTGGCGGCTGGGTGCGGCGGACGGTGGCGTCGAGCCAGGCCGAGCGCGGCACGATGTGCGGCCGGGGCGCCCGGTGGAAGGCCGCGGGGCTGGCGGGCGCGGGCGCGGCCAGGTGGATCGCGACGGTGCGGTCGGCGCCCTGGGTGCACAGCACCAGGGCGAGGACGGCGGCGAGACCGGGCAGGCAGCCGAGCAGCGTCAGGGCGGTGATCCTGGTGCGCCGCCCCGCTCGTGGGATGACACGCATGGCAATCACTCTCGGGGTGATCGTCTGCGCCCGCGATGTGTGCTGTGCCACCTGGTGGAACCATCGTCCTGGTCCGGGGCGTTTCAGGGGGTACACGCACGCGTGGCCGGTTCCCGTGGCCTCGCGCGCGTGAACTGATCACTGGACCTGTCCCGGCCGTATTAAGGGCACCGAGAGAAAGGCGGCTCCGTGGACCTGCTCGACCTGGTGCTCGTACTGGTGGTCCTCGTCTACGCGGCGTCCGGCTACCGGCGCGGGCTGATGGCCGGCTGTGTGTCGCTGGCCGGGTTCGTGGGCGGCGCGGTGATCGGCGTGTGGGTGCTGCCGTGGGTGATGGAGCTGGTCACGCGCGGGACGGCGACGGCGACGGTGGTCGCGGTGCTGACGGTGCTGGTGCCGGCGGTGGTGGGGCACGAGCTGGCCGGGCGGCTGGCGCTGCGGCTGCGCCGGGAGCTGGACCAGGGGCCGCTCAGGGTGGCCGACGGGATAGGGGGCGCGGTCGCCAACTCGGTGGCGGTGCTGATCGTGGCCTGGGTGGCGGCGAGCGTGCTGGGCGCGTCCTCGTCGCCCGCGGTGACGACGGCGATCCGCGACTCGAAGCTGCTGGGCACGGTGCAGAGCGCGATGCCGGACACCACCCCGGCCTGGTTCTCGCGGGCCACCTCCGCACTGACCGAGGCGGGTTTCCCGCAGGTCTTCAACCCGTTCGAGAACGAGTCGACGGCCCAGGTCGCCAAGCCCTCCGGGGACAACGTCACGGCGGCGGCCACCAACGCCTCCAAGCGCAGCACGGTCAAGATCGAGGGTTCCTCCGGCACCCAGGGCCGCGAGGGCAGCGGGTTCGTGTTCGCGCCGGAGCACGTGATGACCAACGCGCACGTGGTGGCCGGCATCGACAGCCCGAGCGTGCGGATCGGCGGGGTCGGTCCGACGTACGACGCGGAGGTCGTCCTCTTCGACCCGGACCGGGACGTGGCGGTGCTGTACGTGCCGCAGCTGCGGGCTCCGGTGCTGAAGTTCGACACGAGCGCGGCGCGCGGGAACTCCGCGGTGGTGGCCGGCTATCCGCAGGACGGCAACCTGAACCTCCAGGCGGCCACCGTGGCGAACAAGGTGCAGGCCACCGGCCAGAACATCTACAACGACGCCACCGTGACCCGGGAGATCTACTCGATCCGCTCCACGGTCCGCCCCGGCAACTCGGGCGGCCCGCTGCTGACCACCGACGGCAAGGTGTACGGCGTGGTGTTCGCCCGCTCCACGTCCGACGACGAGACGGGGTACGTGCTGACCGCCGACGAGGTGGCCACGGACGCCGCGCGCGGGGCGCGCGCCACCTCGCCGGTGGACACGGGCGAGCTGATCACGTCCTGAGCGTCACGTCCTGGGCGTCATGCCTTGGGCGTCAAGCCTTGGGCTTCACAGCGGCCGGCCCATGATCACGTCGTCGACGTACTCGCCGTCCAGGAAGAACTCCCCCGGCAGCACGCCCTCGACGGTGAAGCCCTCCGACGCGTAGAGCCGGCGGGCGGGGGTGTTGTGCCCGAGGACGCCGAGCCGGATCCGGCGGGCGCCGCGGCGCCGGGCCTCCTCCATCGCCGCCCGCAGCAGCGCCCGCGCCACACCCCGGCCGCGGGCCTCCTCGGCGACCGCGAGGCCCTGGATCTGCCGGACGTGCGCGTTGGAGGCGACCTTGTAGGCGAGGCCGAGGCGGATGTAGCCGACGATGCGCCGGTCGGCCTCGGCGACCAGGGTGTCCTCGGGGGCGTGCCGCTCGCCGAAGAAGGGGTCGTACGGCGGCTGCGGCCTCGGCAGCACCGCGTGCAGGTACGACCAGGTGGCGCGGTCGAGGGCGGAGAGCTCCTCGTCGTCGTCCGGCAGGGCGGTGCGTATGTACGGTTCCGGCATGCGGTCACCCTAAGTCGGCCGGTACCGGGGCCCCAGGGGTTTTCCCCCGTCCTTCCCGGCATGCTGGGACCCATGGAACGTTCTCGTATCGCGGTGGCCGGCGCGTCCGGCCTCATCGGCAGCGCCCTGGTGCGGTCCCTCCGGGCGGACGGGCACGAGGTGGTGCGCCTGGTGCGGCGCGCGGCCCACGGCACCGGCGAGGTCTGCTGGGACCCCGGCGGGCAGTACGTGGACACCGCGGGCCTGGCCGGCTGCGACGCGGTGGTGAACCTCGCCGGGGCCGGGATCGGCGACCGGCGCTGGACGGACGCCTACAAGCGGGAGATCCGGGACAGCAGGGTGCTCGGCACGGCGGCGCTCGCGGAGGCCGTGGCGGCGCTGCCGGACCCGCCGCGGGTGTTCGTGAGCGGCAGCGCGATGGGCTTCTACGGCGACACCGGTGACCGGGCCGTGGACGAGGACGCCCCGCCCGGGGACGGTTTCCTGCCGTCGCTGTGCGTGGAGTGGGAGGAGGCGGCGGCCCCGGCGCAGGAGGCGGGTGTACGGACGGTGTTCCCGCGCACGGGTCTGGTGGTGGCCCGCGGGGGCGGGGCCTGGGGCCGGCTGTTCCCGCTCTTCAGGGCCGGGCTCGGGGGCCGGCTGGGCGACGGCCGCCAGTACTGGTCGTTCATCGCGCTGCACGACGAGGTGGCCGCGATCAGGTTCCTGATGGAGACCGAGGGTCTGGCGGGGCCCTTCAACCTCACCGCGCCCGACCCCCTGACCAACGCCGAGATCACCGCGGCGATGGCCCGGGTGCTGCGCCGCCCGGCCCGCTTCCCGGTGCCCTCCCCGGTGCTGCGGGCGGCCCTCGGCGAGATGGCCGGGGACGTGCTGGGCAGCCAACGGGTGGTGCCGAAGCGGCTGCTGGAGTCGGGGTTCACCTTCGCGTTCCCGGGCATCGAGGACGCGATCCGCGCGGCCTGACGGCCCCTGTGACCGTATGCGACCGCCGTGCGACCGTGCCCTGTTCATGCGCGACTGTCCTTGACCGATCACCGTCCTAACCTCGACCCGAACTCGGGTATCCCCGGAGCTTGTTGGGGGCATCACGTCTCCACCGGACGCGCAATCGAGGAGGGGCCTCGTGCATGAGCCCGCGTACCAGGCGGACGTCGTCATCGTGGGAGCCGGTATCGCCGGACTCTCCGCGGCTCATCGGCTGAACAGCGCAGGAGTAACGACCGCGGTCCTGGAGGCCGCCCCTTACGTCGGCGGACGCATGTCGACCGAGAAGGTGGACGGCTTCCGGCTCGACCGGATCGGGCAGCTCCTGTCCACGTCCTATCCGGAGCTGCGGCTCGCCCCGGGACTGGACGCCCTGGTTCTGCGCCGGTACGCGCCCGGCGTGCTGCTGCATCGCGACGGGCGCAGGCACCGGGCCGGCGCCCCTGCGGGGGGCGGAAGCGCGAGGGGCGCACTGTATGCCGTGCGCGCCCTGGCAAGCGCCCCCAGGGGCGGCTCGCCGGTGGCACCGCCGCGCTCGACCGCGCCGATGGGCGGCGCGGTCGACCAGGCCCGTCTGGGCGCCGCGCTGGGCCGTATCGCCACGACCCCGGTCGAACGCATCCTCGCCCGCCCCGAACTCCCCGCCGCCCACGCCCTCGCGGAGCGCGGGGTGCCCGCCCGCACGATCGACGGCTTCCTGCGCCCGCTGCTCGCGGCCCTCCTCTGCGACCCCGAGCTGACGACGTCCAGCCGGTGCGCGGACCTCGCGCTGCGGTCCTTCGCGAGCGGGCGGCTGTGCGTGCCGGAGGGCGGCGCCGAGGTCCTCCCGGAGCTCCTGGCCCGCGCGCTGCCGCCGGGCACGGTGCACACCGGCGTACGGGTCACCTCGGTCTCCACCACCTCGGTGACGACGGCCGAACACGGCGAGATCCGCTGCCGGGCGGTGCTGGTCGCCACGGACGCGAGGGCCGCCGCGGAGCTGCTCCCGGGTCTGCGCGTCCCGGACTTCCACCGGGTGACGGTGGTCCACCACACGACCGACGAGCCGGTGACCCTCACGACCGGAACGTCCCTCCTCCTGGACGCCGACCGGGGCGGCCCCGTCTCCCACACCTCCGTCGTCAGCAACATCGACCCGAGCCGCGCCCCCCAGGGCCGCGCCCTGATCTCCTCCACCGTCCTCGGCACGCCCCCTTCCGACGTCGACACAGCGGTCCGCATGCACCTCACCCGCCTCTACGGCACGTCCACCCGCCGCTGGGAGACCCTCGCGGTCCACCACACCCCCGAGGCCATCCCCGCCATGCGCCCCCCGCACGACCTCCGCCGCCCCGTCCGCCTCCTCGCCGGCCTCTACGTCTGCGGCGACCACCGCGACACCAGCACCGTCCAGGGAGCCCTCCACTCAGCCCACCGAGCCACCGCGGCAATCCTGACCGACCTCACCACAACAACCTCCCTGAACAGGTCAGAACCCCTACAACGCCGAGCCGCCTAACGCCCCCTCTCGCCACCACAGAAAAACGCAAGCAGCACTCGCGCCCCACAAGGGGCGCGGGGAACTGCGCGACCAGCCACGACGGCGCCGCACCCGACGAACGGCAGGAGCCGGCAAGGGTCGGCTCGGCGCCGCCGGACAACGCCATCGTGGCTGGCCACCGCTGCGGCGGAAAGAGAAGGCGAGCGGTATCGCGCCCCCGCAAGGGGCACAGCAGAGCGCCGCCCCGCCAGGGGCGCGGGGAACTGCGCGATCAGCCACGACGGCGCGGCACCCGGCGACGGTGGGAACCGGGGGCAGGGGAGGGTCAGTTCAGGGTGGCGACCTTCTCGCGGTAGCCCTTCACCGGTGCTGCGTCCTTGTACGGCTCCAGTCGGCGTTCGAAGTCCTTGACGTACTCGAGCGCGCGGACCGAGCGCATCTCCGCCGCCGCCCCCGCCGCCTCCACCCCCAGCGCACACGCCTGGTCGAGTTCGCCCAGGCCCAGGCGGGCCGTGGCGAGGACGACGCGGCAGAAGAGGCGGCTGCGGGCATAGGAGGGCGCACGGAGTTGCAGGGAGCGCTCGGCGTGCTGCGCGGACGCCCGGAACTGCTGGAGGTCCCGGTGGCAGTGGCCGAACTCGTCGGCCAGTTGCGCCTCGTCGAAGAAGCGGGCCCAGTACGGGACTTCGTCGCCGGGACGGGCCGTCTCCAGGGCCCGCTCGGCACGGACGAGCGCCCCCGTGCAGGCGCGCACCTCGCCGAGCACCCCGTGGGCCCGCGCCTCGGCCGCGTGGAGCAGAGCCTGCACGACCGGCGGGGCGCTCGTGCCCACCCCCTGCTGGGCGACGCGCGCGAGCTGCACCGCCTCCCGGCCGTGGCCGAGGTAGACCGCCTGGCGGCTCATGGTGACGAGGACGTAGGAGCCGTAGGACCGGTCCCCCGCCGCCTGGGCGAGCCGCAGCGACTGGACGAAGTAGCGCTGGGCGAGGCCGTGCGCGGCGATGTCGTACGACGTCCAGCCCGCGAGCCGGGTCAGGTCCGCCGCCGCGCCGAACAGCCTGCGGCCGGTCTGCTCCCCGTACGTGCCGCGCAGCATCGGCTCGCACTCGTGCTCCAGGTACCGGACGAGGGCCTGCCGGGCGTGGCCGCCGCCGTACTGGTCGTCGAGGGAGCGGAACAGTTCGCCGACCGAGCGGAGCGCGGCGATGTCACCGCCGGTCACCTTCTGACCGGGCCCGCGCTCGGCCTGCCCGCGTGGCCGCACCGGGGCGAGCGGCACCGGCTTGGGCGGGGCCGGCCGGGTCTGCGCCGGCACCCGGACCGCGGTCACCTGCGCCGCCGGCTCGCCGCGGGCCACCTTGTCGTCGGCGCGGCCGATCAGCCAGTCCCGGCTGGGCACGACCAGCCCGGCCGGGGTGAAGGCGATCTTGCGGAGCTCGGCGTGGCTGCCGGAGTCCTTGCGCCAGAGCCCGCTGACGATGTCGACGGCCTCCTCGGGGGTGGCCGCGAACTCCAGCCCGGCGTAGACCGGGGCACAGGCGTCGAGACCCAGGTCCTGCGCGGTGAGCCGGCGGCCGAGGCGCCGGGTGAAGACCTCGGCGATCAGGGCGGGGGTGGTGCCCCGGGGCTGCTGACCGCGCAGCCACCGGGTGACCGATGTCTTGTCGTATCTGAGATCCAGCCCGTGTTCGAGTCCGAGTTGGTCGACGCGCCGGGCCAGACCCGCGTTGGAGAACCCTGCTTCTGCGATGAGCGCGGCGAGCTGGCGGTTGGGGGTGCGCTGCGCGGGTCGGTCCGTCATCTGGGGTGCGGTCTCCTGCCTTCTGGCTCAGCTCGGTCGCTTGTGCCCGGATTGCCGGTGAGCAGCCCTTTTGGCGCTCGTGGACGGCGCGAATGTAGCGGAGAGTGAGCAGTCGATCGCACATCTCGCCGTTCATTCATCCGATCGTGTGAGGATTGGTCCCAGGGCTGACGCGCGACGGGCGGACGTACAGTGGCTTGGGCGCGTTATGTGCCTGACACACCCATCGCCCGAGGGAGGCGCTTGCCGTGAGTGAGTTGCGGTTCGTCCGCATGGGGTTCGGCGCGGACGCCGTCGAGTACCAGGAGGCGTGGGACGAGCAGCGCCGGGTGCACGCGGCACGGTTCGCCGACGAGGTGCCCGACACGGTCCTGCTGCTCGAACACCCCCCGGTCTACACGGCGGGCCGCCGCACCGCGGACAACGAACGGCCGCTCGACGGCACCCCCGTCATCGACGTGGACCGCGGCGGCAAGATCACCTGGCACGGCCCCGGCCAGCTGGTGGGCTACCCGATCCAGAAGCTCCCGCGCCCGGTGGACGTGGTCGCCCACGTCCGGCGCCTGGAGGAGGCCCTGATCCGCGCCTGCGCCGAGTTCGGCCTGGAGACCACCCGGGTCGAGGGGCGCAGCGGGGTGTGGGTGCTCGGCGACCCGGTCGAGCAGCGCCCCCAGGCCCTCGGCGGCCTCTCCCTGGACTTCGACCCCCGGCTGACGGACGACGAGTTCGACCCGCGCCTCAACGGCCCGGAGTACGCCCCCTCCAACGCCGGCCAGCGCCGCGAGGACCGCAAGATCGCCGCCATCGGCATCCGGGTGGCCAAGGGCGTGACCATGCACGGCTTCGCGCTCAACGTGAACCCGGACAACAAGTGGTTCGACCGGATCATCCCGTGCGGCATCCGCGACGCCGGCGTCGCCTCCCTCGCCGCCGAACTGGACCGGGACGTGACGATCGAGGAGGTGCTGCCGGTGGTGGAGCGCCACCTGACGGCCGTACTGGAGAACGCGGACCTGAAGCCGAGGGTGATCGAGAAGACACCGGCAACCGTCAGCCCGTCCGGCGTCTGAGGACGAGGCCGAAGGCCGTCAGCGGGGGTCCGGGGGCGGCAGGCCCCGGGAGCCCAGCACCCACACCGGGCATTCAAATCAACGGGCGTACCCTGAAGGTCGCCGAAGAATCAATCGCTAGGGAGCCGGTCGTGTCCGCAGTCTCACCCGACGGACGCAAGATGCTGCGCCTGGAGGTCCGCAACGCCGAGACCCCCATCGAGCGCAAGCCCGAGTGGATCAAGACCCGGGCGAAAATGGGCCCCGAGTACACGAAGATGCAGAACCTCGTGAAGAGCGAGGGCCTGCACACGGTCTGCCAGGAAGCCGGCTGCCCGAACATCTACGAGTGCTGGGAGGACCGCGAGGCGACCTTCCTCATCGGTGGCGACCAGTGCACCCGGCGTTGCGACTTCTGCCAGATCGACACCGGCAAGCCCGAGGCGCTGGACCGCGACGAGCCGCGCCGGGTGGGCGAGTCCGTGGTCACCATGGACCTGAACTACGCGACCATCACCGGCGTCGCCCGCGACGACCTGGCGGACGGCGGCGCCTGGCTGTACGCGGAGACGGTCCGCCAGATCCACGCGCAGACGGCGGAGCGCGAGGCCGGCCGCACCAAGGTCGAGCTGCTCGCCCCCGACTTCAACGCGGTCCCGGAGCAGCTCGCCGAGGTCTTCTCGTCCCGCCCCGAGGTCTTCGCGCACAACGTCGAGACGGTGCCCCGGATCTTCAAGCGGATCCGCCCGGGCTTCCGCTACGAGCGCTCGCTCAAGGTCATCACGGCCGCCCGCGACTTCGGCCTGGTCACCAAGTCCAACCTCATCCTCGGCATGGGCGAGACCCGCGAGGAGGTCTCCGAGGCGCTGCGCCAGCTGCACGAGGCCGGCTGCGAGCTGGTCACCATCACGCAGTACCTGCGCCCGAGCGTGCGCCACCACCCCGTGGAGCGCTGGGTCAAGCCGCAGGAGTTCGTGGAGCTGAAGGAGGAGGCCGAGCAGATCGGCTTCTCCGGTGTCATGTCCGGCCCGCTGGTCCGGTCCTCGTACCGCGCCGGCCGCCTGTACCAGATGGCCGTGGAGAAGCGGGGCGCGTTCGTCGCCGCGCAGGCGGTCTGACGGGAGGTCCGGCGGCGGCCCGAACCGGCCCGGCCGCCGAGCGTGTGAATTCACGCACAAACTATTACCGGTCAGTAGTGACCGAATGGACGCGGTCCTGACCGTCCTCGCTGATGAGGACGCCGTCAGGGCCGCGTCAGCGTTCCGGGCCCGCGTATCAAGGCTTCATTGGCGTTTGACCGGTCGGTCACGCCCTGGTAACACCGAACAGTGACCCTGGTATCACAGCATGTACACCCACCTCGAGGGGGGACCTCCACCATGCAGGCCGCGCCCGTTCGCGCCACCGCGATCCCGTCCTTCACCGACGCGCTGCGCGCCGTCGAGTCGATCCTCATGAGCGGCGGTCAGCGCACCGCACGCCAGAACGCCTGGACCTCCGTGCTGGAGGACCGCCGTCGCGCCAAGGACCGGGTCGAGGCCCAGCGCTTCCTCGAGCAGGCCGCCGGCCGCTCCTGACGCCCCCTCCGCGGCCCTTCCCGGACACTGCCGTCGTCGGCACTCCCGGGGCCACGTAGACTTCGGGGCATGGCGAGGAAGGAACCCGCAGCGGACGCTGCGAATGCGGGACGACTGAAGCAGATCGTCCTGACGTACAAGATGACGCGCAAGGCCGACAAGGTGATCGGTCTGGTGCTTGCCGGTGTCGGTCTCGGCACCCTTGCCGTCTTCCTCGTGATCGGCTTCCTGATCGGCCATCCGGTCTATCTGGGCATCCTGGGCCTGCTGCTCGCGTTCCTCGCGACGGCGATCGTCTTCGGCCGGCGGGCCGAGCGGGCGGCCTTCGGACAGATGGAGGGCCAGCCGGGCGCCGCGGCGGCCGTGCTGGACAACATCGGGCGGGGCTGGACGACGACGCCGGCGGTGGCGATGAACCGCAGCCAGGACGTGGTGCACCGGGCGGTCGGCAAGGCCGGCATCGTCCTGGTCGCCGAGGGCAACCCGAACCGGGTGAAGACCCTGCTGGCCGCCGAGAAGAAGAAGATGGCCCGGATCGTGGCGGACGTGCCGGTGCACGACGTGATCGTGGGCACGGGTGACGGCCAGGTCGAGCTGAAGAAGCTGCGGACCACGATGCTGAAGTTCCCTCGCGTGCTGACGGGGCCGCAGGTGACGACCACCAACGACCGGCTGCGGGCGATGGGGGACCTGATGTCCAACATGCCGTTGCCGAAGGGGCCGATGCCCAAGGGGATGCGGATGCCCAAGGGTGGGCCTCGGGGGCGGTAGACGCCGGTAGGCACGCCTACGAGCTCGGGCGCGGTGGTTGCGTTGGCGACTGCCGCGCCTTCGTGGTTTCTCGCGCAGTTCCCCGCGCCCCTATGGGGCGCTCCAAGCAGGGCCTCCAAGCAGGGCGGTCGTGACACGCCGCCGAACGGAGTATCCGGCCGCTTATCGGGTCATCTGCTCCTAATCTGCCGGATGTGACAAAACGCCATATCACATACCTCGCGTGCAGCGCCGCCCTGTGCGGCTCCCTCCTCGGTGCCGCTCCGGCGACCTCCTCGCACGGCGTTCTGACCGTGCACCCGGGTGAGTCCATCCAGAAGGCGGTCGACGCCGCCGAGCCCGGTGACACGGTCCTGGTGCTGGCCGGCACCTACCACGAGAGCGTCAAGGTGACCACGCCCGGCCTCACCCTGCGTGGCGTGGGTCCGGACACCGTGCTGGAGCCGGTCAAGAAGTCCAAGAAGGCCACGAAGGCGATGCGCGGCACGAAGAAGACCGCCGTGAAGTCCTGCGCCGAGATGGGCAACGGCATCTGCGTGGTCGGCGCCAAGAACCAGCCCGTCGAGGACGTGACCGTCGCCCACCTGACCGTGACCGGGTTCTCCCGGACCGGCGTCATGGCCGTGGGCACGGCCAACCTGCACGTGCACGGCGTGGCCGCCGTGAAGAACGGGCAGTGGGGCCTCGCCGAGGAGCGGTCGGTCCACAGCATGTACCAGAACAACGTCGCCCGGAACAACGGCGACGCGGGCATCTTCCTCGCCAACTCCGTGACCGCGGAGAAGGGCGCCGTCGACACGTTCGGCACGGTCGTCGAGCACAACCTGCTGGAGAACAACCGCATCGGCGTCACCGTCCGCCGGCTGCGCAACCTCACGGTCTCCGACAACTCGGTCACCGGGAACTGCGCGGGCGTCTTCGTCGTCGGCGACGAGAACAAACCGAAGGCCGGTCACCTGACGGTCGCCGACAACCAGGTCGTGAAGAACAACAAGTACTGCAAGAAGACCGCCCGGCTGGCCTTCCTGCAGGGCTCCGGCATCGTGCTGACCGGCGCCGAGAACACCCTGGTGACCGGGAACACCGTCACCGGCAACTCCGGCAAGTCGCCGCTGTCGGGCGGTGTCGTGGTCTTCAAGAGCTTCGTGGGTGTCACCAGCGACAAGAACCAGATCACCCGCAACAAGCTGTCGGGCAACGCCCCCGCCGACCTGGTCAACCAGGAGGCCGGCAAGCACGGCAACGCCTTCAAGGACAACACCTGCAAGAAGTCCAAGCCCTCGGGTCTGTGCTGACCTGACGGCCGTACGACCCCCCACACGGAAGGAAGGCGGCACATGACCGCACCAGCACGCGACCTCACGACGCCGGCCAAGGGGCCGGAGGAGGACGCTCCGCCGCCGTCGATGCGGCTGCGCGAGCTCGTGTTCGGGGCGGCCTGTGCCGCCGCCGTCCGCGCCGCCGCCCGGCTGCGCGTCGCCGACGCGCTCGGGGACGCCCCCATGACGGTGGAGTCCCTGGCGTCGACGGTGAAGACGGACCCGAAGCCGCTGCGCCGGCTGCTGCGCGCCCTGTCCTGCTACGGCGTCTTCGCCGAGCGGCCGGACGGGACGTTCGCCCACACCGAGACCTCCCGGCTGCTGCGCGAGGACGACCCGCACAGCCTGCGCTACATCGCCATGTGGTGCACCGAACCGTGGACCTGGGACGCCTGGCCGATGCTCGACGAGGCCGTGCGCACCGGCCGCAACGTCGTCGAGGACCTCTACGGCAAGGAGTTCTTCGTCTACCTGAACGAGGACGCGCCGGAATCCGCGGACGTCTTCAACCGGGCGATGACCACCTCCAGCGAGCAGTCGGCCCGGGAGGTCGCCGCCCTGCTCGACCTCTCCGGCAGCCGCTCGGTCGCGGACCTCGGCGGCGGGCAGGGGCACGTGGTGGCCAGCCTGCTGGACAAGTACCCGGCGATGAAGGGCTACCTGCTGGATCTGCCCAAGGTGGTGGAGAAGGCCCTGCCCCGGCTGCGCGAGGGCGGCGACCTCGGGGACCGGGCGCGGATCGTGCCCGGCGACATCCGGGAGGCCGTACCGGTCGACTCGGACGTCTACATCATCAAGAACATCCTGGAGTGGGACGACGACTCCACCGCGCGGCTGCTCGCCAACGTGATCGCGGCGGGCGGGCCCGGGGCCCGGGTGGTGATCATCGAGAACCTGGTCGACGACACCCCGTCGATGCGGTTCAGCACCGCGATGGACCTGCTGCTCCTGCTGAACGTCGGCGGGGCCAAGCACACCACCGACAGCATGGTGCGCCGGCTGACGGAGGCGGGCCTGAACGTCAACGACATCCGGCCGGTCAACCCGTACCTGCACGCCTTCGACTGCACGGTGCCCGCCTGACGGGTACCCCGGCATGCGCCGGTGCCGGGCCCGCGTCGTGCGCGGGTCCGGCACCGTTGGCGTACGGCGGTACGCGGGATCACGCGCCGCCGTCGCGCTCCCAGAGGTAGAAGCGCTGGGCCATCGCGTCCTTCGGGGAGCGCCAGGTCTCCGGGTCGTACGCGCTGACGTACGCCGTGAGACGGTCGCTGACGTCCCTGAACTCGGGGTGCGAGGTGACCTTGGCGATGGCCGGTCCCGGCTCGCGCTCGGACTCGATGAGGTGCATGTACACATCACCGAACTGGAAGAGGCTGCGCCGGGTGACCCCGACGAGGTGCGGCAGTTCTCCCCGGTCGGAGTCCGCGAACACCTTCGCGATGTCGGGGGCGGAGCCCGGTGCCATACGGGCGACGATCAGGGCCTGGTGCACGGTGTCTCTCCTGTCGTACGGCTCGTGCGGTTCGGTCGGCTCAGTCGGATCAGTCGGCCAGGGCCGGGTCGGGACGCCGGCCGGTGGCCGCCTTCTCGATCTTGTCCCGGATCAGGGCCATCTGGATCTTGGAGTTCTTGTTGATGTTGTCGGTCATCCAGTCGTCGTCGACCGGGGCCTCCGGCTTCATCGCGAAGTCCTGGGTCCAGACCATCCGGGTGCCGGCGGGGACCTCCTCGTACTGCCAGAGGATGTCCATGTGC
Organism: Streptomyces sp. NPDC048278; assembly: GCF_040652195.1. Classification (NCBI taxonomy): domain Bacteria; kingdom Bacillati; phylum Actinomycetota; class Actinomycetes; order Kitasatosporales; family Streptomycetaceae; genus Streptomyces; species Streptomyces sp. NPDC048278. The sequence continues at coordinate 514,374 of NZ_JBEZLP010000003.1, forward strand.
GCGAACGGGCCGGTCTCGACCCGGCGGGCCCTGACCCGGAGGGCGCGGCGGTCCGCCTCGCGCTCGGAGACCCAGCTCCACACCTTGCCGTTGTCGTCGGGGTGCATGGTCAGCCGGAAGGTGACCTTCTTCCCGTCGTCCTCGAGGATCTCGGCGCTGGCGTACTCGCTGAACAGCTGGGGCCAGTTGGCCACGTCGTTGGTCATGTCCCAGACCAGGTCGACGGGTGCGGCGATGGTGATCTCGTTCTGGGTGTGTCCGGTCATGTCAGGCTCCCGCGGGCATGGCGCTGTTGACGAGGTCGAGGAACTGGCGGGGCGTCTTGCACCGCTCGGCGTCCACCGGCATGGGCACGCCGTGCCGGTTCTCCAGCTCGCCGACGATGCCGAGCAGGCCGAGCGAGTCGACGCCGAGGACGTCGAAGCCGCTGTCGGCCCGGTCCTGGAGGTCGGCCGGGGAGACGGTGACGCCGGCGGCCTTCTTCATGAGTTCGGACAGTTCGTCCACGGTGATGCTCATAGCGACTCCTTCTTCTTAGCTGCTCTGCTGGGCAGCTGGTGTGTTCGACTCACTCGGCCGCGCCGTGGCGCAGCACGAGCGCCGAGTTCGACCCCATGAGGCCCCGGCTGAGCACCAGTGCCGTGCGTGGCCGCGCCGCGCGGGCGCTGCCGGTCACGAGGTCGAGGTCGTGGCAGATGTCGTGGACACCCGGGGTCGGCGGGATCAGCCCGTGTTCCATTGCCAGCACCGCGGCGGCGGTGTCCAGCACGGGGGCCGCGCAGTAGCCGCGGCCGATCCCGGTCTTGGGCGCGGTGACCGGCACCCGCCTGCCGTGCGCGCCGAGGACGTCGGTGATGGCCAGCGCCTCCGCCCGGTCGGCCGCCGGGACGCCGAGGGCGTCGGCGAAGACCACGTCGACCTCCTCGGGGGCGCAGCCGGCCTCGGCCAGCGCCCCGCGGATCGCCTGGGCGAGCCCGGCCCGGGACTCGGCCCAGCGGGAGGCGCCGGTGAAGGTCGACGCGTGGCCGTCGATGGTGGCCCGGACCGGCAGTCCGCGCCGGCGGGCCGAGCCGGTGTCCTCCACGACGAGCATGGCGCCGCCCTCGGCCGGCACGAACCCGCAGGCCTGCTCGGTGAACGGGCGGTAGGCGCGGGCCGGGTCGGTCTCCCGGCTGAGCTCCTCGTAGCCGAGCTGGCAGACCACCGAGTACGGAGCTATGGGCGCCTCGGTGGAGCCGGCCACGATGACGTCCGTGCCGCGCCGCACCGCGCGGGCGGCGTGGGCGAGGGCGTCCAGGCCGCCGGCCTCGTCGGCGGCGACCACCGAGCAGGGGCCCTTGAAGCCGCGCCGGATGGAGATCTGGCCGGTGCTGGCCGCGTAGAACCAGGCGATGGACTGGTAGGGGCCGACGAACCGGCTGCCCTTGCCCCAGAGCTGCTGGAGCTCGCGCTGGCCGAACTCGCCGCCGCCGGAGCCGGCCGCGGTGACCACGCCGACGTCGAACGGCGAGCCGTCGGTGTCGGCGCGGCCGAGCCGGGCGTCTTCGAGTGCCAGGTCGGCCGCGGCCATCGCGAAGTGCGTGAAGCGGTCGGTCTGGACGATGAGGCGTTCCTCGACGGCGGCCGTGGGGTCGAAGTCGCGGACTTCGCCGGCCACCTTCATGGGCAGGTGCTCGCAGCCGTCGCGGGTCACCTTGTCGAGGACGTTGCGTCCCTCCTGGACGGACTTCCAGAAGGTCTCGGTGCTGGTTCCGTTGGGCGCGACGACACCGATGCCGGTGACGGCCGCCCGTCGGGCAGGCGGTTCGCTCATCGTGTCCGTCCTCTCTGCCGGGTCAGGATCACCGCGGACTGGAAGCCGCCGAACCCGCTGCCCACGGACAGGACGCCGCCGAGCTTCCGTTCGCGGGCGACCCGCGGCACGTAGTCGAGGTCGCACTCGGGGTCGGGGGTCTCGTAGTTCGCGGTGGGCGGGACGACCTGGTGGGCCAGGGCGAGCACGCAGGCGACGACCTCGATGGCGCCGATCGCGCCGAGCGAGTGGCCCACCATGGACTTGATGGAGCTCATGGGTGTCGAGTACGCGTGCTGTCCGAGCGCCTTCTTCACGGCGGCCGTCTCGTGGCGGTCGTTCTGCCGGGTGCCGGAGCCGTGCGCGTTGACGTAGTCGATGGCGGTGGGGTCGAGGCGGGCGTGGTCCAGGGCGGTCTCGATGGCGCGGGCCATCTCCAGGCCCTCGCTGGTGAGACCGGTCATGTGGTAGGCGTTGCCGAAGGTGGCGTAGCCGTCGAGGAGGCAGTAGATGTGCGCGCCGCGGGCCTTGGCGTGCTCCTCCTCCTCCAGGACGAGCACCGCGCCGCCCTCGCCCATGACGAACCCGTCACGGCGGTTGTCGAACGGGCGGGAGGCGTGCTCGGGGTCGTCGTTGTTCGGGGAGGTGGCCTTGATCGCGTCGAAGCAGGCCATGGTGATGGGTGAGATCGGGGAGTCCGAGGCACCGGCGATGCAGATGTCGGCGCGGCCCTCCTGCACGGTGTGGAAGGCGTAGCCGACGGCGTCCAGGCCCGAGGTGCAGCCGGTGGACACGGTCTGCACCGGACCCTGGGCGCCGAAACGTTCCGCCACGGCGGAGGCGAGGGTGCTCGGGGAGAACGCCCGGTGCAGCTGCGGCTGCGCCTGCCGGTGGTCCACGTCCCAGCGCTGGCCCGCGCCGCTCACCAGGACGTAGTCGTGCTCCAGGCGGGTGGTGCCGCCCACGGCCGTACCCAGGGAGACCCCGATCCGCCAGGGGTCCTCCCGGCCCAGGTCGAGACCGGAGTCCCGGACCGCCTCGTCGCCGGCGACCAGGGCGAACTGTATGTACCGGTCCGCCCGCTCGATCTCCTCGGCGTCCAGGCCGTGTGCCACCGGGTCGAAGTCGCACTCGGCGGCGATCCGCGACCTGAGGCCCGAGGGGTCGAAGAAGGTGATGCCGCGCGTCGCGGTCCGGCCCGAGGCGAGCAGATCCCAGAACGCCGGTACGCCCACACCCCCCGGAGCGACGATGCCTATGCCCGTAACCGCCACGCGCCGGGTCACGACCGGACCTGCCCCACGGCGACGGCTTCCGTCTCCTCGGTGTCGACGTGGCCCAGCGCCGGGCGCGGGGCCAGCGGGCCGAGGTGGAAGACGATCCGGGCCTCGGCGCTGCCGACGTTGCGGAAGCGGTGCTTCATGTTCATGGGGATCATCAGCCCCTGCTCGGGCCGCAGCGGGTGCGGTTCGCCGTCCAGGTCGACCTCCATCTCGCCGCAGACGACGTACACGAACTCCTCGGAGTACGGGTGGTAGTGCTCGGCGATGCGGTCGCCCGGCTGCACGATGGCCACACCCATGAAACCGCTGGTGGAACCCACCGTGGCCGGGGTGAGCATGGCGCGCAGATCGCCGCCGCGCCGGGTGTTGGGCTCGACCTCGCTGAGGTCCACGATCTTCGGAATGGGCTGCATGTCTGCGTTCCTCCGTGGGGGTGATGCGACGTTGAAGGGTCGGGCGTCGGGCGTCAGGCGTCCGGTGAGCGGCGGTCGGTGATCAGCTGCATCCGCACCGCGTCGCCGTCCAGCAGGGCGGTCAGCGCGTGGGCCGGGGTGACGTCCACGGGTGTGCCGGGCCGCTGCTCGATCAGCCGGACGACCACGTCGTCGCGCTGGAAGACCGTGCTGTGCAGCACCGGGCTCGCCGGGTCCTCGGCCGCGGCCTCGTCCTGCTGCGCGAGCAGCTCCGCGAGCCGCATCCCGCAACCCGGGCGGGCCGGGTAGTACAGCGCGTGCCGCTCGCCCTCGGCCAGCTCCTCGGCGGTGACGTGGTGGACGGCCGGCAGCGCGGCCCGGGTGAAGAACACCCGTGCGGACTCCTGGTCGTCGAGGTCGCGCTCCTGCTCCAGGTAGGGGTTGATGGCCTCCTCCACGGCCCGCACCTCGGGCTGCCGGGCGACGTGGCGCAGGGCGGCCATCAGGTCGCCGCGCACCTCGATGGCCCGCACGACCCGGTTGCCGTGCATGAACAGGGAGGTCCGGCAGAGCCGGGTGGAGTCGTCGACCTTCGCCTCGGGCGAGGCGTAGTCCGCGAGGATCTTCGCGACCTTGGCCTCACTGCCCGGCGTGACCGTGAAGGTGAGCGCGTGGCGGATCACGCCGTCGCCCATCCGCGGCTGGGCCTGCAGGACGCGTACGGCGTCCGCCGACGGGCCGCCGGTCTCCCGCACCACGTGGAAGCGGAGCGAGCGGGTGTCACGGACGCAGTTGTGCAGCGGCTTCACCATCTCCACGTGCTCCTCGCTGTTCACCCAGGCGAGGAACGGCGGGGCGCTCTCCCACTCGCTGGTGATCAGCCACTGGGAGGGGTTCTCGATCGACTGGCAGAGCTGGTCGCTGACGTGGCCGGGCACCTGGGCGACCTGGTTGCACAGCTGCTCGTAGGCCTCCAGGAACTGCTGCTGCGCGCCGTCGTAGACGTCCACCAGCAGGACGACCCGGAGCCGGGAGCCGTCGAAGACGGACTGGGAGACCCGTGTCGAGACCGGGCGGGTCGTTCGGGTCGGCTTTGCCGAAACCTTTTCCGAGATCGTCGTCATGCTTCGCACATCTCCTTCGCTGGGCAGCGGCCTGCGCCTTCGCCGATGACGCGGCGTCAGCGCTTCTTGATCCTGTGCCGGTCCTCCGAAGCGCGCGACTCGCGTGAACCAGGTGGGTGATTGAGCCCGCGGAACCCCTCCCGAGGGGGCCCGGACGGGCATGGACGTTGCAACGCACCTGACGCACCAACACCCGCCTCTGGAGTGCCCGATGCACCAGAAAACCGATCACCAGGTCCCCGTCCTCGTGGTGGGCGGCTCGCTCGTGGGCCTGTCCATGTCCCTCTTCCTGGGCCGACTGGGCGTACGCCACATGCTCGTCGAGAGACACTCCGGGACCTCGGTCCACCCACGCGGCCGGGGCAACAACGTGCGGACGATGGAGCTGTTCCGGAGAGCGGGCATCGAGCCGGACATCAAGGCCGCGGCCTCCCTCCTCGCCGACAACCACGGCATCCTGCAGACCCCGACGCTGGTCGGCGACGCCGGCGACTGGCTGTTCAAGGAGATCGACCCGGGCGGCGGGCTCAAGAGGTTCAGCCCCACGGGCTGGTGCCTGTGCAGCCAGAACGACCTCGAACCGGTGCTCCGCCGGGCGGCCGAGTCGCTCACCGGCGACCTGCGTTACTTCCACGAGATGGAGTCCTTCGAACAGGACCCCGAAGGAGTGACGGCGTACATCCGTGACCGTGACTCCGACCGGATGTACACCGTCCGGGCGGACTACCTGGTCGCCGCCGACGGCCCGCGCTCCCCGGTCCGGGGCCGGCTCGGCATCGGCCAGACGGGCCCCGGTGACCTGTTCGCGAACGTCAGCATCACCTTCCGTTCCAAGCTGCTGCAGAACACGGTCGGGGACCGCCGGTTCATCTGCTGCTACCTCACCGACCCGGAGGCCGACGGCGCGCTCCTGCCCGTCGACAACAAGGAGCGCTGGGTCTTCCACGCTCCCTGGCACCCCGAACGGGGCGAAACCCTCGACGAGTTCACGGAGGAACGGCTCACCCGGCACATCCGCCGGTCCGTCGGCGTCCCGGACCTCGACGTCGAGATCACCGGCCGGGCGTCCTGGCGGGCCGCCGAACGGGTCGCGGAACGCTATGCCGACCGGCGGGTCTTCCTGGCCGGCGACTCCGCGCACGAGATGTCCCCGACCGGCGCCTTCGGCTCCAACACCGGCATCCAGGACGCCCACAACCTCGCGTGGAAGCTGGCGGCGGTCCTGGACGGCTGGGCCGGGCCCGGCCTGCTGGAGTCGTACGACGCCGAACGCCGCCCGGTCGCCCTCGCCACCAGCGCCCGCGCCTCCGCCCGCTCCGTGGAGCACAGCCACCCGGGCTTCGCGCCGGCCCCCGGCGTCGGCGCCGACCGGCGCGGCGGCATCCTCAACGTCGTGCTCGGCTACCGCTACCCGAAGGGCGCGGTCCTCGGCGCCGACCCGGACCAGCCGCTCGTACCCAACGGGATGAACCTCACCGGCCAGCCGGGCAGCCGGGCCCCGCACCTGTGGCTGCGCCGGGAGGGGGAGCGGGTGTCCACGCTCGACCTCTACGAACGGTCACTGGTGCTGCTGAGCGACGCGGAGTCGGCGGGCGGCGCGGCCTGGCACGCCGCCGCCCGGCGGATCGCGGACACGGAGCGGCTGCGGCTGGACACGTACCGCGTCGGTGCGGCGGGCGATCTTGTGTACGACGCGGAGGGCGGCGACTGGGCCGCGGCGCACGGTACGACGGCGGAGGGCGCGGTGCTGGTGCGGCCGGACGGGTACGTGGCGTGGCGCTCGGAAGGGGCCGTGCCCGACCCGGAGGGAGAGCTGCGGGACGTGCTGGCGCGGGTGCTGCGGAGGAGGTGAGCGGGGTGGGGCGGGCCGGGGGTGGGGACGCTCACCGGCGCTTGCAGGGTGCCTCCCCCAGCCTTCGGCCGGGGGGACCCCCAGCGCCCACCCGTGCCGCCCTGCGGCACGCCTGCCCGCGGCTATGTTTTCTGGGGGCGCGGGGAACTGCGCGATCAGCCCCCACCGGCCCGCACCTACATACGGACCTCTACCGTCTTCGCCAGCCGGTCGTGCAGCCCCCTGCCGTCCCGGTCCCAGACCAGCGCCGGGATCGCGAGGCACAGGAGCACCGTGCGGGCCAGGGCGCGCAGCGGCTGGACGCGGCCCGTGCCGACGCCGACGACCCGCAGCCGGAACAGCCGCTTGCCCGGCGTGAACCCGATCGTGCCCACCGTGAGGACGCCCAGGACGAAGAAGACGAGCAGAGCCCAGTTGCCGGTGGTCGCCGGGTTGTAGCCCTTGGTGATCAGGCCGTATGCGATCAACTCGCACAGCGCCCAGTCCACGACCAGCGCGCCGAGCCGCCGCCCGGGGCGGGCGATGGAGCCCGGCCCCTCTTCCGGCAGACCCAGCTGCTCGCCCCGGTACCCGAACTCGGCACCCGCGTCCTCCATGGCCGCGCGGGGTCCGGAGAGCCACGATCCGATTGCTTGCCTGTTGTCCACCCGTCCACGGTACTGGGCCCGGCCGCGACCCTGGGTCGGCGGGGTGCCACGGGCTACGGTGGAACCGCGCTCGGTTAACTTCAGCGAAACAAATGGGTCACGCCCGAGAAATCACCCGTCCCTAGGGTCGACGACAACGTGTGCCACCGCACTGGCCGCACGAACGAACTACCACCCCGGCACGGGAACGGCCGGGAGTAGGAGGAGCTGGATGTTCCAGAACGCCGACGAGGCCAAGAAGTTCATCGCGGACGAGGACGTCAAGTTCATCGACGTCCGTTTCTGCGACCTGCCGGGCGTCATGCAGCACTTCACGCTGCCCGTCGAGGCGTTCGACCCGGACGAGGAGCTCGCGTTCGACGGTTCGTCGATCCGTGGTTTCCAGGCGATCCACGAGTCCGACATGGCGCTGCGCGCGGACCTGTCGACGGCCCGGGTGGACTCGTTCCGCCGGGACAAGACGCTCAACATCAACTTCTTCATCCACGACCCGATCACGGGCGAGCAGTACTCCCGTGACCCGCGCAACGTGGCGAAGAAGGCGGAGGCCTACCTCGCGTCGACCGGTATCGCGGACACCGCGTACTTCGGTCCCGAGGCCGAGTTCTACGTCTTCGACAGCGTCCGTTTCGCCACCTCGGCGAACGAGAGCTTCTACCACATCGACTCCGAGGCGGGTGCCTGGAACACGGGCGCGCTGGAGGACAACCGCGGTTACAAGGTCCGCTACAAGGGCGGCTACTTCCCGGTCCCGCCGGTCGACCACTTCGCCGACCTGCGTGCCGAGATCTCCCTGGAGCTGGCCAAGTCCGGCCTCCAGGTCGAGCGCCAGCACCACGAGGTGGGCACCGCCGGCCAGGCGGAGATCAACTACAAGTTCAACACGCTGCTCGCCGCCGCCGACGACCTGCAGCTCTTCAAGTACATCGTGAAGAACGTGGCCTGGCGCAACGGCAAGACCGCGACCTTCATGCCGAAGCCGATCTTCGGTGACAACGGCTCGGGCATGCACGTCCACCAGTCCCTGTGGGCCGGCGGCTCCCCGCTCTTCTACGACGAGGCCGGTTACGCGGGCCTGTCGGACACCGCCCGCTACTACATCGGCGGCATCCTCAAGCACGCCCCGTCGCTGCTCGCCTTCACCAACCCGACGGTGAACTCGTACCACCGTCTGGTCCCGGGCTTCGAGGCCCCGATCAACCTGGTGTACTCGCAGCGCAACCGTTCCGCCGCGATGCGTATCCCGATCACGGGTTCGAACCCGAAGGCCAAGCGTGTCGAGTTCCGCGCGCCCGACTCCTCCGGCAACCCGTACCTGGCCTTCTCGGCCCTGCTGCTCGCGGGCCTGGACGGCATCAAGAACAAGATCGAGCCGGCCGAGCCGATCGACAAGGACCTCTACGAGCTGGCTCCCGAGGAGCACGCGAACGTGGCCCAGGTCCCGACCTCCCTCCCGGCCGTCCTCGACCGCCTGGAGCGCGACCACGAGTTCCTGCTCGCCGGTGACGTCTTCACGCCCGACCTGATCGAGACGTGGATCGACTTCAAGCGCACCAACGAGATCGCCCCGCTGCAGCTGCGCCCGCACCCGCACGAGTTCGAGCTCTACTTCGACGTGTGACATCGCCCCGGGGCGGAGCGGGTCACCGCTTCCCCGGGCCGTGCATAGGCCGTCGGCCGTGCTCTTCCTCTCCGGGAAGGGCACGGCCGACGGCCTGTTCCGGGCCCGGCACCGCGGGCCGGAGCCAGGGGACGGGACGTCGGGTCACTCCGGTTCCTGGAGGTGGACGTACGGGCGCAGGGCCGCCGCGTCGAGCGGGCCCGGCAGCGAGGGCGCGCCGGGGTCGGGGAGCCGCTGCGGCCGGGGTTCGAGGTGGGCCGCCTGCCGCAGGTCGGGACTGCCGGGGAAGCCGAGCCGCGCCCAGACCCGGTCGGCCAGGTCGGGAAGGAGCGGCCGGCCCAGCAGGGCCACCCCCACGAGCCACTCCGCGTCCGGTACGAGGGGCCTGTCGATCCACTCGTCGAAAGCCGCCACGGCGCCCGTCAGGTCGGGAGAGAAGGGGGTCAGCAGCGCGTACTGGTCGGCTGCCGCCTTGAGCGCGGGCTCGGCCCGTCGCACGGGCCCCTGCTGTTCCCGCAACCGGTCCAGGGCGGGGCGCAGCACCGTCGCCCGCCAGTCGCGCAGGACGTTGACGTGCCGGGTGATCGTCTCGACGGAGATGTCGGCGGGACCGTGGTCGAGGGGCGCGTGCAGCAGGGCGTGGCGCAGCTCGTCCGCGGACACGGACGTGCCCTCCAGCAGCTCGGACAGCCAGATGCCGTGCCGCTTGCTGGTGGAGCACTTGTGGCCCTCGAAGTGCAGCATGCCGTTGACGACGGTGGCGTCGAACGGCTCCAGGGTCCCCTGCGAGCCCTGGGAGATCACGTCCGGTACCAGCAGCCCGGGAGTGGAGTTGTCGCTGCCGAACAGGCCGACGGTGGTGACACCGCTGCCGGGCGCGAAGGGGTTGACCGCGGCGCCGGTCAGCGACCGGTGCACCTCACCGCAGTAGACGCTGTAGAGGAAGTAGCCGTTGCTGATCACCTTGTCGGCGGGCAGGCCTTCGCCACGGATGCCCCAGTCGCCCTGGCCGGTCAGCCGGATCCGGCCGCCGTGCTGGTCCAGAGCGCGCAGCAGGGGGGCGAGGAACACCGGCCGCAGACCCGCCGCGCGGTGCCGGTCGGCGATGGCCGACGGATCCTCGGCCGTCGCGAACCAGTTCTGCTCGGTACGCCACTCGACCGGGCTGTCGCCGATCCGGGACCGGGCCCGCACCAGCTGCTCGGGGACGAAGTACTCGCCGCAGTAGGTGCAGGTGCTGCCGCCGCACGGGCGTCCGCAGTGCGGGCACTCCCCCGCGATCCACGGCCCGACCAGCGCTCGTCCCGTGTCCTGCGCGTACGGGATGCGTTCGGCTTCGAGGCGGGCTGCGCCGGACGTCCGCAGCCGGTCCAGGACGTCCTCGTGCAGGTGCCGGTAGGCGTCCCGGTGGGTGTCGCCTGCCGGGTCGATCCAGACGTCCAGCCCGATGCCGAGACGGTCGAGATCGCGGGCGATGCCCGTGTGGTGGTCGCGGTAGGTCTCCTCGGGCGAACGGCCTTCGCGATGGGCGGCGGCCACCACCCAGTCCTCGTACACGTCGCTGCCGGTGATGACCGCGACCTCGTGGCCCTGGGCGCGGAGCGCGCGGGCGATGACGTCGGCCCGGAGGTAGGTGCCGCCGCCGTGGCCGATGTGCAGCCGGCCGTTGGGCGTCGGCTGCATGGGAACGAGCAGGACCTTGTGGTGGACGCGCATGACGGCGGATCACCCCTTGGCGAGGTCGGAGACGAGAAGGTCGGTCAGCGCGGGCAGGGCGGCGATCCGCGGCCCGGTCCACGAACGCGGCTCGCCGCACTCCACCAGGACGGCGGTCATCCCCGCGGCGACGGCGCCGGACAGCTCGCCGTCGGTGCCGTCGCCGACGAAGACACAGGCGGTGGGCGGCACGCCGAGCCGGTCGGCGGCGGCGCGGAACAGCTCCGGGTCGGGTTTCATGACGCCGGCCTCCGCGGACAGCAGCAGGGCGTCGAAGTGCCCCGCGAACGCGGAGTCCCGCACCATCTCCCGTACGTCGGACGTGCAGTTGGAGACCAGCGCGGTCCGCATCCCGAGTCGCCGGGCCACCGCCACGGCCTCGACCGCGCCCGGCAGCGGGGTGGCGAAGGCCTCGCCGTGGAGCCGGCGGGTCGTCGCCGCCGCCTCCGCCTGGAGCGGGGACCAGGCGCCGCCCACCTGGTCGCGCAGCCAGTCGAGGTAGTCCGCGAACGGGCGGGTCTCGCGCACCTCCCTGGTGCGCTTCCACGCGTCGGCCAGGTCCTCCGGGCGCTGTCCGAGCGCCGTGGCGGTGGCCTCGAAGGTGCGCCGCTTCAGCTCCTCGGGCAGCGGGACGAGCGTCTTCCACAGGTCGAACAGCACGGCCCGGGGCCCGCCCGGCCAGGTCCGGACGGCGGGCGACTCCCAGCGCGAGTTGTCGATCACGACGTGCGCGAACGCCTGCGGGGGGTGCTCGGCCAGATAGGCGCGCTGGGCGGGCAGGTACTTGTCGGCGTACTTGGCCATGACCTCCGCGCCCTGGTCGGGCAGGTCGCGCCGCCGGGCCCGCTCCAGCACGGTCTGCTCGTCGACGTCGAGGTGGACGAAGAGGTCGACGTACGGCCGTGTCTCACCGCGGTAGAGGAACACGCCCTCCAGGATCACCACGGCGTCCGGACCGATGTCGTACCGGACCGTCGTCCACGCGTCGGAGGGCAGGTCGAGGCCGGCGACGGTGCGGTGGAGCCTGCCGTCCTCCCGCAGGGGGGACAGCACTTCGGCGGCCAGCCGGGCGAAGTCGATGCTGCGCTCGTAGTACTGGCGCGGCGCCGGCAGCGCGGGGTCGTACCGCTCGGCGCGCGGGCGGTGGAAGTCGTCCACGTGCACCACGGCGACGGGCACGCCCCGCCGCTCCAGTGCGGTCCGCAGCCGTTCGGCCAGCCGGGACTTGCCCGCGGTGTCGACCCCCGTGACGCCGACCGTGTACGGGCGGGTGCCGTCGCGCCGCCGGTCCAGCAGGGCGGCCAGCGCGTCGAGAACGGGTTCGCCTCTCACGCACCCACCTCCGCGAACGGGGCGGCCAGGCGGTCCAGGCGGCCGGCGAGTCGCCGGTAGAGGTCGCTCGCGTAGGCGGTGTTGTCACGGCGGTCGAGCGGGGTCGGCTCCACCCGGAGCACGGACAGCAGCGGGTACGCGGACCCGTCCACCAGGAGGGCTCCGTCGTCGTCCGCGAGGAGCCGTTCAGGTGAGTCGCCGGGGCGCACCAGCACACCGTCGAGATGGAGGTCGGGGGCCTGTCCGTGGTAACCGAGCGCCTGGACGACCAGTGCGGCCTCGTCGAGCAGTCCGGCCGCTGCGGCGAGGACGGGCGCGTCCACGAGCGCCGTGCCCGGCAGTTCGCCCGCCCACAGCGCGCAGTACAGGGCTCGCGACTGATGGCGCAGGCCCGAGTCGCGGTAGACGATGCCGGTCGCCGGGCAGACGTCGGCGGCCGGGTCGAACGGCCTTTCCCGGCCCGGCACTTGACCGCTGCGGGCGTGGTCCGCGCTGTCGTACACGAGCCGGGCCGGGCCGCGGCGGACGACATGGACGACGGGCAGCGGCGCACCGGGGCGCTCGGCGCGCAGTTCGGCCCGCAGGTCGAGCAGGACCTGGAGGGCGGACATCGCGCTGTGCGAGGCACCCGTGACGACGACGGGACGTCCGCCCGCCGCGAGCAGCAGCTCCTTGACCTGCGGCCGGTGGGACGTGGAGATCACGGTGCCGGACGGTGTCACCTTCCCCCGCCAGGGCGCGAGTTCCGGGTGCGCGCGCTCGGTCCGGCCGGTGGCGAGCACCGCGTGCCGGCAGGACTCCGTGCTGCCGTCGGCGAGCCGGAGCTCCACCCGGTGCCGGTCGCGGTCGGCGTGCACCGCGACGACCGTGCTGCCCAGTCGCACACCGTCCTCCCCGAGGGCTTCCTGGAGCGTCCGGCCGAGGGTGGTCAGGGCGGTGGCCAGCCGGTCCATGGCGACCGGCTGTTCGGCGCGGGCGACGTCGGTCAGCTCAGGCGAGTGGGCCAGGGGCGCGAAGGGGCCGCTCAGGTCGAGGTGTTTGAAGAAGCGGGAGCCGATCGAGCTGGTGGTGATGCCGTAGCGGGCGAAGCCGCCGGGGCCCAGCGTGGTGCCGCGTTCGTACACGCGGACGCGCCGTCGCAGCACGGCGGGGGCCGAGGAGAGGAAGGTGGTGGTACGGAAGCCGCCGCCGATGAAGGCCGTGTCGCTGTCCACGCCGGTCCGGCGCGTCGTGGCGGGCGTTGACCGGTGATCCATTTATATGCCCTCCGCCAGCAGCAGTTCGGTGAAGCGGTCGCAGATGACGTCGGCCTCTTCGAGCGTGAGGACGAGCGGCGGACGGATCTTCAGGACGTTGCCGTGTCCGTAGCGGGAGGTCCGGATGACCAGCCCGTGGTCCAGGGCCCGTTCGGCGAGCCGGTTGGTGAGCGCGGCGCTCGGCCGGCCGGACTCGTCGACGATCTCGACGCCGATCATCAGCCCCACACCGCGTACGTCCGCGATGTGCGGGCGGGTACCGCGCAGCGTCTCCAGCCGGTCCAGGATGTGCGCGCCGGTCGCCCGGACGTTGGCCAGGAAGTCCGCGTCGTCGATGACGTCCAGGGTCGCCAGCGCCGCGGCGGCGGCCAGCAGGTTGGCGCCGTAGGTGAAGGAGTGGTCGTTGGTCGGCAGGCCGGCCAGCTCGTCGCTGGTCAGGATGGCCGCGACCTGGGCGCCTGAGCCGCCCAGGCCCTTGGCGAGGGTGATGGCGTCCGGGTCCACGCTGAAGTGCTCGGCGGCGAACATGCGCCCGGTGCGGCCGATGCCGGTCTGCACCTCGTCGAAGATCAGCTTGATGCCGTGCGCGTCGCACAGTTCGCGCAGCGCCGCGAAGTACCCGTCCGGCGGCACGATGTTGCCGCCGTTGCCCGAGATGGGCTCCACGAGGACGGCCGCCACGCTGCCGCTGCTGGCGTACTCCAGGAAGTCGTTGATGCGGTCGACGCACATCAGTCCGCAGGTGCGCGGGTCCTGGCCGTAGAAGCAGCGCATGCAGTACGGGTCCGGCACCTGGAGGCCGCCGTGGTAGAGCTGTGCCAGCGGCTGCTTGCGGAAGGCGTTGCCGGACAGGCTGGCCATCATCACGGTCTGCCCGACGTGGCTGCGGAAGAGCGTGACGACATCCCGGCGGCCGGTGGCCCGCTGCGCCATCTTCACGGCGCCCTCGTTCGCGGCCGAACCGCCGTCCACCTTCAGGTGTGCCTTGCTGATGGTCTTGGGAGCCAGCTTCACCAGGCGGTGGGCGAGGGCGTTGATGGGGGCGGTCTGGAAGCCCGATGTCACGTGGATGAGCTGGTCGGCCTGGTCCTTGATGGCCTGGATCACGGCGGGGTGGCGGTAGCCGAGGCTCAGGTTGAAGGTCGCGGACGCGCAGTCGATGTAGCTGCGTCCGTCGGAGTCGTAGAGGTGGATGCCCTCACCGGCCACCATCCGGGTTTCGGAGACCGGGTAGTAGACGGCACTGGTGTCGGCGGCCTGTTGCTCGGGCACGAGGTCCGGGGCCACGAGGTGAGGGGGCAGCGGCGTTCGGGGACTTTGCAGGCTCATGGGCGCTCCAAGAAGGGCGGGCGGGGCGGCGGGCCACGGGGACGGGTCACGCGCGGTGGTTTCGGGGCCCGTCCTAGACGGCGGCCAGGGGCCGGGCCTCGGTGTGCAGGCCCCGGGCCGCCAGCAGGCCGGCGAGGTCCCGGGCCTGCGTCTCGGTACCGGTCAGCAGGCAGGACCGGCCCTCCACCTCGGCCTCCACATAGGCGGAGATCACCTCCCGCGGGGTCAGCCCGGGCAGGGCGTCCGCGATCAGCGACATGCCGTGGTCCACGGAGTGCGGATCACCGGGCAGCAGACAGGCGCCGAACGCCCCGCCCCTCGGTCGGGGGCGCCAGGCGGCGCGCCACCCGTCCCGCTGCGCGGTCTTCCAGAAGGCCCGCGCCTCACCGAGCAGCACGGACCGGGGTACGGCGGCGAGCCGGCCGGTGATCCCCACCGTGACGCCCTCGTCGCGATGCCGGGTGAAGGGCTGCCCCGTAGGCAGGCTGACCAGGTACTTCTCCACGTTGGGGGCGATCTCGTGGGGTTCGGTCGGGGTGTGCACGCAGTTGGCGAACGCGGAGGTGCCGAACCGCGCCCGCACCTCGCCGCGCACCTCCGCGCACCTCCGCACCACGTCGGGTCCGCGCACGACGACGACCTCGCACGGTCCGCTGGTCAGATACAGCCTCAGCAGCTCGGCGGTGATCGGGTACTTGGGCCCGGCGAACTTGGGCCAGGTGTCCAGCACGTCCTCGTCCTCCAGGCAGGCCTCGTAGCGCAGCTCGACACTCAGCCCCGAGGCGTCCAGGAGCGTGTCGAGGTACTCGCGCACCTGCGGGGAGCGGTAGCCGTCCGGCTTGACGACCAGAACGCTCAGGTCCTCGGGTACCGCCTGCTGGGACATCGGGTGCCCTTTCTGTTCGTACGCCTCGCCGCTCATACGGCGAACTCGTATCCGTCGTGCCGCCGGGCCCGCTCCGCCGACAGGCGGAAGGCGGTCAGCGCGGCCACCAGCCACAGCGCGCCCGCCAGGGCCGCGAACGCCGCCGGGCGGGCGACGGCGGCCGGTCCTGCGCCGTCGGCGAGGGCACGCACCGCGGCCACGCCGTGCGTGGCCGGGAGTGTCGCGGCGAGCAGCCGCACACCGGACGGCCAGAACCCGACGGGGACCTGTACGCCGCTGATCGCCATGGTGACGAGGAACGCCGTGTTGTACACGATGTTGCGGACGGCCGGCGCGGCGAGCACGAACGCGCCGAGGAACAGGCCGAAGCCGTAGGTGCCGAACGCGGTCAGCGCCACCAGCGCCACCAGCAACGGCACCTGGGCCGCGGCGAAGTGCACGCCGAACAGCGGGTCCAGCAGGAGCAGCGCGACCAGTGAGGTGCCGCAGCCGCTGACCGGCCACTGGAGGCTGCGGCCGAGGAAGACCCAGCCCATCTCGCTGGGGGCGGCGGCCAGCAGCGCCAGCGTGCCCTGGGCGCGTTCCCAGCTGGTCGACACCACCACGGTCATGGCCTCGATGACGCAGGTCATCACCGAGTTGCCGAGGACGAGATAGCGCGTCTGCTCGGCGGAGTGCAGAAAGGAGCCGATCAACGCGAAGAAGGTGACCTGGCACAGCATCCGGCCCAGCCAGCCGAACGTCCAGCTGTACCAGGTGTAGGTCGCTCTGAAGTCGGCGAGGGCGTTGGCGGCGGCGGCGCGCACCACGCGGGTGACGCCGACGACACGGGCGGCGGTGATGTCCATACGGCCTCACATCCGGGCCAGGGTGCCGGTGACCCGGACCCTGCGCAGAATTCGGTCGATCAGCAGCGTCCCGGCGGCGTAGCCCGCCAGCCCCAGCAGCACGACGGCGAGCAGTCCGCCGGTCGTGCCGCGGACGGGGCCGGGGCTGACGGCGCTCCGCAGCACGTCCGCGCTCCAGGACAGGAACACCGCCTTGCTCGCCGGCTGCAACCAGTGCGGCAGGTAGCTCACGGGCACCAGGACCCCGCCGAGGAGGAAGAAGGGGAAGCTCAGGGTGTTCTGGAGGATGCGGGCCGAGGGCGCCAGCACGAACAGGGCGGACACGCAGCTCGCGGTGCCGGCCATCGCGGCGGCGGTGAGCAGCACTCCGAGGACGAACAGCACCGGGTGCGCGATCGTCACCGTGATGCCGAAACCGGTCCAGGCGACGATCCAGGCCTCGGCCAGGCTCAGCGTGCTCAGCAGGGTGACGGCGGCGATCCGCGCCGTGATCACCGACGAGTAGCGCGCCGGGGTGGCCACCACGGCCTCCAGAGTGCCCCGTTCACGTTCGTGGCCGATCAGCTCGCCGCCCGCCATCAGCGCCATCGACCACAGGGACATCAGTACCGGTGCCAGCACGGCGAAGCCGGCCAGGTCGCGACGGTCGGCGTGCTCGGTGATGGCCAGGAAGACACAGGTGTACAGCGGTGCGGTCACGAAGACATGGAGGGTGTCCGGGGTCCGCAGGGTCATCAGCACCTGGAGCCGGAAGACCTGCCAGAACAGGGTCGGGTTCACCTGGTCACCCGCATTCCGCGGTCGTGCACCAGGTGCCGGTAGACCTCCGCGAGTCCGGGGCGGACCGTGGCCAGTGAGGTGACTCCCGCCGCGACCAGTCGGCGCAGTACCTCGCCGGTGGTGTCGGCGGCGGAGATCTCGACGGTGATCCGCCCGTCGGGTGTCCGGTCGAGCGAGGAGACCCCGGGCAGAGCGCGCAGGTCCTCGGCGACGGCGGCGGGCACGGCGGCGGCTTCCACCCGTTCGTAGGCCGACATCCGCCGGGCCAGTACCTCGGGCCGGTCGGTCACCAGTACCTGGCCCTGGTCGATCAGGGTGACCTGGTCGCACACGGCCTCGGCCTCGGCCATGTCGTGCGTGGTGATGAGCAGGGTACGGCCCTCCGCACGCAGTTCCCCCACCAGCTTGCGGAAGTCGTAGGCGGCCAGCGGGTCCATGCCGGTGGTGGGTTCGTCGAGGATGAGCACCCGGGGGTCGCTGACCAGCCCGCGGGCCAGGTGCAGGCGCTGCTTCATGCCCCGGGAGAAGCCGTCCACCCGGTCGTCGGCCCGTTCGCTCAGGCCGACGCGGTCCAGCAACTCGTCGGTGCGCCGCCGGAGTTCACGGCCGTGCAGCCCGTAGAGCGCACCCCACAGGCCGAGGTTCTGGCGGGGCGAGATCCGCCCGTACAGGCCGCGGTCGCCGCCGAAGACGATGCCGATCAGGGGCTTGACCGCCCGCGGTTCGGCGGCGACGTCGTGGCCGCACACCCGGCCCGTGCCCGAACTGGGCAGCAGCACGGTCGTGAGGATCTTGCACAGCGTCGTCTTGCCGGCGCCGTTCGGCCCGAGCAGACCGCGTACTTCGCCGCGGCGGACGGTCAGGTCGATACCGCGCAGCGCGGTGACCATGGCGTCCGGCCGCCGCCGGGAGCCGAACTCCCTGGTGAGCGAGCGGACTTCGATCGCGGGAAGGTCCGGGGCGGTCATACCGCGGCCTCCTCGTCGGCGACGGCGGCGAGGGCCGCGGCGTGCAGCTCCGGGTCGACGAGTTCGTCGGCCACCAGCAGGAAGTCGCCGACCGGGGTGCGCGCCAGCGTCGGGCAGGACCGGTGGTCGAGCACGCACCTGTCCCCGGGCCGTGCCGTACGGGTCAGGGGCATGCCCCAGACCGGACGGCCGGTCTCCAGCCGGGCGGCCACCGAACCGGCCGGTTCGTGTTCCGGTGGGGACACGGCGGCCCGGCGCGTGGTCTCCGCCGCCGCGGAGGCGGCCAGGGCCTGCCGCAGCGGCTCGGCCGCGGGATGGTCGACGGCCGTGCTCAACAGGTCGAGCAGTTCGACGAGTTCGGGTGCCAGCCGCCAGATGACGGCGGCTGCGGCCACCGCCGCCGGTTCCAGCGCGCCGCTGTCGAGCAGCATCAGCAGGTCGACGGCGTCCTTGGCGTGGAAGGCGCGCTGGAACCGCTCCTCGGCCACGGACAGCAGGTCGGCGAGCACCTGGTCGGCGGGCAGTTCCGGCCGTACGGGCACGGCGGTGAAGTCGCCGGAGAACGCGGCCGTGCACAGCTCGACCCGGATCTCCTCCTCCATCAAGGGGTCGGGGGAGGGCCAGAGGACGGCGAGCATCACCTGAAGCCGCCCGGCGGCGGTGAACAGCGACAGTTCCGCGGGCTCGCCGCCCTCGGCGCACAGCACGGCCGCGGCACGCCACAGCCGTTCCTCGTCCGGTGCGACGACGTCGAGATCGCCCACCGGCCGCCGGGTGCCCGGCGGATAGTGGCCGGCCAGCGAAGGACCCTTGACGACCCGCAGCCCGGGGACGTCTGCCAGCGCCGCCCGCAGTTCGGCGTAGCGGGCCGCGCGGGACCGGGCCCGCGTCAACAGGTCCCTGCTGCCGCTGCCGGGTTCGACGCCCTCCCGGACGGCCAGGGAGACGACCAGCTGGGCGAGCGTCCCGGAGGTCTGCTGGGCGCTGCGCACCAGGCGGTACGGCCCCTCGTGCTCGGGGACGTCGAGCAGCCGGTGGAGCAGTCCGAGGTCGAGTGGTGTCAGGGTTGCGTTCACGGTCGCCGGGTCCCCTCCGGTGTCGCGGCCAGTTCATCGGCACGGGCCGTCCAGTAACGGTGATGTACCGTCCAGCCGCGGGCGCACAGGGCCGCGGTGACCCGGTCGCCGCCGCCGTCCGGGCCGTGCACGACGTGCCCGGTCAGGGGGAGCCCCGCCGTGCGGGCGAGTTCCGCGACCGCGGCGACCAGGGCCCGGCGGCCGGCGGGGCCGTCGGCACCGGGTTCGACGAGGACGTCGACCAGTTCCATGTGCGTCTCGGCGGTGATCTCGTCCCAGGCCCGGCCGATGACGGTCGCGTGACCGACCGGGACTCCATGCTCCCGGACCAGCAGCGACTCCCGGGTCGGGGTGCCGAGCAGCGCGGCGGCCTCGGCGGTCGCGGCCTCCGGGTCGGCCGGCCGCTGCTGTTCCCGCGCGGCGTGCAGGATGGCGCGGACGAGCCAGTCGGCCACCAGAGGCAGCTGCTCCTCCGTTGCGGGGGTGACCCGGGGGGCGTCCGGGCCGGCGGACACGTCGGCGTCCTCGGACAGCCGCACATAGGTGAGGTCGGGGTGCCACGGCGGCGCCAGACGGACGGCGCCCCCGGTGCGCACGACGAGGGCGGACACGTCGGGATGCCCGGCCAGCAGCGTCCGCCACAGGGTACGGACGGACCCGGGGTCCGACAGCAGCCCGGGATCGGCGTACTCGACGAGGAGGCGCCGCTCGTTCGACAGGGGGTCGGTGGAGACGCCCGCCACACACGGCAGGCCCTCGACCGTGACCAGCAGTTCCGCGTCCTCGGCGGACTTCAGATAGCTCTCGGCGGCGTACATCAGGAGGCCACCGAGCGGGCGGTCAGCAGCAGTTCGCGGCGGACGTGCGCGGCGGCCCGCCGTACGTCGTCGGCGCTCACCCGGCGCAACTCGGCGATGTCGTCGTCGAGGGACCACACACGGTCCGTGGCGCAGGTGCGCTCGGCGATCAGCTTGGCGTACTCCAGCGGTGTCTCCGACTCCAGGACCAGGCTCATCTCCGCCTGCCGGACGGCCGCGTCGAAGTCGTCGCGGTCCGGCCCCTGTTCGGCCACGGCGGCCAGCAACCCGTCCACCAGGTCGCGGACTCTGCCGGCCGCCGACGCCTCGGTGCCGATCAGCAGCCGCCAGGCTCCCGACTCGCGGTAGCCCCGGTCCCAGGCGTGGAACGAGTAGGACAGCGCGTGCTCGGTGCGCAGAGTGCGGTACAGCAGGGACGAGGGGCTGGAGCCCAGGAGGTGGGCGAGGACACCGTAGGCGGCCCGCCCGGGAGCGTCCGCCCTCGGGGACCGCGCGCCGAAGCACAGCCAGGTGAAGTCGGCGTCGGCGGGATCCGGCAGCGGGTCGTCCGGGGCGGTGGCATCCAGCGGTACGTGCGGCGCGCGGACCGGGGGCTGTCCGTCCCCGGCGACGGCCGCACCGGCCAGCACCTCGGGGATCCGCGGGCCCACCACCACCAGCGCTCCCGGGGCCCGCACGAACCGGTCGCGGTGGACGGCCGTCAGTTCCTCCAGTGTCACCGCGTTCAGCTGGCCGGGCTCACCGCCGACCGGTCTGCCCAGCGGGTGTCCGGGGAAGAGCCGCGCGAGCACCGTGTCCTGGACGACGTCCGAGGGGTCGGCGGCTGCGGTGGTCAACTCCTGTAGTACGACGGAGCGTTCACCGTCCAGCGTGTCGTCGCCGAGCACCGGTTCGGACACGGCGCGCAACAGCGCGGCGGCCACGTCCTCGGCGTCGTCGGCGTGCACCTGCGCGTAGTACAGCATCACTTCGAGCCCGGTCTGGGCGTTGGCCTGGCCGCCCCGTCGCTCCACGTACTCGCTGAACGACGGTTCCGGCCCGTCGCCCTTGAGCGGGCAGGACATCACCAGGTGCTCCAGCAGGTGGGCCACACCGCCGCGGCCTTCCGGGTCGTCGCGCGAACCGTGGGCCAGCGCGAGGCAGATGCTGGTGGTCTTCAGCCGCTCGTCGACGACGGCCAGCAGGGAGACGGAGGTGTCCGCCGGCCCCGGAAGACGGGCGTTCAGGTCGTAGACAGTCAAGGACCACTCTCGCAGGGCCGTGCGCGGCGGCTGCCGCCGCGACGTGCGGATGTACCAGAGGGGAAGCGGTGCGGAGGTGCGGCGGCTGCCGGGGAGGCGAGCTCCCCGGCAGCCGCTACCATGCGGTGCCTCAGGCCTTGGCGGCCTTGACCTTCACCTTGTCGAGGCGGGGACGCAGGCCGGTGGCGTGGTTGCGAGTCATGTCGCTCTCCTTCGATCTCTGGCGTTGCGGCAAGGCCGGGTGGCCCGACCGCCGAGAACGCTAGGTGACCTGTGTCGACAGAGCGTCTATCCCGGTTCGACGGTACGTGTCGACCTCGGGTCGACGGGCTGTTGACACGGGCGTGCGAGCATCGCCGGGTCCAGGAACGAAGCGGCCCCGCCGCACCTAGTGAGAGATGCGCGTCATGATGCGTGGCAAGACCCTCGTACCGTCCCGGCGTATCGCCGTCGCCCTCGGACTCCTCGTGCTGCTGGCCGGCACGGCCGGCGTCGCCGAAAGAGCCGGATCGCACGACGGGGCACGGTCGGACCGTCAGGCCGTCGTCTCCTGGAACAACACCGGGTCGAGCTGCAGCAGTTGCACGGCCACCAGCTAGCGCGCACGGCAGGGTCTGCCTGACCGGGAGCGGCGTCCGGTGTGCGCGGGCGTCGCGAGGAGGCGGACGTCGCCTGTCGCGGCCCCAGGAGTCCGGCGGAGGTCGGGCAGCCGGTCCGACGAGACGACCGGCTGCCGTCCGTCAGCAGCGGTCGGCGCAGGGTGCGGGCGCGTGCCCGATCGCCGCGAGGGCGTCGGCGGCCTCCCGGACCTCGGGCAGCCCGAGCCGGCTGAACATCGCGTACGCCTCGTCGAGCTGCGTCCGCGCCCGGCCGAGGTGCCCGCTCTCGATCAGGACCTGGCCCAGCACCAGCCGGGCGGTGGCCAGATCGCGGTCCCCGCCGCTCTCCTCCAGCACCGTGAGCGCCTCCTCCGCATGGCGGCGGGCGCCGTCCAGGTCGCCCATGTGGCGCAAGGTGTCCGCGAGCCGGTAACCGGCCTGCGCGGCACGGTCCCGAAGGCCCTCGGCCAGGGACAGCCGCAGGCACTCCCCGAGCCGTCCGGCCGCTTCCTCCCAGCGGTGCATGCCGTGCAGGGCCAGGCCCAGTACGTAGAGCGCGTACGCGGTCATCCCGGCGTCCTCGTCCATGGACCGCAGTTCCGCCAGCGCCTCCTCGCACGGGGCGACCGCCTCGGTGGCCCGGCCGTGGCGGATGAGGGTGAGCGCGGCGTTCAGGGCGGTGGCCACCTTGCCGGAACGGTGCCCCAGCTCCTCCGCCAGGACCAGGGCGGCGTCGAAGTGGGCGAGGGCGTCCTCGTAGCGGCCGAGGAACTGTGCCGCGAGCCCCAGGTCGTTGAGCGCCTGCCGCAGGATGACCCGGTCGCCCGTGTCACAGCAGTCCTGCACCGCCTTGGTGACGAGCCTCTCGGCCCGCGCCGGATCACCGGCGCGCAGGGCGAGGGAGCCGCTGAGCCACCGGGCCCGTCCCAGCGCCCGCCGGTCCGCGTGCTTCTCGGCGGCGGCGGCCAGCACTTCGGCCGCCGCGCTCAGCCGGGGCAGCCCCACCTCCTGCCCGAAGACACTGAGGACGATCAGCAGATCCGTCGCCACCGGGAGCGCGCCCGGATCGTGCACCGCCTGCCGCACGGCCCCCAGGATGCCGTCGGACTCCTCCGCGACCCAGGCGCGGGCCGCTCCCGGGTCGGCGAAGTCCAGACCGGGGGAACGGAACCGCACCAGGGAGTCGGTCACCGGGTCGCCGGGCACGACCTGGTGGAAGGCCTGGCAGGTGGAGGCCAGGAGGAAGTCGAGCAGTCGCCGGACCGCGGCCCCGGCGGGCCCTTCGCCGGGCGGCGCGGGAAGGCTGCGGGCGAACGCCCGCAGCAGATCGTGGTAGCGGTAGCGGCCCGGCGCGGGCGACTCCATCATCGACGCGTCGACCAGGGACTCCACCACGTACTCGGCGCTCTCCTGGTCGAGGTCGAGCATCGCTGCCGCGGCGGGCAGCGCGAGGTCGGGCTCGGCGGCCGGTGCCAGGAGCCGGAAGGCGCGGGCCTGCTCGGCGTTGAGCTGCTGGTAGCCCAGCTCGAAGGCCGCGTCGATGGCGATGTCCCCGAAGCGCAGATGGGACATGCGCCCGTGTTCGTCGGCGAGCTTGCGCACCAGGGAGGCGATCGCCCACCCCGGGCGGGCCGCCAGTCGCGCCGCCACGATCCGCGTCGCCAGGGGCAGCTGGCCGCAGGCGGCGACCAGCGCCCGCGCGGCCTCGGGTTCGGCGGCGAGGCGGGCGGTGCCGACCACCTCCTCCATCAGGGCCAGTGCCTCGTCCGGGGTGAACACGTCCAGGCCGATGTGCACGGTGGCGTCCAGACCCGACAGGCGCGGCTGGCTGGTGGCGATCACCGCGCAGCCGGCGCTGCCGGGTAACAGATGGCGGAGCTGCATCGCGTCACGCGCGTTGTCCAGCACGACCAGGACCCGGCGGGGGTCCAGCAGGGACCTGAAGAGCCGCCCGCGGTCCTCCAGTTCCGCGGGGAGTTCGTCGCCCGGCACGCCCAGCGCGGTGAGGAAACTGCCCAGGATGCCGAACGGGTCGGCCGGCGCCACGCTGCTGCCGCGCAGGTCGGCGTAGAGCTGGCCGTCCGGGTACCAGTGCCGCGCGCGATGCGCCGCGTGCACGGCGAGCGTGGTCTTGCCGACGCCCCCCATGCCGGCCACCGCGACCGTGGTCAACGCGCGTTGATCCGACGTCGTGAGCAGGGTGTGCAGGCGTCCCGCGATCGCCTCGCGGCCGATGAAGACCGGTGTGTCGGCGAGAAGCTGCGCCGGAATGGGCAGAAAGGCCGACCGAGATCGGTCCGGAGCCGCCTCGCCCGCCGAAGCCGGCGCCCGCCCCGGGTCCCGGGTCGTCGGCGGGCCGGGCTCCGGCTCCTTCCCGTCGCCCGCTTCCGGGCGCTGCTCGGCCTCGGCGGGGGGCCGGCGGTCGTCGGCGTGCCGATGTCCTCCGTCGTCGTCCGGCGGCGCCGGCGGACCGGCGGCCCGACCGGTACGGGTCCGGGCCGGTCCCGCTTCCGGCGGCACTTCGGGTGCCGCGGCGCCGTTGAGGATGCGCGTGTACTCCTCGGCCAGCTCACGCCCGGGATCGACGCCGAACTCCTCGGCGAGACGACGGCGCATGCGGTCGTACACGGCAAGTGCCTCCGACTGCCGGCCCGTCGCGGACAGGGCGCGCATCAGCAGGGCGTGGGGCCGTTCGCGCAGGGGGTGTTCGGCGCTGAGTTCGCTCAGCGCCGGCAGCGACGCCTGGAAGCGGCCCAGCAGCAGGGCCAGGTCGAGGCGCTCCATCCGGAGGGAGACCTTGAGCTCTTCCAGGCTGTCGCGCCTGCGCGCCGCGAAGGGGCCGGGGACCCCCGCCAGCGACTCGCCCTGCCACAGGGCGAGTGCCCGGCCGGCCGCCTCCCCGGCCTCCTCCGGACGCCCCTCGGCCCTGAGCCGGCCGGTCTGCTGGGCCAGTGTCTCGGCGTGCCAGACGTCCACCGCACCGGCCGGCACGACGAGGCGGTACCCGTCGCCGGCCGACAGCAGGATCTCCGGGGTGGAGGGGTCCCGCTCCAGCAGCCGGCGCAGCCGCCAGACGTAGGTACGGATCGTGGTGGCCGCGGACTTGGGCGGCGTGCTCCCCCACAGCGCTTCGGTGAGATCGTCGTAGCTCACCGCGTGCCCGGCGCGCAGCAGCAGGACCGAGAGCACGGCCGCTTGCTGGGGAGGGCCGACCGCGATCTCCGTCCCGCCGCGGAAGGCCCGTACCGTCCCCAGCACCCGGAAGGTGAGATCGTCGGCTAACCGTGTGCTCATGCTCTGTCTCCTCGGCCTGAAGTGGGGCCACTTGCTCGATTCATGCGACCTCGTGCGTGCGGCCCGCCGTACGGGCGCACCGGTGTCGGGGCGCAACCAAAGATGATCATTATTTCTTCCGGGCCGCCGCCGGCCCCGAGCTGTTCCGGACGGCGGGCCGGCACGCGGGAGCGGGGTGGGACAGGGCGAGGGCGACCGTGTCCGGGCCGTGCGGATGAGTGGATCCAGCGCCCCGCAGCTCCCGCCCTCCTCCGCCGGTGTCCCGTCAAGTCTCCACCATCCAAAAATCAAATGGGCATGCGTCGATGGTCGACCGTGACGACCGGCGGGAACACACGGCGCGCCCAGCGGGGCATCGACGTGTGACGGACACCCCTCCGACCGCCGGCGGCCCGTTCCTGTTTCTCGGGGCAGGGGTGCCGCCGTATCGTGCCCGGGTACTGACGTTCGAAATGGAGGGGGAACGGGATGGCGGAACAGGAGGACGAGCGCGAGTTCGACCTGCGCTGGGCCGACCAGGCGGAGCACAGGGAGCCGTCCGCGCGGGCGCGGATGCTCGCCGCCCGCTGGAAGGCGAACCCGCCCGGCCCGGTGCCGTTCCGGCCGGATCCGGGGCCGGCCGCTCCGCGGCGGTCGTCGTGGGTGTCGACGGTGCTGGTCCTGGGGTGCGTGGCGGCGGTGATCGTGCTGCTGGGGTACGTACAGACGCGGTCGCCCTACTAGAAGCCACTTGCCGTAGTCGCTCCGGTCGTGCGCCGAGTACAGGTGCGCGGGGGCTGGTCGCGCAGTTCCCCGCGCCCCTTACGGGGCGCTTGGTGCCGCCCTTGCTTCACAGCGACCTTTTGCCGCTACTAGGCACGTTCGGAACCTCCTCATTGCCCCCGGCAGGTGCACACTGGACAGCGGGACGAGTGCCTGACTGCGGGGTGAGGCAAGATGCAGAGCCGCTTCCGGAGCGACCGCCGGCTGACCGTGCGGATGACGGTCACGCTGTTCCTGCTCGGGTTGTTGTACGTCGGCTTCGTTGCCGCGTTGATCGTGTTGCTGAAGTCGTGGCTGCTGGTCGTCGTACTGGTGGGCGCGATGTTCGTGGCGCAGTTCTGGTTCTCCGACCGGATCGCGATGTTCGCCATGCGCGGGCGGGTCGTGGAGCGGGAGGAGTATCCGGAGCTGCATGCCGTGGTGGACCGGCTGTGCGCGATCGCGGACATGCCGAAGCCGGTCGTCGCCGTGTCCGACATGGACATGCCGAATGCCTTTGCGACCGGGCGGAATCCCGATCATGCGGTGGTCTGCGTGACCACCGGGCTGCTGCGGCGGCTGGACCCCGCCGAGCTGGAGGGCGTGCTCGCGCACGAGCTGTCGCACGTGGCGCACAAGGACGTCGCCGTGATCACGGTCGCGTCCTTCCTGGGCGTGATCGCGGGACTCATCGTGCGGTTCGCGTTCTACTCGCAGCTCTTCGGCGGCGGCCGGCGGGACCAGAACACCGCCGCCGTGTTCGCCGCGATCATCGGGGTCTCCGCGGCCGTGTACGCGATCAGCTTCCTGCTGATCAGGGCCCTGTCCCGGTACCGGGAGCTGGCCGCCGACCGGGCCGCCGCCCAGCTCACCGGGCGGCCGTCCGCGCTGGCGTCGGCGCTCACCAAGGTCTCCGGTGACATCGCGCGGATCCCGACCAAGGACCTGCGCACGGCCCAGGCCTTCAACGCGTTCTACTTCACCCCGGCGACCGGCAAGGAGCCCGGCATCGAGCGCTTCTTCTCCACTCACCCGCCCCTGGAGCAGCGGCTCGAACAGCTCGGGCGGATCTCGGCGGAACTGGGTGAGGCGGCGACGCCCGGAAAGGCCGGGTGAGCATGGGGTTCCTGGACATCCTGCTGGGCCGTACGAAGCCGGTCGCGCCCGATCTCGACCAGTTGTTCGCGCTGCCGTCGGCGGCGTTGACGCTGGAGGCGGCGGCCGGGTTCAGGCCCACCGGCGGGGGCGCGGTGTGCTTCGCCACCGTGGAGGGCGCGGCCTTCGAGCAGACCCACCGGGAGGTCCAGGCCCTCCTCGACGCGGACTCGGACCGCGGCGGGGTTCCGGTGGAGCTGCAGCAGGACGACTACGGGTACTCCTGGCTCATCTCGCAGCGCTCCCCCGACCAGCTTCCGCAGCTGGTCAACGACCTGCACGCGGTGAACAGCTCGATGGAGGTCAACGGCTTCGGCCCGCAGCTGCTCTGTTCCCTGGCCGCCTTCGAGGACGAGCGCGGGCGCAGGCTCGCGCTCGTCTACCTCTACAAGCGGGGCACGTTCTACCCCTTCGCGCCACTGCCCGGTTCCGGTCAGCGGCGGGACGGCGCGCTGGAGTTGCAGGTGAAGGCGGCGCTCGCCGCCGACCTGCGGATCGAGCAGGACCTCAGCCGCTGGTTCCCGGTCTGGGGTGCCCCCGGCCTCTGACCGGCCGGAGGCACCCGTGGGTCACTTGCCCTTCTGGTTCTGCTGGCGCCTGGACTCCAGAGGGCGCTCGCGGCGGTACCGGCGCTCCCACTTGGCCTGCTGGTCACGGCGGTCGCGGTACGTCTTGTAGTCGCCGGCCATGCCCCCTCCCCCGCCGGACGAGGAACCGCCCGACGAGGAGGCCGACGACGAGCCCCGTCCGTACTGCACGTACAGGAAGAGCAGAGCGACGGCGGCGAGCCACCAGTTGTGGTTGCCGAATCCGAGGATGACCAGGACGACGGTTCCGGATAGGACGATGGTGCCCATGACGGGCCTCCGTGGCGTGGTGTGGTGTGAGCGGTCGACGGATCCCACGGCGCGCGGGGGACGGGCGGCCGTCCGTCGGTGCGCGGCAGTGTAGTCCCGAGTCCCGGAGGCTCGGCCGGACCTTCGGAAAGCGGTGGTGGACCACTCCGCAACGCTTCTCCAGCGTAGGGAGCCGGTCACTCGGCGTGCATCCCGTTTTCGTGCGTGCACGTGTGGGGCGGCCGTGGGTGAATGTGCGGCATGGACCAACTCACCTGCTTCACCCACGAGTACGACGGCGAACGCCTCAGCGGGGTCCGTACCCCGGCAGCGCACGGCACGGACGGCACGCACGGCACGGACGGACCGGTCGCCGTCCTGCTGCACGGCGCGGGCACCGGCAACGAACGGCGACTGCGCCCCCTGCTCGCGGAGTTCACCGCCCACGGCTGCCCCGCCCTGGCCTTCGACTTCTCCGGTCACGGCGAAAGCACGGGCGTGCTCGCGGAGTTGAGCCTGCGCCGCCGTTTCCGGCAGGCGACGGCGGTGATCGACGCCCAGGTGGAGCCGGAACGCCCGTTGGTCCTGGTGGGGTTCAGCATGAGCGGCCAGACGGTCGCGGATCTCGTACGGCACTACGGCGACCGGGCCTCGGCGATCGGCCTCTG
Organism: Streptomyces sp. NPDC048278; assembly: GCF_040652195.1. Lineage (NCBI taxonomy): Bacteria > Bacillati > Actinomycetota > Actinomycetes > Kitasatosporales > Streptomycetaceae > Streptomyces > Streptomyces sp. NPDC048278. The sequence goes on from NZ_JBEZLP010000003.1 coordinate 542,649, forward strand.
CTCCCCCGCGGTCTACACCCCGGAGTCCTGGGACGTTCCCTTCGGCGACGGCACCCGCCGCTTCACCGAACTCATCCGCACCCCGGACTCCTGGCGCGCCTCACCCGCCCTGGAGGCGCTGCGCTCCTATGCCGGCCGTTCGGTACTGGCGGTGCCGGGCACGGACGCGGTGATCCCCCCGCAGGTGACGGAGGCCGTCCAGGACGCCCTGCGCAGCCGGTCCCGGTACACCCGCTTCGACCTCCCGGACGCACAGCACCGGCTGGGCCTGTGGTTCCGCGACCACCCGGACGACTGGCGGGAGTTCGTCAGGCTGCTGCTGCCGCGGCACGGCTGACCCGGAACGGCCGGTTCAGACCCCCGGCGCCGCCGTCAGGACGCCCGCGGTGACGGCCGCGCCGAGGGCGGCGTGGTCGGTGGCGGTCTGGTCGGCGTAGGCGAGGGCGAAGTCGGTGACCGCGTGGTCGAAGGTGTCGGTGCCGCCCAGGTAGGCGGCGATGGCGATGCGGTCACCGGAACGGGCGTGGGCGCGGGCCAGGGCCGTGCCGCACAGGGTGGCGTAGCCGCGCAGGCCCGTCGGGTCCATGGCGGCGACCTCGGCGGAGCCCTTCGTGTCGCGCAGCTGCCGCCAGTAGAAGGCGCGTCCCTGGGGCCCGGTCAGCCACCCCAGGAAGATGTCCCCCGCGGCCTGGAGCAGCCGCTGCCCGGCGACCACCCGGTGGCCGTGGTGGGCGTACGGGCCGCTCGGCAGATGCTGCTCCAGTACGGACGTCCGGGCCTCCTTGATCTGGAGGAACAGCGGGTCGTCGGCGTCGCGGCCGGCCAGCAGCACGAGGAAGCAGCGGGTGCCGACACTGCCGACGCCGACGACCTTGCGGGCCGCGTCGACGAAGCGGTAGCGGTCGAGGAGGAGCCTGCGCTCCCCGGCGAGGGTGGAGCGGTAGTCGCTGAAGATCTTGCGCAGGGAGGCCATGTCGGAGGCGCCGGCCGGTTCGAGGAGCGGCGGGTCCTTGATGATGCGGCGCTGTCCGCCGGCCGTCTCGGTGAGCCGGCCGAGCGCGTGCAGGCTGGTGCGGCGCCGGGCCCGGGTGAGGGTGTCCTCGATCCGGCGCCGGCGGCGCGCGGAGCGGACCAGGGCCGTCAGGGTGTCGGTGTCGACCCGCTCGTACCAGACGGCGAGTTCGCCGAGCCCGGCCAGCCGCCGCATGGCGGTCCGGTACGCGGCCACGGCGGCCCGGGCGGAGCCGCGGGCCTCCGGGTCGCTGTGCCCGTTCTCGCGGGCGGCGACGGCGACGGAGGCCGCGAGCCGTTTGACGTCCCACTCGAAGGGCCCGGGGAACGTCTCGTCGAAGTCGTTCAGGTCGAAGAGCAGGGACCGCTCGGGGGAGGCGTACAGCCCGAAGTTCAGCAGGTGCGCGTCGCCGCAGAGCTGCACGGTCAGCCCGGTGTGCGGCCGGGCGGCGAGGTCGGCGGCCATCACGGCGGCTGCGCCGCGCAGGAAGGCGGAGGGCGAGGCGGCCATCCGCCCGTACCGGATCGGCAGCAGCTCGGGCAGCCGGTCGCGGCCCTGGCGCTCCAGTACGGCGACGGGGTCGGGGCGGTCGACGGAGGGCAGCCAGCGGCCGTGGGCCGAGCGGGGAGCCCGCTTGCGGGCGGCCTTGCCACGGGCGGCACGGTCGGCGGGTGTGGTCATACGGCGCTCCCCTCGGTCGGCTGCTCCCTCCTTGACCTGCTGTTCGCAGTGAAAGGGAGGAGCGGGGGCGCCCGCATGCCGAGTCCGGCGAACAGGTGATTGTCAGTGCCGTCGGGCAGGATGCGGTCAGGAGTCCACGGGGAGGTCGGCATGAGCGGCGGGCGGCGGCACATCGGGGTGGCGGAGCGGCGGGCCCGGCTGGCGGTGCGCCACCGGCTGGCGGACCCGGCACGGGCGACGGCGCCGGAGGAGGTCGCCGAGGCGCTGGTGGCGCTGCACGGCTCGGACCCGGCGACGGTGTACCTGGCGGTGGGGGCGCGGCTGGCCGAGCCGGCGAAGACCGTGCCGGAGACGGAGCGGGCGCTGTACGGGGACCGCACCCTGGTGCGGATGCACGGCATGCGGCACACGGTGTTCGTCTTCCCCGCGGCTCTCACGGCGGTCGTCCACGCCTCGACGGGCCTGACGGTGGCCGCCCGCGAACGCGCCGCGCTGGTGAAGGACATGGCGCGGGCGGGCGCTCCGGACGCGGCCTGGCTCGCGGAGGTCGAGTCCTCGACGCTGGCCGAGCTGGCCCGGCTCGGCCAGGCGACGGCGACGGAGCTGGCGGCTGCCGAACCACGCCTGCGCGAGCAGTTCCCGTACGCCGCCGGCAAGAGCTACGAGGGCGTCCACACCGTCTCGACACGCCTGCTGCGGGTGCTGGGCGTGGAGGGCAAGGTGGTGCGGGGCCGCCCGCTGGGCTCCTGGACGTCGAGCCAGTTCCGCTGGGCCCAGGCACCGGACCATCCGGAGCTGGACCCGGCCGAGGCCCAGTCGGTCCTGCTCGGCCGCTGGCTGCACGCGTGCGGCCCGGCCACGGAGGCGGACCTCAAGTGGTGGACGGGGTGGCGGGTGACCGAGGTCCGCCGGGCGCTGACCGCGATCGGGGCGGAGCCGGTGACCCTGGACGAGGGCGGCACCGGGTACGTGACCGCCGGCGATCTGCCTGCGGTCACCGGCCCGTCCCGCCCCTGGGCGGCCCTGCTCCCCGCCCTCGACCCCACAGCCATGGCATGGCAGCAGCGGGACTGGTATCTGCCGCCCGAGCTGCGACCGCTGCTCTTCGACAGAAGCGGCAACGTGGGCCCGACGGTGTGGTGGAACGGGGTGGTGGTGGGCGGCTGGGCGCAGCGCCGGGACGGCGAGATCGTCTGGCGGATCCCCGACCCGGGCGTCCGCGCAGAGGCCGAGCAGGCGGTCGCGGCGGAGGCGGAGCGACTCCGCGGCTGGGTGGGCCCCGCGAGAGTGACCCCACGGTTCCGGACACCGGTGGAACGGGAGCTGGGTGGGTGACGCCGGGGGGACGCTTACCGGCGCTTGCCGGGTGCCGCCGCGCCCACCCGTGCCGCCCTGCGGCACGCCTGCCCGCAGCTGGGTCTTTGTCTTTCAGGGGCGCGGGGAACTGCGCGAGCAACCCCCACCGGCCCGCGGCCGTGCGGCAAGGGTGCCCCGGCGCCGGGCACCGCCGCAGGCGAACGGCACCCGGCACCGGCGGCTCACCGCGAATATCGCATCAGGGCCCGCACCATGTGGCACGTCGTGTCCGACGGCGGGTGGATCCCGATGCTCTCCGCCGTGCTCCGTATCGTCTCGTTGCGTGCCTGGTTGGGCATGTAGACGCCGGAGTCGAGCAGGGCGATGGCAAGGCGCATGGCCTTCAGGCGGCGGTTGTGGGAGACGTACCACTCGCGTGGCCGCCCGGCCGGCAGCGGACGCTTCTCCGCCGGCGCGTACGGCGAGTCGAGCAGCACCGCACGCTTCGCGGTGGACTGGGTCGGCAGGGACTTCGGCTTCGGCTTCAGTGCGGCAGCGGGCACAGGCATCCTCCTGTCGCGGTCGGAGCGCCTCCGGACTTCCCGGCGCCCCTCTCGAACACTGCATCCAGTGTACCGGTCGGCACTGACAACGAGACAGCCCGCGAAGGCACGGAACACCCAGGTGGGGATGGGTTTTTCAGATGGGGCGCGAGGTGCGTGCGGAGTCCCGGCGACACCCCCTGAAATTCGAACAGAGCAGCTCCGGAGGGCGCCTCGCGTACCGTTCCCGCATGGAGATCTGGATCAACCCGGCCTGCTCGAAGTGCCGCAGCGCGATCGGCCTGCTCGATGCCGAGGGGGCCCACTACACCGTCCGCCGCTACCTGGAGGACGTACCGACGGAGGACGAGATCAGGGCCGTACTCGAACGGCTCGGGCTCGAACCGTGGGACATCACCCGCACCCAGGAGGCGGTCGCCGGGGAGCTGGGACTGAAGGCGTGGGCGCGGGACGCGGGCGCGCGGGACCGATGGATCACCGCCCTCGCCGAGCACCCGAGGCTCATCCAGCGGCCGATCATCACCGCCGACGACGGCACGGCACTGATCGCCCGTACCGACGAGGCACTACAGGAAGCGCTGTCCAGGAGCAAGAGCTGAACAGCCCTCAACTCCAATGTGACGCAGGTTACTTCGGCGACTCCTGTAACCGCTGAGTAACGACGTTCGGTATCTCGTACCTATCGGCGTACGTTCCCCCACCCCTTCTCAGGAGGCGCGCATGTCGCGTAGGAGAACTCTCGGCGCCAAGAAGACGGTCGCACTGCTGGTCGGCGCCGCGGCCGTGGCCGGCGGCGGGGCCTTCGTCCTGGCGTCCACCTCGAACGCCGCACAGAGCTCGCAGAGCGCGAAGACCCTGTCGTCCGCGGCGGACTCGACCGTCTGCTCGGGGCTGGCCACGGCCCTCGGCAACAACCAGAAGTTCATCGCCGGGCAGCAGGCGAACCCGGACGCCCAGTCGGCGGCCCGGATCGCCAACCGGCAGGCGGTCATCGAACAGATCAAGGTCCAGCAGAAGGCGTCCGGTTGCGTCGTTGGGGAGTCGGCTCAGGGCTCCCAGGCGGCGAACGGGACGCAGACGGGCCAGACCGGGCAGACCGGCCAGACCGCCACGGCGGCGCCGTCGCAGAGCGCGGCCACCGGCAACACCGGTAACACGGGCAACACCGGTGGCGCCGCCGCCTCCGGGCAGCAGGTCTGCAAGGGATCGACGGTCACGCTGTCCGGCGAGGCCGGTACGCCGGCCGCCTCCAGCAACCAGTTCCCGGCGGGGACCACGCTGAAGGTCACCAACCTGGACAACAACAAGTCCACCACGGTGAAGGTCACGTCGGTCTCCGGCAGCTGCGTGCTGCTCAACAACGCGGCCTTCGAACAGGTCCGGGAACCGGGCAAGTTCCTGATCCGCCGCGCGGTGATCGAGAAGGTCGGCTGACCCGAAGGGACAGGTCGAAGGGACAGACCGAAGCGGCAGGTCGCGGTGGCGGCTCGCGGCTCGGCCGCCGGCCTTGACGGAGGGAAGGCCGGCGGTCGCCGCGAAGGCGCGGGTACGGTGCCCGAATTGGGCTCCGTACCCCGCCCACCCGGCCCTCACAACGTGAGTCGCACCACAGAACCACCAGGTAACACCGGGTTCACATTCGAGCAATGATCGGGAAATCGCCTGTTGACAGGCTTCCGGGCAACACCGAGGCGCCCCAGTGCCGTAGCGCCACTGCACCCGCAAGTGCGCCCGACCCACCCCGAAGGATGTGGCCCGTGACCTTCAAGGCTGAGTACATCTGGATCGACGGCACCGAGCCGACGGCCAAGCTGCGTTCGAAGACGAAGATCATCGCGGGCGCCCCCGCCGGTCTCGACGCGCTGCCGATCTGGGGCTTCGACGGGTCCTCCACGAACCAGGCCGAGGGGCACTCCTCGGACCGTGTGCTGAAGCCGGTCTTCACCTGCCCGGACCCGATCCGCGGCGGCGACGACGTCCTCGTCCTGTGCGAGGTGCTGGACATCGACTTCACCCCGCACTCCTCCAACACGCGGGCCGCGCTGACCGAGGTCGCCGAGAAGTTCGCAGCGCAGGAGCCGATCTTCGGCATAGAGCAGGAGTACACCTTCTTCGACGGCTCCCGCCCGCTGGGCTTCCCCGAGGGCGGCTTCCCGGCCCCCCAGGGCGGCTACTACTGCGGTGTCGGCGCCGACGAGATCTTCGGCCGCGAGATCGTCGAGGCCCACCTGGACAACTGCCTGAAGGCGGGGCTCGCGATCTCCGGCATCAACGCCGAGGTCATGCCCGGCCAGTGGGAGTTCCAGGTCGGCCCGGTCTCCCCGCTGGAGGTCTCCGACCACCTGTGGGTGGCCCGCTGGCTGCTCTACCGCACCGCCGAGGACTTCGGCGTCTCCGCCACCCTCGACCCCAAGCCGGTCAAGGGCGACTGGAACGGCGCCGGCGCGCACACCAACTTCTCGACCAAGGCGATGCGCGAGGGCTACGACGCGATCATCACCGCCTGCGAGTCGCTCGGCGAGGGCTCCAAGCCGCTCGACCACGTCAAGAACTACGGCGCCGGCATCGACGACCGCCTGACCGGTCTGCACGAGACCGCCCCGTGGAACGAGTACTCCTACGGCGTCTCCAACCGCGGCGCCTCGGTCCGCATCCCGTGGCAGGTCGAGAAGGACGGCAAGGGCTACATCGAGGACCGCCGCCCGAACGCCAACGTCGACCCGTACGTCGTGACCCGGCTGATCGTCGACACCTGCTGCACCGCCCTGGACAAGGCCGGCCAGGTCTGATCCCCGCGCTCCGCTCCCGAAGGGGGCGCCCACCGTCACGGTGGGCGCCCCCTTCGGCATGACGGCGCGGCCGGCTCCGTCAACGTCAGGCCAAGGAAGCGTCCAAGCAGTGAGAGGAGGGTCCAGTTTCCCGGCCGTGTCTGCTTCAATGGGCGCATGGCCAGCTTCCAGAAGTGCAGCGCGACGGGTCGCCAGGACCTTGAGCCGTTCTGGCCTTCCCGTCAGCACCACGACTTCGACCGGGTGTGTTGCCGCGCGACGAACGCGCGGGCCCTCTAAAGCCGTACACCCCGGCCTTCGGCCAGCGCGGAAAGCAGTACGTCCCCGCGGCGACCCCGACCACGAATCGCGGCCGTCGCCCTCGACCGACTGACTCCTCGCGCGAAAGAGCTGACGTCTCATGGCGACCACTCGTTCTCTCTCCCCCGCCTCCGCCCTCAACGGCTCCTCGCCCGCCCGGCACCGGCTGCGTGCCGTCGACCGGGACGAGGTCGTGGACATGACGGAGCTGCTGCCACCGGGCGCCACCTGGCTGCCCGCCCCGCAGCACACCCTGCCCACCCTGCCGGGCCAGCCGCCGATGATCGGCTACCTGGTGCTGGTTCCGGCGGACCAGCAGCCGCCCTTCCTGCCGGTCGCGGTCCCGGACCCGCAGCAGCCGGCCGTGGAACCCGCCACCGCGTCCGCCGCCGCACCCACCGCGACCGGCAGCCGGCCGCCGCTCGTCACCGTCGACACCGTGGAGCGCACCGCCCAGGTCGACGGGCGTGAACTCGACCTCACCTACCTGGAGTTCGAGCTGCTCGCCCATCTGGTGGCGCACCCGGGCCGGGTGCACACCCGCGACCAGCTGGTCACCACGGTCTGGGGCTACGGCCACGTCGGCGACGGCCGCACGGTCGACGTCCATGTCGCGCGGCTGCGTCGCAAGCTCGGCGCGGAGCACCGCCGGGCGATCCAGACGGTCCGCCGGGTGGGATACAAGTACACGCCGCCGACGGGCCGTTGAGACACCGCTTCCGACGGGCCGCTCCGCCCTCGGCTGAACCCTGTTGGGTCCGGTGTCCCCCGGGGGCACGATCAACGGCATGAGGCTTCTGGTGCTGGGCGGTACGGAGTTCGTGGGGCGGGCGGTCGTCGAGGCGGCGCTCGGGCGCGGCTGGGAGGTGACGGTGTTCCACCGGGGCAGCCGTCGGCCCCCGGCCGGGGTGCGGTCGCTGCACGGCGACCGCACCGCACCCGACGGCCTCACCGCGCTGGCGGACGGCACCGAGTGGGACGCGGTCGTCGACACCTGGTCCTCCGCGCCCCGGGCCGTGCAGGCGACGGCACGGCTGCTGCGGGGCCGTGCGGGACGGTATACGTACGTGTCGAGCCTCTCGGTGTACGACTGGCCGCGCCCCGCCGGGTACACCGAGGAGGCGGTCCTGGTGACGGGGGCCGCGCCCGGCGCGGAGGCGACCGAGTACGCGCAGGACAAGCGGGGCGGTGAGCTGGCCGCCGTGGAGTCCTTCGGCGCGGACGGCTCGGTGCTGGTACGGGCCGGGCTGATCCTCGGGCCGTACGAGAACGTCGGCCGGCTGCCCTGGTGGCTGACCCGGATCGCGCGGGGCGGGCCGGTGCTGGCCCCGGGCCCGCGCGGGCTGCCCGTGCAGTTCATGGACGTCCGGGACCTCGCCGAGTGGACCCTCGGGGCGTTCGAGCAGGGCCTGTCCGGGCCGTACAACCTGGTGAGTCCGCCGGGGCACGCCACGATGGGCGAGCTGCTCGAAGCGTGCCGGCGGAGCACCGGCTCGGCTGCCGAGCTGCGGTGGACCGGGCCGGAGGCGGTCCTGGCGGCCGGGATCGAGCCGTGGACGCAGCTGCCGGTGTGGGTGCCGCCGGACAGCGAGCTGCACGACGGCGTGCACGGAGTGGACGTGTCGCGGGCGTTGGCGACGGGGCTGCGGTGCCGGCCGGTGGGGGTGACGGTGGCCGACACGTGGGAGTGGCTGCGGGGCCTCGACGGTGCGGTGCCCGTGCGGGCGGGCATCGGGGTCGACCCGGATGTCGAGGCGCGGGTGCTCGGGGTTCCGTCGGGCGGTCGTGATTGATCCGCGGGCCGGTGGGGGTTGATCGCGCAGTTCCCCGCGCCCCTTACGGGGCCCGGACAGCGCCCCGTAAGGGCGCCGTGGCAGTACTGGTCCACCAGGGACGGCGTGTCGATCATCCGGGCTCCCCGTGGACGACGGTTGCT